>CAZVCC010000062.1:0-17207 GCA_964626015.1 uncultured Ignavibacteriaceae bacterium
GAGTTTTCCAATCTTGAGCCAAAACCTGTTTGTGCGGTTGATGCCATTTTTAACTCCTTTTAGATTTAAAGGAAAAAGCGCTTGTTAGAACTTTTTGGTTTTATAAGTAATATTCAAGTGAAAAAACAACTTCGTAAAATTTTTCTAAGTACACGACAATAATTTAAAGACTTGAACGTAATCGTTAAGTATGTTTCCTGAAAGTATTTGGTGTATCATATTAATCAAATAATCTAAACCTCTTCTGAAATAACCAATTGTTTTTCTGCCATATTTATTAATTCGTATTTTTATTTTCGAGTCCAGCCATAAAGTTGTGAATATTGACCAGACATATGCTATGCTTATTAGAAATATTAATTTCTCAATCTTGTATAAATGATGTAAGTGTGTATCCTCAAAATTGAATCCCCGCGTTTTGAATGCTCCAAACATATTCTCGATTGACCATCTTTGCTGATAAATTTTAAGGGCTTCAGTATTGTCTTTATTGGTTATTACGATACAATATTCATCCACAGTTTTCATTCCGGATACGTATGGTTTTATCCGAAAATATCATATTTATTCGGTAATTCTTATAGTAATTCATTCTTAGCGCCTTTTGTTATTTAATTAATTTTTAAATTAATAACTTAACTTCAGGAGCTATCTTTCTTGTTTCCTCTTACTTTTTGTCGTGTACTAAGGAATCGATTATCGCATATCGTTTATCACTTCTTTATGATTTTATTTTGTCTATTTTCATATGAAACAATAAGTTATTAATGACAAATTTTAAAGAGAGATACGACTTTTATAAAAACCTGATTGAAAACAAGTTGGTTACTTTCACCCCGAAAGTAACCCCAATCGGCATATACGAACCGATGAAATACATTCTTGACGGCGGCGGCAAAAGAATCCGACCAATGCTGTTAATTATTTGCTGTGAAGCTGTAGGAGGAAAAGCCGAAGATGCCCTCGATGCTGCGGCTGCTATAGAAATACTTCACAACTTCACGCTCGTACATGATGACATAATGGACAATGCTGATACACGCAGAGGTAAGGAAACTATCCATAAAAAATGGGATAGTAATACAGCTATACTCGCAGGTGACGGTTTGCTCGGTTATGCTTATAAATCTCTCCTTAAAACAAAATCCGACAGAATTCAGGAAATCGCAAAATCATTCACGGAAGCTATTATTGAAGTATGCGAAGGACAAAGCTTCGATAAAGAATTTGAACTAAGAAAAAAGGTTGGGATTGATGATTACATCATGATGATTGACAAAAAAACTTCCGAGCTCTTAAAATGCTGCGCTGAAATCGGAGCTCTCATTGGGAATGCTTCCGGCAGTGAAATTGAAGCTTTGAAGTACTATGCACTCTATACAGGACTAGCTTTTCAGATTCAGGACGACCTGCTTGATATCATAGCCGACGAGAAAAAATTCGGCAAAAAAATCGGGGGCGACCTTTACGAAGGAAAGAAAACTTATCTCTTATTAAAAGCCCTTGAATGTGCCGTTGATACAGGAGATAAACAGCTTCTTCTTTACGTTATTGAGAATAAAGGCGTTAAAAATTCGGAAGAAGTCATGAAAGTTAAAAATGTTTACATCAAATATGGTGTACTCGAATCCGCTGAAAAAAAGGTTGAAGAGTATACAACAATGGCAAATGAACAGCTTGCTCACATAAAAGAATCAGACGCTAAAAATATGCTTAAATGGTTTTCCGATATGTTATTAAAAAGAACGTCGTAGGTACTGATGATATTAAAAAATGTTACAATTGTCAACAAAGCAGGTATGCATACAAGACCCGCATCCACTATCGTCAGAATCGCCGCTAAGTACAAGGCAGATTTTTTCCTTTCAAGGGATGGATTTGAAGTCAATGGCAAATCAATAATTGGAGTAATGACTCTTGCGGCGGAAGAAGGAGCTGTACTTGAACTAAGGTTCGATGGTCCAGACGAAAAGGAACTATGCAAAGAAATGGTTGATTTCTTCGAGCGGGGTTTTGACGAGCTTTGATTAAGATTTATCGTCCTATTTTCCATTGATGACTTTTATAATCTTTTTGAACGTTACTTCCAGCAGCTTTTTCAAAATTTATAACTTATTTAAATTGCTGTTTTCCTAATCTTATTTTTCACCCCCTTATTTTTTTACTACTGGACAATATTATCCGAAACCCGAATTCTTTACCCTAATATTTAAGTATACCCTCCCATTATATATCACAAAATAATTTAAAATTTGGACACGAAAATTCTCATTTAGAAAATTTTTTACTCCCCCAAAATGGCTGTTTTCTAAAATAAGTTATTGTGTTTTTAATCACTTAAAATTTTAAAAATATTTTTAAATATTTTTATCATGTCCAAATTCTGATTTTTATTGTGATTAATAATGAAAGGTGTATATTCTAAATCTTTTCGCTTTTTTCGCTTATAACTGATTACTTCTTACTTTTTACAGATTTCCGGTTATTTATTTTTTGTTTTTCACTGGTTTCTGAACGCTGGTTTCTGAACGCTGGTTTCTAATTGGTCTCTCCTTGCACTTAGATTAGTCTCAAATTAGGCTTGTATGGTCAAGGGTTTTTTGTCGATTTTGAGGATAATATGTATATGATTTTAAATACTAAATTGATTTTATAAAATGCACAAAAGGTCTATATTATACAAAAAGAACAGTTACTTTGAAAATATTTTTACTCATATTCACTTTAATCCTTAATTCAGCTTCGGCAAGCGTCAGTAACACACATTATAAGGATTCCTTATTTAGCAGCGATGGTCCTATTGTCTATTATTCAGAAGGTAAAACTTATGCTGCAGGTATTACACCTCATGATAATATTTTCAAATCATACACTAAAAGTATTTCAAAAACAGAATCCCTTTCATGCTTCGTGGATGAGACTAAACAAAGCTTCTCTTTTAAATTAAAACGTGAAATCAAAAACGAAAATGATATTTATCCTATACCTTCCAAAATGCTAATGATTTCTGATATAGAGGGTAACTTCAACGGCTTTTGGATGATTTTAAAAGGTGCGGGAGTTATTGACAGTAATTTTAACTGGATTTTCGGTTCAGGCCATCTTGTCATTAACGGCGATATGTTCGACCGCGGACTTAACGTTACGGAATGCCTCTGGCTTATTTACAAACTTGAAAGTGAAGCGGAAAGTGCCGGTGGTAAAGTACATTTTATTTTGGGTAACCACGATGTTATGAACTTAATCGGCGATTACAGATATCTCAGACAGAAATACTTTGTTAATGCCGATTCGGTTAAAATCCCTTATGAAAATTGGTATTCTGTCAATACAGAACTTGGCAGATGGCTGAGAAGTAAGAATTGTATCGAACTCATTGGAAATACCTTGTTTGTTCATGGCGGTATTGGAGGCTCATTTCCATTCTCAAAATTTACTATCAATGAAATTAACAGCGAATTTCGAAAACGACTTGACTCGGGACTTTCTAAACAGGAAGTAAAAGAAGACGTTTTTATTGGCAGAAGCAGTCCTGTTTGGTACAGAGGAATAGCTCAAAACACCGTCTCACATGAACAGTTAGACAGCATTCTGTCGCATTTCGACGCAGAGAAAATTGTTCTGGGACATACTATCTTTGAAAAAATTCAATACATGTACAACTTAAAGGTAATTGTTATTGACCTTGAACACAAACAAAATTCTGATAACGGTTTTATGAATGCTCTGTATTTTGAAGAAGGTGATTATTATGTTATTAACGACAAAGGCGTTAAGTTTGTTTTATGAAATCATTTAACTTCAGGGAATAAATCAGAAAATATTTTTCCTCGCCGCCCGAAAAGAAATACAGATACTGAAAAAATCAACGCTCATAAGAATTGAACAAGTCTCGAGATTTCTCATCTGTATTCTTTTTCTGTTTCACATTCTGCAATAAAAAGAAAATCAAAAACAAAAACTCACCAAACTTTTTGTAAGGTGAGTTTTTACAATCCTTTTATTATTTTATTAATGTCATCTTTTTTACACTGACAAAATTCCCTGCAGATATACGGTAAAAGTATATTCCCGATGTCAAACCCGAAGCGTCAAAGTTCGTCTCGTATTTACCCGCATTTAACTTCTCATTTACAAGATTCTTCACTTCCCTTCCAAGATTGTCAAATATGGTAAGGTTCACGAATCCTTCTTTCGGTATCGCAAACGATATTTTTGTACCGGGATTGAATGGATTTGGATAGTTTTGATTTAACATATATTCCGAAGGCACTTCGGTTGATATCTGAGAAATTCCGACAGGCTGGCTGTTCGTTATTGTTACCATTTTTCCGTATGTAGTACCCGCTAATGTAGTGATCGCGCTGTTAGTAATCTGAAACAACGGAAATTTATTCGTTCCATTAAACCAGCTGTATGTTGTAAGTGATGTTGTCGTTACTATACCAAAAATCCCAATAACTGATGAATCAACTATTGTTTGCACCTGCTTTACCCTTAATACATTGCTGTAAGTTCCTGTTGGTAGTGTTATCGTTCCGTAAGCATCGCCTGTAACATTCATTGTTCCTCTTCTGTAAACAGTCGCAGGTGCCGCAGTGAACTGAGCCTGAAAAACATCAGTGAAATTTGTATTGTATGTAAATGGATATTGCATTACAATCTGTGAATTTGAGTTAACTACAGTCGAAACAGACGTCACGGTACCTAAATTCAATATCTGGCTGGATGAAGTTTGGTAATATGTGTATGCAGATGCTGACTGCTGATACTGTGCAACATTTGCACTCGGAAATGATGAACCGTTTGGAGTGGATGATGGCAAAACGTACGTGAGTTCTGTAGAATCATTCGCAATGATTATTGATGAAAAATTCCAGTTTTGATTCGCTCCTGAATTCCCGGGTTGTACATTAGTTGTATCAACCGACCTGAAAACAAATCTATCACCAACAGTTGGATTGTAAGACGGTGTTATTGTAATCTGTGCAAACGCATTAGCCATTGCTATTGCTAAAATAAAAAACGTAATAGTAATTTTTTTCATAATGTAACTGATTAAGTTTACAAATAAGTTTTACTTTAAAACGCTAATACAATAGAGTAAAGTTCCTAAGTTTTAATGATTTGTGTAATTACGTTTCGAATTGAAAAAAGATTTTAATATACTGCTGCATTCAGCATCAAGAATGCCGCCGTAAACATTTACGGTGTGATTTAATGATATGTTGTTTGTGATGTTAAGCACTGAGCCGCATGCTCCGGCTTTATTGTCGTAAGCACCGAAATATAGATTGTCAATCTTCGAAAGAACTATTGCACCCGCACACATTGAGCAGGGCTCTAATGTTACGTACATTGAACAGCCCTTAAGTACTTTACTTTCAAGCGAAGCAAATGCAGAGGTTATAGCTATCATTTCTGCATGTGCAGTAGCATCATTCAAAGATTCTATTTGGTTGTATGCTTTTGCAATTAATTTATTTTCAAAAACAATAACACAACCAACCGGCACTTCCCCCATTTCATAAGCTTTTTCAGCCTCTTTTAGTGCGTATTTCATCAGGCGGGAATGCTCTTCTGTCATCCCGTAACTTCGGTTTTTACTTCCTGCTCTGCCAATCTCTGTCTTCGTTTCATTATTTCTGAAAGAGTAAAGAAATTGTATCCTTTGCGTTTCAGTTTGAAACTTTCATTTCTGAACACCTGCATGTCTTCGTTGTTAAAGTTTACAAGATAGATGATACTTCTTGCTCCCTTCTGGCTTCTGAGTATTATATCATTGAAGAAAGCTTTTATCTTTTTTTCGCTGTCCTCCTCCGAATCAAACTTAACGAGTATCGTGTCTTTGTACGCTTTTAAATGGTACCTTGAAAATTCTGTGAGAAGGTCTGTTTCGTAAGGATTTATTCTTCTCGGATTGAGCAATATTACAGCTGCAGCTTTATCATACTCGTAACACATTGACCTTACTTTTGAACGCCAGACCTTTGAAGGCATTTCATATTTGAATTCGGCGAGCAAATCATCCTCAGTTCCTATATCAGCGAAAATGACATAATCACGCTTTGAATCAAGAACAACCGTCTGAGCATCGATTTTTGAAACAATATCTGGAAGCACAACTGAAAATTTATCGGGCAGCGCCAGAAGTTTTTCCAGATCCCCTATTGAGTTATCCTCCACCTTGTTGATTATTAAACAGATATCAGCAGACTCGCGTTTTATGTTGTCTGAAAATACGAGGTTCACATTTCCTATTGTTTTACGGGAGGAATCTTTTTTGTTGTAAATATTTATCAGCAGGTTTCTTGATCTCGGGTCTTCATTTCCTGTACAATCAAAATCCAGTTCGTATAAAGAATTTCTAAGCGCAAGGTTAAACTCCGATGAAGAGACATCTTTCGGGATTGTGATTTCACGTGAGAACCATAAAACCTCATTGATGTTCAGTTTTGTGGTTTTCTTCGTTTTCTCCTGCTTTCCTTTTGTTTGCTTCTCTATGCTGTTATTGTCAGATAAATCTTTCACCCATTCTTTGCGGATTGCAAACAAAGAGGCTATTGAATCTATTTTCAACGGTATAATCCTTTTTAGCTCATCGGGCGAAAGAACTTTTGAGGAAACTGTATTTAAATCTTGAACAACTGACTTTTCTTCTCGCTGGTTTAACCTGTAGATTACAAAAAGTACTATAAGCAGCAGTACAAGAAATCCAAGCAGTAACAGTTTGTTTTTGGTCGTGTTTATTTCAGAAAACTTCATCATTGTTTATTCTAATTCTTTTGAAACTTCATCTTTAATATTACTTAATATTTCTGAATATTGTTTCGTTTTTTCTGAAAAGAGCACATGTTTTATATCGTCAACGTAAACCTCTTTTCTTGCACCCACAAGGACGCAATCAACTCCCGGTACTGAGTTTATCACCAGCACCGCTTTCTGCGAAAGAGTCAAATGATGAAATTCTTTTTCAAGGTGTTTATCAATTATTGTATGAAAATTTTTTGCCCGCAGGTTTGCTTTTTCTTTGTAGTAGTTTGTAATAAGGTTTAGCACTTTGAAAACAAACTTTACGTACTTATCGAATATTTCCGAATAATGCTCGTCTTTGACCTTGTCCTCAAAGAAATCAATTAGTCCATGTAGTCTGTACGAGAATGAAAATTCTATGTAGTCGTTCAGATGTTCAATCGAACCGAAACGCTCCCAGCTGTTTTTCAGCATCTCGCCGAAATTCAAGTTTGATTTCAGAATCTTAAGATCTTTTGGCTCAAGGTATAGATTTGCTTCGGCACCGGTCAGGAAATCTTCTTCTATTGATACTACCACTTCAAGATATTTTAATAGTTCTTCCCTGCTGAATTGGTCCGCTCTGAAGTCGGCAAGCCGTACTAATCCCGTTTCTGTAATTGCATTAAGCGGACGGTTTACAATGACTGTAATGCCGCGTTCATTGGCAAATTCAAGAACGGTTTTTGTGTTTTCCTGCTGATTCCTTTCATAAAATGCACCAGATTCAATTAGGTTAAATGGTAACTGTATAATTTTGAAATGATGACTTTCAGTTATGTTTACCGCAATATCATACACTCTCTCAAGGGACGTGAAATCAAAACAGATGCTGCTTTCAACAAATGTGTTCGAAGAAATTCCGTAGTACTTTATTTTTCCTTCGCGCACTTTTTCTTCGAGAAACTCGAATGCTGCTTTTATACGTTTATAATATTCCTCCGCAGCTTCTTTTTTATCGTATGCGTTCTTACGAGCGTTTTTTAAAAAGTATTCGGGATTATGAAGAAGATAAACATCAATGTAGCCTTTATCTGCCTGATCCAGTCTGTACAGCTGGCGGTTAATCTGATCCTCGAGAAAAAAAGGATGTATGCAGTGCCAGAGTCCGTTATCAAACTCCACAACTTCGGGAAAAGGAATACCCTGCTCCTTTTTCTTCAGCGCAAAATTGTAATTGTTGCCCTGCATGTAGCCGCCTTTTGTTATGAGAAAAAAATCTTCACGCTTCATGCTGCCGTTTTCTACGAGATCGTTTAGAATGTTGCCGATAAGTATCTCGCTCCTGCCGTCGCTGTAATTTGCGGATGTATCAATTGTAGTGATACCCGAATCGATTGCCTTTTTAAGAGAATTGAAGTGCTCTTCGATTCTGTTGTCTATTCTGTAGCTTCCGAAACCTATGTTAGTGAAACTTTTCATGTTTTATTTTCTGTATAAAGTTAGTAATAATTATTGTGGAATAATATTCAAGAAGAGATTTTATTATCAATACGAAATAGCACTCAAAATAACCGGAAATATGTGATGAGTGCGGTTAGACTTCTTTAGCATTAAAATTAAGAGGCTTTAGTGTTTTCAAAAGTAGAAAACAGGTTTAATTTCTAATGATAAAACTATTGGGAAACTGCCTTAAATGTTTAAAAAATAAGGTATTTGGAGTGTTTGTAATAAATTGTAAATATCGATTATTTTAGCTATTTTCATAGGTTAAACTGATAAAATTCAAAGAATAAACATTTAAAATTCTTAAAATTTAATTATTATATTTTATGAAATTCTCTATCTCTGCCGAGAAGTTTTTTAACGCTGTAAACAAACTAAATTATGTAGTCCCGGGTTCTTCGCATACAACTTTGCCTATTATAACAAATTTGTACTTTAAGTTATCGGGAAATAATCTTAGTATGGTTTCGACTGACCTTGAGGCTTTTATAACGACGGATTTGAATGTTGACGGCGAGGAAGACGGCGGCACTGCTGTCCCTGCAAAAAAATTGCTCGAACTACTGAAAGCAATGATAATCAAGAATGAGTCGGTGGTTGTGGGAGTTCCTTTTAACAAGGAAATATTCGGGCTTTTGAGCGGTGAAGGTTTATTGCCCGAAATTAATTTATACTCAATTAAATACGATAAGAATAAGGAAGTCCTTGAATATAAAGGGTCCTTGCCGGAAGAAACATTCGAAGGCTTAAAAGAAGAGTTCAGGCTGTTCCGAGAGAAAATTGGTACTATACCATCAGAAGAACTTAAAAAGGAATTCAATAAACTTGAAAAAGCTGTCACGGAACTTGGAAAAGTCGCTGTTGCTGCTTTCACTAAACATACGGAAAAACTAAAGATTAAATTTGAGGCAAACGACAAATTCAAGATAAGTGTACACTCAAAAAACGGTAAATATTCATTCTTCGGAGAACCAATTGAAGATTTTCCTCTGCCACAGGAAAAACCCGATATGTCAAAAATTAACATTTCAGGTGCAAATTTCAAAAAGTTTCTGCAGAAAGTAAAACATTCGGTAAAGAATGATGAGATCAGAAGAAACATGGCAGGCGTTTTTATCGACCTCAGAAAAAATGAGCTGAGATTTGTTGCTACTGACGGATTCAGACTTGCTAAGGTTATAACAACTGATTTCTCGCACACAAATTCAAAGGATGAGAACTTCATTCTCCCGATTAAAACGGTTGATTTGCTACCTAAGGTTGTTTCTGAATCAAACATTATACTTGAATTCGACAATGTGATGATAAAGTGTTCAATGGATAATTTTCATGTTTACTCAAAACTTATTGATGATACCTTCCCGAACTACGAATCAGTGATACCAAAGGATAATGACAAAAAATTACTTATTAACAGGTACGACCTGATTAGTGCTTTAAGAAGAGCAGTAATTTTTACTGATTCTGTTACGAAGAAAATAAAGTTTGAAATATCAGGTGATGAGTTGAAAATAAAATCAGACAACCCTGAAATAGGTGGAGAAGGCGAAGAAACACTCAAATGCGATTTTAAGACAAACAGCGGTGACGACATAACAGAAGATTTTTCGATTGCCTTCAACGTATCTTATTTGCTTGACTGTCTCTCGCAGATAGAAACAGATGAAGTGTTATTCACTTTTAGTGCTCCGGCAAAAGCATCTATTATTTTGCCCGTTGCTTCGCTTTCGGAAGAAAATTATATGGAATTAATAATGCCGGTAAGAGTCGGTTAACAGATACAAAAGGTGCTCTTAAATAGTATTAAATTATTAAATTTCAGGAATTATAACGAACAGCAATTTACATTCAATAAGAGCTTCAACTATATCTACGGAAATAATGGAGAAGGAAAAACGAACGTACTCGAGGCAATATCCTACATATCTTTTGGCAAAAGCTTTTTAAATTCTTCGGAATCTGATTGCGTTAAATTCAATTCTTCGGGTTTTAACGTTGAAGGTGTCTATGAGAATGATGTCAGGACTGAGTATAATGTTTACCTGAATTACGACTCTGTTTCGAAGAAGAAAACTTTTCATCTTAATAAGGAAAAAGTTAGAAGGTGGACGAGTGAGATATTCGGAAGATTTCCGATTGTTTCTCTATCTCCGCACAGCCTTGAGATTACGTACGGTAATCCTTCCGAAAGAAGAAAGTTCTTTGATATTTTGCTGGCACAGACAAGCAGGGTTTATTTCGATTTTCTCTCAAGCTATGTGCGGATACTAAAACAAAAGAACGCACTGCTTAAGAATCAAATTAACGGAAATGCAATTCCCGCAAATGAATTCAGAACTCTTCTGACTTCAATAAACGAGAAGATGGCAGATTATTCTGGCGAGATATTAAGAAGAAGGTTTGACTTGCTTAAAATGTTCAGCGGGTATTTTCAGAGAAGTTTTTCATATTTAATCGATAAAGATGATGAGCCAGGAATAAAATACTTCAGCAGTTATCTTGATGCTGATAAAATTACCGCTGATGGAAACGCAGAAGTAAAAATTGATGAACTGAAGAAACTATTCCTGATTAATCTTGAAACAAGGATGAACGAAGAAATTTCAAGAGGTGTTTCTGTAACAGGAATTCACAAAGACGATTACCTTTTTAGTCTAAGCAAAAAGGTTAACGGAGATGAGAAAAGAAATTTTGAGTTAAAAAATTTTGCCTCGCAGGGAGAACATAAAACATTTGTTATTGCTCTTAAACTGGCGGAATATCACTTTCTGAAGGATAATCTTCAGAATTCTCCCGTACTTCTGCTTGATGACTTGCTTTCAGAGCTTGATTCTACAAGAGTTTCAAAAATTGTTTCCCATTTGAAAGAATATGGGCAGATATTCCTTACAACAACAAGCAAGGACTATGCGGATGACCTTAAAGATTTTTACGAAAGTAATGAAATAGAATACTTTCAAATAGAAAACGGCAGAGTGATTGGCAGGTAAAAGAATAAATACAAAATTAAGAGACAATAAGGTTTCTTGCCTTGCGGACGAGATTAATAACATAAGCGAAGTACTCGGTGTTAGAGACAGAGAAAACGAACTGAAAATATTCAATGTATGGAAAGAATGCGTTGGAGATACGATTTCAAAATTCGCATCTCCATCTGGTATTAAAAATAACAAGCTACTCGTTAGCGTTGAAAATCCGGTGTGGAGATTTGAGTTGAATAACCGGAAAGAAGAAATAATCAAGAAACTAAACTCTGAACTTCAAGGAATAAAAAGCAAGACTTTAATAAAAGAAATTGTATTCGTATAAAATATTAAATACTGAAACTATACAACATGGCTAAGAATAACAATAACAACGGCAATCAGTCATACACAGAAAAAGATATACAAGTTCTGAAGGGACTTGAACATGTAAGAAAAAGACCTGCGATGTATATTGGCGACGTTTCGTCCAGGGGTCTTCACCATCTCGTGTACGAGGTTGTCGATAACGCGATTGACGAAGCACTGGGCGGATTCTGCGATAAAATAATACTTACTATTAACAAAGATGGCTCGGTAACTGTAGATGATAACGGAAGAGGAATACCAACGGGCAAACATCCAACTGAAAAGATTTCAACCCTTGAGGTTGTAATGACTCAGCTAAACGCAGGAGGTAAGTTCAACAGGGATACATACAAAGTGTCAGGCGGACTACACGGTGTTGGTGTATCAGTCGTTAATGCACTCAGCGAGTATCTCGAGGTTGAGGTTTATAGAGAGGGAAAAATATATTATCAGAAATACGTTAGAGGTGTTGCTGATAAACCTGTTAAGGAAACAGGCAAAGTCAAACAGAAAACCGGCACAAGAGTCACTTTTATGCCCGATAAAGAAATATTTAAGAATACGGCATTTAAGTACGAGACTCTGGAAAACAGACTTAGAGAACTTGCTTATTTGAACAAAGACCTTCAGATAATTATGAAAGATGAAAGAACTGGAAAATCCGATGAATTCAAGTTTAAGGGCGGACTTGTTGATTTTGTAAAATATCTTGACGAAGGTGAAAAGTTAATTACATCTAAACCTATTTTTATTTCGGGTGAAAAAGAAAACATACAGCTCGAAATTGCATTTCAGTATAATGATTCATACAGCGATGATATACTTTCCTTCGTTAACAACATTAACACAATCGAAGGCGGTACACATCTCGAAGGTTTTAAAGCTGCTCTTACAAGAACGCTTAACAATTACGGCTTAAAGAACGGAATTATAAAGAATGAAAAACTAACTTTGACTGGCGATGACTTTAGAGAAGGATTGACATGTGTTATAAGTGCAAAAGTGCCAGAGCCGCAGTTTGAAGGACAGACAAAGACTAAGCTTGGCAACAGTGAAGTAAAAGGGATTGTGCAGTCAATAACCGGAGAGCAGCTTAATGAGTATCTTGAAACAAACCCTTCCGTAGCAAAAAAGATTCTTGAAAAATGCGTTAGAGCTGCAGAAGCAAGAGAAGCCGCAAGACATGCCAGAGAACTCGCGAGAAGAAAGAATGCACTTGAAATCTCAGGACTGCCCGGAAAGCTTGCCGACTGCTCTCTGACTGATCCAGCACTTTGCGAATTGTATCTCGTCGAAGGAGATTCCGCAGGGGGCTCAGCAAAACAGGGACGGGATAGAAGATTTCAGGCAATTCTTCCTTTGAAGGGTAAAATTCTTAACGTTGAAAAAGCAAGAAAAAATAAAATATTCGAGAATGAAGAAATACGTTCGATGATTACTGCAATTGGAGCAGGCATAGGCGACTCCGAAGAGTACAACGAAAGCAAAGTAAGATATGATAAAATTATTCTCATGTGTGACGCCGACGTTGACGGCTCACACATTAGAACGCTTCTCCTTACATTCTTCTACAGACACATGAAACCAATTATCGACACTGGTAAATTGTACATTGCACAGCCGCCTTTATTCAAAATAAAAAAAGGAAAGACTGAAATGTACGCCTACGATGTTGATGAAAGAGATGATATGCTTAAAGCATTAAAAGTTGACAAGAAATCTGTAGTTGTTGTTGGAGAAGAATCAGTCGCTGGTGAAGGAAGCTCAAAGGTTCACATATCAAGATTTAAAGGTCTCGGTGAAATGAATCCTGAGCAGCTCTGGGCAACAACAATGAATCCCGAAACTAGAACTATTTTGCAGGTTACGAATGAGAATGCCTCTGCTGCTGATAAGATGTTCAGAATATTAATGGGCGAGGAAGTCGAACCAAGAAGAAAATTTATTGAAGAAAACGCAAAATACGCTAATATTGACGCGTAGGAGAACAAAAATGAAAAAACACTTATTGACAGCAGGATCAGTCTTTTTTGCTTTGCTGTTCCTTTTATCCGAAACTGGCTTTTCTCAGGAGGGTACTACTGTATCGTTCGCTAAGCGGAACAAATTAAAGCATTATACATCCTTTGCGCTTGGAATGGGTGCAGCGTACGGTAACAATAAATCTCTTAACACATTTATTGGATATGAACTGCCAGGTTATAACAACGTTGCCGATAGCAGAAAACTGAAAGAGTTTAAAACAGGATTCGAATTTTTCGGAATTGTTGAAAGGCAGGTGGCTTCAAAGATTGCACTGAAACTGGATTACAGCTACTTTCTTAAAAGTAATAAGGTCGATGATTATCCTAACCAGTCCTTTGACTACTCAAATCATCAGATATTATTAGGCGCGAATTACCTGATACCGGGTGAATATCATTTTCTGAAATTCGGTGTATCTGCAGGACCCGTTTTTTCAAGTCTTGACTCGAAGTCATACACAACCAACTCTGGTATCTTCAAATCAACAGGTTTACTCGCAAAAGCAGAGGGTTCTTTTTCTATTCAGATGGGAGGAAGTTTAGCTGGATACATTAATGGTTATATTGGTAATGTATTTGCGGGTAACCTCAAAGACGATACCGGAAAGGAGATTAAAAATTCCGCAGGAGATTCTGTCAATCTAAGCAGTTTCATGCTTGGAGTAAGAATCGGAATTGAATTCTACATATTTTAATCATGGACAAAATTTTAGAAGGTATATTATTCGGTATTATTCAAGGGTTGACGGAATTTATCCCCATTAGTAGTACTGCACATATTCGTGTTGTACCCGCACTACTCGGATGGGATGACCCGGGAGCCGCATACACAGCCGTTATTCAGATAGGTACACTGCTTGCGACCTTTGTTTACTTTAAAAATGATATATCCGAATTAATAAAAGGATTTTTTAATGCTCTCAAAACAAGAAATTTTTCCGACCCTTACGCAAGACTTTCTTTGCTTATCATCTTAGGTACATTGCCGATATCTTTCTTCGGCTTAACACTAAAGAAATACATTGAAGGTGATTTCAGAGGACTTTATGTAATTTCAGCATCTCTTATTTTCCTCGCTATTCTTCTTTATGTAGCAGAAAAAATTGCCGACCATAGGAAAGATTTAAAAGAAATAACCGTGTGGGACGGTATCATTATTGGTTTTGCACAGGCTGTAGCTCTCATTCCCGGAAGTTCAAGAAGCGGCGTAACAATAACAGCAGGTCTTTTTTGCGGTCTTAAAAGAGAAACGGCTGCAAGATATTCTTTTTTGCTCAGCATACCCGCAATTGCATTGAGCGGTGTTTATGAACTTTATAGTGAAAGAGCCGAACTTCTTCACGAAAATGTAATTGGATTAGTACTTTCTACAATAGTATCGGGCATAGTCGGTTATCTGGCTATTGCTTTTCTAATTAACTATCTGAAAACAAGAAGCAATCTGGTTTTCATAATTTACAGGCTTGTACTTGGCGTGATTATACTCGCACTGCTTTATGCTGGAGTGCTTAAAAACGTTTAACTATACGGCAAGTGAAAGCGCGTGAATGGCTTTAAGTAACGGTGTTATTATTTTCTTCTTCTCCGCAAGCTTGATTAGTTCTCCTGTAAAATAATTTGTTTCGAGTATCTTGCCCTTGAGCCTGTCCTGAAAAGAAGATGTTTTAAATGCTCCAAGCTTTTTAGTGTCTTCAATAACTTTTCTGTGCGCAATTTCATCAAACAACACACCCTGCGTTTTTGCAATCAGTTTAATTTCCTTGTAAATATTTTCAACAAGCTCTTCTGTTTGTTTAAACCTGAACAACTTATCGACAGTTACACAACCAATGCTCGTTAATGTGTTAAATATTGTGTTCCATGCATACTTAATCCAGATTTCCTCCTTAATATTTCTTACTATTCTGACATCTATATTGGATTCCTTAAGTACTGAATAAAGATTCTTTATTCGATTGCTATGCTTGCCGTTCATTTCACCTAATTGAATAAATCCAAGTGACGAGTGGAGAATTGTATGCTTTACATCCATCTCAACACCGATTTTACATATTAACTGTAAAGTTCTGGCAGAACCGAATGTTTTCTTTAATAATCTATAATTATATATGCCGTTCTGAAGTGATATAATCTGAGAATTTTTACTTAAGACTTTTTGAATCTGCGGGATTAGTGATGCAGTATCTTTTGATTTTGTACAGACAAAAACATAATCAAATTTCTTCTTAAATGTCGCTGCGTTATCAGATACTTTCGGCTTAAATGATAATTCGTACCCTTTGTAACTTTTCAGTATTAACCTGTTTGAGTTAAAATACTTAAAGGTATCCCCTCTCGATAGAAAACAAACGTTATTGTTTTTATTCAATGCGAGGAATGTCCCGAAATAGCCTCCCACTGCACCGAGTCCGGCAATGAGTATATTTATCTTTCCTGATGGCATCTACATATTCAATAGTTTTTCAACTAATGGAACTGTGCCAACCGTAGCTTTTTCTGTAACAAACTCGAGATTCTTATAAAAGCTGTTTATGCTGGGTTTATTCGGGTCAACGATGTATTTCATAGCATCCCTTTTAACATAATCAATTAGGCTTGCCGCAGGATAAACAACAAGAGAAGTTCCGACAACTATAAATATATCCGCTGTCTCTGCAATTATTGCAGCATCCGTTATAAGCGGCACGGGTTCTCCAAACCAAACTATATTCGGTCTAAGCTGCCCACCCTTTTCACACATATCGCCTCTGTTAATATCTGTATAGCCTATGTCATAAACATTATACGGAGGCAAAGTGCTTCTTGCTTTTGTAAGCTCGCCGTGAAGATGCAAAACATTCTTTGAACCTGCACGCTCATGAAGATTATCTACATTCTGAGTAATTACGGAAACATCAAACCTTTCCTGAAGTTTTGCAATCGCAAAGTGTGCTGCATTAGGCTGTACATGTTCCAGCTGTCTTCGCCTTTCATTATAAAATCTGAGCACAACATCGGGGTCTTTCTTCCAGCCCTGCGGTGATGCAACTTCATATACATCATGTCCTTCCCACAACCCTCCCGCATCACGGAATGTCGATAGTCCGCTTTCGGCGCTTACACCCGCACCCGTCAGTACGACTATTTTCTTAAAAGACATTATAAGCCCGATAAAACAGTTTGGATTCTTTCATTAAGTTTTTCAGACAACTCCTTCAGCTTAGGATTATCCGATACTTGAGCTATAACCATGGGATTGAATATGGAGATTTTTACTTTACCGGCTTTTTCGTGCACAACAACGTTACAGGGCATAAGCAAACCCACTGTATCTTCAGCGCTGAGTGCTTCGTAAGCAAATGGCGGATTGCAGGCTCCAAGTATGATATATTTATCGAAGTCAACGTCAATCTTTTTCTTAAGAGTTTCTTTTACATCAATCGTAGTAAGTACTCCGAAACCATTTACTTTAAGCAATTCAGTGACTTTCTCTATCGCTGCTTCATAATTTAGATTTATTTCTTTTGAATATCCGTAATTCATATTGTTTTGTTTTAAGTTTTTATCTATAGTGAATAATTATACTAAATGTTAACACAATATAAAATGATATTATATGCAAGGAAGAAAGATA
>CAZVCC010000063.1:0-16431 GCA_964626015.1 uncultured Ignavibacteriaceae bacterium
AGAACAATTATTTGATGAGGAGCATACGTTTTACATCTGAAAAATCGTTAACCTGAATTTTATAGAAGTAAGCACCGCTCGTTAAATTAGTGCCGTTGAAATCTACAGAATAATGTCCAGCAGATTTAACCTCATTAACAAGATTTCTGACTTCCCTACCGAGCATATCGTAAACTTTAATTGAAACAAGACCCTGTTTAGGTAAAGCAAAATTTATTTTAGTTGTCGGGTTGAAGGGATTAGGATAATTCTGGCTTATGGAATACTTGAATGGAATTTCAGAACCAATTTGTGAAATACCGACAAAGCCATTCATACTTGTATAGTATAGAGCACCCGAAGCTGCAGATCCAATCTCGCCCACGACGACACCCACAGATTCTTCCCTAAGGGAAACCCCGTACAAATGTCTGTTTTCGCCGTTTAACTGGTCGACAAAAGTGATTCCTCCATCGTTAGCAGTCATAATTTTTCCATTATCGCCGCAGACGGTAACGATATTTTCGTAATTATCAATAGAGCGAAGGTGTTCACTTGTAAGGTACTGTACATTAAGGCTCCATGATTTGCCCCAGTTTGTAGAGCGCAGGATTGTGCCGTTATTGCCGCAAATCATAGCGACAGAAGGAGACAGAAAAACTACATCGTTAAGATAATCGTAGCGGTTAGTATTTCTAACAACCCATGTTGAGCCGTGATTGGAAGTATTCCAAACCTTGCCGTCAGTGCCGCTAATGATTCCCCTGCCGTCGGATAGATATTCAGGCGAAAAATCGACAGAGTGCATAGTGAACGGAATATCAAATCTTTGAGTAAAAGTAGTACCACCGTTAAAAGTTTCAAAAAAAGTACCTGCATAACCAATAAAAATTGCATGGTCTAAATCTCCGGGAGGAACACCGATACCTCTTATAGTATGGTCAGGGGTATCAAAAGGTCTAACAACAGACCATGTATCTCCGTAATCTGTGGATTTAATGATAACACCGCCCATACCAGCAGCCCAGACGACTCCATCACGGTTAGGGTCAAATTTTACGTCGTTCATCCAAATATTAATGTTGGAATAAGTAACAGTCCATTCTTCACCTGCATCCGAAGTTTTAATAACAGTACCCCCCTGCCCGACAGCAACACCGATTTGAGAATTTAGATCAGAGAAGTCGACACCGAACAATGAATAAGGAACTCCGGTCTGATACAGAGTCCATGGAATAGAAGGCGGAGGCGATGTAGTTGTAAAATTCCATACATTAGAAGACGGACCCCAGCCTGAATCATCTCCAGCAAAAACACGCCAGTAATAAGTTGTGCTATTACCAAGCACACCAGCTCCGGGAGTAAACTTTGAATTCACGAGAGCATTTTTATTAATAACGGTAGAGGAAAAATCAGCGACGGTAGAAACCTGAAGTCTGTATTTAGTCGCATTAGGTACATCCGCCCAATCGAACAAAGGACGCAGTTGAACGGAGTTAGCATTGTTTTGCGGTTTCAACAATACGGGGGGAGTCAAATCCAACAATAAAGGATTTGTATTTGCCAAAGCACTCTGCCAATTAGAGAAATTGCCCGATATAACCGCTAAAGTCGTAAAAATAATTACGGCTAAAAAAAGTCTTTTCATAATAGCAATATTTTAGTTTAAGTTAATATATTATATATTATACAAATAACATAGTTAACATTTATCATTGAAAAATAGAAAACCCCCAATGATAAATTTTATATTATTCCTTTTTCCGATAAAAAGTGTATTCACAAAATACAAAATACGGAAAAATGGACAAAACAATATTTTTATACAATAAATACTATAGCAAATACTGAGCCGAATATTTTGCGTAAAATTTTAACGGTTTTGAGGTTTTTATAGTATCAACAATAGTATAAAGACTTTATCTTAAGCGAGCTAACTATGTTGTTTGGCAGGCATATTGAATTAAATGATGAATAAATCCGGGCGTAGATTGGAGTATGAATTAGAAGTATTGTGGATATGAATTCCGCAATGGGGCTAAAGCCCGATTAATTTGGGATATAATGAATCCGCCAAACTTCATGCAGCGGGGTATTAAACCCAAAATGAATAAAAGTATGTATGATTACTAAAAGTCGCTGCCGTAGAGAATCCGTAAATAGGTCATTAACAAGTCTTCAACCTGTGTTTCACGCAGGAGACCGTTATAATAAATTATAATGGTACAGTCTTTTTCATTACTATGATACATCGAAGTCATGTATCCCGGCAAATCGCCCGAATGTCCGTAGAATGACCCATGACGAATTAAGCCGAGCCCATAAGCATCTTTTGCATTCAGATAATAATAATCTTCGTTAAGACGTTTTTGCTGAAGCGAGTCAGGAAGTAAACCACCTCTTACGAGGGCTTCAACAAATCGCTGGAGTTCACGCGGATTAGAATAAGCAGAACCGGCAGCCCAAGCCCAAGAAAGGTCGAAGTATTCGGTTAAATCCTGACCGGGTACATAGTCGATAAAGAAGTACCCTCTTCCGTGAAGTCCCGGCAATTCAGTACCGCTTGTGAGGAATCCAGAATTAGGAAGATTTAATTTTTGAAATATTCTTGTTTTAATTTCATGTTCAAGAGAATTATTTGTAATCTGCTGTATTATTTTACCGACAAGAATAGTGTTTGTGTTAGAATAATTGAATCCCAAACCCGGAATTGAATCGAACCCATTTGCGAATCCCTTGTCTATAAGCTCATCTACAGACCAGATTTTAAGCGGGTTTGCCCACATCTCAGAGAAGAAAGCAGGACCTGTATAGTTGCGGATTCGGCTTGTCATATTGCAAAGCATCCTTACAGTAATACTATCAGATTTCGGATACTGCGGAAAGAACTTTGAGAGTTTATCGTTTAGTGTCAATTTCCCCTCGGAGACGAGCTGAAGCAAGACGGTAATAGTCATTGTTTTAGTAACGCTACCGACACGGAAATTGAAGTTATAATTTGAAGGGATACTATTCTGCAAATCTGAGTAACCGGAAGCATAAATCCAGTCAAAGCCTCGTTTTTTATCAACAACAAGAGCAACGACACCGGGAATGTTAGTATTATGAGTAATAGAATCAGCAGAATTTTTCAGCTGAGAAATAATATCGTTTACATTAACATACGGCGAAGACGATGAGAAATCATCGCTGCATGAATTAATGAGCAGAAGTAAAGCTGCTATGACAAATAAATAATACTTTTTCATGTCAAGATTATTTTACATTAACAATGGTAGTTTCTTCCATCATTGAATTTGCAACTGTGATTGAATCCTTAAAATCAGGATTTCCGAATTCACGGATTTTTGTATATTCTTTAAGAACAAAAGGAACGCTTGCAGACAACAGGAAATCGGGACCGTCATTAACAGAAAAATGAAGGTGAGGCATAGTAGAATTGCCCGAGTTCCCGAGAAGTGCAATCGGCATACCCTCTTTAACACGTTCGCCTTTCTTGAAAAGAATAGAGCCGGGAATGCAGTGGCCATAGACGGCGTAAAATCCATTGTCGAGTTTCAGTATAATATGATTGCCAGCATACTCTTCAATATTGTTAAACGTTACATCCTGGGCATCGCCTTTATTTTCCTGCTGACCATCGAGGACATAATAGACCTCTCCATCCCCGACTGCATAAAGAGACTTACCATAACAAAAATAAGAAGAATTCATATTCCGGTCGCCTTTTAAGAACTCATTATTTTCATTTACCTGAACTATATCCGAGGCATACCGTTCGCCGTAACCAACTTTACCATGCATAAAAAACAGAGTAAAGAAATGGTACTGCAAAGTTGACTGATTCAGAAAAATATAATCATTGCCTTTAACGGGAGACGCGATTACTAAGGGTTTTTCGTCCTTACGCGGCGAGAATGTCCCTCCTTCGACGGTCATTTCTTTATTGTTCACGGTATCTTTCATGAAGAACTTATGCGTAACCTTTGAGGGTAAAGGATTACCAATCGGAATGGGCAGTTGTATCGACATATAATAAGCATCAATATTATCGAAAGTAATATCTTTAGAAGAAGGCAGCGGGTTTTTATAGATTGGCGGTAAATCATCTTTTTCAATCTTAAAAAGCTCTGCTTTTGAGTCATCGTCCAGCACGACCACTTTCTCGAGAATAAGACCTTCATTCTTCCATTCCCACATTTTTAAAGTGTAACCAATGCGAGTAAATTTTTCAGTAACAAACGGAACATCATTTATGAATATTTCAATCTTTGATACTGAGGTAACAGAATATTCCTGAAACGCAAAAGAAGCTACAACAGCAGCAACAGCGATTAATAATACAATAAGTTTTTTCATTATAAACAAGTTTAATTAATTTTTCTTGATTTTCCAAAAGAGTCTGCGATTATCATAGCCTCGAGAACCTTATCGACGGTAACAATGCATGATTCATGATACATAGAAGAACCCTCTACGCAAGCTTTTTCGGCAGCTTTATTTATGTAATTTCTATCAGTGTTAGTAATTCCAAGGTCGGAGAATGTTGTTGGCAATCCAACAGACTCACAAAACGAATAGACAGTATTTATTTCTTCAGAAGAAGCTGCATTTAGATAAAGTCCCGTAAGGACACCAAATGCAACTTTCTCGCCATGATAGAAAGCATGGGTTTCTTCAAGGGCTGTAAGTCCATTATGCACGGCGTGAGCAGAAGCTATACCGCTGCTTTCAAAACCGATTCCGCTAAGAAGGATGTTGGCTTCAGTTATGTATTCAAGTTCGGGTACAATATCATGTTTTTCATTTGCAGTTTTTGCTATAACTCCGTATTCAAGAAGTGTTTCGTAACACAGCTTTGCAATGTGCAAACCCGCAAGAGTAGTTAAGCCGCCGCATTCGTTTGTTGAATGGGATTTCGCACATGACCT
The DNA here is from genome assembly GCA_964626015.1 of uncultured Ignavibacteriaceae bacterium. Classification (GTDB taxonomy): domain Bacteria; phylum Bacteroidota; class Ignavibacteria; order Tepidaquicellales; family Tepidaquicellaceae; genus CAIKZJ01. The sequence goes on from CAZVCC010000063.1 coordinate 4,911, forward strand.
TGCCTCGAACCAAGTAGCAAGAGCATCACCCATACCAGCAACAAGAAACCTGACGGGTGCATTAGCGATGATATTCATATCAACAAGAACAGCAGAAGGATTTTTCTTTTGATAATGGACAGCTTCGAAAACGCCTGAAGGCGAGTACGTAACAGCACAGCCGCTGCATGGTGCGTCGGTAGAAGCAATTGTAGGAACTATGACAACGGGGATATTTACTCTGTCGGCAGAAATTTTAGCGGTATCAATAACCTTGCCGCCTCCCATACCAATAATTATGTCAATTTTTTCTTTTCGGACAAGAGATACTATTCGTTCCAATTCTTCTTCACAGCATTCACCATTGAATATTTCTATTCTAATATTTTCTGAAATCTCTTTTGAAACAAACTTTGGAATGATATTATTCTTAACAGATTTAGAACAAAGAATAAGTCCTTTAGAGCCTAAGAGATTAATAAGTTCAGGCAATTCATTTATAGCACCTTGCCCCTGAATGTACTGACCCGGGAAAACAGCTTTCTTATTCATCAATTATTTATTTAATTTATGGGATACAAGCCGTAATTAAAAATTATGGTATTATTTTTAAATATACAATGCAGATGAGAGCGGTCAAGAGCAGGCAAGAGCAGTCAAGAGCAGAAAGAGCAGTCAAGTGCAGTCAAGAGCAGACAAGTGCAGAAAGAGCAGGCAAGAGCAGCAAGAGCAGGCAAGTGCAGGCAAGTGCAGTCAAGAGCAGGAAGTGCAGTCAAGAGCGGTCAAGAGTAGACAAGAGCAGAAAGAGCAGTCAAGAGCAGTCAAGTGCAGGCAAGAGCAGACAAGAGCAGTCAAGAGCAGGCGAGAGCGGTCAAGAGCAGGCGAGAGCAGGCAAGTGCAGTCAAGTGCAGACAAGAGCAGTCAAGAGCAGGAAGAGCAGACAGAGCAGGCAAGAGCAGGAAGAGCAGGCAAGAGCAGGCAAGTGCAGGCAAGAGCAGGAAGAGCAGTCAAGTGCAGTCAAGAGCAGAAAGAGCAGGCAAGAGCAGAGAAAGCAGGCGAGAGCAGTCAAGTGCAGTCAAGTGCAGACAAGAGCAGGCAAGTGCAGGCGAGAGCAGAAAGAGCAGGCAAGAGCAGGCAAGTGCAGGCGAGAGCAGTCAAGAGCAGAGAGAGCAGTCAAGAGCGGTCAAGAGCAGGCAAGAGCAGAGAGAGCAGGGAGAGCAGACATCGAAAGATAGTAGAAAGGAACGATAAAACAGAATAAAAAAGGCGGTCAATGAACGACCGCCTATTAATTATTCCTGAATGAACAGGATTTCATTTTTTGAGTATCATTTTATGAGCATCATTTTCTTGATGTCGGTAAATCCTTCTGACTGCAGCCTGTAGAAATAGACACCGCTGGAAAATTCTGATGCGTTGAAGTCAACAGTATAACTTCCTGCTGACTTTACTTCATTCACGAGTGTTCTAACTTCCCTGCCGAGTACGTCGTAAATCTTCAACGTCACGAGTCCCTGTTTCGGAAGAGCAAAGTTAATTTTTGTCGTTGGATTAAACGGATTCGGATAGTTCTGGCTTAATGAGTAAACATTCGGAATCGTTGTGCCGACAGGATTTACGCCTACTGCTGTATTGATAACAAGGCATACATTCGGACGAGTTGATGCTGTTGATGTAGCTGTCAGTCCACAACCAACACCACCGTCAACGTGATTATGAACTACAGTACCAGTCTGCGATGTTCCTGCTACGGTACTGTTTCCTGACCAATCTGCATTATCGAAACAAATTTCAACGAGTAGATTACCTGTTCCATTCCAGTAATAAGGAGTGGCAAGTTCAATATACTGAAGTCCGCTTCCGGGAGGAGTATAAGCAGAAGAAGTATAAACTTCACTCCATCCTGTAGTTGTCCATGATGAAATGGTTGAAGCAGTTATAGTCTGCATCTTTACTGAAAAACCACTCATTGCAGGTGAGCCTACTGTCAATATAGTAAATCCAATTTTATTTATAAATCCTGCACCACCGCCGCCAGCGATAATTTCATCAGCTTTGTATAAAATTTGTGTTCTTGAATCTTCGTAAAGTGTGTAGAAAGGATAACTTGTAGAAGTTGTGCCTGTTCCAATACATGAAGTAGCTTGTGCAATAATCTTAAAAGTTCTTAGAGTTGTTGAATCGGTATTGTGTGCAGCCGAGTTATCGCGAGCGAAGACTCTATAAAATATTGAATCTCCAGCCTGAACGTCACTGCCTAAAGAATTAAATGCGGCAGAATATATTGACCCTGATGAATTCAATAATTTAAACTGTTTTACTCCAGTACCAGTATTATTTTTGTACCACTTCACCCATGCAGAATCAACACCGATGTTATCAGTAACAGTAGCAGTTACGGTTGCCGGCCATAAAGTTTTTGGTACGTCAGCAAGTGTTGTATGAACTATAACAGGTTTTGTTGTGTCAGGAGCTGCTATAAAAGAGACTGTATTTGCGGGCGCTCCTGCTGGATAAGTTACTGTTCTGTTCAATGCGTCGGTTGCGGTGACGTAATACCTATAAAGACCGGCACCTGAAAGCGGAAGGTTTGCTGTCCAGTTGTCGCCTCCGCTGTTTGTCATTGTAACATTTGAAGTAAGAACCGGATTATCTTTTGAATAATAAAGTTTTACTGTTGATGGTGTAATCGGGCTACCAGCCGGAATGATTACGCAGTTAACTGCTCTGTTGCCTGCAACCAGTTCTGTGTTGCCGAGCGGTGTATGTGTTATCGCAGGACCGATATCAACTGATGCAGTCCATGCCTGGAAATTACCGAATTTATTATCAAACCAGAAAGGCCAAATTTTGTTGTTTCCTGATGTGATACCAATATAGTCGCCCATATAAGAACCGGAGCCGCCTTCACCGCGAGGTCTCCAACTATGGTCGGAAATTTTAATATCTGTCCATGTTAAACCGCCGTCGATTGAGCGTGACATATATGTTTCGCAGGAATCTCCGACTGAAGGATAGTTTCTGTTATCATAATATACAACGTTAACACCGCCATTTTCATCAACTCTGATTGCCGGGAAGAACTGTACTTTACCGTTATTCATTGCATCCTGATTAACTCTGATACCTGCTGACCATGTTGTACCGCCGTCTGTTGAACGATGAAGAACAACGTCACCGTCGCTGCCTGCGGGTGCAAGATTTATCTGAGGAGCTACTATATAAATATAACCGTTATATGCACCTCCGCTTCTGTCAACACCAATACGCGGGAAACCGTTTACTCTGACACCCCAGCCGTTGTATGAAGACGAGCGGACACCGTTACCGTCGAATGCGTTTTCTGTAACAGTCCAGTTAGCTCCGCCGTTAGTTGATTTTGCAAAACCATAGAAATCTTCAGTGTAAGGACTTGCAGATAAAGGTGCAGCCCAGGTTACGTAAATAACGCCTCCCGGACCGGTTATAATATCGCAGCCCTGTGAATAATGACTTGCAGGTGGTGTGTTAATCTGAGTCATTGCACTCCAGGAAACACCTCCGTTTGTTGTGTAAGAGAAAACGATAGACGGAGCTGACTGAGAAAAGTTACTCCAGACAGTGTAAGACCTTCCGTAATAAGGACTTGCGGGATAGTCGTCTGTTCCTGAAAAGTTTTTATCCGAGCTGACACTTGTAATAGTATAAGGAGTAGACCAGTTAACACCGTAGTTTGTTGAGTACTGACCATACATAAAAGCAGTACCTGTAGTATTTAAAGAAGTAAATACTATCACACCGTTTTTATCGATAGTCGGTGCGGGGTCTGATGTTGAACCCGGTTCATTCGGCATTAAGTCAGTTCCATACCAATTAAGACCGCCGTTAGTAGTAACATAGCAGCCCTGACCGTATGTGGAGCCGACGCTTGTATTCGCAGAACCAAACATGAAATTCGGGTTTGCCGTCTGACTTACAAGAACAACTTCATTCTGTTCATTAGAGTTAGGCAACACTCTTATGTTTGGACTGACAGACATTACACCCATCGGTGTATAATAAAGTGTCTGTTCTTTATTTGGATTTTCCCAAGAAACGAATTTCTGAGGTAGTTTATTGTAAATCCCAAGAGGTTTTGAGGTTTGTGACCATTTTTCCTGAGAGAAAGAGATATTGCAAACTAATGCAAGCAATATCAGAGAGAGAAACAATTTCTTCATTTTGTGTAATTTTAAATTGATAATGAGGGTTAATTTAGCTATAAATATTCTTAAGTGAAACGCAATTAAGCCGAACCGAAATTCGGATGTAAGCCCGATAAACAGCTATAATAATTTATACATTGACATTAAGCTGTAAAATAAAAAATTTAGTCAAAATCTAAATCATTAATATGAAAAAATTAGCAATACGCTTAAGATTTATAATTGTACTGGTATCATTAATACCCTTTATATCTCAGTATGGCTGTGATATAAAAGAGCCGACAGCCCCAGAATGGGATATAACGGGGAATTTACCAATCATAAACAGGTATTATTACATTTATGATATGCTTAAACATTCAACAAATATCCAGTACGATAGTATTAACAGTAACGTCATACTGACCGGAACAACGTCAAACACTGACCTTTTCAGCGAGATTAAATCCGAGGGAGTTGCTCAGTCATTTTATAACGTACCGACGAACCTGACACAAGACACTACAATATTTATTCATTTTGATGATTCTACTCAGGCATCATTTATTAGTTTTTTGAGCGGTGAGTTAATTTTAAAATTCTGGGGAGCATCAATTAATTCTTACACGGTTAATTTATCTTTAGAAAACCTTCGTTCGAGGAATGATACTGCGTTGAAATACACTAATACAATTCAAGTCCCCACGAATACACAAAGGCAGATAAATATTCCGTTGCTTAACTGGGTTTATAAATCGAACAACGGAGTATCGAATATAATAACATTAAAGTTAAGAACGATATCAAACACGAATGAGCCCGCAACGTTCAGCTCAGAAGTTTCTCCGTACACTGTTGAAAGAATCGTCGGCAGGATAAAGCCAACTTACATAGAAAGAGAATTCAGCAGGACAGATTCTCCTTTTGGTACGGACGTACCCGAGGGATTTATAAATTTTGCTGGTGTTGACGGTAACAACACTTACATTCTATTAAAAAGATACGAGAATAATTACCAGCTTGATTTTGAACAGGTATCTATACAAGGTGTGAATAAGAACGGCAACAAGGTAAATTTACGGTATAATCCGGGAGGTAATCCCACGATGAATGATACACTATTCAACCTCAAACTTGAGCAGGATAAAGATTCGAGTATTTTTTATTTAACAAGCATAAACAGTAATGTTGCAGAATTTATTGGCAATATTCCAAAAGACATTTATGTTGCAAAGACAATTTTGATTAATAAGCCATATGCAATCGGGAGCACGAATTATCTTGACAGCTTTTCAACGAATACGAATTTTTCCGTTCCGATAAACATGAATATTTCTCGGACAAATGCTGTAATTCAGGAAGACACGGCGGATTTCGGGATAAGCGATGAAGATCAAAGGAAGAAAATGCAAAACTGCCAGAGCATGGATATTGAATTGCGAATGTCTAATGCGATTGCTTTGTATGCCATATCAAAAATTGAAGTACTTGACTCATTTAATGTACATTTGTTCTCTCTATCTCAAATGCTGGGCAACTCAACTGATTCCACAATATCGGTAAACCGTGCACCAGTGGATAATAACGGGTTTGTAAACGGCATTAGCCAGCAGACATACAGGACGACTGTACCAAAAGAAGTAATAGATAAATTACTTCGAGCAGGGAAAGTTGTGTATAATACAAGGTTCTATACTGATCAAAATCCGACCTCGTTCATTCGGGTTGTTAAGAATGATTATACTAAGTTATTGGGTATAGGCAAAGTAATTTACAGAATTAAGGAGGATTAAATTAGCAAAATGGGAATACTTATGAACAAATATGTTGCAGCATTAATAATTATATTTATCGTTTTAATCTCTGATTCATTTGCTCAGTATCAGTTTACAGTGCGCAATCATTCTATGGGCAGAGCATCGACAGCAGCTTCATACAGCATTGATGCTATAGGTTTTAATCCCGCAAACATAATCAACCAAAGAAGCATAGATACGAGTACAGTTGATTTCAGCGTTGCGACCAATTTCGGATTTATGCTTGATGCTACATTTGCACCTCTGAATCTTCTCGACCAGTATTTCACAAAAAATGCAGATGGCTCGAAAAAGTACTTAAACACTTCCGATAAAAACGATATTATCGAACAGGTGGGCAACTCCCCTATTAATTCAATCGGGAATATTAAACCTTTATCAGTAGTTGTTCGAACAAAAGCCGGAACTTTTGGCTTCGGAATCGAAGAAAGAGTAGGAGGACATTTTTATTTTGACAAGGATTTTCTGGAAGTGGCGTTCTTTGGCAATGAGGTGAACAGGAGGTATGATTTTTCCGAGCTTGATTTTAACACTTCATGGACGCGGCAGATATCATTTTCATACGCAAGGAAATTAGACATAAAAAACAATAAAAACTTCAAGTACATTAATTTGGGCGCATCATTTAAGCCTCAACTTGGGTTCTACTATTCTGAAATAATTGATAACAACCTTTCAATATTCACGAATGACAGCAATCAAATCTCCGGCTCAGGAAGGATGACGCTGCTTTATTCGGGTATTTCGTCAGAAAGAAAGTTAAAAGCACCTTTTAATAATGCGGGGTTCGGATTGGGGTTCGATTTAGGATTATCGACAACGCTTGAAAACTTTTTCAATGTAGGAAAACTCAATCTTGGTATCAGTGTTACTGATATCGGTTATATAAACTGGAAATCAAATGCAGCAAATTACTACTACGACGGCAGTTTTTTAATTACCGATATAACCAAGAAAGAACAGCTCGATTCGCTTGAAGATGTTATTAACGGAACGAGGTCTCCGATTGGCAGTTTTACGAGAATGCTTTCGACAACAGTGAGGATTGGCGCACAGTATAAATATTATTCGAATAAACAAATGAGAGACGGTAAAACACATTCAGAGGATATGGAATTGATGAGTTTTGCGCTTGATTACATACAGGGTTTTACCAATAATTACGGCGGAACGACAACTCCCATTGTTGCGTTCGGATACGAGATTAATCCCTTAAACTTTCTTTCGGGAAGACTCGGTTTAGTCGCGGGTGGACGGGAGAAATTCGAGCTTAGTTTTGGTTTAGGTGTAAACGCAGGACCGTTTTCGATGGATTTCGGAACGTACAACATATTGAGTGTTTTTGCTCCAAAAAAGACCAAGAACTTTTCACTCGGACTAAACATGAATTTCAAGATTTAGGATTGGAAAACAGCATTCTGATAAGAAGTTTAGAAGCAGAAGATTTTAAGAATGCAGTAGATATTTTTACGGAAGGATTCATTGAGGACCCTTTGCATCTGTTACTTTTCCCCGAATACAAAGAGAGAGCAAGGGTAACGAGATGCATATACGAAATGATGGTTTATGATATTGTACCCGGTTTGAACATTCAGTTAAAAGGTTTGCATTATAAAAATCAGATTGCAGGATGTTTAATATATACAAGACCAGATGCAAAAGTATGGACTGAGAAAATGAACGAAGCGGTAAAGAGAATGAGAATAAAAGCAAACAATCCCGACGTCAAACACATCGGTAAATATGCGATGAAAACCGCATTGTATAAGCCTGAAGAAAAGCACATATACTTAAACGAGCTCACTGTGAAGAAACAATACCGCCAAAAAGGATTAGCACGTATGCTTTTAGAAAGTGCTGAAGAAGATGCGGTAATGTTTCCCGATATTAAGAAAATAGTGCTTGATACTACGAATATTTTAAACGTTGAAATTTATAAAAAGATTGGCTATAATGTGTTCCATGAATTTAATTTCTTGGGATTAACGGGCTATTCGATGGTTAAAGAAATTAAATCAAAAGAACAATAAAGTAAGTATTTTAAAAAAAATTGGGGAGAACAAATGAGAAAACTTATTACTTTACTACTAGTACTGTTTATCAGTGCAAGCGTAACAAAAGCTCAGAACCTTGAAGAAAATCTTCAGAAAGTGGGTCCGAATTATGCGAAACTTTACCTGCAGCCGCTCGTGGATGCGCTTGGTACGAACCTTAATTCGAATTACTTTTTCGACGCTCACGTACCATTTGACAAGAAAGTACCCATGGGTTTCAACGTTGGAATAAGGTTCAGGCTCATGAACACATTCATGAGCAGCGACGACCAGAAATTCAGTTACAGTTACGCTGATTCATTCGCCGTCGGAGGAAGTTATACTAAAGGCACTTACAGAGTTCAGGATGCACCAACAGCAATCGGAGAGAAGACTGCTGCTATAGGAAAGTTTTACGACCAAAACGGTAATTATGTCTCCGGACAGGATATCACCTTAATCGGCGGAGTACTAAAGACAACATCAGTACCGTTCTTTATTCCCGAAATAACATTTGGAACCCTGTACGGAACTGACGGCTCGATAAGTTTCCTTCCGAAGATTAAAGTTGGCGACATAGGCTCTGTTTCTTATTTTGGATTTACGCTCAGACATAATCTAAGCCATTACTTTCCAAAAAGCCCGGTTGACTTTGCCGTACAGGGCGGGTATCAGGGTATGTACTTTACAGAACCCGATAATAACGACCTCTGGAAGTCGGGAAATTTCTTCATAAACGGACAGGTAAGCAAATCTTATAAATTCCTTACAGGTTATGCTGCACTCCAGTATGAAAGTTTCAAAGCCGATTTCTCCTACAATTATGTAAGCTCTAACGGTACTAAAACACCCGTAAAAGTAACAGTTGACGGAAATAACAATTTCAGGTTTGTAATAGGAGGAACGGTAAGAACAGGTTTCTTCGCATTCAATCTTGACGCAAACATCGGTAAAAGGTTTGCGATATCCTCAGGTATTAATTTTATAATTTTATAAGATATTAAAGAATGTTTAAAAAGGGTATCCGCGTCAAGCGGATACCCTTTTTAATTTCAGTATCCAACTGCCATTCCGTTTCCGCGTTTATCGGAGTGACCCGAAAGTGTTCCGTCTATATTAAACACTATTGCTTCCACCCTGCCGAAATCAGATACTATTTTAATATCATAACCAAGTTCGGAAAGTTTCTTTATTTTATTTCTCGAGAGCAAAGCTTTTTCAACCTGAAGTAAATCCGGCAGCCACTGATGATGAAAGCGGGGAGAATCAACAGCATCACGAATATTAATTCATAATTCTCATACTGTAACGTATTTTCTCTTCTGTTGTGATCGTACATTTTTTACACAATGCGGTACGATATTCATAGTAAATGATTCATTGACAAATAAAACAAGAATAAGTATTTTGAAAACATATAATAAAATACCCCCCCCCCGAAAAAAAATATAAGAGGGGGATAAACAAAATAGACCATGAAAAAAACCATGTTTTCATATTTGTCTTCAAATCCCCGGGGTACCTCACTTCATCTTTATATATTCTATTATTTTTCTACATTCTCTTTTTTACTCAAATCTAATTGTATTGAAATCCAAAACTCTTAATTTATAATCATGAAAAAACTATTTGTAATATTATTACTACTCACAGCATTCAGTGTTAATGCTCAGTGGGTGCAGCAATATACGGGAGTTACTGCGAACCTGTATGACATTGAGTTTTTGAACCGCTACACGGGGTGGAGCGTAGGAGCAAGCGGTACCTGTTTAAAAACTACAAACGGAGGTGTAAATTGGGACCAGATGAATCATCCTGTTGGAACTAAACCATTAAGAGCTGTTCACATTGTTGACTCTAATGTAGTTTATATTGTTGGCTATTTCAGAACAATAATAAAGACAACAGATGGTGGAGATAGTTGGATTACACTTGAAAACGGACCAAGCGGTGGAGGTAGAAGTTACTTTGGATTGTATTTCATTAATAAAGATACCGGTTGGATAAGCGGGTCATCTAGTAAAATTTCAAAAACAACGAACGGTGGTTTAAATTTTGATTCCACAACGATTAATGCTGGATATACTTATGACATGTATTTCAAAGACGCGTTTACTGGATTTGTTACAGCAGATGGAAGAGTTTTTAAAACTACAAACGGCGGAATTTCGTGGTTTTTTTCTCTCTACTTAACATCATCAAGAACTTTCTGGAAAATATCTTTTGTAGGCAATAAGTTTGGTTGGGTGGCAGGATTCAACGGTGAGGGTGTATATAGAACAAACGACTTTGGTGAAAATTGGTCAATTATTTATGATTCAATAAAAGTTAAATGGATGTATGGAGTCTGTTTTATTAACGAGGATACAGGGTTTATAGGAGGTTCATATGATAGACTTTTTAAAACAACGGACGGAGGTTTTAATTGGACAAGAGAGAATACATCTACAAATAATAATGAATTCGAATCAATTGAATTTGTGAATGATACAGTTGGATGGACTTGCAGTACAGGAGGTGTAATAATGCACACGACAACTGGCGGGCAAACTTTAACAGGTATTGCAAATCAAACAGTAAATATTGCCGAAAGATATGAACTTTATCAAAACTATCCGAACCCGTTTAACAACCAAACAAAAATAAGTTTTGAGATACAAAAATTCAGCGAAGTAAGAATTGTTGTATATGATATTCTCGGTAAAGAAAGAGATGTAATATTAGACGGAATATATCAAACGGGAAAGTATGAAATAAATTATTCACCGAAAGAATTAAGTTCGGGGATATATTTTTACAGAATGGTAATAAACGGTGAAATCAAAAAAACGAAAAAGTTGATGCTCAAAAAATAAATTATTAAAGTCCTTATGGATACACCACCAAAATAGATATACCATATTTGAAATAAAGGGCGGAGCCTTTGAAATAAAAGAGTCGCGACCAACGACAATCAAAGTTATATCCAATAATTGGATGTATCCGCCCATTTTTATAAAATATAAAACATATAAACATATGAAAAAGTTATATATAAAAGTATTGATAACGTTAACAATAATGTTCTCAATAATAACATGCTTAAACGCCCAGTTTTTAAGCGGATTTTATAACGGTGCAATGCCTTTTCAGCATACATTGATTCCAAAAACTAATCCGTTTCGCGGATATTTAATTCCAAATACAACAGAATGGGATGGACCTAATTATTCCGATACAAATGCTTATTTCCCGATATTGATTGTTTTCGTTCAGTTTGCAGATGACCCTCCCGTATCTCCTCATGGGAGCTGGCCAATAGGATATGCACCAATCTATTTGGATTCAATGATAGCTACAGAAAAGAATATGAACTCAAGTATTCCGTGGTGGGAAAAATATAATCCAAATACTGAAATGATAAGCTCTCAGTGGATGGAAATCAGCCGAGGAAGGTTTCACGTGATAAGTCCACGCGGTGCTTTTTCTGTTGTTCTTGGCAATGCAAGTGAATATGCGGACCCATATACAGGTGAAAATTATATGAATC
>CAZVCC010000064.1:0-10860 GCA_964626015.1 uncultured Ignavibacteriaceae bacterium
TCTCTTATTTGTGTCAATTTGTGGGCAAATCTTTTTCTTCTTTGCGACCTCTGTGTTCTCCGGTCTATCTCTGTGTCCTCTGTGGAAAATCTATTTTAATGATCTTTTTTGTTTGTTGAAGATTCGCCGCGAAGAATAGCCTTGCTACTTCGGGACCTCATCAAGCTTTGTAGTGAAATATTTAATCGTTTATTGCACTGTCTAATGTTTTTCTTTAAAATACATTATTAAAAAATCCGTGCAGTTTTGAAATGCACGGATTTCTGTTTTACTTTTGTTCCTATATATTGCTTAGTAACCTTAGTGTGCGCACTTCGCATCCGCCGTGGCGGACCTTAGTGGTGAAAATCTTTTCAATTATTTAATTAAAGACATCTTCTTCACCCCGCTGAACTTCCCTGCGTTCATCTTATAGAAGTATATTCCGCTGCTCAGTTTCGATCCGTCAAACTGCACAGTATGATACCCTGCATTCCTTAACTCATTCACAATCACAGCTACTTCCCTTCCAAGCATGTCATACAATCTTATGTTTACAAGTCCGTTTTCGGGCAAGTCAAAATTAATCTTCGTCACAGGATTAAACGGATTTGGATAATTCTGGCTCACATCATATTTCTTCGGCACGCCAATTTCCACCTCTCCGTTCAGCTCAAAGTATTCATAGTTTCCGTTGTTGTCAACCTGTTTCAGTCTGTAAATATATTTCCCCGTATTCATATTCCTGTCTTCAAAGCTGTAGCTTGTGGATGTATTCTTTGTTCCCTGCCCGCTAACAAATCCAACCTTACTAAATTCTAAATTCTGACTCCTAACTTCTGCTCTTTCTACATCAAATCCGGAATTATTAATTTCTTCAGCTGTTTTCCATTGCAATTTTACATTATTGCCCAAAACATTCGCATTAAATGATTGTAAGTTAACGGGTAAAGGAATGTCAGTTAGGTCTGTTGATGTAGTCCATCCTCCTTCATTTGTTATTGATGTTAAAATGGTGTTTGATATTGTTCTGATTTCTACACGTTTTATTGATATATCACCTTGGCAAAGTAGAGTAAAACTTCCGTTAGTTAATTTTGATGATGTTGCACATAATAATGTACCTCCGGAAACTGCATCAAAACCCAAAACAACATACTTAACAGTTAAATCATAACCACCTGAAGCTGTAACTGCACCGATTAAATTAAATGGATCGGAAATCGCTGTTGCAGCAGTGAGAGCAATTGTTCGATAATTTGAAGTATAAGGACTTAATCTGTCTCGGTAAGATGCTGCAGTAGCATTATTATTACCACGTTGAAATAGAATCCAAAACGTAGTAGAAGACGATGGTGTCCCTGGGACTTGTGGTCCGTCAGCGTAAGCACTTGACGAAATATATGTATTAGTTGCTGAATTCCAACAGTTATATTGATTTGAACTATTATATAATCTGTATCTGGCATCATCTGATGAGTAACCACTTAATGTCATCAAAACAGCACTTTCGGCATCTGGTGAAGAAAGGTCAATATAAGAGGGTCTTAGTGTTACAGTAGCAGATTGACATATGCCAATACTCGAAATCAATACTGTAAAAAATAAAGTGAAAATAAATTTTTTCATGATAGTATATATTTAAATTTTTAAAAAGTAATTTGTATTATTTATTTTCGAATTTTGATGCCCCCAGAAACCCTTAAAAACTAAATTCCCATTATTTTAAAATAGATATAATTCAATGAATAAAAAACTCATATAAACCCTGCTGCCTAAACTCTAAAAAATCAAGGAAACTCAATTTTAAAACTCTCACTGTATTATTAAAAATAAGTTACTATCTGCAATATTAATAATAAAGTATCTTTCATCATTGAATTTTTATTCAATTGAAATTTTACAATTTCTTTATAATTCAATACCATCAACCTACAGATTGAATTATTATTTGCTGACAGCCCTTCTCTTTCTTGTGCAATAATGTTATACTTTCAATCGCAATTGCTGATTGATAAAATCTGAATTATATTTATTCCATCTATTAATTTTCCGTATTTAATCAAAATAACCATGCTTCAATGTCTTTTTCGGACTTTTTTCCCGCTTTACCGAAATTATTTCAAATATCGATAGTTTTTTGTCTATTATCTATAACTTTTTGTCTTTACCTATAATTTTATATCCATTATCGATATTTCTATACACATTATCGATATTTCTATACACATTATCGATATTTTTATAGCTTTTTGAAAAATTTTTATTCACATTTAAAATAATTTTATAGTCTTTTTCGATAATTTCAGCCATTTCTTTAAAATCTATATTAATCTCGTAAAATTTGAAAAATATCTTGTTGATTTACATGTTTAAACATCAAGGATAAATTAATTTAAATAAAAATCCTGTTATCAGTAGATATTGACCTGATAACAGGATAATTTTTTAACTGAACCTAAAGGTTCTATTTGTTTAATAACTTTTCATTCACCCGTCTTCTCCGTGCTGCTATCTTTTAAAACTGTGTAATAAAAACAAACTATTATAAATGAAATAATCTAAATAGTTCTCTTTGTCTTAGATTCGCCGTGGCGGATGACCCTAGCTTTAAAAATTTATTAAAACAACAATATAATATGTTTTCTTTGCGATCTCTGCGACCCTTGCGGTAAAATTATTTCGCTTTCATTTCTTTTATTTGTTTGTAGCTCTTGCTACGCCGTGTTACTATGTTTAAAAACTGTGTAATAAAGACAAACTTTTATAAAAGAAAAAATCTCAAGTGTTTTCTTTGCGTCCGACGTCTACCCCGAGACCTCGGGGCTTCCTTTGCGACCCTTGCGGTAAAAATCATCTTTCTTGTTTTAGTATTTGTTCTCTGCGCTCTCTGGGTGTCGAAGATCCGCCGCGGCGGACGGTTTAATTCTTAGTTATTGTTTGTCTTTATTTTGTTTGTAGCCATTGGCTACGCCGTGCACTCTGTGTTCTCCGTGGTAAAATCTTTCTCTCTTTGTCGTTTTAAAACAAAATATGCTTCTTTTTCACGTTTGAATTTTTCTGTACATAAATAAAAATCCGTGCAGTTCGTGATCGCACGGATTTAATTGTCTCTCTTTTATTCCTTTATATTATCTTAGTGTGCTTAGTGCCTTAGTGGTGAAAATCTTTTCAATTATTTAATCAAAGACATTTTTTTCACCCCGCTGAACTTCCCTGCGTTCATCTTGTAGAAATATATTCCGCTGCTCAGTTTCGATCCGTCAAACTGTACAGTATGATATCCTGCATTCCTTACCTCATTCACTATCACCGCCACTTCCCTTCCAAGCATATCATACAGCCTTATATTTACAAGTCCGTTTTCCGGCAAATCAAAATTAATCTTTGTCACAGGATTAAAAGGATTCGGATAATTCTGGCTTACGTCATACTTCTTCGGTACACCAATCTCAACCTCTCCGTTTAGCTCAAAGTATTCATAGTTTCCGTTGTTGTCAACCTGTTTCAATCTATACTTATATTTCCCCGTATTCAGATTCTTATCTTCAAACGAATAATTAGTCGGAGTATTCTTCGTTCCCTGCCCGCTAACAAATCCAACCTTACTAAATTCTAAATTCTGACTCCTAACTTCTGCTCTTTCAACCTCAAATCCAGAATTGTTTATTTCTTCAGCTGTAGTCCAGTTAATTCTCACATTGCGATTTATAACAGACGAACTTAATGAAGAAAGTGTTACGGGCATTGGTACATCTGCCCATGAAGTTCCAACTTTGATTCCATCTACAATTAAAGTTGCTGATGTTGTGGAAGTTGCTTGTCTTAATGCAATTGCACCTGGGTTTATATCTACTCCTGACTCTATAATAGGTCCAATAGTGGGAATTCCGGGTTCGAATAGGAAATTATCTCCGGATTGATAAACGAATAAACTTACCTTGTCATCCGATGCTGCAACAATTTCATATTTAAGTATAATCAAATAAACAGTTCCAAAATTATATTCAGCTAATCCATAAGTTGCCGTATTACTCGCATTAGATAGTCCTAAATTAAATCCAGAAACACCACTTTTTATCCAAACTCTGCCTCTAAAAGTTGATGCAACAAATGGATTAACACCCAAACTAAAGAAATATGCCCCTGTTTGGGCTGCACTAACTTTAATAAGAAAAGATGTATATACCGAACCTGTTGTTTGAGTTGCAAACGTTCTATTTTCATCATCACCGAAGGTAGTCAAAGAAACAGCATTTGTTGTGGAAACAGCTCCTGAATAATTTGTAAACGTTAATCCGCTGTTTTGAGGTGATGTAACTGTAAGATCATTTTGAAACGCACCGCTATGGGATGTCCAACCATTAGTATTTAGCAACGACCCTGGAGTATAATTAAAATCCTCAGTTAGTAATTGCCCCCATCCCGCATTTGAAAGCAGGACAACAAAGATAACGCTGAATAAAATTTGTTTAAATGTTTTCATAATAGTTGTTATTTAGTTAATAGATAATAGTAATCTGTTTCGGTGAATCTTCAAAAAAGAACTCTCAGTGACCAGTTAACAGTAAATTGATTTAGCACAATAAAAACTACAGAAAATAATCATGGATATAAATTACCGAGACTATATTCTGACACAACCCCTAACTCAAAATACTAATACTTTTCGCTGATAATATTTTTAGCAAATGTATTTTATTAAATAAATATATAAATACTTTTTTCATAAAACACATTTGTGTTGGATAACGTTCCAATTGGTGTGAAAATTTTAAAGCAGCGGTAGTTGGTTTAAATCAATTTCTTTTATTAAGATTTTCTACAATTAAGTAAACAAGTTTATCTGCGATTCTAATCTTTCAAATATTCCGGTAGCTTTTGTTCTTATTATTTTTCTCTAAATGTTTTTTCTTTTGCATTTTTCGAATATATCTCTTTTGGGAAATTGTAATTAAAGTCATGATTTGCTAACTGATTTTCTTTTAACGTAAAAATCTTTATTACCTCAAGTTCGTTAATTTGTTATTTCTTAAGTATTCCCTCATGCCGGTATGGAAATTCTTCTTTTGTCTTATATGAATTCACTTCCCACATAGCAATTTTAGTTTCACTCTTGTTTTAACTTTTAATTGTGTTTTACTATGTTTCGGTTTTGTGTATCAGGAAGTCTTGTTCTTTTACTTTTTTTGCTGTAAACACTGTCCAAAGCAGATACAATTGTAAAATTATATACTTTTTATTTGCAAACTTATTAGAACGCTTTCAATCAGTTAACATTAATAATTGAGATTTACGCGGTGAGCTGTGAGATAATACTAAAAAGTTTCTATATTATATACAAGTTAATTAGGGTGAGCATTAAAAAATCCGTGCAGCTTTATACTGCACGGATTTCTGTTTTACTTTTGTTCCTATATATTACTTAGTGACCTTTGTGCCTTAGTGGTGAAAATCTTTTCAATTATTTAATTAAAGACATCTTCTTAACCCCGCTAAACTTCCCCGCTGACATCTTATAAAAATATATTCCGCTTGAAAGCTTCGATGCATCAAACTGAACAG
Organism: uncultured Ignavibacteriaceae bacterium; assembly: GCA_964626015.1. Taxonomy (GTDB): domain Bacteria; phylum Bacteroidota; class Ignavibacteria; order Tepidaquicellales; family Tepidaquicellaceae; genus CAIKZJ01. The sequence continues at coordinate 5,545 of CAZVCC010000064.1, forward strand.
TGTGATATCCTGCATTCCTTACCTCATTCACTATCACCGCCACTTCCCTTCCAAGCATATCGTAAAGTCTTATGTTAACAAGTCCGTTTTCCGGCAAATCATAATTAATCTTTGTCACAGGATTAAAAGGATTCGGATAGTTCTGGCTAAGGTCGTATTTTCTCGGTACGCCAATTTCCACCTCTCCGTTCAACTCAAAGTATTCATAGTTTCCGTTGTTGTCAACCTGTTTCAATCTATACTTATATTTCCCCGTATTCAGATTCTTATCTTCAAACGAATAATTAGTCGGAGTATTCTTCGTTCCCTGCCCGCTAACAAATCCAACCTTACTAAATTCTAAATTCTGACTCCTAACTTCTGCTCTTTCAACCTCAAATCCGCTATTATTCAATTCCGTCTCCGTCACCCAGCTCAGCTTTATATTTCTTCCTGTAATGTTTGAATTAAAAGATGAAAGCTTAATCGGTAATGGTCCGTCAGCCCATGTTTGAGCAATACGAATTCCATCAACAATTATAATTTGTGCAGCATTGTACTGCCTTAAAGCAACAGTACCGGGATCAATATCAGATTGTCCTGCATCAGTTAATGGTCCAATAGTCGGTGTTACTGGTTCTGACGAGAAATCATCACTTGTATTAAATACATATAAGCTGACTTCGTCATTAAGATCACCTGCAACTATATTATATTTTAATACAAGTAAATAAGTAGTATTAGTAGAATAAATATCTGCTGTAGTTGTAGCAGTATTAGAACCTTTACTTAAACCAAAATTTAAATTACTGCCTGTACCGCCAATAAAAACTTTCCCGCGAAATGTAGAACCAATTGTACTCGGTCCCAAGTGAAGAAAATATCCACCTGCAATCGCTTGAACATTAACCATAAACGAAACATATACTGTCCCGCTTGTTATAGTAGAAAAAGATCTGCTATCATCTTCACCATTGTTATCAAGTAAAGCAGCATTCCCAATTCCGGATGATGGATACCCGGTGAAAATAAGTCCCCCATCATTAACAGTTATTGGTTGAGTACCGGCACCGCTGTGTGCTGTCCATCCGTTATCGGTTAAATTTGTAAGAGCAACATAATCAAAATTTTCTTCAAATAATAATGCCGGGGCAACAGTAGTTATTCTATCTGCCTGAGGTACAATACCGTCGGTTTTGTAATTAATACTCGAGCCCGAATTCGTGTAAGGAAATATTTTGAAGTAATAAGTAGTGCTGCCGCTTAGGTTAATTAATGTTGCAGTTTGTACACCTGGTGCAATGTTTTTCACGAGTGCACCGTCTGATTGTGGAGTGCCGTCAACGGGATCAACTATAGAAGCATAACTAACACTGCTTCCAATTATAAGATAACCATCCGGCACTGTTCCCCCAATAGCATCTGTCCACGTTAGAACAATTGAACTATACGAAGGTGTTCCTGCCAATGTTGAAAAAAGTGTTGAATGATTTGTGGGTTCTTGTTTGTAAACTGTACCGCTGCAGGTTACTGTTTTATTATCTGCACCTGTGCTCGTTGCAGTAATATCTTCCAAATTATAATTCCCGGATGAAAGTCCCGCTTTTAATCTTACATAAATTGGTGTGCTCAACACAGTTTTACTTTCCGGAACTAATGTAATAGGATTTGTCGGGTCAAAGGAACCACCTGAATTAGTCGAAATCTCATAATTCGTTGGAGGAACAATATTTATGTTATCATTCAAATCTGTTCCGCTTATACTAAACGACTGTTCTCCTGAAGGTCCTGAACCTTGTACATAATAGAAACCTGTCTAAGCAGACGGATTTACAACAATCAATGGGTCTGAACCGGTTGAAGATACTATTCCATTTACAACAATATCATTTCCGGTACCATCACCGGGTCCTCCCGAACCACCTGTTGCTTCTGCATAAGAGTATAGGCGGTATGTTACAGGTGTTGTTGAATTGCTTTGAGTAAACGTAAAAGTAAACGTTTGTGTACTCGTATTATCAGTCACAGGTTTTATAGCATCAAGATTTGCAGTGTATCCGTCAACGGAGTTTCTGAGAGCTAATGCAGTGTTACCAGTACCGGAACGCTGCAACTGAATAACGATGGAACTTACTGAAAACTGAAAACCTGCATTCGGAGTAATTGTAAATTCCATATACTTATTGCCTGTTACAGCATTTTCTATTGATGTTAAAGCCCAGTTCGTTGCATTAAAACGTCCACCGTTTGCAGAAGCTGTTAATCCGGCACCTCTTGAAATCGTTGAAGATGTTAAACCTGCATCATTTGAGTTTGAATTTGCTGTCGCTTCATTTCCTGCAAGAGCTGAAAATTCAAAAGTTAAAATCTGCCCCCATCCCTCGCTTGCTAAAACAAACACAAGAAGTAAGGACGCTAAAATTGTTTTTGTGAAATTTTTCATGTGTGATATTATTTATTGTATTTTTAAAAGTAATTTACTCTTTTATTGAGATTTGATGCAAATCTGTAAGCGATATATGCTACCCTTTTCTGACCCAAAAGTTTTCCGAAATTTATTATATATCGATGGATTAATTATTATTATCACAAAATTAGGATTACTATTTCTCAAATACAATGAACTTGTGTTCGAAAATTCTTAATACAACGAATTTTTACAATTATTTAACACTTATTAGAACTGAAACCAGGGAACTGTAATCTGTGAACTGTTAGGGCTTTATCAGCGTTTATTAGTTTCTTTCAGTGTTAATCTGTGTGCTATTACAATTTAAATTTTTTAGAACTGAAACCAGGGATCAGTAATCTGTGAACTGTTAGGGCTTTATCAGCGTTTATCAGTTTCTTTCAGTGTTAATCTGTGTGCCATCCTAATTTTTAAAAGAAAGGATAATGCTCTTATCCGTAATCATCCGTTTCTATTTGTGTAAATTTGTGGGCAACTTTTATTTTATTTATATGAAAAATCCTCTTATCAGTGTCTATCAGTTTCTTTCAGTGTTAATCTGTGTGCTATCCTTATTTTTAGCGAAAGGATAATGCTCTCATCAGTGTTAATCTGTGTGCTATTCTTATTTTTAGCGAAAGGATAATGCTCTCATCAGTGTCTATCAGTCTCTTTCAGTTTTTATCTGTGTGCCAATCTTATTTTTTAGCTAAAGGATAATTCTCTTCTCTGTGTCTATCAGCTTCTTTCAGTGTTTATCTGTGTACTATTTTTATTTTTTAGCTAAAGAAAAATGCTCGTATCCGTAATCATCCGTTTCTATTTGTGTAAATTTGTGGGTAACTTTTATTTTATTTATATGAAAAATCCTCTTATCAGTGTCTATCAGTTTCTTTCAGTGTTAATCTGTGTGCTATCCTTATTTTTAGCGAAAGGATAATGCTCTCATCAGTGTTAATCTGTGTGCTATTACAATTTAAATTTTTTTGGTACTTTAAAATGTTATTGAAACGTTCTCCATCTTCCAGCTCCCTTTCAGGTTCAGCACCTGCCCGTAAAGAAATACCCTCTCCGAAGGTTTAAAAGGATATGCCTCACCCGTTTCGTACTTGCCGTTATTATCCGCATCAACGTATGCAACAAGATAATAACTGCCCTCTAGTACGTCCGTGAATGAGAACACAGAATCCGCTGTAAGCACTCTTGTGAAACTAATTTCAGGTTTATCTTTTTTAATTAGCTTAAGTACTATCGGATGTTCAATCCTGTATCTCTCCTGAACCGTCCCCGTTATTTCCCCGAACTTTTTTTCTTCTGCTATCGTAAATTTTACCGAGAATTCATGAGGCTGCTTGTTCTTTATGTATCCTAAAGTTAAATTGACTGCGGCACCGTAATAAAGACCGACAGTCGGCGTAACTTCCAGCAGCGAGTCGTTCTGCCAGTTGAACACATACTTTATTTCTTTGCCAAGCGTATCCTTCAAACTTAATTTCTGTGTGATATCTTCTTTTGGTGTTTCTCTGTTCTTAAAGTAAAGATACAGTTTTGATTTTAATCCTGCATTCATTTCTCCTCTCAAAACGCTCGAGAAAACTGCTCCGGCAGAATCTGTCTGAAGTCCGTTCAGAAATCCTTTGCTTGAAAAATAATCTTCCTGGACAAGCACATCTTTAAGTATGAAGTTAATTCCCGTTTGCGCACTTGTATCGCTCACCGCAGCGTCTTTTTCTGCAATCGAAATTCTTTCAAAAACTTTATCATATAAACCGTTGAGGTCGCCGTCAAACACCGTAAACAGCCTGTAATTCCCCGCCGACAGATTTTCAAAACTGTATGTGCCGTCAGTGCTGACCGGCATAATGTAATCGGGAGCTGTCTTTTCGGGATTAATGTTGTTCTCATCGCCGGACTTTTGTCTGTAAGCAAAAACAAACGTCCTGTCGAAATTTTCTCCGAAAACCTTTCCCGATATCTTTCCCTTGTCAATTGAGGGTCCTGTAGATATAGCAAACTGAATTGGCGAACCGATAGGATTATTCCTTACGTCCTTGAAAACTTTCCCGATTACGAATAGGTACGTTTTGATCTTCTCCAGTCCCTTTTCAAATTTAACGGTCACTTCCTTTCCGCTCCAGTCGTATTCTATTCCGCCTTTGGGTTTTGGAGTTACAAAAAACGCGTCAATGAAACTTCTCCTGTCCACGTATTCATCGAATTCAAGCGTTATTTCACTCCCTTTGAAATTAACTGTGTTCGGTCTGGGATAAAGATACTTAATCTTCGGCGGTACTTTGTCATCTTCACCTCCCGAAGGCGGCTGCTGGTTGGCACAACCAGCAAAGTAAGCGAAGATATACAATGCAGTAAATATAATTAATATTTTTACAGTATTAAAAAACATTATGCATAATTTAACTGAAGCATATTAAAGATTATATAGAAAAGTTAAGTACCGAAAAATACATCAGCATATTATAAGAATATTGGCACACTGATATAATCTGAAAAAGACCGATTCTAAGTGATTATAAATACAAAGCGATTTACCGAATAGTGAACAGAAATAGCAACGATTTTATAGAAATAAACTAAACGAATCTTAAAATACTTAATTGACAATAATCCTTGTTAATCAGCATCTTTCTGCGATTTTCTGTGTTAAAATTCTTTAGGTTCTATCAGTGTGCATCATAAATAAATCAGTTCTTTCTGCCCGACTGCTGAAGGCAGATGTGCAAATCTTTTTTCATTTATAATTTCTATCCGTATTAATCCGTTTAATCAGCGGTTATCCGTGTTCTATTATTTTTTTATTGCAGTCCCTCAAACTCCAGCATCACCGTCGTTCCTTCACCCTTTTTACTCGTGAATTTTATTTCGGCCTT
>CAZVCC010000064.1:10960-15864 GCA_964626015.1 uncultured Ignavibacteriaceae bacterium
CCAGCATCACCGTCGTTCCTTCACCCTTTTTACTCGTGAATTTTATTTCGGCCTTCATATCGTCAAGTGCCTTCTTTATTATCGAAAGCCCCAGTCCCATTCCCGTCGTCTTCGTCGAAAAGTTCGGCTCAAAGAGTTTTTTAAGCATCTCGTCGTCCATTCCGCTGCCGTTATCCCGTATTTCAACCACTACTTTATGGAGTTTATTGTATGACTTTATGCAAATCATGCATCTGCCTTTGCTGTTGTCTTTTTCTTCAAGCGCCTGTACAGAATTTCTGAAAAGATTCTGGAACACCCTGTTCATTTCCTGTTTGTCAGCGTTCACAAGCCTAAGGTCTTTGCTTAACTCTTTTTCCATTATCAAATCCTTGTTCAATGAATAAAGAGATATAACATCTTCAAGCACTTCGTTGATGTTGAGCGGCTCATAATTCCGTCTCGGAAGTTTTGCATAGTCAGAAAATGCCGTTGCTATGTTCGAAAGCTTTTCAACTTCTTTTGTTATCAGTATCTTTGTCTTTGAAAGTGTCTCTTCAAACTCTTCAAATTCTTTTCCCTTATAAAGATTGTACAGATGCTGTATCGAAAGCTTCATAGGTGTCAGAGGATTTTTTATTTCGTGTGCAACCCTGCGCGCTATGTCTCTCCATGCGGCTTCACGCTCAGCCTTCTTCAGCGCCTCCCTTGACTTCTTCAAATCATGAGTCATCTTATTGAATGAATCTACCAGACTTCCGAATTCATCGCTTCTGTCAATATCAATTACTACATCTTCCTCGCCTTTCGCAATTTTTTCCGTTGCCTCCTGTAGAACGGATATCGGTTTTGAAAGTTTTGCCGTTATAAAACCTACTATGACAAATAAAATAATGATTACAATAAAGTATGAGCCGAATATGAACGTCAGCGTCTCTGTAAGCTCTTCCTGAATCTCTTTCTGCCTGTAAACCGATAAAGAAGATATTATTCCGTTAACGTTATTATTTCTGTCTTTAAGCGGTTTGTACCCCACAAGGTAGTTCTGCCCCTGTATTTCCTTGCTCTCAAGAAAAAGGTCCCGCTTGAGTATCAGTATGTTGAAGAAACCCTCCTCTGGAACGCGTGTATCAAGAAAATCCGATTTGTAAAGCTCTTCATTAGTAGTCGCAATCAGCTTTGACTTGACGAATATGTTGAAGTTTTTATCGACGTTTCCGTAGCTCTTTGTTAGGATTTCTTTTCCCGCAAACTTAATCGTATCTGTCGGCTTATACCTGTTAAATAAAACTTTCTCGTCCTTTAGCGTCTCGTTAAGCAGACCAAGGTCAGATAGCAGCTGGTTTCTGTAACTCGCGTCATTCTTGCTGCTTATGTACGTCCTCGTGTATATTGCAAGTACCACAATCGGTATCACTGATACGAATATAAATGTCAGGAAAAGCTTCGACCTGAAATCTACTTGAAGAGAGCGAATGTTTATAAGATACCTTGAGGAATAAACTACATTAAAAACAACGAATACGGTTAATGCAAAAAGTACAAACTTCAGGAAGTAAAACATAAGCAGGCTGAAATCATCGCGCTTAATACTTATCACAAATATTCTCTCATCGGATGAATTAACAGGACTGTTTATCTTTATGTAGTATGAGCGGTATCTTTCGTTTACGAGTGGGTCGTAACGCCAGATGCTGTTTTTCTTGGTTCCTTTTATACTCTCTTTAAAAAGTCCTGTAAATTTCAAAACGCTTTTCGATACCTCTGCATCGGTTGAGTTAATTATTTCGTCGTTCAGTATTTCCGTTATTACAGGTTTTGAGATTAATCTGTCCGATATGTTGCCGCTGTTTATTTTAGAGTTGCCCGTGAACTGATTCTCCGTGAAAAGATTTATCGTTTCAGAATTAAGAACTGCAATAACGTATCCTTTCAGCTGTGCATATTGAGTATTACGCAAATCTTCGTTCTCAATCGGAAGAATTCCCGCAAAGTACTTCTCGTTCGTGTTTTCGATTATTATAATATTGTCGAAGAAAATCGGCTCGGGTACCTCCGTAATGTCAAAATCCATGTCCGTTTCAAAATCTGTCTCTTCCTGTAACGTGTCCGATTCGTCTACTTCGTCTGTTATATTCCGCGAAAAATAATTCTTCTTTAAGAATGCAATCACGCTGTCGCTGTTAATCAGATTGTTGCTGTTGTTAAAATCGCTTATAATTCTTTTCGACGTATCTGTCAGTATTATATCCGATTTGTATTTTTCAAAGTTAAATTTTCCCTTGCTCCAGATAAAATAAGGAAGCTTCGTTGCTTTGTAATCATCGGATATATACTCGTCTATGTACTTATCTTCCTGCAGTTTGCTTAACTCATCAGAAAGAAGAAATATAATCTTATCGCTCTGATTCTCCGTCAGCCCGGCTCCTATCTTCTCAGCATAGAACGTCTCCTGCGATTTCGTAAACTCCAGTATCAATACGGGCGTTATTATGATACAACCGAGTAAAATTAATGACAAATTCTTTACCGTAAAAAGCGGCATGTTCCTCTTTGAACTTAACTGCCTGTAAAAATAACTCGAGATTGAAAAAACAAGAAGCGTAATTATTATCCTGTAAACATCTATTATGTAAAAATCTATTTGAAAAGTATTGAATAACTCATTGACTGCAAGGAATAATACCAAAAGAATAAGTATGAACGACTTTCTGTAAAACTTTTGCTGCGTTACATTCCTCGAATTATTTATTAGTGTTATTACAAGAGATACGTTTATCAGTATATAAGCAAAAGTTATGAGCAGTATAGAAAGCTGTATGACAAAAAGCGGTGTGTCGGGTATTATGTTAGACTTATCAAGAAGCTTTATGTTCGAATCAAATATTAGGCTCTGAATAACACTCCCGTAAACGTTGAATAAACCGAAATATATGACGATTGCAAGTATGAATAATCCTGCATAAACGAACCTAAACCCGATTTTCTCCTGCCTGCTTTCCGATATATGAACAAATATATTCTTGATAAGAAATGAGGAATACACTACCACAAAAAATATGGTTATGAGTACATCACCAAGCGACTGGAAAATTCCGCCGCCAAGCTTTGAAGCGAAAAACTGCGGGTTGAATAGTTCATGGTCCATGAATGCAGAAGGAAATCCGCTCAATATCCAGAAGAACCTCACTAAAAGCAGAGTTATCAGAAACAATAATAGTCTTATCCAGATTGATTTAAACAGGTTTACAAACTTCAGCAGTATGGGAATTAAAAGTATCGTAAATAAAAATCCAAGTACAGAAAGCATGGTTCCTGAAAGCTCCTCAATGTTATTCCTGTGCTCGGAAAAATTGTACTTCGGAAAACTGAGATACCCTATTGTATTCCCTTCATCACTGCGAAGTTCCAGTTTTCCGTACAGCGATGAAAGCGTGTCTTTATTATTAAAAATTTCCGTTAATCCTGCGGGTATTATTTTAACAGGCTCGTTGAAATCTTTGGAGATTTCTTCCGTGAACAGCCTCCCGTTGAATTCATACTGCGAAGGGCTGTACCTGCTGTCTATCAGTATTCCGAACACAAGTACACCCTGTACATACGATTCATTATCAAGCCTGAATACTGGCGTGTACTTAATGAGATATGTGAAAAATCCGATTTCTTTTATGAGCATCGTGGATTTTCCGTTTAGTGCTTTTTGTATCAGTATTATTTCGGGGTACAATTGCTTTCCTTTGTAAAATACCTGCTCGATTCGTTTATCGAACAATTCTATATCGTAATTGTCGCCCGAGCTTATATTCAGTACATTTTCATAAAGCTTCTTCATATCGCTTCTCTCAATGTCTTTTCTTACATCAAGATTTCCGGATATTTTTAATGACGCTTCATTAAGCTGCTCGGCAAGTTTATTAAAACTGAAATCAAGCTGTTTTTCCCTTTCCCCGTTCTTTTCCTTTATTATCTGCTCTTCAGTCTCAGTTGCTTTTGATATGATGAAATTTGAGGTTACCTTTACGGCGAATATCCATATCAGCAGTACTATCAGCAGCACTGACATCACTTTATACTTGCGGGGGAATAAGTAAGTTAAGTACAAGTGCGATAGTGTTTAAGTTTTTAATTCAGGTTTATCTGGTCAATGTACCAGGAATCATCCTGATACCTCAGAGATACAGATAATTTTAATTCACGTTTTCCGGAACCTATATTGTAAGAATATTTGCCCATTACGAACGCGTAAGAATTCTTGTAATACGAGTTAATCAGCTTTACGCTCGTTACTTTGAAATAGTCTATGAAATCCGAAACAATGTATTCCGCCTGTCCTGTGCTGTAATACCCTTTTTCGTTGCTCATTATATCAAGGAAAACTTCACCGTTAAAATATTTGCTTATAAGGCTTACACTGCCGTACGAGAAACCGTTCGATATTTCCTTAAACGTTTTCTTGCATAGCTCATATTTCTTCTTCGCTTTCTCCGATTTAAATTTCTTTTCTTTCCACCAACTATCCTGTGAATATGATTCTGCCGGTATTGCAAAAAGAATCATAAATGAGAAAAGAATTGCTAATTTGCTGCTCATTTTCATTATGTTAATTTAGTCATTTATAATCCTTTTTTCAACATAAGAGTATGCTTTTGTATATTCTCCGTTAATAACTTTCCCCGTAATTCTACTTCCCCTCTTCTTCTTCATATATTCTCTCTTCATTTTTTCCTACCTCATACATCCCTTCTTCTTACATCCCTTCCATACATTCCTTCTTCTTACATCCCTTCTTCATTTCTTTCCTTCTCTTCTTATTTTTATCCCTAAATCCTATTCACTTATTAACTGTTAACTAAACTATAAGCCATCAGCCACGAGTCACGAGTCACGAGTTACGAGTTACGAGTCACGAGTCACGAGTCACGAGT
>CAZVCC010000065.1:0-15764 GCA_964626015.1 uncultured Ignavibacteriaceae bacterium
TAACTTATTGTAATCTATTGTTATCTCTTTCCCTTTCGGTATATCCTTCAGCGCATAGTAGTCGTAATGCTCGTCGTTTACCGCATTCGGTTTATCCGAATGATTCAAAAACCATCCCACCGACATCCTGTTGAAGTTCTTCGGCGTGCTGTATCCCTTATCCTCAGGAAAATGTATTGAGTATTTTGCAAGCACTCTCGACGGTATATTAGTATGAACTACATTCTCTTCATGAAGAAATGTATGGTCCTCCTCCTCGAATAATGGCAGCTTCGTTCCCTTTATTATCTTTCCTGTCGTAAACACTCCAACACCGTGTATAGATGAAGGTCTTAGTTCAAAAATTATCTGCTTTGTCATTTCATTCTATTTATATTTCAAACTCATTTCCTCTTTCCGGAATAATAATATTCTTAAACCCGTTTGAGTTTAGTATTGTATGCAGATTGCTCTGCTGAAGAGACTCACCGTGTACAAGAAATATTTTCTTCAGCTTTTCTCTGTCAAACTTTTTCAAATAGTCTAAAAGTTCTCCGCTGTCCGCATGTGCACTGAATGAGTTCAGTATCCTTACTCTTGCCTTTACTACATGCTCCTCGCCGAATATTTTTACTACATATCCCGGTTTGTCAGACGCCTTTATCAGCTCCCTGCCAAGTGTATGCTCACCCATGTATCCTATAATCATTATTGTATTCTTTGCATTCTCAACATTGTTCGCAAGGTGATGAAGTATCCTTCCTGCTTCGCACATTCCCGACGCTGAGATTATCATCGCTGTTCCTTTTATTCCATTTAACTTTTTCGAGTCCTCTACTTTTCGAATGTAATCCACATTTTCCGAACCGAATACATCAACTCCCGATGCAAGCAGCTTGTAAGTCTCCTCATCAAAACACTCGGGATGCAGTTTGAATATTTCCGTTGCGTTTACTGATAGAGGACTGTCAACATAGACAGGAAAATCCGGAAGCTTTCCTGCTGCTCTCATTTTGGATATCTCGTAAACAAGCTCCTGCGTCCTTCCCACACTGAAAGAGGGGACTATTATTTTGCCGTTTGTAGATAAAGCTTCAATTACTGTGTCAAGCAGTCCCTGCTCTATCTTGCTCGCAGGTTCATGATATAAACCCCCGTACGTTGACTCTGTTATCAGATAATCAACATCTCCCATGAATTCTGGGTCTTTTAAAATTGGTAGGTCTCTCCTCCCAAGGTCTCCCGTGAACCCGAGCTTGAACGTCTTCCCGTTTTCTGTAATCTCTAAAACAACTGACGCTGAGCCAAGTATATGACCCGCATCAACAAACGTTACCTTAACAACTTCTCCAAGCCCGTCTACGCGAAATGTCTTATTGTATGGTACAGTCTTAAACTGTGTAATTATCTGCCTTGCATTCTCAACCGTGTATAGTGGATTAAACGGCTCTTGATTCTTCTTAGCTCTCCGCTTGTTAACAAACTCAACATCCTTCTCCTGAATGAATGCACTGTCAAGCAGCATTATTGAGCATAAGTCGCGTGTTGCTGGCGTTGCATACACATCACCCGTAAAACCCTTTAAAGATAATGTAGGTAAATTTCCGGCATGGTCAATATGTGCATGTGAAAGCACTACCGCATGTATTTCCTTCGGGTCATACAAAAACTTCCTGTTCATCTGAAATGATTCTTCTCTCTTGCCCTGAAACATCCCGCAATCAAGCAATATCTTCTTTCCGTTTATCTCAAGCAAGTGTTGTGAACCCGTCACAGTCCCGGCTGCTCCGCAAAATTTTATTCTCATCTCTTTATCTCCGTTATTATGTTCTTGTTTAATTTGTGTTTTGTAACGTATTCATTGTCTTTTATAAAAAACCTGTAAGGAAGCTCTGCCCCTTCTTTTATTCCGATTCTTGTAGTTACTGCTATTGTGAAATTGTCCCTTCTTCTTTTCCTGTATATTTTAATCCTGCCTTCTGTTAAGTCAAGCGAGTTATCTTTTCTTCCTATATCATACGCCATGCAGAACTTGGCTGGTCCGTTCGTAAGATTCACATCTCCGATTGGATACTTCCTGTTTCTTCTCATTTCATCAATTCCTTCTATCGGCTCTACAGCTCTTATTAATACAGCCGAGCCCGTACCCTTTCTCTCTGTTACAACATTAAAGCAAAAGTAATTCCCGTAAACAAAATAAACGTAAGAAATTCCCCCCTCTTCATACATCGGTCTGTTTCTATTTGTCAGTTTCCTGTAAGCGTGGCATGCTGGATCATTGCTCCCAAGATATGCTTCAGTTTCAACAATCTTTCCTTTTAAAGCATATTTCGGAAATTCTTTCGTTATGTAGCATCCAAGCAGTTCCTTTGCAACTGTCAATGTACCCTTTAAATAGTATTTCCTGTGTACAAGTGTGTATTTATCTACTCTCACTGTATAAAGTTGACATTTTTGTCTATAAATTAAAGGCAAAAAAATTATTACTTAAGCAAAGTAATGTATAAACATTCATTTATAAAATAGATAAAAACGTCTAAGTTTATCATTGTCTTTTCAAATCAGTATTCCTAACTTTACTAATTGCTTAATTAGAATATTTTCACAAATATACTATAAATAAATTTTTAATACTTAAATCTTATGAAAAAACTAAAATCTAAAGTTAAAATATCTTTCAGTATTTTAACGTTATTGGCAATTTCGTTTTCCTTTTTGGCTTTTAATGATAGTGGAAATTACATGATAAGAGGAAACGTAATTATTAAAGGTTTCGAAAATATGTATGAAGTTGGGAAAATTAATGTTAAGTTCAAAAGTGAAGTAACAGGATTTACTAAAAACAGTTTTCGTATTCAGGCTGTTGATAATGTCCTTTCTGAATTCAATGTGAAAGAACTCGTTCAGCTTCATCCTTTGAAAAATGATATTTCCAAAAGAAAGATTGGTGATGAAGAACTCGCTAAAGTTTTTCAGATTCGTTATGAAAAGGGTATAGACCCGTACGATGCGGCTGCTATGTTAATGAATGATAATGCCTCAATTATCGAATGGGCTGAACCAAGCATTGTTTATACATCTGACTTTATGCCTAATGACCCGTCCGTTTCTGCTCAGTGGCACATCTCTAAGATTGCTTCTTTTCAGGCATGGGATATCTTTAAAGGTGATACATCCGTTTATGTCGGTATAGTTGACTCTGGTAGCGACCTCGATCACCCTGACCTCGCAACGAATATAAAGTACAACTATGCTGACCCGCCTAATGGTATTGATGACGATGGTAATGGTTATATCGATGACCTAAAAGGCTGGGACTTCTTCTACAACGACGGTGACCCTCAGATTTATAACGATGGCAGTGACCACGGCTCACATGTTTCAGGGTGCGCTTCTCAGGTTACTGATAACGGTGTTCATGGTTCAGGTATCGGTTTTAAAACTATGTTGAGAATTTCTAAGCATGCTCCTGATTATGCTTCCAATTCAATTTATAATTCTGATGCAGGTATTGTTTACCATTATCAGAACAATGCTAAAATTATTAATTGCAGCTTCGGAAGTTCTACTCCAAGTTCATACACACAGCTTGTTATTAATAATGCTTGGGCTAACGGAAGTATTGTTTGTGCATCAGCTGGTAATGGAGATGCTAACGGTATCGGTCAGAATTGGGCTAGATACCCCGCTTCTTACGATAACGTAGTTTCTGTTGCAGCTTCTACAAGTAGTGATATAAAGACTACTTTCTCGAATTTCCACACTACAGTTGATGTCATTGCTCCGGGACAAGGTATTCTCAGCACTCTATATAACAATACCTATGCCAGCTATGATGGTACATCTATGTCAACTCCTATTACCTCTGGAACTGTTGCTCTTATTAAAGGTAAATATCCTACATGGACTCCTCAGCAGATTGTCGATAGATTAAAACTCGGTGTTGATAGTATTTATAACCTCAATCCTTCATACATAGGTCTCTTAGGTACAGGCAGAATTAATGCTTTTAAATGTCTATCTGATTTACCGATTGCAAGGCTTGTTTCTTTCGCGGCAAATGATTCACTTTACGGTAATAATGATAAAGTTTATGACATTAACGAAGTTATTGCATTACAGGTTAATTTAAAAAATACTCACTTTGCTGGTACAAATGCATCAATTAGGCTTGCTACTACAAGTACCGATGTGGAGATTGTAATGGATTCTGTCTTTGTTGGAAGTATTCCTGCTTATGGTACTTTCAACACTACTTTGAATAACACATTCAAAGTGAAAGCACTTTCAACCTGTCCATTCGATAAAGATATCACATTCAAGTTAGTATATTCAGCAACCTGCTTCACAGATGATGCGGCAAATACTTTTACTGTTAGATTTAGAAATGGTTTTGCCCTGCACAATATTAACAATTTAAAACTTGCTTTGACTAAAGATGGAAATGTCGGCAAGAAAGCACAAACTTATGGTACTGGATTATTATTAGGCACTGGAACTGTGAATAATCTCTATGAAGGCGGTCTTATGATTGGTGTCAGCAATACAAAAGTATCAGACGTTGTTAGACGCGGTAGCTCACCTGCTAATGTTTCTGATACCGATTTTGTTGGTATGCAGGCTTACACTATCACTACACCCGGTGTTCATTCTTCTCAGGATGGAATGGGAAAATTTAATGACGACGGTGCAGGCTCAAATAAGATTGGAGTTGAAGTAGAAGCATATTCTTATGCTTTCAATACCACTCCCGATGCTGATTATATCTTGCTTCAGTACAAAATTAAAAACACAAGCGGTGCACAGTTGGCAAACGTTTATGCTGGTCTCTTTACGTGGATGGCTCCGGATGGTTTCTTCAATTCAGGAAATATCTCAATATTAAACAATGCTAATAAACTTGCTTATACTTATAACACCGGTGTTGCTAATAAATACCTTGGACTCGGTTTGATGACAAACCAGACTATGAATTTTAAAATTGTTCCTTCTACTGAAATGTTAAACGGTTTCACAACAGAAGAAAAATGGAGTGCCCTAAGCAGCGGTGTAGTAACAGATTCAGCCGGACCAAACGGTAACGCTTTGGTACTCGGTGTTGGTCCTTTCAACCTTGCCGCCAATCAGGTCGAAACAATTGGTTTTGCTATCCTTTATGGTACATCAACTTCAGATTTAGTCACAAAGAATAATCAGGCAAAAGTTAAATATGCTACTGTCGGTGTTCAGACATTATCCACAGAAGTTCCAAAAGTATTCAGCCTGTCCCAGAACTACCCGAATCCTTTCAATCCGGTAACAAAGATTCAGTTTGCAGTTCCTAAAAACGAGATTGTAAGTATCAGGGTTTACGATATTCTCGGCAAAGAAGTGGCAACTCTTGTTAACGAGCAAAAGAACGCAGGAACCTATGAAGTCGATTTCAACGCTTCCTCCCTTAGCTCTGGAGTCTATTTCTACAGAATGCAAGCCGGTTACTTTGCTGATATAAAACGTATGGTCGTTATTAAATAAAGACATCGCCTTTAAAATCTTTAGCTGCCTCAAGTTCTTTTGAGGCAGCTTTTTTATTTATATCCATTCAAGCGCGTCCGTAAACTAAATATTGTCATGTAACCCTGCAATATCTGTCAAGTTCTAATCAATATGGGTTTAATTCTCAGCTGTTTGTTGCGAAATCTTTTTATGTTTAAAATTTATTGAGTCCCATAGGGACTTAATATTTATAGCTATTGAGCTCTATATTTTTAGAGTCCCGTAGGGGCGAGAGATTTTTTAAAAAGATCCCCCGCTGCTTGCAGCGAAACATTGTTATGTATAAAACTTATAAAGCCCCATTCTGTCTGCGACCTTCTTCCCGGAAGTAATCAATATTAATATGATTTTAATTAATGATGATATTACATATTTTATTTGTAATAAGAATATTGATTAATTTATTTAATTAACTTATGAAACTTCAAAACACACTTTCCCGCATCCTTGATGGATTAATATTGAGGGTTTAATATATGGCATAGATTTCTTGAGCGGAATACTTTGATTGTTTCAGCTTAGTAGTAATTAATATTGAATAAAAGTAAATTAAGGTAAAAGATAAAAATAAATATAGTTTATCAATATATGAAAAAGACAATATATATATCGGGTTTAACATCAATAGTGATATTATTGGTAATGTTTTATTTCCATTCAGTTTCATCGAGTACGTCAAATGATTTGCCGGTTGATAAGATTCAGAACTTTAATCAAGAATTCAATCAAGACGGGAATAATCAGTCTTCTTTTTCCCCTCAAAGCGGTGGCTGGCAATTGCAGGTTATGCCGAATATGGGAAGTCGTCTTGTGAGGGATTTATATTTTACGGATTCCCTTACGGGTTATGCAGTGGCTTCGCCGGAAAGTTATACTGATTCCGCACATATATTAAAGACTACTAATGGAGGAAACAATTGGGCAATTAAATTTACCAAAGAGGGTAAATTAAACAGAATCATCTTTTTAAATTCTCAGATAGGATTTGCAGGTGGAGACTTTTTATTGAAGACAACTAATTCAGGTGAGAATTGGATGGTATGGAATTGGAGTCTGAGCAGAGCTGTGGACGATATGCAGTTGTTTGGTGAAGATACCATTTGGTATGCATATTCTGACCCCACTTCCGGCGGTCTCTTCCGCACGACCAACGGAGGAATAAACTGGGAGAAACGTGACAACGGAATTCCTGCGAATTCGTATCCGGATAGAATTTATTTTTATAACAGCAGGAATGGGTTTGCATATCATGAAGGTGTTTCATTCTGTTATAAAACAACAGATGGAGGAAGCAGTTGGATTCAACAGCAAGGTGATTTCTCTAAAATATATTTTTTTGATAGTCTTAATGGTTACAAAGCAGCAGGAGGATTTTTTAGGACCAGCAATGGTGGGGTAAATTGGAGTCAAGATTCACTTCCAGATGTCATTGGCAATACTTATACAGTTAAATGGACTAATAACTTTACAATAATTAATGATAGTATTATTTATTTAATCGGTGCTTATTTCCAATATCTTTCTAATTTAAGTACAAAAGCACTAGTTTATAAAACTACAAATAGTGGTTTAAACTGGGGATATCAAATTCCCGACACAAGTTATAATTTTTTCACATTAACCAAATTGTTTTCATTAAATAAGAATAATGTCTGGTTGTATTCAACATGGAAAGGTCTTTTTTCTTCCACGGGCGGAGACTCAACAGTATTTGTTGTGGTAAATAATATTTCTGCTGATATCCCAAAAGAATATAAACTTGAGCAAAATTACCCCAACCCTTTTAATTCAACAACAAATATAAAATATAAGATATTAAAAAGTTCAGTGGTAAGAATCAATGTAATGGATGTACTCGGTCGAAGAATTCAGACGATAGTGAATCAAAAACATTCACCCGGAACATATCAAATAAGTTTTGATGGAAACAGTTTACCAAGCGGAATATATTTCTATCAGTTAATTGTGGATAACAAAATTATGCATACAAGAAGGATGGCTTTACTAAAATAATATTTGAAAAAACAAACTTAATATATTTAGAATTATAATAGAATTTCCCTAATAATATAAATATCAAAGTTATGAAAAGTACAATTTTACTCCTTGGTATATTACTGATAACATCAGTGATATTGTTTTCTTTAAATTCTCTTTCAAGCAAAGATAATGAAACTAAAACCTTTGCAAATGTTCAAACTTCTGATTC
The DNA here is from genome assembly GCA_964626015.1 of uncultured Ignavibacteriaceae bacterium. Classification (GTDB taxonomy): domain Bacteria; phylum Bacteroidota; class Ignavibacteria; order Tepidaquicellales; family Tepidaquicellaceae; genus CAIKZJ01. Next base: position 7,724 of record CAZVCC010000065.1, read on the forward strand.
GGATGAGTTTCTAATCGGAGCTTATAACGTTGGCTGCGACACTAACAACCCAATGCTGGAACTTGGGTTTAATATCTGGCATAGATTTCTTGAGCAGAATACTTTGACTGTTTCATCTTAGTAGTAATTAATATTGAATAAAAGTAAATTAAGGTAAGGGATAAAAAATAAATATAGTTTATCAATATATGAAAAAGACAATATATATAGCGGGTTCGGCATCAATAGTGATATTATTGGTGATGTTTTATTTCCATTCAGTTTCATCAAGTACGTCAAATGATTTGCCGGTTGATGAAAAGCAGAACTTTAATCAGAACTTTAATCAAAACGGGAATAATCAGTCTTCTTTCTCCCCTCAAAGCGGCGGGTGGCAATTGCAGGTTATGCCGAGTATGGGAAACCGACTTGTAAGGGATTTATATTTCACAGATTCCCTTACGGGTTATGCAGTGGCTTCGCCGGAAAGCTATACCGATTCCTCACATATATTAAAGGCTACAAACGGAGGATTTAACTGGAGTATAAAATATACTTCGCCCGGTCGATTGCCAAGGATAATATTTTTAAACTCAAATATTGGGTTTGCCGGAGGTAATAAATTATTAAAAACAACAAATGCAGGTGAAAACTGGAGTATAATAAATAAAGTATTTAGCACTATAGTAAGAGATATGTTTGTTTTTAGTGAAGATACTATCTGGTATGGTGATTCAGACCCATTTGCAGGCGGTCTCTTCCGCACGACCAACGGAGGAATAAACTGGGAGAAACGAGACAGCGGAATTCCTGCGAATTCGTATCCTGATAAGATTTATTTCTATAACAGCAGGATTGGGTTTGCGTATCATGGAGGTGTTTCGTTTTGCTACAAAACTACGAACAGTGGTGAAAATTGGTTTCAGATTAATTCTGCTGATTTTATAAATATTTATTTTGTAGATAGCCTAAAAGGATTTAGATCGGCGTCAGGCTTTTTCAAAACTTCAAACGGAGGTTTAAACTGGAGTAAAGATTCTTTGCCTTCAATAACAGGAAATACATATACTCTTAAAGCGATATCAAATTTTATTGTAATAAATGAGGATACTATATATTGTACAGGGGGTGCAGTATATTTTTATTCTAATGGTATTTACAGAAATATTATTTATAAGAGTACTAATGGAGGAATAAATTGGGGGTATCAAATTCCTGATACAAATTATCAAATATTACAATTAAATGTGATAAATAATTATAAGAATTTTATTTGGATTGTTGATAAATTTAATAATCGACTGGTTTATTCATCTAAAGGTGGAGATTCTACGGTTTTTCTTAAAATAAATCAAATAAGTAGTGAAGTACCAAACGAATTTGACTTATATCAAAACTATCCAAACCCGTTCAATGCAACATCAAATATAAAATATAAGATATTAAAAAGTTCAGTGGTAAGAATAAATGTAATGGATGTACTCGGTCGAAGAATTCAGACGATAGTGAATCAAAAACATTCACCCGGAACATATCAAATAAGTTTTGATGGAAATAGTTTATCAAGCGGAATATACTTTTATCAACTGATTTTAGATAATAAAATTGTTCAGACAAAAAGAATGACATTGCTAAAATAATAAACATAATATTAGATATTATAACTTATAAAATAATATCCCTAATAATATAAATATCAATGTTATGCAGGAAAATAAATCACTGAGTTCAACGGCTCGAACATGGCAAGCGGTGTTTACTTCGCAAGAATACTCGTAAACGAAGGAAAGGATTTTATTGCGGTGAAGAAGTTAGTGCTTCTCAAATAAATTTATATAAACTTATATTATTACAAGGCAGGAAACCAAAATTTCCTGCCTTGTATTTTAATATATTTTATGTGATAACTCCTTTAATTTCATATCCTGATTCAATATAAACCTGCCGAATAATATGCATTTATATCTTGATTGTAATTAATTAAAAATCTATATTTATATGATTTCGGTGTATTTTATAACGAGTGGGTTGGTGACCCACTTTTTTATTTTAGTATGGTTTGTTATATGGAAGAAAAAATCAGAAATATATTGTCCCCGTTATTTGACGGGAAAAAATATCATTTAATCGATGTAGTTATCCGCGGTGAAAAGAAGAATAAAATCGCTGAGATTTACATCGATTCCGAAAATAGTATTGACCTTGACGAACTGTCTAAAATCAGTCGGGATGTAAATGATGCTATCGATTCAAATGATATCGCTGATGAGTTCCTGAAGGTTGTTGTTTCATCACCCGGTGTAGAGAATCCGTTCAAATACTGCTGGCAGCTTAAAAAACACGTTGGCAGAGTATTGAGCTTTTCCTCGAAAGGTGAAGCACTCGAAGGCAGACTCGTTGATGTTATCAGTGGTTCTGAAGAACTCGTATTAGAATTAAGCAAGAGTAAGAAAGAAGTTATGGTGCTAAGGTTTAAATTCGGCGAACTCGATAATTTAATCGTTAAGTTACCTTTTTAGAAACAAAAATTTATTTATTCATATTATGAAGTCAGATATAGTAGAAGCGTTTGTTCAAATGGCAAAAATGAAGAGTATCGACAGAGATATTCTTGAAAGCGTCATTAAGGATTCTTTCAGAAAGATGATGGAAAAAAAGCACGGTCCGACTGCTAATTTTGATATAATCGTTAACATGGAAAAGGGGAATATTGAAATATTTCTTTATAAAACTGTGGTTGAAGAAGTTACTGACCCTGCTACTGAAATCGACGTTGAATCAGCTATGGAAAAAACCGGCGAAGAGTTCGAAGTCGGCGATGATTATGTTGAAGAAATTCCGATCGATGAGTTCGGCAGACGGTCTGTTCTTAACCTGAAACAGAACCTTAACCAGAAACTAAAAGAAATAGATAAAGAAGTTACGTACAATTTTTATAAGGAACAACTCGGTGAAATTCTCGTCGGTGAAGTCTACCAGATAAAACCGAATTCAATTTTGCTTATGCATAACGGCTGTGAACTTTTCTTCCCCAAAGAAGAACAGATTGCAAAAGAAAGATATAAGAAGGGCGATAACATAAGAGTCATTATCAAAAGGATTGATAAAAAACCCTCGGGTCCGCCCCTTATCGTCGTCTCTCGCGCTGATGAAAAATTCTTATATAAACTGTTCGAAAACGAAATTCCAGAAATCTATGACGGTATTCTCGAGATTAAAGGTATCGCAAGAGACCCGGGCGAAAGAGCTAAGATAGCTGTGCTTTCTAATGACGATAAAATTGACGCTGTTGGTGCATGCGTCGGGATGAAGGGTATGCGTATTCACTCTATCGTAAGAGAACTCAGTAACGAAAATATTGATGTCGTTAATTTTACTGAAGATGCCGCTTTGTACATTGCAAGGTCTCTGTCGCCCGCAAAACTTCAGGATATCTATCTTGACAAGGAAAATAAAATCGCTAATATATATGCAAGCGAAGATCAGGTGAGTCTGATTATCGGCAAGAATGGTCAGAATATAAAACTCGCATCAAAGCTTACTGGGTACCAGATTGACGTTATCAGGGATAAGGAAGATGAAAAAGATGGCGATGAAGAAAGCGATGCTGAAAACGAATCTAATGATGAATCTAATGATGAATCTAATGATGAATCACAGGAAGAAGTACTTGATGTTGAACCTGAAGAAGTCTCAAATGCGGATGATGTATCCGATGAAGAGATAAAAAATGAGAATGAAGAAGTTGAAAAAGAATAGAAATAGTAATGGCATTTTAGAAATTTTAAAGTTTAAGAATAACAAAACAATTTATGTCTGATACACCACAAAAAATGAAACTGGTTAAGCTTGTTAAAGAAGTTAACAGGTCTAAAGAGGATATCATTGAATATTTGAAACAAATTGGCATTGAAAAAGTTACAATCAATACTACTCTGGAATCAGATATAGTCGGAAAAGTTCTTAATAAGTTTAAGCTCGATGTTGCTGAACACGAAAAACAACTGAAGAAGATTGTTGACTTTGCTAAGTCTAACAAGGTTGAAATTTCAGAGGCTAGTGAAGCTATTAAAAGAGACGAAGAGACGAAAAGGAAAAAAGCCGAAGCGGAAAGATTAAAAAGAAATCTTGAGGAGCAAAAGAAAAGAGAAGAAGAAGAAAGAAAACGTCAAGAACTTCAGGCATTCTTGGAGCACGAAAAGAGGAAAAAAGAAGAAGAAGAACTTGCAAAGAAAAGAAAAGCAGAGTTAGACAAGATTTATGAAAACAAGAAGAAATCAGCTCGCGAAAGGTCTGAAGAGGCTCATCAGAAAAGAGCAAGGAAGGAATCTTCTATAAAAGGTCTCGAAGAGGCTGCTAAGCTTATTGCTGAGCAAAAACCCGAGGATAAGTATGTTCCTAAGGTAAAACAGCCTAAACATGAACCTAAGCACGAACCAAAGATTGAGCCTGTTAAGACTCCATCCGAAGTCAAACCCGATTCTGTAGTTAAACATGAAACAGATAAAAAGACAGGGCATGGTCAGGATATTAAACATGTTCAAGATAAAAAACCTGTATCCGATAAAAAACCAGTCGAAAATAAGACAGGTACTTTTGCCGGCAAGGAAAAAAGTGATAAACAGTGGAGTAAGAAACCTTTCAATAAAGATGCTTCAAAGCCCGGTTATTCAAAACAATTTAACAAAACCGATTCTAAAAAAGGAAAGTTCGAACACAAAAAGGATAATCGCGACCCGAATAAAAAAGGAAAGTTTGAAAAAGTAACAATTAACGAAACTAAACCCGCTAATAAATTTAAGGATAAAAAACCCGGATTCTTTAGACCTTCTGCTGTCCCTACGGTAATGCCCCCGGGCAAGGATGCTAAAAAACCCGGTAATAAAGATAAGGATAAAGATAAAAAGTCTAAGAGTGACTTGGACTATGATAAAAAGAAGAAAAAGTTCGGCAAAAGCATCAAAGGAAAAGATATTTCACAGAAAGAAATCGATGATGCTATCAGAGATACTATGTCTAAGATTGATGAAGATGCAGGAGCATCCGCAAGAAGTATAGCACGAAGAAAGAAGAAAAAAGAACGGGCAGAACAGGAAAAGAAGATTCAGGAAATTAAAGAACAGAGAAAAAATGTTATAAGTGTCACGGAATTTGTCTCCACTGTTGAACTCGCATCCATTATGGGTGTTCCGGTTACTGACATTATTAAGAAGTGCATGGACCTCGGTATGATGGTCTCCATAAACCAGAGACTTGAAAAAGATATTCTTCAGTTAATGGCTGAAGAGTTCGGTTACACTATAGAGTTCCAGAATGAGTTTGAAGAAACCCTGATGGTCGAAGAGGAAGATGCTCCTGATACACTTAAAAGCAGACCACCTGTCGTTACTGTCATGGGTCACGTTGACCACGGTAAGACTTCTCTGCTCGATTATATCAGAAAAGCAAATGTTGTTGCAGGCGAAGCAGGCGGTATCACTCAGCATATTGGCGCATACAAAGTTAAACTCGATAACGGTAAATATATTTCTTTCCTCGATACTCCCGGTCACGAAGCCTTCACTGCAATGCGGGCAAGAGGAGGTCAGGCAGCTGATATAGTTGTTCTCGTAGTTGCCGCAGACGATAACGTAATGCCGCAGACTATCGAAGCTATTAATCACGCTCTCGCAGCTGGTGTCCCGATAGTTATCGCTATCAATAAAGTCGATAAACCCGAAGCGAACATAGAAAGAATTAAATCACAGCTTGCAGAAAGAAATATCCTTGTCGAAGAGTGGGGCGGTAAATATCAGTCCGTTGAAATATCAGCCAAAAAAGGTCTGAACATAGATAAACTTCTTGAGAAAATTCTTCTTGAAGCTGAACTTCTTGAGCTTAAAGCTAATCCCGATAGGGCGGCAAAGGGCGTCGTTCTTGAATCTAAGCTCGATAAGGGCAGAGGCTCGGTTGCAACTGTTCTCGTCCAGAAAGGTACTCTGAAAATCGGTGATGATTTTGTTGCTGGTATTTATTCCGGTAGAGTCAGGGCTATGTACGATGAAAGAGATAACAGGATTGAAACTGCCGGTCCTTCTACACCCGTTCTGATTACTGGTTTTGAAGGTCTGCCTCAGGCAGGTGACTTGGTCGTTGTTATGAAATCAGACGTTGAAGCAAGAACTATTGCCAACAAAAGACAGCAGCTGAAGCGCGAACAGGATATCAGAAGAGTTAAGCATACAACATTAGAGGATATTACAAACCAGATTAAAGAAGGTAAAGAAGTAGAACTTAATATTATTCTTAAGTCAGACGTTGACGGCTCAGGCGAAGCTCTCGCAGATTCTTTGCACAAGCTTTCAAAGCCCGGCACTGCTACCGTAAAAGTCATTCACAAAGCAGTTGGACAAATTACGGAGTCGGACGTTCTTCTCGCAGAAGCGTCAAGGGCTGTTATCATCGGATTCAACGTCAGACCGAATCTTAACGCAAGAAAGCTTGCTGAAAAGAGCAGCGTAGAAATCAGAATTCATAATATTATTTACAACGTCCTCGACGAAGTCAAGCAGGTGCTCGAAGGTCTGCTGGCTCCTGAATTAAACGAAGAGATTACTGCTACGATTGAAGTAAGACAGGTTTTCAAAGTTCCGAAAATTGGGAACATTGCCGGCTGCTACGTTCAGGACGGTAAAATTGTCAGAAACCATAAAGTCAGGCTTCTCAGGGAAGGTCTTGAAATTTTCAACGGTACTATCTCTTCTTTAAAAAGAATCAAAGACGATGTTCGCGAAGTTGAATCGGGTTATGAATGCGGTATCGGACTCGAAAACTTTAGCGATATTAAAGTTGGTGATATTATAGAAGGGTATAAATTAATCGAAACTAAGAGAAAACTGGAATCCGTTTAATAAATGTCTATTAGAACTGAAAGAGTAAGCGAAGAAATTAAGCACAGAATGAACTCCGCCATGTCGAAAGACCTGATGGAGATTCATGCTGGGCTTGTTACTGTTTCGCGTGTTATAATGTCTCCCGACCTGAAGATTGCAAAGGTATACGTCTCTTTTCTCGGTAACAAAGAACCCGCAGAAAAGTTAGTCGAAAGAATTAACAACAGAAAAAGTCATATTAGATTTCTTCTCGGTAAACAATTAACTCTTAAGTATACTCCCGACTTAATATTTTTCTACGACGATTCAATGGAGTATGCCGATAAGATTAATAAGCTTCTTAACGAAGTCAAGAAAAATGAAACTAAAGAAAATACCATTGAGCCCCAAAAGGACGAAGAGAAGTAAATTACAACATTTCTTCTATCACCAGAAATCTCATCTCATCAAGCTCTTCTGATTTTTCATCAATCATTCTAATATCAAAATCACCTACCCTTAATCTTCTCAATGTTTTAAGATATCCGCCTGTTCTAAGTTCAGCACCAAAATCATTCGCAAGCGAACGTATGTAAGTTCCCTTCGAAACCGACACAAAGAATTTTATTTCTGTTTCACTGATTCTTTCAACCTGAAAATCTTTTATAAAAACTCTTCTCGGTTGCAGCTCCAGCGTCTTTCCCTTGCGTGCAAGTTTATATAATGGCTTTCCTTTATGCTTTATCGCCGAATGCATCGGAGGTATCTGTTCAATCTCCCCAAGGAATTTGTTTCGCACAGTATAGATTTGCTCTTCCGTAATGTATGACACATCTTTTATATCCTGCTCCTCGGACTCCGTATCAAAAGTCGGAGTGACAGCCCCAATTCTGATAGTCCCTTCATAATCCTTGTCTGCACCAATCATTTCTGTTATCGCCTTTGTCTTTTTTCCCGTGCAGATTACTAAAAGCCCCGTTGCCTTTGGGTCAAGTGTTCCCGAATGACCAACTTTCTTAAGCTTAAAAGTCTTTTTAATCTTATTTGTTACCTTTGCTGATGTCCAGAATAGTGGTTTATCAACAAGAATTACCTTGTTGTCATATTTTTCCTGTATCTCTGAAATTTCCATTGTGCAAAATAATTCATCTGCTTCCCATTAATAATGACATTATTTTTCCTAATCTTATCTGTTTACAATAATTTAATGC
>CAZVCC010000066.1:0-15744 GCA_964626015.1 uncultured Ignavibacteriaceae bacterium
AACTATCAACTGACAACTATCAACTGACAACTATCAACTGACAACTATCAACTGACAACTGACAACTGACAACTATCAACTGACAACTATCAACTGACAACTATTTCAAGACCACCAACTTCTTCGCTGCCCTGAAATTTTCCGTATTCAAAACATAGAAATAAACTCCGCTCGAAAGACTACCTGCTTTAAATTCCGCAGTATAATATCCTGCCTTCTTAAACTCACTGTTCAAAACTCTTGCTACTTCACGCCCTGTAACGTCATAAATCAAAATCGAAACCCTGCTGTCAACAGGCAAATCAAAATTAATCTTCGTCACAGGATTAAAAGGATTCGGATAGTTCTGGCTTAAATCAAACTTCTTCGGCACACCTATTTCAACCTCACCGCTAAGCTCAAAGTACTCGTAGTTTCCGTTCACATCCACCTGCTTTAACCTGTATTTATACTTTCCTGTATTCAGGTTTTTATCCTCATAGCTGTAGCTCGTCGGTGTATTCTTCGTCCCTTGTCCATTGATATATCCAATATTACTAAATTCTAAATTCTGACTTCTAACTTCTGCTCTCTCCAAAAAGAACCCCGCATTATTTATTTCGCTCTCCGTCACCCAGTTCAGCTTTATGTTTCTGTAAGCAACGGATGATGCAAAGGATGAAAGAGTAACAGGCAAAGGCTGGTCAGTACCCGAACCCGTAAAATCACTGAATGAACTTACGCCATCATATGAAAGTACATTTCCTGAAATTAAATTTCCTTTTGTCCATGCTGTGCCATTCCACTTCCAGCAGTAAAGAGCACTTTGACTTCCTGTTCCTGCCAAATCAGCTTCCTGCATCGTGAATGTGGCATTACAGTTAAATCCGGAAATGTTATTCTGTGATATCGTCCAGTACCTGTTAATCCGCAGAGGTGAAGTTGAGTTCTCAGGATGCACAACATTCTTTAGATTTAAACTCACATAAGCACCCGTCCCAAAAACACCTGACGTAAAATTCAATGTTACAGGTGAATACTCCGCTGCATCTGTGTTATCGCCAACAGGGAAAGTAAAAGAACCTATACCGTTTAAGTACTTTATAACCTGCCCTGTACCATCAGCAACTATCAAATTCGAAGTTGAAGGAGTGCCGCTGATTGTAGAAGTAGCACCAAGGGTCAGATCATTTGACCCAAGAATGATATTTCCATTTGTCAAAGTTAGAGTACCATTAATCATAATGTTACCGCTAAGAGTTATATTTACTCCGTTGCTGTTTACAGTTATATTTGTATAAGTCCTTGAAGGAATTTCTTGGCTAGATGTTATATTTCCACCTATTACGTGCGTTCCAAGTCCGTCGTATGTATCAATCGCATACTGCTCATATTCTAATGAAGGATTAAATACAGTAGGATTTGATGTTACCGGAGTATATACTGTACTTTTTCTTCTTAGAGTTTTATCTACAGTTGAAACACCTCCGGAAGACCATGATGTACCCGGATCAAAACCAATTTCTCCGAATATATCGATTTCTACAGCTGAAGGTTCTATTGTTGTTCCAGTAATAATATCTGCCGCTTTGTAAATTGCTATTGCATCATCACCGTTAAAATTTATTACTGTACTATTTGTTAAATTTGCTAATGCTAAAATTGAAGCATTAGCCAAAGGATTTGCTATAACGTATGTTGAACCCGGATTTAGATTAGTCGGATTTGTGAATGTTAAAACATTCGATGCATTCGGACGGTTTGCTCCATTAGAAAAAAGTGCAAGTTTGTAATCTGCCAGATTAATTGTCGAAGTTGATGCATTATAAAGTTCAATGGCTTTATTATTTGAACTGCCTTCAACATACTCGGATATCAAAAGCGGAATTTCAGTTGTTCCTGCTGTCAGCTGACTGATAGCCGGAACATTATCTATTTTGTAATTTCTCGAACTTCCGTTTCCGTTAAATGAATAAATCCTGAAGTAATAAGTTGTTGAAGGACTCAAAGATGAAAATAAATGTTCACCAATTCCTGTCCCGTAATTGATTACAGCATTTCCGTCAGCCAGGTTTCCGTCGTCTTCATAAGTTAAGCCGTCGTCAGGTGTCGTAAATGAATTATTGTTATTGGCAAGAATCAAATACCCTGAAGGAGCCTGTGTACCAGCCAATGCATCGGTCCAGTTCAATGTAATGGAGGCAGAAGATACATTATGCGTAATCAAATTCGTCGGTTGATTTGTCGGCTCTGCAGCAAGTACGGCATTTCCCGACACTGCGTTTGTTTTAGGTATCGTTCCGTTAATTTTATAATTTCTTGAAGTACCGTCGCCATTGTAAGAGTACACAATGAAATAATACTTCTTTCCTGCTGTTAAATTCGTAAAAGTATATGAATTTGATCCTGCCTGATGTGTAACGTATTTCACTTTAAAACTGTCAAGTGCTGTGCTTTCAGCAAGTGAGTATCCGTCTATAGGCACATAGTAAGAGTTTTCATCATATACCTGAATAAGATATCCCGAAGGTAATACAGCCCCCGTCGCTCCTGTCCAGTTCAGAGATATTGAGTTATCTGTTCCGGATGTTGATAGTCCTGTTATATGATTACTCGGCTCGGATGAATAAACAGGGCTTTGTTTTGTTAAATCATTAAAGTTAATGTAATTTACGTATTCGGGATGGTCAACAAACGGGTTCCTGTTCTGCTGTATGCTTTCGATATAATTATTTCTATCCACTTCCCATTTATCGGGCGGGTCCTGTCTGTGCCAGTCCAGAAGAACCTGAACACTCTGCGGGGCTTCGCCCAAAGCAGGAAGCTTTGTTCCGTTCAGCCAGTTAAAAGTCCAGTTATATCCATTCAGATCGTCATATCGGATACACATATAAAGCAAAGCTCTTGCTGCATTGCCTTTGTGCTGGTTTCTCGGCTCAAAAACGTTTTGATTCGAAGAGTTTTTCCCGTATTTGCTTTCAAGAAAAGAGCTGGTAACAGTCGTAACGATTCCAAGAGGATGATTGCTTCTCACGCCGTTTGCACCGTTTTGATGTGTGGGAAAGAGGTGATACTGGTCAGCATATTCATTCCCTGACTCACTTGGATGAGTAGGCATCCAGCTGTGACACCAGGTATGCTCACGGCTGAAGACATCCCATACAAAAGTACCCGTATATGTATATAAATGACCGCTGTAAACACATATTACTCCTCTTGTGCTGCCGCTTACGAGAAATGATGCATAGTTTGCAATATTTGTTTCGTCGAAATTATCGTATGAAATCTTAGTGTATGGACTTCTGACGCGTGTTTTTAAATCAGTTACAAATCCTGAATTTCCGGTATTAATCGAAGAATAGTATAAATCGTTCTGTGCATTTAATACAACTGTAAACAACAGAAAAATTGCAGATAGGAAATATTTTATTTTCAAACCCTTTTAACCCTGAATATATTTAAAAAGAAAAATATACCTATTTTGGAAGTGAATTTTAATTCAAAAAGTGATAATAGCAGTGCAGGTTGAACAGCATCTATTCCTTAAACAAATCTATCACGAGTCAACATTCTCCGGAAGTATTCCCAGTTTTCTAAGTATAATTCCCGCAAATCTCCTCATTGATTTATACACCGAATACTTAAAAAGCGGTATCGGAAAAAACCCCACCCATACTTTTCCTGCGAAACTCCAGAACCCTTTTGTATGCTCCCTTCTTCTCCCTTTCCTGAACGAAACTCCTGCAATACCTATCGCTTTATTTGTATTAAAAGGTCCTTCTGCCTTACTCTGTGCATCTCCTCTTAAAAATATTTTCCCACCATCAATCTTTATAATTCTGTGCAGTACATATTTATTTGTATCTTTTTCCAGAAGTATTATGTCGCATCTTTTTAATTCCTCATTTATCGGTATCAGTTCTATCTCATCACCGTTGTAAATAAAAGGCACCATGCTGCTTCCCGTAGATGTGAACCTTACGGGTTTGCCTTCTGAAAGCGATTTCCTTATTACGGGAATAAGATGCTCGAGCGATACTATCATAAAACAGACCTTACCAATTCAACAACATCGGAAGTCGGTTTGCATGAAAGCTTATAAACAGGGACTTTAGCGGTTATTGATGTAATGTTCGATATGGCAAGACTTGAAAGCTTCTCATCCCAGTAAGGGAAAAAAGATCTTGCAATCAGCTTCGGCACCACTTCCGAAATAGGCATTCGTTCAATACGGTTTTCCTCCGACTTTTCAATCATTACAATTACCGAAAGAGGTACTTTATGATTTTTCGCAATATTGGCGGTACCACCCCACGGCGTCCCGTAACAAAAAACATCCTCACCTATTATTCTGACGGCATTCCTGTCTTCATTAAATACCATCGTCCCCTCAAAGTTCTGCCAGAGCCTGCTCTGCGTGCTTTTACCTTCACCCGAATGCCCGACGAATAAAACTCCCTTTCCATTATCGTCCAGTCCCGAAGAATGAAATACAGCACCCTTATTGAACTGAATTGCGGCACGTAATACAAGCTCAAAACCAGCCGTATTAAGCAAGCCGCTTTGTTTATTGTAGCTGCCGTTAAGCGAAACAGAAATATTCTTCCAGTCACCTGCCGTCGAAACTATCCCCATCGGCTCTTTGCTGTCATAGTTTATAACAGCATTAAAGTATTCCCCTTTCCTGTACATTTTCCATATATCACCCGGGTCATACAAAAGTCTGCCGTAATCGTCATCAAGATTTTCAGTTTGTTTAACAAAAATGTTAACACCATCTTCAGCGAAGCCCTCTTCAGTGCTAAATGACAGCGGCTTCTCTGAAATTAGTCCGTTTAAAGGTATTTCACTTTGAACCTTCAGTAATAAATCAGCTATCTTTAAAATTATTTTATTCTTTTCTTTCATTCACTAAATTTCAATTTAAACCGCAAAATTCGGGTCGATTATTTAGAATCTATTCTGTAAGAGAAAATTTTTCTTGAACTGCAAACTCAGACCCGTAAGCATGGCTGATAAGGAAAATTATTCTGTCATTTTTAATCCGCAGCAGATTCTCAAAGAAAGTCTTTTCCGCCTCTGCATCAAGCCATCCTGTCGGCTCATCGAGCACAAGAATCCTTGCATCAGAATATATTGCCCTTGCAAGAGCTATCCTCTGGTTTTGCCCCATACTCAGCTCAACGCCATTTTCAAACTGCCTTCCGAGCAATGTGTCATACCCTGATTTTAGTCCTTCCACAACTTTGTCGGCAGTACTGATTTCAGACGCATGAAAAAGTTTATCCTCGTCCCCATCAATCATCAGCCCGCCTAAAATAATATTTTCCCTCACCGTGAATTCATAAGTAGAAAAATCCTGAAATATAATACCGATGTTTTTCCGTAGTTCTGTAATATCAAAACTCTTTATATCTATCCCGTCAAACAAAATTCTCCCCTCCGTACAGTCATACAGCCTGCAAATGAGTTTCAGACACGTTGTTTTTCCCGAGCCGTTTTCTCCTATTATCTTATAAATCCCTCCCGGTTTCGCATGCAAAGTCAATCCGTTTATAACCTTTTTGCTCGTTCCGGGATATGCAAAGGATACATTCTCGAAAGTGATACCGTTTTCTAGTTTATCAGGAAAAGAAACAGGATTGTTCGGAGAATTAATTTCAGGTTTAAGTTTAAGAAACTCAAAAAGATTGTTAAGAAAAAGTTTATTCTCATACAACCCCGATACGCCCGAAACAACCGACTGTACAAATCCCTGTCCCCTCCTGAAAGCTTCAAAAAACATCACAAAACTTCCTATCGTAAGTACACCCGCTGCCGCGTCTATGCTTAAGAAATAAATAACCCCTGCAAGAGATATCGTTTCAACAACAGCGGAAATAACATAAAGCCTGCTTCTTTTAACCGATATTTTAAGTATGTTCTCTGCAATGATTTTTCTAATCGAATCGTGCTTCTTACCAAAATACTCTTTCAGGTTATAAACCCTCAGCTCCTTCGAAAATTCGCGTTTGGTCAGTATATCAAAAAAGTAAGCTGCTTTTCTGTAAAGCGGTGTATTCTGCTTTCTCCACTCGTATAAATTCCTTTTATTTGCAAACCTTAAGATAAGAGAAGGAATCCCCGCGGCAACCAGTATTAGTACTACAAGCTTAGAAAATACCATCAGCACGGCTAAAACACCCGCCAGCGAAATCACACCCGAAACAATTCCCGTAATATTATTCAGCACCATCACAGGCCTGAAATTCACCTCTTCACGGGCTCTGTGAAAGATGTCATAGTATTCAGGATTGTCGAAATACTCTAAATCAAGATTGGCTGATTTTTCCTGAACAAGATTACTTAAATAATCCCTCAGCTTTTGAGAAGAAACTTCATCATTCAGTTCTTTTAATACATCAGTAATCCGTATAAGCAAAAACACTCCGCAAAATACCGCTGTATAAAACCACACGTCACCCGTATCTTTAAATGAAGAAGTGAAAAGATATGAAATAGAATCAACAAGAAGTTTCAGCAAATACAGCAATCCGACGGGTAAAATACTTTGCAGAATTATTAGAACAATTCTGACCGCAAAGTCTTTACGTCCGCTTTTATAAACGTAACCTATTGCTTCCTTAAGGTTAGCAAAATCGTGTTTTAATTCTTTTACGCTGTATTTCAAAATTTAAGGTAAGAAAAATCTTATGCTCTAAAAAATTATACTCTAAAATAGCACATTTTTAAAACAAAAAGTATTTTAAAGTGATGAGTAATTATTTTGAATGCTGTACGTTCTTTGTCCGCCGCGGCGGATTCACTGTGGCGATTCGTGGCGAACAAGACACTACTCACTACTTTCTACTCACTACTTACGTCTTACTTCTAACTTCTTACTTCTCACAGCTCTTTTATCCCGAATGCTTCCTTGCGTTGTTTTGTAACTTCGCATAGATATGGAACGGGTTCATTTAAAGTTTTAGATTCTAAGTAAGATGCTGCAGGACATGTATTGCAAATACTGTTTAAATTGCATGTACTGCATGTTGAGGTTTTCTTTGATGATTCATCTATGTATTCGCATACTTTCTCCCACGCGCCCTTAAATCCTAGTTCCAGCACGGGTGCTGCGGGAAGAGGAAGGTCTAAACATGCGTTCATTTTACCGTCAGCGCTTATCATGAACGATGATTTTCCCGCCGAACAATAAAATATTTCATCACGTGTTCTGGAAGTTT
Organism: uncultured Ignavibacteriaceae bacterium; assembly: GCA_964626015.1. Classification (GTDB taxonomy): domain Bacteria; phylum Bacteroidota; class Ignavibacteria; order Tepidaquicellales; family Tepidaquicellaceae; genus CAIKZJ01. The sequence goes on from CAZVCC010000066.1 coordinate 7,203, forward strand.
CTGATTTGTTGTACTGTAATGAAAGTTCGTACAGCTCTCTGGAACTTGCGTTGTCTTCTTTTTCCAATCGAATTATTTCTTCTGCTGTTAATCTCGATTCTTTTATCGCTGAGACTGCACCGTCCGTCCGCTCCGTTAAAAGCCAGCTCGATAAAAACGGCAATCCCCAATCGTGAGCCATCTTCTTCATTGCTTCCAGTTCATGTTTGTTCTGCTGTACAATGGTTGTCTTTAATACCGGTTTTATTCCAACAGTTAAAAGGTTCTCTATTCCATCGCAGCACAACTTGAATCCTTTTGGATTTTTAGTTACAGTTTCATATGTACCCTGTGTTGCACCATACAGTGTTATTTCTATCTTGTTAGGTGGAGCTGCCGATAACCTCTCCGCTGCAGATTTTGTTACTAAATTGCCGTTAGAGTATAGATTCAGCACCGTACCCATTTTCCTGATTGGTTCGTATATTCTAAAAAAATCAGGACGAAGGAATATCTCACCCCCGGTTAATGTTATGAATACAAGTCCGTTTTGCACGCCGTCCTTCGCAATACGTACCCATTCTTCTGCCGTCATTTCTTTATCTTTTGCCGTCTTGCTGCATGCATGCTCCGCAACGTAACACATTGTGCAGGTAAGATTGCATCTTTTGGTGAGTTCAAACATTCCCGATGCAGGCTGACGATGCTCTGACGCTTTTTTTATTAATAAGTCTAAAAAATCCGGGTCTGATTTCATGTGATAAGCATATTCTTTGATGAGAGTTCTTCAAGAAATTCTCTAACGTCTTTAGCTGCCTGCTCCTCTTCTACGTTATACTCTTTTGCTACTGCTTCAACCAAATCTTTTTCATCTATTTCGTTTTCAAGCATCTTCCAGATGAAAAGTGCCGTATCATTCAGTACGAGTATTCCGTTTAGATTCGTTACCTCGCCTCCCGTTGGCACTAGTATGTGCTCATTACCTAAATTTTTTAATACATATTCTGTCTTTCGAAGCATAAATATATTGAATATTAACTGTTCCTTATATTACCCTGACAAATTAATTCTTCGCCTGTTTTTAAACAAGACATAAGTCTTTCCTCTACCTTTAAAGAAACAAATTTTACCTCCAGCTTAACATAATCATTTTTTGTTTCTTCTCCGCGGAGTTCACCAAGATTATCTTTATTGTAAACTTATTTGATTGAATTTACGCGGTCAGCAATAGCAGCTGATAATTATGCTCACTGAGTAGGTAGTAGATGGTAACCGTACTTTCGGGTTTCAAACTTCAAAGTTTAGTATGCATCTTACGGCTCTTGGTTTACTGATAATAATCGAATGATAGAGTTGTCGCTTTCGGTTTACTGATTTTAACTTCTTGTTACCCATCCGCTGTTCCCTGACCTCTGTCATAATTGGTCTCTCCTTTCACTCTTAAATCAGCTATCAGTCATCAGCAAATACCTGCTCTGAAAAACGTTATAACCGGGAAGGGAGTGTTTTTTCTAAGAAATCAGAGTATTGCAGATTCTTTATCTAATTAACTTAGCTTTGTTGTTTGCGGTTCCGGACAATCGAAATCCATCTTTCCACATCCCATTAATCTTTCTTCAATTTTTAAAGGCACAAACAGTATTGATGGTGTAACATATTTTTTCTTCTTTTCATTGTATTTTGTAGAATCCTGATTTACAGCCTTGTCATTTTTGATATTCATTTTATATGGTTTGTTCTGCTTTTTATTTCACTACCAGCATCTTCTTCGTCATAACGTTGTTTCCGCCCTCCGTTTCAAACCTGTAAAAGTACGTTCCGCTCGAAAAGTTCGATGCATTGAATGTTACTGTGTGGTATCCCGCCTTTCGGAATTCGTTTATTACTGATTTCATTTCCCTGCCGAGTATGTCAAAAACCGTTATCTTTACACGCGAGTCCAATGGAAGGTCGAAGTCTATCTTTGTCGAAGGATTGAACGGATTCGGATAGTTCTGGCTTATGTTGAACTTCTTCGGTATTCCTACTTCTATTTCACTGCTAAGATTGAAATACGTAAAGTTTCCGTTGTTATCTACCTGTTTCAATCTGTAATTGTACTTTCCCGAGTTCAGCTTTATATCATCGTAAGTGTAAGTAGTCGGCGTTGTTGTAGTCCCGTGTCCATTGATAAATCCAATCTTACTAAATTCTAACTTCTGGCTTCTAACTTCTGCTCTTTCCACTTCAAATCCTGCATTGTTCATTTCCGTCGATGTTATCCATGTCAGTCTTACGTTTCTTGTGTTTACGTTTGCTGCCGTAAAGCTTTCGAGCTGTACGGGTAACGGCTGGTCTTCGGATATTTCAAACGTGCTCTGGTCTGTGCTGTTTACTGCTGCCCATTTTACAGGCTCGTATATGAGTATTACTGTCTCATTCTGAAGCCAGTGCATTCCAAGCGTACCTCCGCTGTTTATTATACCCGATAGCGAGAACCTTCCTATTTTGTGAGTTAAAGGTGCACCGTCTATTCTTGCAACCATACTGTTAAAATCTGACTGTGTGGCAATTTCCATCTCGGGGATGTTTATTATCAGCATATTCCCTGATATGTACTGAGATATCATCGTATTGTAAAGTACAGCAGGTGCTCCCAGCGAGTTCTTAAGGTTGCACGTGTTATTTATGTACGTAAACACGGGATTCTCGAAGTTGGCAAGGTTAAAATCAAAAGCTAAATCGGATACTGAAAGGTATATCGGCTCTGTACCCGTTGCCTGCACATACACATCAAACTCGACGGCATTTCCGCTCGTCACAAAGTTTGTCGCCGTCAATTTATGAGGCGCCTGTGCCTGCAGCGTACCAACCCCGGCAAGCAATAATATTATTGCTACTACCGCCGTTATTCCTCTTTTAACACTTTTTATTGCACTTTTTATAGCACTTTTTTTAATTCTTTCCATAATGTTTATATTTATTTATACTCTTATTAATTATTTGTTTTCTTTCCGCTTCTTTCCCGCGGGCTATAAATCAAATTTTTAAATCTGTGTCAATCCGTTTAATCCGTGTGAATCTGTGTCCTATTGCTTCTATCATTTACATCATAAATAAATCTGTTCTTTCTGCGAGATCCGCGTGAAACCGCTCTTTCTTTTTCCCCTTCTTTCCCGCGGGTTATAAATCAATTTCTTATCATCTCTTCTTAGTGCCCTTAGTGACTTAGTGGTGAAAAGCTTTTGCTTTTTCCTATTATTTATTAATTTCTCTTCTCTGCGCTCTCTGTGCACTCTGTGGTTAAAGTTCACAGATTATTCAGAATTCTTCTTTTGAGCTTTTTTTCCAATCTTCAGCATCGAAGGCGTAGCCCCTTCCGGCTTCTTCACCGTCAGGTTCTTATTCTTCGCAAGTATCGCTCTATCAAGCTCATTCACAACTCCGTCTTTGTTCAAATCCGAATACACGTCATTCGTTCCCCTGTCGTTCCAGCAGATACCCCTGTCTACAGCGTTTATCTTTCCGTCCTGATTTACATCACCGCTTATGATGCACCATTTTCCGTTTATCTTTATCATGTTGTTTTCGTATGCCTTCGCAGAGTCCAAAGTAAAATCATAATTCAAATATCCGTTTACAAAATACTGCGGCTGCGCGCTCCACGTCTCAAGTCCGTTTGTGTATCTTACTACTATGTAGTATGATTTAGAGCTTTCAACATTTAAAAATTCCATCGTTACGGGTGATGTTCCGTTCTGCATCACTGTCTTCGTTTCCGCCACGAGGTACGGTAATGTTGATTCTCTCAGTTCTATCGTTACTCCTGTACTTGTGCCTCCTTTCATCATTGCCCCGTTTCCTTCTATCAGTATTCCAAACGTTCCTCCGTATCCCGTTGTTATGTCGTCCGTTGTCCATACCTGTGTTGCTGATGTAATTTCGCCGTTTAACATCTTTCCCGATGCCGAGAAAAACTTCCATGTAGTTCCTGTTGTGTTTGCCGTTCCCATTGAAAATCCTGCAACGGGTGTAGGTATTTCGGGCATTGCTGTCCATTGGTCAGTTGACGGTTTATAAACATAGAACGGACACGGGTCTTCGGGTATGAAGCTTGAGTTCGAGGTCCCGCTACCTATTATTACTGCGTCGCTGCCCCATGTTCCTCCGTCAAGGCCGTATAGAGAGCCTGCAGGAAATGTTGATTTCGGGTCGTCGGCTTCTGTTTCTTTTTTTCCGTTGATTGTTTTATTGTAATTAACTTCGGAAAGGTTTTCATTAGTGCTGATTGTAACATTCTTTCCGTTTCCGGGATATTTGCTTGCTGTCTGTTCCCATGTTATATCCGTCGGGCTGTTTATCGTGCCTACAAATACAGTATTCGAAAGTGTACTGTTCCCCGATGCCCCTGCAACATACACAAGTTTAGTGCCGACTATTGAAAACGCTCCGCCGAATCTTGCACCCGGCAATGTTGTTCCAAGCTCTACCCATACGGGCGTTTCTGCTTCTACGTCCAGCATATATACTTTATCAAGTACGCTTGTGCCGTTGTGTCCGCCCGCAAGGTATATATACCTGTTATTGTACGTCACTGCCTTGCACCAGCCGATTGCCTGCGGAAGCGTTCCTGCTGCGCTCCATTGCTCTCCTGAGTTAGTTGATGTTATATCATACTTGTAAACTGTGTTATAGTACGTTGCTCCGAACTTCCCGCCAATGGCATAAAGGTAGTTTCCTGCTATCGCCGTTGCGAGCAATGTGCGCTGTGCTCCGCCGGGAAGGTCATTTAATGCTGTCCATGAATTTCCTGATATGCTGTATTTATAGCTTTTCTTCCCCCAGTCTGATTCACTAGTTGTATAACCTCCTACACTGTAAATGTCGGTTGTGTTTGCCGTTCCGCTTCCGAGGAATATAGTGGAAAAACTGTTTGCCGTTCCGCTTGCCCAGTTCCCCGATGAGCCTGCCTCAATGCTCTTTGTAAAGCAGTCGTTCGATGTATTCTGGTCGCCTGTTAAGCCAGTGCACACTTCTACAGAATACGTTCCTGCCGATGGATTCCAATTACCAAATAATACCTGAGTTGTCTGTCCCGGATCGAGATTGCTTACGGATACAGCACTTCCGTGAGGACTGCCGTTTACATTCATTGTTACGTTAAATGAAGCAGAGTTTGTTCCGAAATTCTTCACGGTTGCTTTTGGCGTTATCTCGCCGTTTATTGTCTGGCTTATGTCTATTGATACAGTTCCCGCGTCTGTTGTGTACATGCTCCCGCTGTATATGTTTACGTTGTCTATTCCTATATCGCTCGAGCCGTAGTCGGAGGTTGCTTCATATTTTACATAGCATGTTGCATCCTGCGGATTTCCTAAGTCTATCGTTTTCTGGGACCACGCTCCTGTTGTGAAAGTTCCTTTATGTGTGTAATTTGTACCGTCTGTCGAAAATGACACAGTCAGTCCATCAGTGCCCGATGCATTGGTATAATCAAACACAAGCAGTTTGTTTGAGTTACTGCTTAAATCTACGCTCAGTATAAGCGCTCCTGTTGTTGATGCAGTCGCACCGTATGAATGAAAATTTGCCGAATGTCCCGTATTGCCGTACGGTTTTACTACTCCCGCAGAAAACGCAGTCCAGCTTGCATCGCTTCCGTTGTTTTCCATTCTCCATGATGTATTTCCCGTTGAAGGTGTGTTTGTCCAGCTGCCGTCGGGTGTTGTTCCCCAGTCGCCGTCAAAGTTCTGTGAGTATATCGTGAACGCTCCCTGATTTCCTATGCCGAACTCCGAAAAATCTTTTATGTTTTCTGCTTTTGCAATGTACGGTCCCGAGCCTGTTATAGTTGCTGTTAAGGGATTGCGCCATCCGCTCTGATGGTAGTTTCCGATATAAACCGTACTGCCCGGGTCAAACGTGTTCGGTTCTGTGCCAAACTCTCCCGCATTAAACTGCAACTCTATATTTGCTTTTACGATTGATGAGGCAGGGTATATTTCCCATACTCTCTGTACTGCTTTATTCGGGTCGTTTGGATTTACTGAAAATGTGTTCTTAACTTTCACTGAAAAGTTTGTTAACGCACCAAAATTCTTTACTGTTGCAGGGTTGTAGGAACTTGAAGTTCCAACGGGATATGTTTTGGATGTATTTCCTCCTGTTTTCATGTTGAAAATGCCCGTTCCCGTTGTTGCAACGTAGCTTGATGAGCTTCCGCCCGATAGTGTTCCTGCCGTTAAGTTGTAATTACCGATTGTGAGTTTTCCGCCTGTCAGAGTCAGAGTACCGTCAACCGTTGTTGACGAGCCGAGCGCCACTCCGCCCGTTCCGTTCATCTTTAAGTTACCGACGTTACCGCTGAAGAAACCCGCGGGAAGCGTTAATTCCGATGTGTTAGTAAATTCAATTATCGAACTTGAATTACTTGCATCAATGCTTCCGCTTGTACGTGTTAATGTACTGCTGATTGAAAGTGTCTTATTTCCGACGAAAAGCGTACTGCCTGTTAATTCGGCTTTTTGATTAAGAAGTGTATTTCCCGAAAGTTCGACATCACCGTTAACTACGATATCTCTTACAGTTCCGGAGAAATTAGGTTTAGTGCCTGCTGGGTTTGCTACAACCTGAATATCATCAAGAGCACATTCGTCCCTTTCTCCTGTTCCGCTTGCATCATTTCCTTTCCATCTGAGATAATAAACACCGTCGTTGGGTACGTTTATACCCTCGATTTTTATCGTTCTTACATTCGCCTTCCAAGAGGGAAATTCATCGGCTGTTTCCGGCGTGGTCAAATTCAATGATGCAGTTTCTGTGTACGATATATTATCGGCTGAATGATCAAAATTAAATTCGCTTGAACTTTCCTTGTCGTTCCATGTATAAACGATATAACATACGAGAAAGGAGGTAATTGTGGTTCCTGTTTTATTCCTGATTTTTAGAGTAGCCTTACCGGGCGTCCAGTCGTCATCACCGGGTTGGAAGCCGAGCGCTATGTTATCCGTGCTCACTTCAAATGCATAAATACCTTCCGTAGTAACTCCACCTGTACTTTCACCCCTTGTATAGTCGGTATTTGCGTCTGTTCGTGTCTCGCCGAATGCAAGGTCGCCATCGCTCCATCCCGAAATAGACCATGCATTTGAATTGAGCTTGCCCGAAAGTGCAATTGAGGAAAAACCGCTTCCATTGAATTGTCCTTTGTTCACGAATTCAACCGTATCATCAAAATCTATTTTATACAACGTATTAACAGAATTAATCTGCAAACCTATACCGTATGTGTCCCATTGTAAATCATCTATTTTTACCTGACCTGCGCCGGTACTTCTGATTTCAATTATTACGCTACCAAAAGTATTAATAATTGCCGAATATGTTTGGACAACGTCACTAGAAGGGTCGACAGTTATTGTATTCCCTATTTTAGTTTGATTAACATAAATTTCTAACGATCTTGCTGAGGTATTACTCAAAGCTCTTACGTATTTGAACGATAAAGTTTTTATACCATTAGAATATACAGAAGATCTTAAATATCTCACCATAAGTGGATCCGACAAAATTTGTTGAAAACAAATTGCTTTTCCGTTAATTGTTTGGTCTGTCCTTGCATAAGTTGCCGTCCATATAACTCCATCATCCCCTGTCCAGCTTCTATCCATATAAGTGGAGGAACTTGCTGTTGGAATATTCGTAAAACTTTCGCTCCCCTGTCCGAATGAAGAAGATGATAAAATGAAAACAAAAAGCAGACTCAATAAAAACTTAATAGAAGCTATCATGACGGTAAATCGTTTTGTTTAAGTAAAACGCTATTTAAATATGGGATACTGAAAACGAAGAGTGAGTTCGATAACTTTCTAAAGGGAAATACCGGAAGTTTCAAACTCTAAAAGATTAAACTGCCCATATTATACTCAATAAAAAACTAATAATTATAATACAAAAAGTCTATAGATTATTTTTAACTTATTTTTCTAAAAAAATATTTCTTTCCCTGTGCTACTATGTTTAAAAACTGAGCAATAAAAATAAACTTTTTCCAAAATAAAATATTTTAACTTTCTCGTTCTCTAAAATTTTATAAATATTCTTTGTTATCTCTATGATCTCTACTCTTTTCTCAAGTTATAATTTTAAACCCTTAAATAATTTCATATATTTTCTCTGTGCTCTCAGCGGTTAAAAGTTCTTTGCAATAAAAATTATCTTTTCTATTATCTGAGAACTCTGCGGCAAAAAGTTCTTTGCAATAATTAAATCTCTTATTTGTGTCAATTTGTGGGCAAATCTTTTTCTTCTTTGCGACCTCTGTTTTCTCTGTAATAAAAAGTTCTTTGCAATAATTAAATCTCTTATTTGTGTCAATTTGTGGGCAAATCTTTTTCTTCTTTGCGACCTCTGTGCCCTCTGCGGTTAAAATTTCTTTGCAATAAAAATTATCTTTTCTCTTCTCTGTGTTCTCCGTTCTATCTCTGTGCCCTCTGTGGTAAAAAGCTCTTTGCAATAAATACATGCTCTTCTTTGCGACCTCTGTTTTCTCTGTAATAAAAAGTTCTTTGCAATAATTAAA
>CAZVCC010000067.1:0-14950 GCA_964626015.1 uncultured Ignavibacteriaceae bacterium
CTACTAATAATATATGTGTTTATTTTTGGTGGATGATAGCTTGCGGAAAACAGGAGTAATTTCGTTTTTCAATATGACGATACTTAAAAACATTTTTTAATGAATTTTTTGGGGTTATCTACTTCTTAATCGGTATTCCGTAATTCTGAATCTTCGTCTGCATTTCGGGACTCAATTGTTTTACGAGTTCTACATTATAAGAAAACACAGGCGGTACATTAAATATCTGATTTGCAGCTATTGCATAGGAACGTGATATTTCTGCGAATGATCCTTCTTTTACCGCAGGGTCAACATTGGTCGCAAAAATTGAAATAGTATTATCACTGTTACGCATTATCTCAAAAGTACGGAACTGCTGCGGAAATTCACGTAATGATGAGGTTTCAACTTCCCAGAATCCAAATTCAGGATGGTTTGCATCGGGAGATTTCAAAGCAGTTACTGTATTAAGGTGGCGATGACCTGCAACCCAAAGAATTATATTAGAATATTTATGTAGTTTTGATAAAAATTCATCTTCTGTTCCAAACGAGTATTTACTCCAACCCAATTCAGGGTTAGGGTCATTTATTCCTATTGGAATGTGTGCTGCAATAATCATAAGTTTTCCTTCAGACTGTCCTTTATCAAGTTCATTGAAAAGCCAGTCGTATCTTTCCTTATCAAGTTCAGCATGGCCGTAAATATCATCATCCGGGTCATCATCCCTTTGTGTGTCATCAAGAACAATAACCTTGAGAGGTAAATTTGCATTTGGTTCAAAAGTATAACAGCCGAATCCCCTCTTTGCATCCGCTTCGTTAAATCCATGTCCGACAGGATTTGCAGATGTATTAAAAAATTCTTCTAACCATTCTTCTCTTTTTAGTGAACGACGATTTGGGTCAGCAGGAATTTTATTAACTTTTGTAGTATTAACAGGTCCTATATTTATTACATCTCCATATATTGTACTTCCGTCCATGACACCCATATAAAATCCTCTACTTTTAATTCCCAGTGGATCTCTTAATACATCTCCCATATTTAAAACATTCTCACCTGAATAGGTTTGCAGCAAGTAATCATCAGGATATTTTATACCCATCCAAAAATGGTCGTGATTACCCAATGCCTGATACCATGGAATTGTTTTATCGAGTCCCGCTGCTTTGTACTCATCCTGATAATCATTATTTGGTCCCGGTATCGGGTCATCCTTAATACCTGAATCAGGATTAATCATTTTACCGTCAAGAACATCTATAAACCATCTTGTTTCGTTGTATTGTGTATTGTTTGCATTATCCCCAAGCGATATACCAAAATCAAAAGGGTTCTGTTTATGAAGAGCATTAGCAGTTTGAATTGCTGCATCGAGTACGTGAGTTGTATAAAGCATTATTGCCGAATATGCAGAAATAATCCCTCCTTTAAATCCGAACAATATTACCTGCGTCGGTGATTCTTTATCAGTTAAGTGTATATCGGTAATGGTAAAGAAATTTAATAACTTTGCTATTATTGAAACCGAAGTATTAGAATATGCCGGGGACATAATATCAAGTCTCTTTTCATATTCCAGTCCGGGACCGAACTTCCAGACTCCGTAACCGTTCTGAGCATATTTTGATATTTCATAAGGAAATATTTTCTCAGCATCATTAGGAACAGGAACGGGTACTACTGTTCTTTCGTGTGTCGTGAACACTTTAGAATCAATCGGATAACTTGTCGGTTGTGAGTTGCAATTATTAATCGTACTTAATATAAATCCCAGTACAATCAATGGGAAAATCCAGATACTGATAATCTTATTCATAATATTATTTTAAAATTTAATAAATATAATATATTATTTTAAACCTATTTCATTTCATACGGATAAACAAACTTCCAGTCGTTTTTCATATCTACAACTGTCCAGCCCTTTGCATTTGCTTCATCAAGTGCTTTATCAAAACGTCCGTATGGTGAATTACGGTCGTATGCGTATTCCCTTTCTGCATCTGTATGATGAACAAAAAGTGCAAACCTCAATCCGCTGCCGCCTGTTGTCCATTGCATCATTTGTAAATCACCGTCTGAATTTCCGAAAGATGCTATTGGTCTGCGGCCTATGTATTGATAGATAGCAATTGGTTTTCCAGCATTATCATTTTTTAGGAATATTTCAGGTATTTGAACTACTACCGGTTTACCGTTACGAATTTCGAACTTCATTTTAAAACTTGTTCCAATAACCTGTTCGGGCGGGATACCATAAACCTTCTCCGCCCATGGACGCATAAAATCGACACTGCCTCCGGAAACGATATACGTCTTGAATCCTTTACTTCGTAAATATGCAAGCAGTTCAAGCATTGGTTGAAAAACCATTTCAGAATATAACTTACCGGTCTCAGGATGCTTTGCCGTATCAATCCAGTCCTTAACTATTTTTGCGTATTCATCAGATGTATAATCTGCGCTCACGGTCATTACTAAATTATCAATTAAAGCAGGATCGCTTTCCAAAACAGTTTTAATATCATCCTCAAGTACAGCTTTGAACGGCTGTTTATTTTTCCAATCAGAGTGCTCAGGCGCCATTGCTTTAATTCTGTCAAAAGTAAAAATGAGCTGAAAATACATAGGTTGTTCCGACCACAAAGTCCCGTCATTATCAAACGAAGCAATACGCTCTGCGACAGGTACAAAATCAGATGAACCTTCTTTTGTAACTTTCTCTACGAAATTTATGATTGCTTTCTTATGATCTGTTTCATTCCAGGAAGGTAATGGATTTGAAATATTAGATGTGGTACTGCTATCTTTCTGTAAACTATTATTTTTAGAGCAACCGCTGTTTAGAATAAATATAAATCCCATTAAAATTAATGGGTAAATCCAGATACTGCATTTATTCCTCATGCTGATTTAATTTAATTGCTTGAGATATATAATAAAGGTATTGTTTAATAATTAAAATGCAATTACAACAATACCTTTTTAAAACTTGAATTAAACTATATCGCCCATTTAAGATAAACCGAGCCCCAGGTATATCCCGCACCGAAGCTTGTGAGAATTAAATTATCTCCCTTTTTTATTTTACCTGCATAATAGTATTCGGAAACACATGAAGGAATAGTTGCTGAAGTTGTATTACCATATTTGTGAATATTTACCATTACTTTTTCCAGACTTACACCCATTCTGTCTGCAGTAGCCTGAATGATTCTCATGTTTGCCTGATGCGGTACAAGATATGCAACATCTTCGGATTTAAGATTATTCTTTTCCATTATTTCAGCTGAAACATCTGCCATACCTTTAACTGCAGCTTTGAAGACGACCTTTCCGTCCTGACGAACGAAATGCATCTTCTTATCGACTGTTTCATGTGAAGCAGGATTTAAGCTTCCCCCTCCGGGTTGATTGAGGAAGTCTTTCCCCGAGCCGTCGACATGAAGGATGTGGTCGAGTATACCAATTGATTTGTCTTCCGTCGGTTCGAGTAAAAACGCTGCTGCAGCATCACCAAATAAAATGCAGTTATTTCTGTCAGACATATCAGCTAAGACTTGCATTTTATCGGCACCAATAATAAGAACATTTTTATAAGCACCGCTTTGAATAAACTGAATAGCAGTTGAAAGCCCGAATATGAAACCAGAACATGCCGCTGAAAGGTCAAAACCGAATGCATTCTTTGCACCGATAGCCTCAGCGACTAAGATTGCAGTTGCAGGGTACATCATATCCGGTGTAACAGTAGAAACAATAATAAGATCAAGTTCTTCCGCAGACATGCCTCTTTTTTCGAGAGCCATTTTTGCAGCTCTGATTGCCATGTAGGAAGTAGGCTGGTCAGGTTCAGTAAATCTTCTTTCGGAAATACCTGTTCTAGTTTTTATCCACTCATCAGTCGTATCGAGAAAACTTTCATAATACGAATTAGGGATTACTTTGTCGGGGAAAAAATGACCGACCGCGCTTACGTAAGCATTGTAAGGTCCTTTGTTGCTCATTTAATTATCCTTTATTTTCTTTAGATTCTTCAATTATTTCATCATTAGAGTCCGTGCTTGCTGAGCTTGACTTAACTGGTTCGAAAATTATTTCTTCAGTGCCCTTTTTCAACTTCACACGTACTTTAGTATTTTCTTTAATATTTCCTTTAAGAATTTCCTCACTCAGAGGGTCTTCAAGATACTTTTGAATAACCCTTCTCAAAGGTCTTGCTCCGTAATTCTGGTCATAACCTTTATCTCCAAGAAATTCTTTTACCGGCTTTGATAATTCAATCGTAATATTCTGATTTACAAGTCTCTTCTGCAGTGTTTCAACAGAAATTTCAACTATTTTCAGAATACTATCTCTTCCAAGCTGATGGAACACTATAAAATCGTCAATTCTATTTAAAAATTCAGGGGAAAAAACTTTCTTAACTGCGTCGTTAATTGAAGACTTCATTTTATCATATTTTGTCTCGTCTTTCGATTCACCAAATCCGAATACTTTATCCATCTTAATTTCACGCGTGCCAATGTTTGAAGTCATAATAATTATCGTATTCTTGAAATCGACTTTACGTCCGAGACCGTCAGTAAGCATACCATCATCAAGGACCTGCAAGAGAACGTTAAACGTGTCCGGATGTGCCTTTTCGACCTCATCAAGCAGAACAACGCTGTAAGGTTTCCTTCTTACCTTTTCTGTCAGCTGCCCGCCTTCTTCATAACCAACGTATCCTGGAGGAGCGCCCACGAGCCTTGAAACATTAAACTTCTCCATGTATTCGCTCATATCGACGCGGATTAAAGCATCTTCAGAATCGAAAAGAAATTTTGCGAGCTGTTTTGCAAGTTCGGTTTTACCCACGCCTGTAGGACCGAGAAATATGAATGAGCCAATAGGTCTGTTCGGGTCTTTGAGTCCTGCTCTTGCTCTTCTTATTGATTTTGAAATCTTCTCGATTGATTCATCCTGACCGATTAATACCTTTTTAAGATATTCTTCCATGTGAACAAGCCTCTTTGTTTCCGATTCTGCAACTCTGTTAACAGGAATACCTGTCATCATTGCGACTACGTCAGCAATGCTTTGTTCTGAAACTTCATAGAATGTGTTCTGAGACTTTAAATCGAAATCAAATTTAGATTCTTCTAACCTTGCGATTAAACCCTTTTCTTTATCCCTTAGCTTCGCAGCTTCTTCGTAATTCTGAGCTTTAATAACTTTCATTTTTTCCTGTTTTACAGATTCAATTTCTTCTTCAAGCTTGGCAATATCTTCCGGAACTACGATGTGAGCAAGGTGCACTCTTGAGCCTGCCTCGTCCATGACATCGATTGCTTTATCGGGAAGAAATCTGTCAGTAATGTATCGGTCGCTGAGTCTCACAGCTTCTTCAATTGCTTTTTCTGTGTACCTGACTGAGTGATGCTCTTCGTATTTGCTCTTTATATTAGTTAGTATTTGAATCGTTTCCTCGACAGAAGGAGGCTCTACCATAATTTTCTGGAATCTTCTATCCAGCGCTCCATCTTTCTCGATGAACTGCCTGTATTCATTTAAAGTAGTGGCGCCGATACACTGCAGCTCACCTCTTGACAATGCAGGTTTGAAAATATTAGATGCATCAAGTGATCCGCTTGCACCTCCTGCACCGACAATAGTATGAAGTTCATCGATAAAAAGAATAACATCTTTAGCTTTTTCGAGTTCGTTCATAACAGCTTTCATTCTTTCTTCGAACTGACCTCTGTATTTTGTCCCTGCAACCAGAGCAGCCAGATCCAGAGAAACGACTCTTTTGTTGTGCAATACTCTCGAAACAGTTTTCTGCACAATTCTTAAAGCAAGTCCTTCCGCAATTGCCGTTTTTCCAACACCCGGTTCACCGATGAGTACAGGATTATTTTTCTTCCTCCTGCTCAAAACCTGAGCTACACGTTCAATTTCTTTCTCTCGTCCAACAATAGGGTCGAGTTTATTTTCAGCTGCAAGCTTTGTTAAATCCCTGCCGAAATTGTCGAGTACGGGTGTTTTTGATTTATCTGTTTTTCTTTCAGAAGTTTTGCTCTGCTGTGAGGAGCCTGCAGCAGATTTTTGTCCGGTTAGTATGTTGACAAGTTCGGTTTTAACGCTGTCATAAGTGACGTTAAACTGATGAAGTATCTGCGATGCAAGGTTATCGTCTTCTCTTAGAATCGAAAGCATTAAATGCTCCGTACCAATAATATCAGATTTGAAAAGTTTTGCTTCAAGATAAGTAATTTTTAAAACTTTCTCGGCTTGTTTTGTAAGCGGAATGTTACCGATGGTTAAAGTACTGCCTGAATGTTTTACTGTATCTTCGATGTTTTTCTTCAAGGCGTTTAAATCAACACCTAAATTTTTGAATATACTTATAGCAAGTCCTTCACCTTCTCTAAGTACGCCAAGCAGCAGGTGTTCAGTTCCAATATAATCATGCCCAAGCCTTATTGCTTCTTCCCTGCTTAGTCTGATAACTTCCTGTACTCTTTGAGAAAAATTACTGTCCATAACATTAATCCTTCCTGCAATTTTCCTGCAATAATTTAACAATTTTTTCAGCTACAACAAATTCATTCGTATTTTCGATTTCATGTCTTGGGATAAGCGAAATTAAACTACCGTCTTTTATCATTCCTATCTGCGGAGATGAAGGCGGATTTGGTTCGAAATATCTTCTAACTTCGTTAACTGCTTCCTTTTCCATACCTGCAAACACTGTGAGAAGTCTGTCGGGCATAAAATTGTTTTCTTCAGCCCATTTCATGGCAAGTTTTAAACCGGGTCTTGCTTTCCCAGCTGCGCATCCGCATACAGAATTTACGAATACGAGGGCTGTTCCTTGAGTTCCTATTTCATTAATTACATCATTTTTATTAAGTAATTCTTTAAAGCCCAGAGCTGTCACTTCATCTCTCATCGGCTTAACTAAGTTTGGGTCATACATGCTGAATTCTATTTTCATTTTAGATTTGTAATAATTTTTTCTACTGATAAAACATATATATTATTTATTTAATTTCAAATATTTATAAAACCAATCTCTACGCAATTTTCTTACTGTATTTCGTTCTTTTCTAAGGTAATGGTCTCCATTTTCTATTGTTTCAAGCCTTAATTCGGCTCTTATATACTCTGATAGTTTTTTATACATTTGGACTGAATCCTGATAAGAGACTTTATCGTCTGCCGTTCCGTGAATCATCAGCAGGGGTACTTCCGGACGAATAGATTCAAAGAAATCGACAGCTGAGCGTTTTCCGATTTCTTCAAGAATTTTCTTCTCGTCGGCACCTTTGAAAAGCCCGTAGAACTTATCCTTTAGTTTCGAATTCTTTTCGAAATTGCTCCTTAAATCAGCGAGCCCTGCAACAACAATTGCACACTTTAAAAAGCTTAATTTAGTCAATAATTGATAAGTCATCATACCACCCCTGCTCCATCCTTCAACACCGATATTTTCACCGTCAAATGCAGGCATTTTCATCCCAATTTTAAGTATGTTAAGAATATCACCGATATCCCTGCCGCCGAATTCATCCTTTTGTCTATATTGTGATGCAACTACGATATATCCCCATGAAGCAATTTCACCGAGTATGCCTGATGCCAAAAAGTCGTCAAGCCTTCCGTTTTTTTCATCTCCTCCCCTATTCCAGAGAATTAGCGGATACCTTTTAGTTTCTGAGCTTTTTGGTTCGGCAATATATCCATCAACTAAATATCCTTCGGAATTATACAATACTCTTGAAATAATTACATTATTAGCAACATCCGCACTCCAACCTTTTTCAATAAGAGTTTTTTCGGATTCCGAAAGGTTAACTTGCTTTATTTCCTTTAATGCACTCATTGTGTACATAATATATAAAATGAAAGATGTTTATAAGTCAATTTTCATTAACCCAAGATTTTCGCTTTTATCATAGAATTGACTTTTAAAATTAAACTCCATAATTTTAGTTAAGTAATTTTTCATAAACTTAATATTTTAATATTATGCAAGATGGAGAAAAACCAAAAAGCACTGCGGTACACGAAACCGGCCACGCTATAAACATCTCAAACTTCAAGACTCTAATTGATTACTGTTCTTCCTTTTCTGATAAATATAAACCCAGCAGGGAGGCATTGACGGTAGATCAAATGACGGCTTTATGGCAGACGGCGGATACGGCGCATCAGGCACTGACGACGGCAATTCAAAACGCGAAAGAGCCGATAAATCAAAGGGAAATTTTGTTTGAACCTGTTGATAAGCTCGTAACCCGCACGCTGAATTATTTTGAAAGCACTGAGGCAAGCGACCAGATTAAGCTCGATGCAAAGGGTCTTGCGGATAAGTACAGAGGGTTCAAAGTTAAAGTTAAAAAACTCCCCGATGGAACCTCAGACCCAAACGACGTAAGCCAAAGCCATCAAAGCTACGTAATGAAGGGTGATACTTTCAGGCAGCTTGTGGAGTTATACTCGGCACAGCCGCTTTATGATCCGAACGAAGTCGACCTGACTGTACTCGCTCTTACAGGTATTTCAAACAGCATGAAGTCCCTGAATGACAGCATCGGCACGATTCTCGCACCCGTAGAAACGGCAAGAAGAACACGCGACGAAGCACTCTACGCCGAAAAGACAGGTGTTGTGGATATATCGCTTGCATGCAAGGATTACGTTCAGGGGGTCTTCGGTGCGTCATCGCCCGAGGCAAAAATGGTTAGGGGGTTGGAGTTTAGACGGAAATCTATCTAAAAGGACATTAAATTTTGAGTGTCTTTCTGTCAAAAATTGCCGGCGGTCATCGCAATCTAAAGGTCGCCGGTTTTATTTTTAAGAATAGCATAGTATTTTAGAAGAAGAACAATGCAATATCTACTGAGAACATCGCATTTCTGAACGGCAACGATAGAATTCTGACGGTCAACGGTGCGATTCTGAGCAGCAACAATGCGATTATGAACGGCAACAATGCGTTTTCGAAGGACGACGGTGCGTTTCTGAACGGAGACAATGCGTTTCCGAAGAACGACGGGAGCTTTCTGAAGGACGACGGGGGCTTCCTGAAGGACCGCACCCGAGAATTTGCTCAAAAATGCAGTTTTTGGTGATACCGGCAGATTTTGGCTTTACCCGAATTTTGGGCTGAAATTCTTCCATGTGCGGAGGAAATGGATATAAACGGTGGATTTTTAATGATAAGTAATTATGGTATATTTGAAAAAAATTTACAAACTAGTATATTTGAAAAGCTTTTAAAACTAATATGTTTTTAATCAAAAATGGCTAACGAAAATCTTACTAAAGCAAAAAAGGAAAAGAATGATGAGTTTTATACACAGTATAACGATATTCAAAAAGAGATTGAAGCTTATGTAGATTTTGATAAAAATGTATTCAGGGGGAAAATCGTCTATTGCAACTGCGATGACCCTTTCGAAAGCAACTTCTTTAAATATTTCGTTCTTAATTTTAAAAAGCTTGGATTGAAACGGCTTATAACTACAAGCTATAAACCCTCCCCCGTTGCCAATACACAACTTGAACTGTTTGGTGATAACAAGACTCAAAAGAAATTAAAAGGCAGGCAAAAGATAACTGCTAATAAATTTATAATTAATAAAGTTTACGACTTAGACGGTGACGGCGAATTCAATTTGAAAGATATTGCAAAACAGTTGAAAGCAAACAAACAAAATGAATGGTCGCCGCTTGAAGGCGATGGTGATTTCCGAAGTGAAGAATGTATCAATTTGCTTAAACAAGCAGATATAGTAGTAACAAATCCGCCGTTTAGTCTTTTCAGGGAATATGTAAAACAGATTTTTGAAAATGGAAAGATGTTCATTATTATTGGAAGCATGAACGCAATAACATACAAAGAAATATTTCCTTTAATTAAAAATAATAAGCTATGGTTAGGAAATGGTTTTAGCGCCGGTAATGCTTATTTTTATACTCCAAATACACGGGATTTTGCTTCAGGGGTTTACGATACAAAAACGGGACTGGTAAAATTTCGAAACGTTTGCTGGTTTACCAATCTTGACCATGGAAAGCGTCACAAGCCGTTAAACCTTCAGACAATGAAAGACAATCTGAAATTTAGTAAACACAAAGAGATTAAAGGCAAGAAAGCGTATGATAAATATGATAATTACGATGCGATAGAAGTGCCGTTTACAGACTCTATTCCAAGCGATTATAAAGGCGTTATGGGTGTACCGATAAGTTTTCTGGATAAATTTAATCCTGACCAGTTTGAAATATTAGGAAGTGATTATAATATTAAAGAAGGTTTGTTACCAGAATTAGTTAATTCAAAATGGAGAGGTAAGCTTGATAGAGGATACGTAAACAATCAGAGACTTTTTACAAGAATATTTATAAAGCATAAGAGAAATTAAAATGAAAACAAGTTTAAAAACAGACATCACTGTAAAAGACATCTGCGAAGGTTTTGTTTATAATGAATATGAAGGAAAAGGGTTGTTTGGTTTATCGGGTAAACTAACAATACAACCTGAATATCAGCGTAACTACATCTATATCTCAGACGGCGGCAAGAAGGAGATTGCAGTAATTGATTCTGTCCTAAAGAGTTATCCAATAGGTTTGATATATTTCAATAAAGTAAGCGAAGATAAATTTGAAGTGCTTGACGGACAGCAGAGAATTACAAGTCTCGGTAGATTTTTATCCGATAAATTCGCAATTAAAGATGATGACGGAAATGAACAATATTTCAGCGGAATGGCAAAAAATAAGAAAGAGAGAATATTAAAAACAGGTTTGCTAATATATGAATGCGAAGGAACAGAAAGCGAAATAAAAGAATGGTTTAAAACAATAAATATAGCAGGTGTACCGCTGAACAATCAGGAATTGTTGAATGCTGTTTATTCGGGTCCCTTTGTAACACTCTGCAAAGAGGAGTTCAGCAATAGCCAAAACGCTAACATACAGAAATGGAGTGCATACATAAAAGGTAGTGCTAATCGTCAGGAGTTTTTGGAATGTGCACTGGATTGGGTGAGTAAAGGCAATATCGGTGAATATATGAGCCGGCATCGCTTTGATAAAAATATTAACGAGTTAAAAAGGTATTTCAATAGTGTTCTTGACTGGGTATCAAGCGTATTTATTGATGTTGAAAGCGAAATGCGCGGGCTTGAATGGGGACGGCTGTATGAAGAATATCATAGAAAATCATATGATTCACAAAAAGTATCTAAAGATTTGAAAAAACTTTATGCAGACCCGTATATAAAAAGCCGCAAAGGAATATTTGAATATATTCTCGGTGGTTTGAAAGATGCAAAATTACTTCAAGTTCGTGTGTTTGACGATGCAACTAAGAAATCAGTTTACGCTAAACAAACAGTAAATGCGGAAAAGAGGAAAATTTCAAATTGTCCGCTGTGTGCGATAGGTCATGAATCTAACAAAAGTAAAATATGGAGTTTTAATGAAATGGATGCTGACCACGTAACAGCATGGAGCAAGGGTGGTTCATCGGCGGCTAAAAATTGCCAGATGTTGTGCAGAACACATAATCAAGCAAAAGGAAATAAATAGAAAACTAATTAGAAAATCTACCATCATTAAACAGAAAGAGTTCACTCAGGTTTTCAACCCAAATGAACTCTCTCCTTAAAGTTTATTTCTAAAGACTTGCTTCTTGCTTGTTCTTACTTAATAAGCATCATCTTACGTATATCGCTGAAACCGTTTGTTTCAATCCTGTAGAAATAAACACCGCTCGAGAACTGTGAGCCGTCAAAATCAACTGTGTGATATCCGGCTGCTTTAACTTCGTTTACGAGTGTCCTTACTTCCCTGCCCAGTACGTCGTAGATTCTTAACGTGACCAGACCTTGCTTTGGCATTGCAAAGTTAATCTTGGTCGTTGGATTGAACGGATTCGGATAGTTCTGGCTTAACGAATATACAAGAGGTATTTCGTTTCCGATTTGTTCGAAGCCTGTTACATTGTTATTGACGTAGTCAATACCTGCCCTTAAGAAACGCTCTGCCGGTGAACCCGCAGGACTTGTTGCAGTTGGTCTAAGCGACTCAAGGTCAACACCAAAAGTAGCAACATTCCAGTTTGTATTGTAAAGACCTATTCCGCTCAAAGTGTCAACACTTGTCATTCTCGGTCTGAATCTATACAAAACATGCTGCTGCGTCCCTGCAATCGTGAATACTTTTAAAGCATCGGGCCATGAACCGACAGTACTATCAGCAATACCCGAATTTACGTATGAACCGATAAGACCGATTGTTCCCGTACCCGGTCTATCCGCAGTCCAGTTCCAACCGAGATAGTTGTTTACAAAATCAAGGTCGTAATAACTTGAAGCCGACCTTCCGTAGTTATAACCAATATCCTCGGAGTAAATTATAAGTTTTGATTTAGTCTGCAATGTTGTACCGCCGGAATTCAGGTATGCTTTTACTGAATCCTTTAGTCTTGTGTTCATAGAACTTGTACCTTCGCCGAGTAAGATAACAGTTTTATATCCGCGTAAGGACATAGCGAGTACTGCAGTCTGGCTCCCTCTGTTGAATAAATCGAAGGTAATATTTAACCTGCTTAGAATACTTGCTGTTGAATCTTTAGAGGTTCTGCAAGCGGCTGAGGATGAATCATACAGAACCATCACATCGCCTTTACTCTGGCGTTTAAGTTTAAGGTTAAACGTTTGAGTTGATTTCAGGGAGTCGGTTGCATTGTACGCCCAAACTGCCCATTGTCCTGATATTGAATCACCTGGATTTACTCCGAGACCACCAAGAATGAAATCTAATCCAGAGTTGACTATTGAAACGGTAGAATCAAATCCGCTCGGAAGTGTAAGAAGCGGAGTAGAAATTGTTGGTGCTCCGAATTTCCATTTATACGTAGTACCTGCACCCGACCTTGTCCAGTTTATGTTTATATTTGAATTATTAAATACTGATGTAACGATAGTAGAGTTATTTGCGGGTAAATTCAAGCTAAAAGGTGTCAGCGAAGGCGTGCCCCTAGCGAGTGTAATAGTCCTTGGACCATTCGATGATTTTAAAGAATCATTCGCAGGTGCATTATTTCTGAACGCCCAAACATCCCATGAACCGCTGATTGAACTTCCCTGACTAACACCTAATCCAGCTAATATATTATCCAGTTCGCCGAGAGTCATAGTTAAGGAATTGCTGCCCGAAGAAAGAGTTAAAAGTCTAGTCGGTAATGCTGTACCGAATATCCATTTATAACTTGCACCGGTTCTCGATGTATCCCAGGTAATAGTTACGGGTGTAGACGAGCCCGGGAATGATGTTACCGTTGTACCCGCTGTAGGAGTTTGAATATTGAATGGTGCTAACGGTCCCGGGTCGAGCAGGAATGAAGCTGTCCATGCATTATAAAAACCGGGCGATGTTGATGCTTTATCGTCCATCCAGAATCCAAACACTTTGTTTGCACCGATTGCAATTCCGATATAGTCGCCCATATATCCTCCGCTCATACCTGTTGCAGGTTTGGGTTTAAAATGATGGTCGGTAATTTCGAAATCTGCAAAAGTTGCTCCACCGTCTGTTGACCTAGAAATCATAACAGTTGCTGAGTCAGCATTCGGGAAGTTTCTGTTGTCATAATAAATAATATTTACACCTCCGGCATCATCAACTCTTACTGCCGGGAAAAACTGTCTCTTGCCGTTATTTAAAGCATCCTGATTAACTCTAACACCGGGCATCCATGATGCACCCTGATTTGAAGAACGGTATAGAACAACGTCTTCATCCGAACCAGCCGGTGCATGGTTTATTTCCATAATAACAATATAAATCCATCCGTTTCTCGCACCGCCGGACTTATCAACATCAATTCTCGGGAAGTCATTAACTCTAAGTCCCCAGCCTCCGAATGTACCATTATTTCTTGCACCGTTAACGTTAACGGCACTGTCGTTTGATGTAAAGTTTACACCTCCGTTTGTTGACTTTGCGAAACCGAGATAATCAGCTGCAAAAGGAGATGTGCTCATATTAGATACCCACGTTACATAAACTTCACCATTAGGTCCTGCTGCCACATCGTGTCCCTGAACATAATGTCCTGAAAGTCCTGTACTCAATGTAACGTAAGGTTCCCATGTTACACCGCCGTTTGTAGTTCTTGAAAACCTCGAAGCCGGAGGAGTACCTAAATTGCACCATACAGTATACGACTGACCATAGTATGGGCTTGTCGGAGAATCGTCAGTATTGCTTAAATTCTTATCAACGTTTGAACTCGTTTCCAGCATCCATGTTGATGAAAAATTCGCACCGTAGTTTGTTGAGTAATTGGCTCCCATACCTGTTAGACTTCCAAAGTTAGTTGCGCTAACAAGATGAGAAAATACAAACCTCATATTTTTATCAACAACAGGTCCCGGGTCGCCGCGCTGGTCATTTGGGTTACCGGAATTAATTACCTGATAACCTCCCCAGTTAACACCATTATCAGTTGAAACAAAACAACCGGAATTTATGGTGCTGCTGGCTACATTATTAGATGACCCGAATAAAACACTTCTGTTTGCTTTATTCGAGGCAAGATATAACTCTGTTTGCGCTACTGTAGTTGATGGTAACACCCTGACGCTAGGAGTTACAACCATCATACCATGAGTAGTTTCAACTTGTCTTGGTGAAGTTGAAAATTTCACAAACCTGTCCGGATGACTGGGCAGTGGAACATAATTCCCCAAAGGATAAACATGCGTAAACGCCTGACTCCATCTGGGGCTCTCATTATCAATCTTTTGCCCGGTAAGAACAAAGAAACCAATAACGAGAATAGCTAAAACCGAAATAGTTCTTTTCATTTTCTGTGTTTTATGATTTATAAAGATTTTTTAATAATTAGTTCATCCTTAAAAACCCTATAAATATATGATATATCATATATTTATAT
>CAZVCC010000068.1:0-14944 GCA_964626015.1 uncultured Ignavibacteriaceae bacterium
ATTTAATGCTCACTCCATGGATTACATTGAAAAAATTCATTAAAATTAATATATTATCCTCTTGTACACAGAGAGATGGCTGAGTGGTTGAAAGCGGCGGTCTTGAAAACCGTTGTAGCCTTACGGTTACCGGGGGTTCGAATCCCTCTCTCTCTGCAAAGTTATATTTGTAATTTCATACTTCTTTATTTATTGTCTGTATTCTTCGATGTCATGCCCGAATGTGAGTTCTTTGCATTAGAAGTTGCGTAAATTAATCGGGGATGTAAAATTTTTATTCCGATTAAATGTTTTTTCTCTTGAAGTTAATAAATATTTTTTGTATATTTAAATATAGGTGAAACACCTTACAGGTTGTTCATTAATGAGCTGAAATTAATATCAGCTCTGCAAATTAATGACAAAAACCGCAAAAACAACCTATTTCTACACTCTCCCAACACTCTTCCAACACTCTGAGTACACATTGTTTACACAGCTCTTATATAGACCTCAGATAGAGCTTATATACAGCTTATATGTACCTATATATTAAGTTTTCAAAACGATCTAAAGAAAGATTAGCATTTCCACTACCCCTCGATAAACTCAAATAACACATTTTTAATATTCCCATTTTGTTTTCCCAATGAATTGAAAATGCCTCCATAATTCTTTAATTTACTCTGAAATTATTAGCAAATCATTGATTATTGGTTTAGTCGTAGGATTAATAACTGGGTACTTATTGTCCATGCCCCCAATGGGTCCGACAAATATACTCGTGATTTCTCTCGGTCTTAGAAAAGAAGTCAAGTATGGTGTTGCTGTCGGTGCCGGTGCTGGCTTTATGGATATGGTTTATATCATTATTTCTTATGGCGGTTACGCCCTTATTAAAGGATTCATTCCCGATAGTATAAATGATTTCTTCGCAGATAATGAAAAGTTCTTTATGGTCCTGCTTACGCTTGTCGGATGTATCGTTGTCGGACTTTCCGGCTATAAACTTATGAAGTCAAAAGTTGAAGCTGATATAACTATCCCTGCCCCTGATATTCGGATTAAAAAAAAGCTTTCAGTAGTAACTTCAAAGCTTGAACGAACCAATGAAGACATATCCCGCATCCTGCATACAAACCTTCTTAAGAAAAAGGAAAACAGTCTCGTTGGTGGATTTTTAAAAGGTGCATTCCTCTGTGTTTCTTCCGTAACCATCCCGGCATCTTGGTTTGCTTTAACAGGTTATATGAAGAATTACGGTATAATTGATTCAAGGTTCATAACAGGTTTTGTTTATTCTATCGGTGTTTTAGCAGGTACTACTTTTTGGTTCTGGACACTCGCAAAAGTAATTTCGAAAAATACACATAGAGTAAGTCCCGAAGCACTAAATAAAATAAACCTTACTGTCGGTGTAATTCTGCTTTTGCTTAGTTTGTTTTTATTGTATAAAGTAATTGATTTTTCTCTCGCATAGTATTACTATTCTATTATGATAAATCCTGACTCAAAAGAAAACTTACCGGTCTGCCAGTACTGTATGAAACGCGTAAATGACGACGAGAGAAGATATTGTTGTTCAGCTTGCGGAATGATTTATCATATCCAATGCTGGGAAAAAGGCAATGGCTGCGCGGTTCTCAGCTGCTCACAGAAAAACATTCTCCTTAATCCATTGTTCCAATCCTCCGTCCCGGTAAAAGAACTGCTTGTTCATATTGAATACCTCCTTAATCTGAAAAAATACACGGAAGCAATAAACGAATGTAACAGAATACTCAGCGCTGAAAAATCAAACATGGAAGCAAAAGTCTATTACAACAGAGCTGTTTCCGCATTAAATGTTAAAATGAAAATATTCGATAGTGCTGAAGAAAGCTTCAAAAGAAAAGAATACAAAGCCGCTTCCATGTTCTACAACGATTATCTTAGGTATTGCGATGAAGAAGAAGGGGACTTTATTAAATCCAAAATAAAATATTTAGATGAACTCCTTCCAAAACTAAAACGGAAAAATGCTCTTCTGAATGTCCTGTATGTTTTTATTTTTTTGATAATCTTATTCTCAGCCGGATTTCTCGCTTATCAGTTCATCTATTTAAAAGAAGATACCGAGTTTGCAGAAATTGAAAGACTTGATGATTTTTCGAACATAAAGCAAATGGAAGCGCAGATTAGCAGGTATGAAAAGTTCATCATAAAATATAGCGATGGTAAACTAAAAGAAAACGCTGCTGATAAAATCAGATTGCTGGCAGCAGAAATTGCTTCAAAAATCTGCGGCCACGACTGGCGCTCAGCACTCGTTTACCTTAAAAAACTTGACTCTAAAGAAATACCGATTACATACAAAAATATTTATGAAAGTATCATAAAGAATGCTAATATTGAATTAAGCACACTTAAATCTGAAGCAAAAGACCTCAACTCCCGGAAAAAATATACAGAAGCAAAAGATAAAATTGAAAAATCTTTAGCCATTACGGATCATTTTTCCGATAGCGAATTTAACAAAATCCGTCAGACCCTGTATGACAATAAAAACCTGATTAATAAAAAGATTAGCCTTATTATTAAATCAAAGGAAATAGAAAAAGAGATTTCTGCAAAAACAACAGAGCTTAAAAATTCTGACCCGAACCTCGAAAACGAAAATATTATCCAGATTGCGGGTAAAGTTATGAAAAAAAGCGGGGAATTTACCATTATCAAATCTTATGACGATAAAAAGCTATATGCACTTAAAAAACCATCTGAAAATTACGAAATTGGAGAAGAAATAGTCATTAGTGCCATTAAAAAGGGAAAAACAGAGATTTCTGACGATGCTTCCAATACTATGATTCTGCCTGTTATATTCGAAATTTCTGGGTCACAATTTGAAAAGGATGGGGTTACTAAAGAAAGTATTCTGCAAAGACTAAACTACCTTAAAAATGAGAAAGGTAAAATCGATAGTCTGCTAAAACTCGGTATCTGAACAATAAATCCCATCAAAATATTTTTTCGAAAAGAAGTAAATAATATATTGATTTATTCGTATTAATTACATAAATTTAATGTTCTCGGCAAAATGGGTAGGTAGCGAAGTGGTTAAACGCATCAGACTGTAAATCTGACGACTGATGTCTTCGGAGGTTCGAATCCTTCCCTACCCACTCGCGGGAGTAACTCAGTTGGTAGAGTCACAGCCTTCCAAGCTGTTGGTCGCGGGTTCGAGTCCCGTCTCCCGCTCTGTTTTATTCTTAAAACAAGAGTTGCTGATGTAGCTCAGTTGGTAGAGCACTTCCTTGGTAAGGAAGAGGTCACCGGTTCAATCCCGGTCATCAGCTCTGGCTTGAAACTATTTTGACTGCTGCTGTACTTATGCAGATTGGTTTTTCGGTTTTTGAAAATATAATTTTTTACGAGTGTAGCTCAATTGGTAGAGTAGCGGTCTCCAAAACCGTCGGTTGGGGGTTCGAGTCCCTCCACTCGTGCTTTTAAGATAATCAAATTCACATGAGAGAAAAAATATTAGGTTTTTTTACGGATATATTCAAAGAAATGAAAAAAGTCTCCTGGCCCAAAAAAGAGGAATTAAGAGACTATACTAAAGTAGTTGTTGTTACTATGTTCGTTTTTGCTATTTTTGTTTACATTGTCGATAAGGGTATCAGCGAATTGCTTAAAATTCTATTTTAACACAATCAGTTTAAGATGATAGATAACCAAGAAGATATAATACAGGAAAATACGAGCGAAGATATTTCTGAAACTCCAAAGTCAGATAGCTCAAACGATTCTGATAACGGTCGGTTTAGTTGGTATGCTGTAAGAATTATTTCCGGTCATGAAAATAAAGTAAAATTATACATTGATAACCAGATAAAAGAAGAAGGTCTCGAACACAAGATTAAAACCGTTATGATTCCTCTTGAAAAAGTTTTCGAAGTTAAAAACGGGAAAAAGAAAATTAAGTATAAAAACTTCTTCCCCGGTTACATTCTCCTCGAAGTTGACCTCGATGACAATATTAAAAGAATGCTCTCTCAGGTACCGAGTCTGATGGGTGTTGTGGGTTCAAAAAACATTAAAGGGCAAAGACTTGAACCAGTACCTTTAAGGGAATCTGAAATAAAAAGAATCAAAGCAATTTTAAACGATGAAAACGCTTCCGAGAAAATTGACCTTAAACTTCTTGAGGGCGACTCTGTTAAAGTTACAAACGGTCCTTTCAATAATTTCAGCGGCGTTGTGCTTGAAATTAATACTGAAAAAATGAAAGTTAAAGTAATGGTTAGTATTTTCGGCAGAAAGACACCAATTGAACTCGAATTTAATCAAATTGAAAAGTTAAAATAAACATTTTTAAAATATAAAATATTATGGCCAAAAAAGTAGTAGGTTTCATTAAGTTACAAATTCCGGCAGGGCAGGCAACGATGGCCCCTCCCGTTGGACCGGCATTAGGACAAAGAGGCGTTAACGGAATGGAGTTCTGTAAACAATTCAATGCCAGAACCCAGGACAAAAAGGGTTTAATAATTCCGGTTGTTATTACCGTCTATTCGGATAAATCATTTACTTTCATCACCAAAACACCACCCGCTGCAGTATTACTTCTCAAAGCGGCTGGTTTGGAAAAAGGTTCTGGTATCCCGAATAAGACAAAAGTAGGCAAAGTTTCTGTTAAACAAGTGAAAGAAATTGCTGAAACTAAAATGGTTGATTTAAACGCAAGAGACGTTGATCATGCAATGAGTATGGTAAAAGGTACTGCAAGAAGCATGG
The DNA here is from genome assembly GCA_964626015.1 of uncultured Ignavibacteriaceae bacterium. GTDB lineage: Bacteria > Bacteroidota > Ignavibacteria > Tepidaquicellales > Tepidaquicellaceae > CAIKZJ01. The sequence continues at coordinate 4,756 of CAZVCC010000068.1, forward strand.
GTATAACCGTAGAATAATTATTGAACTTAAATTGTTTTTAGAAAATGAAACTAACAAAAAAGCAAAAAGAAATTAATAAGTCTTTCGATTCAAAGAAAGAATATAAAATAAAAGATGCTGTTGCTATCGTTAAGCAATATGCAAAAGCTAAGTTCGATGAGTCTGTCGATATCGCAATGAACTTAGGTGTTGACCCAAAACATGCAGACCAGGTAGTGAGAGGTACTGTCTCATTGCCAAACGGTACGGGGAAAACAGTCCGCGTACTCGTTATTGCAAAACCGGAAAAACAGCAGGAAGCTATTGATGCCGGTGCAGACCATGTTGGCTTTGAAGATTATCTGAAAAAAATTCAGGAAGGTTGGACAGATGTGGATGTTATCATCGCCACTCCCGATTCTATGGTTGAACTTGGTAAATTAGGTAAGATTCTCGGTCCTCGTGGACTAATGCCTAACCCCAAAAGCGGTACAGTTACACCTAATGTTGGACAGGCAGTTAAAGAAGTTAAAGCAGGTAAAATAGATTTCAGAGTGGATAAAAATGGTACCGTTCACTCAGCTATCGGAAAAGCATCTTTTGAAGAAAATAAATTGGTTGAAAATGTTACAGCTTTTATTAACATGATTATTAAGCTGAAACCAGCAGCATCAAAAGGTACTTACATTAAGGGAATTACAATGTCAAGTACTATGGGTCCGGGTGTCAGGATAGATAAATCACTTACGGATTTGCATTCTGCTGTTTAAAAAAGTTTACGCACTCAAAACATTTATCATCGGGATTGTGATAACCGGTGAGCAGCTTCAAATGTTTTATTAAATATATAAATATCGAATGGAAAAAATTAAAAAGAATGAGGTCATTGCTGAAGTTAAAGACTTGATGAACAATTCGCCTGCATTATATTTTATTGATTTTGCCGGATTGACTGTGGCGGATGATGACAAACTCCGCGGTGAATTCTATAAGGCAAACATCAAATACAAGGTTGTAAAGAACACTCTCATTTTGCGTGCTTTGAATGAAAGTGAAAATTACAAACAGTTTGCAGATGATATTAAAAATCATTTAAAAGGTAATACAGGTGTAATTTTCTCGGGTAATGATCCGGTTGCTCCTGCGAAAATTCTCAAAAAAGTTACGGAAAAAAGTGATAAACCCAAATTTAAATCTGCTATCGTTGACGGTCAGTACTACGGCAGCGGAAAAATGGATTTACTCGCTTCTCTGTTATCTAAAGAAGAAATTATTGCAGGAATTCTCTCAAGTCTCGATTCACCCGTATCGGGTATTGTCGGCTCTATTAATGCTGTCGTCAGAGACCTTGCAAGTATCATTGAGGAAGTTGCCAAGAAAAAGGCAGCTTAGTTTAAACAATTTTAAAAATCAAAATTAATTTAAAGGAAATAAAAAATGTCAGTAGTTGAAGAATTATTAGAAAAAATCTCAAACTTAACTTTAACTGAAGCTTCTGAATTAAAGAAAGCTTTGGAAGATAAATTCGGCGTTACAGCAGCCGCACCGGTTATGATGGCAGGTGTTGCAGCAGCTCCTACAGCAGCCGCAGAAGAAGAAAAAACCGAGTTTACGGTCTTCTTAAATGAAATCGGTGCCGATAAAATTAAAGTTATTAAAGCTGTAAAAACAGCTACCGGATTAGGTCTAACTGAAGCTAAAGCTCTCGTTGAAAGTGCACCAAAACCGGTTAAAGAGAATATGCCTAAAGCAGATGCTGAAAAATTAAAAGCAGAATTGGAAGCAGTCGGCGCAAAAGTTGAGATTAAATAGTTCTCATAAATAAAAATTTATCTGAAGTAATGTGTTTAAGGAAAAGAAATTTTCCTTAAACATTATTACTTTTTATTGTATTTATATTCGTAAATAATCTAATTTAAAAATAAATGGAATTAAAAGGTGTTTTATCAGGCTTAAAACCCCTCAACGCAAAAAACAACAGATTAACGTTCTCAAAATCTGACATTCATAAAGATCCACCGGATCTCCTTAACGTGCAGCTGCAGTCTTACAAGGATTTCTTACAGGAAGATGTTCCTATCAGTAAGAGAAAATCAATCGGACTTCAAAAAGTATTTGAGGACAATTTTCCTATTACAGATTCAAGGGAAACTGCATTATTAGAATTTGTAGAATACTTTATTGAAAAACCGCCTTACACTATAATAGAGTGTCAGGAGCAGGGACTTACTTATTCGGTACCTGTTAAGGTGAAATTAAGATTATCTACAAAACCTAACTCAGCTGCAAAAGAATATAACTATGTTCTTGAACAGGATGTATATTTAGGACAGTTACCTTACATGACCCCTAGAGGCAGTTTTATCATAAATGGTGCCGAACGGGTTATTGTAAGTCAGCTTCACAGGTCACCTGGAGTTGTATTCAGTGAATCTACTCACGCTAACGGAACAGAATTATTCTCTGCACGTGTCATACCTTATAAAGGTTCTTGGGTGGAATTTACAACTGATATAAACGACCTTCTTTATGCGTATGTAGATAGAAAGAAAAAATTCTATTTCTCTACTTTGTTAAGAGCATTATCCATTAATGACAAAGTTAAGATGATGGAACTGTTCAATCTTATAGAAGTAGTAACGATTAATGACAGATCGTATCTTGACTTTGTTGGCAGGATAACTGTTGAGCCTGTAATTGATAAAGAAACCGGTGAAGAATTTGGTATTGAAACAGGTACAATTCTAACCGAGGAACATTTAATCTCCATTTTAAACGGAAAACTGAAATCACTTAGATTACTTAAAGCTGATTGTACTGACGGTGAAAAGGTAATATTTAATACAATAATCGAAGATGAAGAAGAAGAATTAGCAGAGAAACCTGCAGAGCCGATGACTGCGAAAGAAAAGAAAGCCGCTCAGCTCATTGCCGATGCAGAAGGAGAAAGTGCTAAAAGTTATATCGAAAAGCAGTTCTTTAATCCTAAGAAATATGATTTAGGTGAAGTTGGACGATATAAAATAAATAGAAAACTTGAGCTTAATATAGACGAGAACACAACTATTCTTACATTAGAAGATATTAAGAAAATAATTGAATACATTAGGGATCTTGTTGATAGGAAGAAAGAAGTTGATGATATCGACCATTTAGGAAATCGTAGAGTTCGTACAGTTAATGAACAGTTATCTCAGCAGTTTGGACTTGGTCTTTCAAGAATGATTAGAACTATTAGAGAAAAAATGAGTATTCATGATGAAGAAAATTTAACTCCGTTAAGGCTTGTAAGTTCAAGACCAATTACCAGTGCTTTATCTTCATTCTTCGGAACAAGTCAACTTTCTCAGTTTATGGATCAAACCAATCCATTGTCAGAGATGACTCACAAGAGAAGAATCTCTGCTCTTGGACCGGGCGGTCTTTCAAGAGAAAGAGCCGGTTTCGAAGTAAGAGACGTTCATTATACACACTACGGAAGATTATGCCCGATCGAAACTCCTGAAGGTCCGAATATCGGTCTTATATCTTCATTGTGTATTCATTCAAGGGTTAATGAACTCGGTTTTATTGAAACACCATACAGAAAAGTAGAAGACGGACAGGTATCCACCGATATCGAATTTATATCTGCGGATATAGAAGACGAATACAAAATTGCACAGGCTAATGAACCACTGGACGCAAAAGGAAATTTCGTAAATAAAAAAGTTAAATCAAGATTTAAAGGCGATTTCCCGTTAGAGGAAGGAAAGCACGTTGATTATATGGATGTTGCGACAAACCAGATTGTAAGTGCTGCCGCAGCATTAATACCGTTCTTGGAACATGACGACGCTAACAGAGCACTGATGGGAAGCAATATGCAGCGTCAAGCAGTACCTCTACTAAGACCTCAGTCTCCAATCGTAGGAACAGGATTTGAAGAAATTGTTGCGCGTGATTCACGTTCTATGATAGTCGCTGAAGCAGATGGTGTAATTGAATATGTCTCATCAGATAAGATTATAGTTAAATATAATATAAGAGAAGATTCAGAAGAAAGTTTGTTAAGTTTTGAGGATAAGAGAACAGTTGTATATAAACTGGTTAAGTTTTTAAGAACTAATCAGGACACTTCAATTAATCAGAGACCAATCGTTAGAGAAGGTCAAAGAGTTAAGAAAGGTGATATTCTTGCTGACGGTTCTTCCACTGAAAATGGTGAACTGGCTCTTGGCAGGAATATTCTTGTTGCTTTTATGCCTTGGAGAGGATTCAATTTTGAGGACGCTATCGTTATTAGTGAAAAAGTCGTTTCAAAAGATATATTCACTTCAGTTCATATTGAAGAATTCAGTCTCGAAGTAAGAGATACAAAGAGAGGTGAAGAAGAATTAACAAAAGAAATTCCAAACGTTAGTGAAGAAGCAACGAAAGACCTTGATGAGAACGGAATTGTAAGAATTGGTGCAGAAGTTAAAGAAGGTGATATATTAATAGGAAAAGTAACTCCTAAAGGTGAAACTGAACCTACACCGGAGGAAAAACTTCTTAGAGCTATATTCGGTGATAAAGCTGGTGATGTTAAGGATGCTTCTTTAAAAGCTCCTCCGGGATTGAAGGGAATTGTTATTAACAGAAAATTATTCTCCAGGAAAACCAAAGATTCAGAAGGCAAAAGAGAAGAAAAGAAAAGAATTGATAAATTTGAATCTGAAAGACGGAAAGAGATTAAAGAGCTTAACTTAAAACTCGCTGAAAAACTTGGTATTTTGCTGGATGGTAAAGACTCTGAAGGGATAAGAGATACAAAAGGAAATATTATAATCAGAAGAAACTACACATTTAAAAGGGAAACATTCACAAACCTTTTAATTAATGATAACATTGATTTAAGAGATCTTGACACTGAAAGTGATTGGTCTAACAGTAAGAGAGCCAATTCAATGATAATAGATATTTTCAAGAATTATCAGTACAAGTATGTTGAGATTGAAGAAAAATACAAAAGACTTAAAGTCAAAGTGACTTTGGGAGATGAACTGCCTAACGGTGTTGTTAAACTCGCAAAAGTTTACGTTGCAAAGAAAAGAAAGTTATCGGTTGGTGATAAAATGGCCGGCAGACACGGAAACAAAGGCGTTGTTGCAAAAATTGTATCTCCCGAAGATATGCCATTTATGCCTGACGGCAGACCGGTCGATATTGTGCTCAATCCTCTCGGTGTTCCCTCACGAATGAATCTCGGTCAGTTGTACGAAACTGCATTAGGCTGGGTTGGAAAACTAAATGGAGTTAAATTTGCGACACCTATATTTGACGGTGCATCTGTTGAAGAAATAATTAAGTCATTAGAGCAATCTGGTTTGCCCAATAATTCTCGTTCTGATTTATACGATGGAATGACAGGTATTAAATTTGATCAGCAGGTTACTTTAGGATATATTTATATGTTAAAGTTATCTCACCTTGTTGATGATAAGATTCATGCTCGTTCGATTGGACCTTATTCACTGATTACTCAACAACCGCTTGGTGGTAAAGCTCAATTTGGAGGTCAAAGATTCGGAGAGATGGAGTGCTGGGCTTTGCAAGGATACGGAGCTTCTCATATCTTGAGGGAAATGCTGACTGTCAAGAGCGATGATGTAATCGGCAGAAGTAAGGTGTATGAAGCAATTATAAAGGGTGAAAATCTTCCTGAACCTAATATACCAGAAGCATTCAACGTTATAATGAAGGAATTACAGGGATTAGGTCTGGATATTAATATTGATTAATTCAAACAATAAAAGAAATTAAATTTATTTAAATATATGCCAATTAAAACCGAACAAAAGAGGAAACGCTTTTCAAAAATAACGATAAACGTTGCTTCTACGGATACAATAATATCAAACTCTTATGGTGAAGTTACTAAGCCTGAAACCATAAATTACAGAACTTTTAAGCCGGATAAAGACGGTTTGTTCTGTGAAAAGATTTTCGGTCCTGTAAAAGACTGGGAATGTCACTGCGGTAAGTACAGAGGCATAAGATACAAAGGTATTGTGTGTGACAGATGTGGTGTTGAGATTAACATGAAAAATGTCAGACGGGAAAGGATGGGGCATATATCTTTATGTGTACCCGTTGTACATATTTGGTATTTCAGATCATTACCATCCAAGATTGGATACGTATTAGGTATTACTTCAAAAGATCTGGAGAAGATTATATATTATGAATCGTATGTTGTTATTAATCCCGGTAAGTCAAGATTCAAAAAGAATGAATTGATATCGGAAGAGGATTATTTAGAAGAATTAGCGAAGATGCCTGAGGATAACCAATTTCTGGATGACGATGATAAAAATAAGTTTTTAGTAGACCAGGGAGGTAGAGCTGTTAAAGAGATGTTGAGAAGAGTTGTTATTAATGAAGAAATATCAAGGCTTCGAGCTGAACTGCAGGATGAACCCTCGGCTGTAAAGAAGGCTGAAAATATAAAGAGGTTAAGAGTACTCGAATCATTTAAGCTGAAACCGGATGGTAAACCAAATAAACCTGAGTGGATGGTATTTGATGTTATTCCTGTAATACCGCCTGAATTGAGACCTTTGGTACCTTTAGAAGGAGGCAGGTTTGCAACGAGCGATTTAAATGATTTATATAGAAGAGTAATAATTAGAAATAACAGATTAAAAAGATTAATAGATATAAAAGCACCCGAAGTTATTCTAAGAAATGAAAAGAGAATGCTTCAGGAGGCTGTTGATGCGTTGCTCGATAATTCAAGGAGAGTTACGGCAGTAAGAGCTGAAAATAGAGCATTAAAATCTCTATCGGATATTCTAAAAGGTAAGCAGGGAAGATTCCGTCAGAATTTGTTAGGTAAAAGAGTTGACTATTCGGGTCGTTCAGTTATTGTTGTTGGTCCTGAGTTAAAACTCCATCAGTGCGGTATTCCAAAGGATATGGCTCTTGAATTATTTAAACCATTCGTAATAAGAAGGCTCATTGACAGGGATTATGTAAAGACCGTAAAAAGTGCTAAAAAACTTATTGATAAAAGAACTCCTGAAGTATGGGATATTCTTGAGAACGTAATTGACGGACATCCTGTTATGCTGAACCGTGCACCTACGCTACACAGACTAAGTATACAGGCATTTCAGCCGGTACTTATTGAAGGTAAAGCTATAACACTGCATCCTTTCGTCTGTACTGCATTTAACGCTGACTTTGACGGAGACCAGATGGCAGTACACGTTCCTTTATCTTATGATGCACAGCTTGAAGCTACAATTCTGATGTTATCAACACATAATATTCTTTCACCTCAGAATGGTAACCCGATTATTGTTCCTAATCAGGAATTGGTTCTCGGATGCTATTATCTGACAAAAGACCTTAAGGGAGATAAAGGAGAAGGAAAGTTATTTTCTTCACCAAAAGAATTATTAGTTGCAGTAAACAATAAAGTAGTTGGTTTACATGCAAGGATAAAGATAAGAATTAAGGGTGAATTAATAGAAACAACCGCTGGACGCGTTATTTTTAATGAAATAGTACCTGAGGAAATTCCTTATATTAATGAACTGTTGAGAAAGAAGAAAATCATTTCGATAATTGGAATGATATACAGAAAAGTAGGAAATCAAAAAACTGCTATATTCTTAGACAAACTTAAAGAACTTGGATTTAAGTATGCTACAGAAGGCGGTTTATCAGTTAATATTGATGATATTGAGGTTCCGAGCACTAAGAAAAGAATAATTGAAGAAGCATTAGCTAAAGTAGATTCAATAGAAAAACAAAAGAATAAAGGTATAATCTCTGAAAACGAAAGGTATAATAAGGTCATTGATAACTGGACTCACGTTCGTGACCAGGTTAAGAACGATCTAATGGATAATCTTCGCAAATCTAAAAAAGGATTCAATTCTCTGCACATGATGATTGATTCTGGTGCAAGAGGTTCTGCTGAGCAGGTGAGCCAGCTTGCGGGTATGAGAGGTCTTATGCAGAAACCGCAAAAATCATTAACAGGACAGGCGGGTGAAATTATTGAAAATCCGATTATTGCGAATTTTAAAGAAGGTTTGTCAATTCTCGAATACTTTATTTCAACCCACGGTGCCAGAAAAGGACTTGCTGATACAGCATTAAAGACTGCTGACGCAGGTTATCTTACGAGAAGACTTGTCGATGTTGCTCAGGACGTAATAATCACTGAGAAAGATTGCGGTACTATCAGAGGAGTATATACAGAAGCACTTAAAGAGGGTGAAGATGTAAAGGAACCTCTTGCTGAAAGAATTCTTGGAAGAGTTACAACTCATGATGTTGTAAATCCTTTGACAAAGGAAATAATAGTTAAAACAGGCGATGAAATCGATGAAGATAAAGTAAAAATTATTTCTGAGCTGCCAATAACAGGTGTTGAAATACGTTCTGTATTAACATGTGAATCAAAACGCGGTGTCTGTACAAAATGTTACGGCAGGGATTTATCCACAGGAAAGATGGTAAATGTCGGCGAAGCAGTGGGTATTATTGCTGCACAGTCTATCGGTGAACCGGGAACCCAGCTGACACTAAGAACATTCCACATCGGTGGTACAGCGAGTAAAATTGTAACACAATCAGAAATCACTTCAAAGTTTGAAGGAAAAGTAGTGTTTGAAAATTTCAAGATTGTCGAATACATAACACCTGCAGATGTTCAGCATATTTCACTAAGCAGAAATGGTGTTATAAATATTGTAGACGACAAGAAGAATATATTAACTAAATATCAGGTTCCTTACGGTTCAAAATTAAAAGTAAAACATAACGAGAAAGTAACTAAAGATCAGAAACTTTATGAGTGGGATCCTTATAATTCTGTAATCGTTGCTGAACATAACGGAACACTTAAGTATCATGACCTTGAAGAAGGTAAGCAGTATGAGCTGGTTGTTGACGACTTGGGCAATCTTCAGAAAACAGTTATTGAAAGTAAAGACAAAACAAAGAGTCCTACATTACAGATTGTAAGTAATAAGGGCAAAGTTTTAAGTTCTTATCTTATTCCTGCCAAAGCTAACCTTTCATTTGCCGATGGTGAGGAAATAAAAGCAGGAACAATAATTGCTAAAATTCCAAGAGATTCAGGTAAAACAAGAGATATTACAGGAGGTTTACCCAGAGTAACTGAATTATTTGAAGCAAGAAGTCCTGCCGACCCTGCGAAGATTGCAGAGATTGACGGTAAAGTTGAAATCGGTAAAATATCAAGAGGAAGCAGAGAAGTCCTGTTATCAAGCCAGGATGGATCAAAGAAAATTGATTACAGAATACCTGTTTCAAAGCATATTCTAGTTAGAAGCGGTGATTATGTCTCTGCAGGAGAACCGTTAACCGGCGGTGCTTTTGACCCGGTAGATATATTGAAGATTAAAGGTGTTTCTGAAGTTCAGGAATATCTTGTTAACGAAATTCAGGAAGTATACAGAATACAGGGCGTAAAAATAAATGATAAACACATTGAGGTTATTGTTAGGCAAATGCTTCAAAAGGTTAAAGTTACAAGCTCCGGTGATACAACATTTCTTGAAGGCGATGTAATTCATAAGAATACTTTTGCCGAGGGAAATGAAAGAATTCGCGGGATGGTTGTTGTAACTGATAAGGGTGATAGTGATGCGGTTTCAGTTGGCGAGCTTTTGCCGAAAAAAGCTGTTAAAGAACTTAACTCGTTGTTAAAGAAAAAGAATAAAACAGGTATTAAAACGCGAGATGCAGTACCTGCGACGGCAGATGCGGTGTTGTTGGGAATAACACAGACATCGTTATCTACTGACAGCTTCATTTCGGCAGCCTCATTCCAGGAGACAACAAGAGTTCTGACTGATGCGGCTATTAAAGGCAAGGTTGATTATTTACTTGGATTGAAGGAAAACGTTATTATCGGTCAGATAATTCCGGCAGGTACCGGTTTAAGGAAATATAAAGAATTGATTGTTTCGCATGTAGATAAGCACTCAATGGAAGAATTTAGTGAAGTTGTTGACGATACAGAAAAAGTTAAAAAGGAATACGAGATATAAAAATATTTTGAAAGTAAATTTACAAGGGCTGGAAACAGCCCTTTTTTGTTTTTAATAATACTAAAAGAATTAATAGTAACATTTACATTACATTGTCTAACTTAACAATCATTATACCTACCTACCGTTAAAAACCCCATTTTTATTGTACAAAA
>CAZVCC010000069.1:0-14673 GCA_964626015.1 uncultured Ignavibacteriaceae bacterium
AGAGTTTTTATTTGTTTGTTCGCCGAGGCGGATTCGCCGCGGAGAATAGCCATCGGCTGACTCGTTTCCCTTGAACTCTTTGCCGCTATTTCAATGAAAGATGGTATAAAAGATTATAACTACTTACTGTATCGTAATCCTTACGTTTAACCCGCCCTCGTTATTCGTCCTCGGCTGTGTGTTAGCATTTCCCTCTGTAGGCTCCGACTTAGAATACTTATAGAATATCATGATCTGTACCTTTGAACTTAACGAATACGATATTGAAGGATTAAATGCCGTTACAGTCGAACCCGCTCCGAGTATAGTCTGCTTCCCCTCATTCGGCTGGAATTTATAATCTGTTGGCTGGTTCTTATTCTTCGATATCGTTAATGAAAATGTTATGTCGTTCTTTAATGATAATCCAAACAATGGAATATCGAATCCCGACTTTGCAAAGTTCGCATTCAGGCTCCAGTCACTCGTTTTATTCTCCTGTATCAGACTGCTTGAAGGAGTTAGTATGTTACTCGTCGATGAGTTTATTCTTAAATTCGCCGTTAGGTTGCCCCCGAAAACCTGCTTAAATGTTACATTCAGTCCTATCAGCGGATTAAACGACTGCGTTACCGATTGCCTTTGTATAACTTCATTGTTGCTCGCGTCAACAAATGACGCTTCCGAAAATTCTGATGTGAAAGAGTTTTCAAGCGTTACTGTCTGTGCAAATTCCGAGAATAACGGAAGTTTTTCAAGCCCGGTCAATGTAAGGTTCCAGTTTGGAAACGGGAATGATCCTATCTGACTTTTAAACTCTGACGATATTTTCTGTATGTTTTCATTCACGTCTCCCGAAGGTTCATAATTGAACTTCTCTACACTTCCCGCAAAGAACATGCTGTAGCCGTCAGTTCTGTTGCTGCTGCTGTTTATTGGCGTTCCTAAACCTCCAAGACTGTCCGTTATAAACGTTCCTGAATTATTAAAACCCCAGATTTTCTTGAATGAAAGATTCATCCTTATCGTCTGCGGAAGTATCGGCGATATTGTAGTGTTAAAAGTTATATTATTCGATAAGTTATACACGTCCTGTATATTAAGTCCCCCTACCCTCTTCCCGGGGTACCTGTTAAATCCTAATTGATACATTCTCGATGGTCCGTATTCTTCTACTGTTTTTAATGCCATCCAGAAATTGCCGAACCCAGGCCTGCCCACTACTCCCGGATTTACTACTGAATTCGTCTGATTGAAATTTACCGTCACAAGGTCGGGTATGAATGTTCCGAGTATTTTCAATATGTCGGCAAACTGTATCTTGTCATCAACCTTGCTCGCGGAACGAAGTCCTTTGTCTGTACCAAAACCTCTGTACCCGCTCGGATTTTTCTGTATTCCGAATAAGTTAAGCATTTCATTGAACTTTATAGTAGCACCCGTCGTAAATGTATTCGCAAACCCTACGTTGTATCCCACATTCGTTACAGTATTCGGGTTCGTCCATGCATACGTAACGTTGTAGTTCATGTTTATATCAAGAAACTTGTTTATAACCGGTATGTTAAATTTCGGATTGAATGTCGTCGTCTGCTGATAGTCAATGTCCTTTCCGAAATTTATCAACCCATTATTAAAGAATACCTCATTAAGTATTTCTTTCTCTGATTTCTGCGTTCTCGCTGAGTCATTATACGTCTCAAAATCAACAAGGTCGCTTCCTACTTTGAAATTGTACGTTCCCGTTAAATCTACTATCCAGTTCTCTATAAACTTCCAGTTGAAACCAAACCCCCTGTTCGCCCTGAAAAGCCTGCTTATCGGGTCATCCTGAGCCAGCAGCCTCTGCCGCGATTCGTTCCTTGTTCGGTTATAATCAATCGTTGCATTAAATCCTTGACTGAATGCCGGTATAAAGGGCAGCAGCGGAAAGAACATGTATATTTTCGCATCCTTGTACTGCTCACCCAGATTAATGAGACTGTTTAAGTTTAAATTCAATATTTCCGAAAGCCCGAAATCTGTATTGTAATTCAAACTCCCCGTTACGTTGAAATCTTCCTTCCTTTCAAATGTAAAATCTCTCTGCGAGCCGTATGAGCCCGTAAAGTTTATTGAAAACGCATTTAGGAATGTCCTCGTTATATACCCTCCGCCCGGAAATTTAAAACTCATTCCTTGTATTGATATATCGTTCCTAACAATAAGTGTCTGTGTTGATTTAATAAAATCTTCTCTCTGTTTAGATGCAAATTCAGCATTGTTTGTCTGTGCAAGAACCTGCTTATACCTCTCGTCTGCTGCCTTTTCAAGCTCTATATCCGACCCGGGGTAGTATCTCGGGTTTATCATGCTTTCGCTGTGTCTGAATGTTATCGGTATGTTCAGAAAATCTTTCCATTCTGGAGAAATTACCGACGCAAGCATATTATTAATAATAGAATGAGCGTTTACCGATATTCCCAAATCCCAGTTCTCTCCGGTCGTTCTTGAACCCGACCTCGCATCGAGCGCATGAAAATTCGGGTCTACTTTTGACATGTTGAAACTCACATTCGCAAAATTTGCTATCTTCAGGCTCGTGTTTACATTGTATGCATATCCGTTATCATCGTTCACCTTTAAAACTCTGATTTCATTGAACCATACACTCCCGGAAATCGATGAATTAAGCCCCGTTCGGTTCTTCTCAACTCCAACCGTAAACTCTCGTATTGAATTTAACGCAGGTACACCTCGAACCCTGTAATATGCACCCGGCGGTCCGTTCGGTACAGGCATGTCAACCACCTGATTCGCCGAATCCCTCGATATCTTTAAACTCGTTAAGTCTGCAAATATTATCGCTACTTCATTCTGTGCGCTCCAGGGCTGTCCCGGACGAACGTCAGGATGTATCGGTGCTCTGTACTCATAAAAATTCGTTGAGTCTGAACCAAACCGTACTACCATCGTTGCATCGTATATCAACTCATTCGTGTAGTTAAACGTCGGGTCACCGTTCACAAATAGCTTCATCATCTTGTAATTGAACAAATCCAGTACCTGACTTCTGTAGTCTTTAACGGCTATCTTCTGCATTCCCACAGTTAAGTTATTGAATGATAACGCTAACGACTGCTCGTTCGATTTTGTATTGACTCCGTTCGTGTTTCTGACCGTCTGCCTTAAAACGTCTCCCGGTACTGGACTTTGATATATCTGTGAATTTTCTTCAATGCTCACAACCGATATATTATATGTCGTGTCAGTCTTATCGGGTTTATACCACTGGTTACCCACAAGATTAAAATCGATAAGGCCTAACCTTACTTTTCCGTTTGCGCCCTTTATCCAGACCCTTATGTACTTTACGTTTGATAGTGTTGCTGCATTTATTTTCTTCTTGAATTCTGATAAAGGAATTCTGTACTGGAACCAGCCGCTTCCCGGTGCACCGCGTCCTGAAATTAACTTGTTGTTTGTTGTATCCAAACTTACGAAATACTGGTAATACTGGTTTGTCGGGTCCATCGTTCCGTTCCTGTCAAGGTCTTCGGCGTCAGGCCTCGTACCTCCTTCCGTAAACCTGTTTCCCTCTGTCCCGTTAATCAGATTTAAATCTATAGTCTGCGATTGTGAGTTGTTATCAAGAGCAGGGTCTTCATCTCCGTAAATACTCTTGTATTCTGCCATCGAATAGTTTGTTCCGTTGATACGGTTAAACTCGTCAAGCTCTTTATCGCTTCGCATGTAATCGAGTCCTATGTCCTCGATTTCCTGAAGCGTTCCGTTTTCTATCGAATCCTCCGTATCCCGCCTTCCGTTCGGTATCGCGTCCTCTGATATCAACCCAAGGTCAATGTACATCCTCGCATTGCTCAGGTTCGCATTCCCGAAATTTTCAACACGCATGTTGAACTCTATAAAATTTATGTTTTCATTTATTAGGTCCGACGATGTTGTGTTCAGATACTTCATTATCCCGTTCCAGTTGTTGCCCTTATTTATCGTATCAAAATTTACTTGGTTGTAATTATAAGTTCCGCGCTTCGACGGGTCATAATCCAGATAAAACGGCGATAGCCTGTCCTGTCCTGCCTGTACATCCCTTAATGGATATACCGACCTCACTTCAACATCGTTCGGAAGCGTGTACCATTTTAAACTCGCTCTTCTCATTTGAAGTGTATCAATTCCTGTGTTTACCGAATCTACCGGTATAGAAGAAATAGTCCACGTCTGGTAACCTGTCCCGAGCGATATGATTTTCTTCGCTCCCTCCATGTCGTCAATGTACGCAATAGCTTCATTGTTATCCGAAGGTATCTGGCTCTTCTTCGTGTTAGGGTCAGGCGTCAAATATGCAAACTCTCCCCTTAGTGATAGCACTGATTCCTCTTTAGTGTTAAATCCCGGCAGCATGTTTAATGCTTTTGTAATAAAATTTGGCTTTAACTCCGTCGTTAAATCAATACCGAACATCGAATTGTTCGTGGGCTCTTCACCAATTCTTACCTTGTCGTTCAGTGTTTCCTGTATTAAATTCACGAAAGTAAAACCAAGATTTGTCTTATCGTTAATCTTGTAATCTCCGCGAAGCCCGATAAATGTCTTCGAAGCAAGCGTGAATAAGTCGTTTGATTCGTAAGTTATTCGCAAATCCTTCGAAGTTAATGCCGCTGCATTCCTTATTATTACAATACCTGTCGTATAATCAACAGAATAATCAACATTTTCAGTTAACTTCGTCTGTCCGAGAAATACTGCTACACTTCCCTGTACAACGTTTAATCCAAGGTTGAAATTACTGCTGAGTCCCGATTCCCCTTTTGCACTTCCTTTAATCGTGTAAAGATTTGCTTTTAATGAAAGCTGTGAGTTTGCTTTCTTTTGTGTGTAGATTTCTTCATATACCAGTGATGTATCACCGCCCGCATCCCTTATATTGT
The DNA here is from genome assembly GCA_964626015.1 of uncultured Ignavibacteriaceae bacterium. Lineage (GTDB taxonomy): Bacteria > Bacteroidota > Ignavibacteria > Tepidaquicellales > Tepidaquicellaceae > CAIKZJ01. The sequence continues at coordinate 4,911 of CAZVCC010000069.1, forward strand.
CCGCAAATGGACGAAGACTCGGAAATATAACATCACCCGATTCTGTTAATATTGTTTTTCCTACTCTGAAATCGAACACTCCGTCAGGAGGCGGCAGTGATGTCGTTCCCGTGTACCTGTCAATGTTTAATATTGTCGAGAGCGACTTATTGCTCAATCCCGGCTTATCTATGTTTTTCTGCCAGACGTTGTTGTTGTTGTATAATGCGTCAAGTACAAACCCGTCTTCTATTATCCTCGAAACGGGCAGCCTGTATATGTTCTTCAGCTTCAGCTCCCATGCAAGAGGCGTCAGCTCTGGACTCGCATTATCTACTTTTACTAACTTTAGTATAAGAGTATCGTTCGATAGTGAGTTGTACGCACCCTTTCCGTAAACTGTATTCTGATAATCTGTGTAAACAACTCCCACATGAAAGTTTTCCGGTATGCTTATCCTTAAACTTATAAATCCTGCAAACTGGTCAAGATAGTATTCAGTCTGCTCAAGCTTTCTGAAATAACCTGCAAACTTATCACCAACTATTATCTCAGGCTTCTTTATTGAATCGCTGTACCCGCCTGCAGGCAGAGGTCCAAGCATTACCTTTCCCACTGAAAATCTCTTCGTCGGTTCCGTTACGTCGCATTGTACCCATACTTCAAATGAATTCGTTAATGTGTTTATTCGATGCTGATTAACAAATGCTGAATACTGATTCCCTAATGAGTCGTTAAATACTTCAGTAAACGACTGCTTGTATAAAATGTCCAAAAAGAAATGATTATCTGAATAATCCCAGACCTTTAATTCAAAATTCTGGTCCTGTACACCCTGTGTGAACGTCTTCTCTTCCTGCTTGCTCTTTTTCTGAGATACTACAGTCGAAAGCGTGAGTGGTCCAAGCTTAAACTCACCCCTCACACCGAACAATGCCTGCGTTGACTGTATTAAAGATGATTTTGTATCAAGCGATACGTTACCTGCTTCAATCTTCTGTATTACCTCATCCGCATATCCCGTGTACTTTATCTTCAGCTGATTCTCAAAATCAAACACACGCTGAGTATTCCAGTCCGCATCAATCGTTAGCTTATCCCCTATCGAACCCTTCGCAGTTACCTGTACTTCCTGTTTGAAGTTAATATTGTTCTGATCGTTGCTTATAAACGATAAAGACGATGCATCGCTCTTAGAATTCTGGTACGATGCCGTTATATCAACTGCTCCGTTTATTCTTAAGTTAAATGTCGGAGGTCCGAATATTGTTTCTGTCTTGAAAGGCAATGGTATCGTTATATCAGTAAACTTCTCAAATAATCGCGATAAGTCGTCTGTAGTAATTCCCTTAAATTTTTCATCATACAACTCATTAAATATTCTGTCCTGCGTCTGCACCTCCTTCCTGTCAAGATATTCGTTTATATCCATCACAAGAGGCGCTTTTATATCCTCCCCGTCAAGAGTTTGTTTAAGTATAACTTTGTTATTCTCGCCGAAGATTACCTCAGTCTTTATTAATGATGAGTTCTCCAGTAATAATGGATGTGTCTTTTCCTTTAATTTTATTCCGTATGAATATTCAGGCTTGTATTGGAAATACTTTATTCGTGCTGTTGAATCTACCGGCAGTAGGAGGGTCGAATCTATTGCCAATCCTAACGAATCCGCTATTTTCTTCCTTATAGAATCGTTTAACTCGTATTTGTAGTTAGTAAATACTCCAAGGTCTCTTCTTCCTTGAGAAAAAGTGACATTGTTTATGGTTAAAATAATTACTATTATTGTCAGGGAAAATAAAAACTTCCTGATTAGGAACTTGTCAACCTTATATTTTGTATTTATAATATTAAAACTCAAAAATAATGATAAATCGTAAAATCAGTGTCTATATCAATCCTTTTTTAATTAATAAAATAAGTTTTATTTTGCAAATCAAACCAAATATCCCTGACATATTTCTACTATTTTAATCTAAATTTAACAATAATAAACAGTAAAATATATATTTTCAATGATTAATAGAAGAGAAAAATTTTCTTTCTTTTACATTACTTTAGCGTTATTTTGTCTTTTCTCAGGTACTGCTTTTTCGCAGTTTGATTCTCATCCTGAAGAAGATTGGTTCACGATAGAAACTAAGCACTTTACTGTCACCTACCATTCAGGTGCAGAAAGAACTGCTCAGGTTATTGCTAAAATTGCAGAAGAAGTTTACGGTCCAATTACAGATTTATACCAGTTCCCGCTTAAAGATAAAGTCAATTTTGTCGTTAACGACCTTTCTGACGTCGCTAACGGTGCTACTGATTACTTCGGAAATAGAATAGAAATATTCGCCTCCGCACTCGATTTTGAACTTAGAGGTACGCATAACTGGCTCCGAAATGTAATAACTCATGAATTCGCTCACATGGTTCAGCTGCAGGCTTCTCTGAAGTTCTCAAAGAATATGCCCGCTATTTACCTCCAGTTCATCGATTATGAAAACGAAAGAAGACCCGACGTGCTGTACGGCTATCCTAATGCTATTATTTCTTATCCTATTTCTGGCGTCGGTGTTCCTGCATGGTTCGCCGAAGGTACCGCTCAGTACCAGCGGCAGCAATTGGGCTACGATTACTGGGATGCCAATAGGGATATGATTCTTAGAAGCTATGCCCTCGATAATAATATGCTCACATGGAATGAAATGGGACAGTTTTCTTCCATTACAAGCTTAAAAGCCGAATCTATCTATAATTCTGGCTTTGCTCTCACTCAGTACATCGCAAGAGTTTATGGCGAAGATAAACTAAAAAAGATTACTAAAAGCCTTGGCGACCTTACAAACTTCAGCGTTGATAAAGCTATCAGAGAGCATCTTGGTAAAGACGGCTCCGACCTTTATAATGAATGGAAAGCATTCCTGCAAAAAGATTATGCAGAAAGAATCGCCGACGTGAAAAATACCCATATGGACGGTCAGATAATACACCTTGAAGGATTTGCAAACTATTATCCCAAAATTTCTCCTGACAGCAAGAAGATTGCTTACCTGACTAACAGTACTTACGATTATGCAACTACTCAGCTTATTGTCCTCGACCTAAATACAAAAGAAAAGGAAGTTGTTGACGCACCCGTCGCTTCCAATTTTGCATGGTCGAATGACGGTAAGAAAATTATATATGCTAAAAGAAACTCTCCGCCCTCTATCGGCGACGCAGTGCTTTTTGATATTTATGAATACGATTTTAGCGTAAAGAAAGAAAAGAGACTCTCCGAAAATCTAAGAGCTTTCTCGCCTTCTTATTCACCCGACGGCTCAAAGATTCTTTATATCAGCGGCAGCGATGGTACTCTTAATCTGTTTGTAGCAGATAAAAACCTCAGCAACAAAAAGCAGATTACATTCTTTAAAAACGGTGAACAGATATACAACCCTGTTTTTCATCCCGACGGCAAGACTGCTGTGTTTGATTTCTCCCATACTGAAGCGAGAAAAATCGCTAAGGTTGACGTAGAATCCGGTAACATGGAATTCATATTCGATGAAGACGTTATCGATTTCAGAGCACCTGTGGTTTCGTCCGATGGTACTAAAATGTACTATTCATCAAACGAAACAGGTATCTTTAATATCTATTCATACGAGTTCGCTACTAAAGATATAAAACAAATAACTAACGTTATCGGCGGTGCTTTTATGCCGACTATAGATAATAAAGGAAATATTGCTTTCACTACTTATAAATCTGACGGGTTTAAGATTGCATACCTCAAAGACTATCTCGAAAAAGATAAGAGCGATTTCGGTCACTATAAAGCACCGGCTAAGCTCGTTCCGCAGTATTCTTCACTCGATACAACAGGCGGAAAAGAAAATAAACACGACTGGAAATACCTCCACAATTTTAACGACGATAATACAAGCAAACTCGAAAGCAAAAACTATAAAAGTATTTTTAATCAGCTTTCATTTTTCCCTGTTCTGAGATTTGATAATTACACCAAAGACAGAAACTTCCTCGACGCTATAAAACCCGGTATTTATCTTTATTCCGACGAATTGATGACAAGGTTCTCTATCTTCGGCGGTTTTGCTATAAACAGAAAAGCTGAACGTGACATTTTTCTCGAATTTACTTTTAATAATGGCTCACCTATCGCTCAGAAGTTTCTTGCTAAAAAACTTAGCTTCGAACCTAAGTTCACACTCGCTGGTTATAACGTAACTCGGAAATCAGATGCTCTGCTCTATGCTGGTGTTGATACTCTCAGCGTTGGCGTTGCTTACGACCTGCTCGAATTCGAACTCGCCATGGATTTCAAGCTTATCAATTATAATCACGACTTCAGAATAACATACGGCATTTCAAAATACGCTTCAAGCATAAATAATTTCTACCTGCCAAGCAGCGGTATAGCCGTCAGTGCGTCTTCACAGGATTATTTCAGAGCACAGCGTATTTCGCTCGACTATAAATACGAAAAAAGTTTTCACAACAAAAATTCTGACATCAATCCCGCTGGCAGGAAAATAAACCTTAGATATGAATACGAAGCCAGCAGCATTAACCCTGAACTTCTCGTTGACGACCAGGGTAATGTATCAACTGTTTTTACTCACAACAAACTTCACAAAGTTGAAGGTGTCTGGTCTGAAGGTATGTACCTCTTCAGGAATCAATCTTTGAACTTGAAACTCCGCGGAGCCGCTGTACTCGGTAAACCCGTTGACAGCTTCTATGATTACTATGCAGGGGGATTGATTGGTATGAGAGGCTATCCGTATTTCTCACTCGGAGGCGGCAGAGTTGCTCATGCAAACCTGACGTACAGGTTCCCGCTTATTTCTAAGATTGATACAAGAATTTCGCCTCTGTACTTTGATAAGCTTTATCTCTCGCTCTTTGCCGACTATGGCGACGCATGGTACGGTACAGCTCCTCAGCTTAATGAATTCAAAAAGGACATCGGATTCGAACTGAGACTGCAGGCGTTCTCGTCATACGTATTCCCGACAAGCATTTTCTTCAGCATGGCTTACGGGCTCGACAGTTTCACAAAACGCTTTCAGGGCACCGACGTTACCTACGGCAAAGAAGTCATCTACTACTTCGGTATGCTCTTCGGTTTCGACATATAAACATATTGTAATTTTCTTTTTTTATCTTGTCATCCCCGCTCGCACTTGGCGGCTTGCCTGCAGCAGGCAGGGGATCTAATCATTATTGTTTACAAATACAACTTTAGCACTCCTTCCTAAGCTCCAGCTTAGGAAGGCATAATGATGTTTTCCGTTTTTATATAACCTCCTTCCTAAGCTCCGGCTTAGGAAGGCATTTTGATTACCAGTTTTAATTTGTCTGTAAAATCCCGTAGGCCTGCCTGCCGCAGGCAGGGATTTAATGTGAATAACCCCGGGCGAAGCCCGGGGTAAGATACACAAACAAGCAACCCTGAAGGGGTTGAACAGAAATACTGCTCCGAATTACGAACAATAAATCATATTTTCCCTTGCTCGTCATATAAAAGCTGAATACAATTAAGCGATTCCCATTCTTCCTTCCTAAGCTCCTGCTTAGGAAGGCATATTGATATTTTCCGTTTTAATATAACCTCCTTCCTAAGCTCCTGCTTAGGAAGGCATTTTGATTATCGGTTTTAATTTGACTATAAAATCCCGAAGGGATTTAATTTGAATAACCCCGGGCGAAGCCCGGGGCAAGTTACAAAAACAACCAACCCCGAAGGGGTTGAACAAAAATACTCCTCCGAATTACGAACAATACAACAAATGTCCCCATGCTCATCATCTATAAGCTGAATTCAATTAAGCAATTCCCTTTTCTTATCAACTCCTAATTTTTCTTCCTCTCCTTTATTTCACCATCAGCATCCTTATCACATGTTTGTAATCACCGGATTCAATCTTTGCAAAATAAACTCCGCTTGCGTAGTTCGAACCGCTCCATATTGCTTCATATCTGCCAGCTTCTAAGTTATCACTTACTAATGTTTCTATTACTTTTCCGGTAATATCATAGACAATCAACCTTACAAATGAATTTTTAGCAATATCGTACTTGATTGATGTTGACGGATTGAATGGATTGGGATAGTTCTCATAAAGTTTAAATTCAGTCGGAATCTCAGATGATACATTGAAATTACTGGTAATTACAGGATTCGTTATCGTAAATTCTGTTGTATCAAGAAATACTGTACTGTCTGTAATTAAAGTAGGGTTTGACGATGGAGGCATTCGAAATGATACATTCACGTTAGTTATTAGCGGTGTCGCAGTCCATCTTACAGTTCCTAATAAGTGTGTTCCCGGATTAAATCTGTAAAAGCCGCTTGTATTAAAAGTAAGAATATTTGCGGACAATACGGTTCCGCTCAGGTATGATGTTGTTGTCATTGCTTGATATCCGTTTGCGTTGCTTATATTTGGATTGGCGTTTACCATCGGGTTATCAGCTTTTATAACAAGGTTCCCTGTACCTACTGTTGAGAAATTTATCCTTATGTTACAAGCACCCGGCCTCCAGAATTTCCCTGTCGGTACTACTGCATTCAAATCATACATAAAGAATCCACCTGAAAATCTCGGATTAGTCAAAGTGAAATTGACCTTCGGCTGAGCATTTGCCTCTGAGAGTAATACCACTGCTAATAGCAGAATTAAAAATAATTTTTTCATCTTTGTAATTTTATTTGTTAAAGTTTTATTAATAAATTTTTAAACAATCTTCCCCTTTTTAAGCCGGGGAATATGATTTTTAGATTAATTTAATTCTTATTCTTTAATGTCTCTTTCTTTTGTGATTCACCGTTTAGTTTGAAAAGTTTTTGTATTTCATCGATTACTCTTTCTTTCCTGATATTCCCTCCTATCTGAACATCAAGCGTTGGAACTGATTTTCCAAGTCCAAAGTTGGCTATGATAATTGGTACATCAAGTGCATCAACTGATTCATCTCCGTTGAAATCACAGCTTAGATATCCTGAATTTCCAAATTGTCCTATAAAAGCAAATACATCAAGGGCATCTATCGATCCGTCTCTGTTACCGTCACCACCGTATAGAACCCACACACTTCCAACCTGTTTCATGTTGTCGCCGAATGCCTTGTTTGCTGCTGTAGTGAAGTCATAGTTTACTGCTGCATTTGTTACAAACGATTGTGCAAGTTTACTCCATGTTTCAAGATGATTCCTGTGGTTTACTACTATGTAATAACTTCCGTTTGGTGCTTTTGTAAAGTTTACTAATGCAGTTCCCGTTGTTGAAAGAATTACTTTAGCACTATCAATAAAAACAAAAGGTGTTGTGGTGTATGCAAGATATACTGTAGTACTATCTGATACTTGTGACGTACCATTCCAGAATCCTTCAAGATATACTTTTAGGTTAAGTGTTAGGCTTTGCAATGTCCTGAAGTTCCAGACAGTTGACCATGCTCCTGTCCCGCCTGTATTAGTCCCATTCACTCTCCAGTAGTATTTTGTAAGTCCTGTCAATTTCCCGGCAGGAACATTTGCTGTTACAGTCGTTACTCCTGTTGTATCCCATAGTGTCGTTGCAAACAAACTATCAGCCGATACCTGTATTCTGTAACTTGTTGCACCTGTTACGACACCCCAAGTCAATAAAGGAGTTAATGATATACCGGTTGAGTTATTTGCAGGTAATGTCAGTAATGGAGCTGAATGAACTGTAGTAAAATTCCATTTATCACTGAATGTTCCCCAGCCTATCTCGTTCTTTGCTTTTACTCTCCAGTAATATTTTGTAAAATTATTTAGCCCTGTAACAGTTTTCAGTGTATCTGTTAATAATGTATCTCTTCCGGTTATCGCCGTAAAAGAAGAATCTGTGCTGTATTCAAACCAGTAATTTGTTATAAAGTCAGGACTTAATATATCTTTATCCTTTATGCTTCTCTGGTCTTCAAATTTCTTATCATTTCTATTATTAAGTTTATTCCATCCGTCAATAATATCCGTTGATTTATACCATTTGAATGTCAGTGTTGTAGATAATGAAGTTGCTCCATTTGCAGGATACGACTGAACAACAGTACTTGGATTGTTTATGGTTCTAAAACTTCTAAATTCGGAGAAAGATCCATTACCAAAATTATTTACAGAGTTTACTCTCCAATAATAGTATGTACTTGGTGAAAGCCCTGTTATAGTTTTTGTAGAATCTGTTATAAGAGAATCATTCGTTACTATATTTCCAAACAAACTATCAGTTGCTATCTGTAATCTGTAGCTTGTTGCTCCTATTACTTTTCTCCATACAAAACTTGGGTTTATAAAGACACCTACAGCATAGTTTAAAGGACTTACTAATTGTGGTGCTAATATACTTGTAACCACTAACCTTTTCTCCACTGCCGGTGTAACTGTTGAATAAAACAATATTGTATCACCATTTGCCCCGCCTATCTGATTTAAATTAAAGTTTGTTGAAGTCATTACTTTAGCAGTATCTCTGAAAATACCAGTTGAGATTCCTGTCTCGACTGCTAATGCCTCAATTGACTGATTTGTTCTCAAGTTCTTAATCCTAATCGGAGTTACATCCCTTGAAAATGGATTAGCATCAACCGCTCCTAACTGCATAAAGGCTTTCTGTCCAATCATAATCATCCCTAAGTACTGGGTGCTGTAAGTTGTATCAGTAAATAACCCTAAAGATGTTGCTTGAGTTATTTGCCCGGGTGCTTGAATGCTCGGTGAGCCTAAGAATGGTTGAAAAGAGACTAAACCTAATGAGCTTGAATCCTGCTTATGATAAATCATATTTTCGACTGCTACTTGATCGCTTCTTGTTCCCCACCAGTTATAAGTTGCGTCTAAATTGACATTATTTGCTTTTCTCAAAGCATACCCTGCAGACCCGTTAAAAAATTTATTGTATGTTAAATTATTCTGAATCAATGTATCAGGATCTCCATATATTCCATGTCCCAGGTTTTCGCTGATTATATTTCTTGATATTTTTGTTCTATTGCTATTTGTTTTTAAAATATAGATTCCTCCCCCTGTATTTATTGCCGAACTGTTATTTACTATCGTGTTATAAACTATAGTTGGATTTGTTGTAGTCGTACCACCTGTAAATATTGCACCTCCGTTCGTTGAACACTGATTCGAATAAAAAGTACTGTTGTAAATAAAAGGAGAAAAACTGTTTATATATAATCCTCCACCATTTTTACTCTTATTAAAATTCAAAAATGATGTTGTTAATCTTGCGTGATCTATATTCAAATATATCCCTCCGCCTTTATCATTATTTGCTATGCTCCCATTGTACATCACTTCTGAAGAATCTATATTTACTGTATCCCCGCCTGTCACATATATTCCAATCCATTTATTATTAATTATTGAATCGTTTACTATTGATATTTGCTTTGTGTTAAAAAAACTCAATCCTCCAGCCCACCAGTTCTTGAATGTCGAATTATAGATGTTAATATTTCTTGAGTTTTGCACGCTCATCCCCATTTCACCTGTAAAATCAGGTGGATTTGAAGCAGTATTATTTATCGTATCACCGATTACGATTGTGTTATGTACATATAAAGCGTTTGTGTTAGATATTGACAATCCTTGTCCAACATCCTGCTTAAAAAGACAGTTTAATACTGTTATTGAAGCTGGATTGCCGTAAATATAAACGCCGCTTAAACCATTCCCTTGTGAAAAATAATTTGTTAAGGAGACGTCCGTATTTGACTGTGTTTGCAGGCCATTACCTGAATTGTAATATACACT
>CAZVCC010000070.1:0-14546 GCA_964626015.1 uncultured Ignavibacteriaceae bacterium
AATATCACACATAATTAGAATTTTGAATTTTATGAAAAGACAAAACCGGCAGATACTATTACCACCCATCCTATTTAGCGTCATCTTAATTTTATTTGTTTTATTCAATCTTTATATACTTTTGGTGTATCTTGATTATCATAATAATTGGGGCTTGTATGTATTTAATATTTGGAGTTTATTGACTTTTATTAAACTATCTACAATTTCAATTGTTATAAATGTTGTTTTTTTAATTATTACTTTAATTCTTATTATTAAAAGAATATTTAAAGAACTCCCAATATGGTATTATATTTTAATTGTTATCAATTACTCCGTATCTGCAATTTTATATTATATTTTAGTTATGGTAATAAAGGAATTATAAATTGATATTCGTAATGAATAGATATTATTCATCATTATCTTGTATATTTTTTATGCTCTCTTTGCGACCTTTGCCTTCTTTGCGAACTTTGAGGTAAAAATCTTTAACGTTAAATTCACGTTCTTTAGTTTGCAGCTCTGCTTCGTCGCGTCCCCCTTCCTTACAAAATTTGTATATAGAAATTAACAACGAAAAGGTTTATTTTTTCAATAGTTCCAAGTTGAGTATGATTCCAAATATCACACATAATTAGAATTTTGAATTTTATGAAAAGACAAATCCGGCACACATTATTATCATCACTTCTTTTTAGCCTTATCGTAATTATATATTTATTTATTTCACAGCCGGCGACAGCACAGATGCAATTCGAGTGGGTGAGGAATTATCCTAATTTTCAGGGACATTCAGCAGCGATTGATTCTTTAGGTAATATTTATTCCGTTGGAGACTCATCAAGTTATTTGATAGTTCTTAAACATAATCCAAATGGAAATCTTCTCTGGACAAAAAAGTTAAATCACAGAAAAACTAACTCCAGATTGCTTGCAGCAACTGATAGAAATAATGAACTATACGTATCATTTGAAAATATTGCACATGATTATGTATTAGTAAAAATTGATTCATCAGGGCAGTTGAAATGGGAGAATATTTTGAATTATGGAGGATGGGACGAGCCTTACGGTATTGCCGTTGATAAGGCGGGTTATATTTATTTGACTGGAGAAACATTTAACGGAATTACTAAATGCCTCACTGTAAAATATACTCCGCAAGGCGATACGCTATGGGCAAGAATTAATCCTGACTACGTAATGGGAGGGCGATATATAAGTCTTGATGACAGTGGATATGTTTATGTTACAGGTGTTTATTCAGATCCAGGGGTGGCCGGATTCTTTGGTACTTTGAAATATGATAATAATGGAAATCTGAAATGGTTTAATAAGTATAAGTATCCGAATAAGATTTCATACGGAACATGTGTAAAACCCGACAATAAAGGTAATTGTTACGTAGCTGGTATGGTAGATAATAGTGTTTACATTTCAGGGCTTATTAAATATGATTATAAAGGTGATTCAGTATGGGTAAGAATTTTTGGAGATTCTTTAACGGAGACGGGGGGATCAACTAATATTAATTTCGATGATATTGGAAATATATATTTATCTGCTATTTACACCTTAAAATATGACACGACAGGTTATCTACATTGGTATAGATATAACGCCTGTTCTGTGAATTCTTTCTCATATCACAATAATCGTATATATAGTGCGGGGCCGAGATTGTGGCTAGGACCTGACAGTTTGCGAATTATTGAATTAGACGAAAAAGGAAAACTGATTAGTCAGAACTATTATCCAAAATCACCATCCCCCATGCTTGATTTGAAGTTTTATAACAACTCAATTTATCTTGTAATTAATTCACAGGACTCTTTAATATTATTAAAATTCAATACTTCCCCTAATAGCATCGTGAACAACACAACTATTATAAGTAATTATAAATTGCACCAGAATTATCCGAATCCGTTTAATTCATCAACGATTATTCGTTTTTCATTGATTAAGCCAGGAAATATAAATCTAAAAATATACGATATAAACGGAAAAGAAATATTAAACATTGCGAATGGATTTAAGCAGGCAGGAGAATACAAAGAAAGACTATCGTTGGAAAACCTTGAATTATCAAACGGAGTGTATTTTTATTCTTTATTCGTTAACAATGTTCTTATAGATACAAAAAAACTTATAATTATAAAATAGTTAGAAATAGCATTTTTTATTATTATGTCTCATGCAGACACCAAAATAATTATTTTATTTACTTGACATTTATAAAAAATTATTGTATATTGTATTATACAAGAAATAGTACAATTAATCTTGTTGAAAGTTGTGATATTTATTTGTAATTGAAGTTATTTGCTAAATACACTCAAAAACTACAAGATTTCAAAAACCCACTCAAAGTCCACTTCAAACCCGCTTAAATTCCACTTGATATTCACAGAATTATCTATTAACTTGCGATGAATCGTCGATGAACGTACCTTACTTCATCCATCGGTGTGTTAAAATATGTATATTTTTAAACTAAAATTATACTCTTATGGCAGAAATGAAAGGTGGTCTTCTCGGAAAACCTTCTGGTAAAGTAGGGAATATGGTTTATCGTATCAAAAATAAGAAGGTTCTTGCTTACCAGCTCAATGAGACCTACAATAAATCTTTCTCAGATAAAGCTCTGGAAAATGAAAGTCTTTTTACGAAAGTCTCTGCTTTTGCAAACTTTCTGAATAAGTCTCCTTTGCTGAAACAACTTTGGATTCTTTCAAAAAGACCTGGTGCGTATTCTAATCTAAAAATCTATAAATACAATCATAGAAATATAAAACTTTGGGGTATAAGCTCTGAGGCACGTATTTTACCCACAAATTTTACTTATAAGAATAAAAATGTCATTCTCGATAAGAATAAGCTCACACTCGAATTTCTTTCTCCTGAAATTAATAAATTATACAAAAATCAAACTCATGATTTTGAACCTCCCTATACTTTTATATCTGTTATTTATGCTGTTGACCCTGTAAACCCTGAATCAGAGCAGAAGAAAGCCGCTATTTATCTCGATGAAAAAGTAGTTGATTTTAAAATCTCAGCTGCGGGAACATCTCGCTTTACATTTGATACTGCCGATAACTCTTTCCCTTTTCTCAATGATTTTAAAACTGTTCTTGTATTCCCGGCTATCGTTTCCGATGGTACTTCAAGCACTATGGTAAAATGGGCAGAATGCGGAGGTATATACATAAAAGGCTCAATACCGAAGAAAAGTTTATATAAACCGGAACCTCTTCCCGTTAAACCAAATAAAACGTTTATTATAGATTTTTGAATTTTCAGCGATTAAGACGCGTAGAGTTTCATTTGAAATATCCCATACATTGTGTTTGGAAATCTTTCGCTTTTGAACCTAATTATCTATCTCTACAACAAGCATTTTCAAAATTAATTACTTAGACCATCTGAATTTTTAAGGTAAAATAAATCATTCTTTTGCACTCGAGTCGCAGATCCGCCGTGGCTGACGTCCTTTGTGATAAAATCTTTAAAGTCTAATATATGTTTTGGTATGGTTTCTTTGAACTTCTTTATAATGGGATTGTAAAAACTACTTATTTTTATTATCTTTGCTATTGTTACAATGATACATTATTCTTGAATTTATGAGGTTTTAAGTATTTAAAAATATGTTTTTTAGATACTTAGAACTTTTTGTATAATTATTAAATAAGTTAATTTATGAATATTCCCGAAAGTTTGAAGTTTACAAAAGAGCACGAGTATGTAAAAATTGACGGTAATGTGGCTGCAATAGGAGTTACGGATTATGCTCAGGGCGAACTTGGCGATATTATTTTTGTTGATTTTACAAAATCAGTCGGCGATTCCGTTGCAGTTAACGATGTCGTCTGCTCTATCGAAGCCGTGAAAACTGTTTCTGAGGTTTTCAGCCCGCTTTCTGGTAAAATCATTGAAATAAATTCAGGTATTAACGACGCTGCTTCTTCCGTCAATTCCGACCCTTACGGTGCTGGTTGGCTGTTTAAGATTGAAGTTGCTAATGCTGCTGAACTCGATGGTCTTTTGGACGCTGCAGCTTATAAAGCACTTTTAGGTTAATAATAATTTAATTCATTATTTAATTCCTGAATAATTTTTGCGAATCAGGTCTATTCCTGCTTTGCAATTTTATTATTTATTCTTAATGATTTGTTTTAGAAAATTGTGGAGGCTGATATGATGAAAATTATTGTGTCTAACCTTGCGGAAGGTGAACATAAGTACGAGTTTAAAGAAAGTGAAGTTTATCTGGAACTCGTTGACCTTAGGACTAAAGACGGTTTCAATGTTAATGTTACGCTGAATAAATCCGACATGCAGATTCATGCTATCGTTGAGGTTAGTGCCGTGCTGATTTTTCCTTGCGATAGATGCACGGATGATTTTGAATTTAATTTAAATACTGAATTCGATGTCGTGATTAAGTATTCAAAGAACGATGTTGAACTTAATTCAACCGATAACGATAATATATTCTTCATTTCTCCGGAAACGAATAATATTGACCTGAAAAACGTGGTTAGGGAAAATATCTTGGTTTCTATACCTATGAGACACGTTCCGGAAGAAAATGACGGTGTATGTTCTTATTGTAAGAAAGAGATTAATGAAATACTTAAAATTGAAATAAAACAGGAGTTAAACCCTGTTTGGAATAAGTTGTTAAACAAGAATTAATTAAATAAGTAAAATGCCAAATCCAAAAAGAAGACATTCGAAAACAAGAGGAAGAAAACGCAGAACTCATTACAAAGCTGCTGCTCCGACTTTAGTAGCCTGTTCAAACTGTAAGGAAATGAAACCAAGCCATCAGATTTGTCCTGCTTGCGGTTTCTATGACGGCAAAAGTATTGTGCTTCCTAAGAAATAAACTTAATGACACAGGAGAGCTCTAAAATTATTCGTATAGCAGTCGACGCTATGGGCGGGGATTTTACTCCTGATAATCCTGTTCTGGGTGCCGCTGAAGCTGCTGCCGAAAACAGTAATATAGACGTTATACTCGTTGGTCCCGAAAATAGGATTAAAGATGTTCTCAAAAAGAAAAATGTTAATCTAAGCAATCTTAAGATTGTTCATACTAATGAATATGTTACGATGGATGATTTACCCGCTGAAGTTTTCAAGGCTAAGCCGAATTCTTCTCTGAACATTGCTCTGAAAATGCAAAGGGAGAAAGAAGCAGACGCTCTTGTTAGTGCAGGTAATACTGGTGCAGTTCTTTCTCATTCAACTTTACGCCTCGGAAGGATACAGGGAATCGGAAGAGCAACAATCGGCGCTGAACTTCCTTCAATGAATGGTTCGACGCTTGTTTTCGACGTTGGTGCCACTGTCGATTGCAGACCCGACCACCTCGTTGAATATGCGATTATGGGCTCAATTTTTGCCAAGTATATTTACAAAAAGGATAATCCAAAAATTGGTTTGCTGAGCGTTGGTGAAGAAAAAAGTAAAGGCAACGAGGTCTCACTCGCTGCATACGAGATGCTCGAGAAAGCACCCATTAACTTCGTTGGAAATGCTGAAGGAAGCGATATTCTGAGAGGTACTGTTGACGTTGCTATTTGCGATGGTTATACTGGCAATATTTTACTCAAACTCGCTGAAAGCGTTCTTGAGCTGTTAAGGTTTAAATTCAGGGAATATGCTGATAAAGGTTTCTTTCAGAAATTATGGATGGGGATGATGTACGGTACTATTAAAAGCATTTTTAAAAAATTTGACTACGAAGAGCAAGGCGGTACTCCTCTTCTCGGTGTGAATGGAGTTTCTATTATTGGGCATGGAAAATCAACTCCTTATGCAATTAAGAAAATGATTTTCAGGGCTGAACAGATTGCACGGCTTGAGATAAACAAGAAAATTGAAGAAGCAATTAAAGAAAATAAATTAATAAATAAATAATACAAAATGGCAAAAGTACAAACATTTGCAGACAAAGCTGCGAAACTTGCTAAAAAGCACGATTTCACCGTTATCGACCCTGATACTAATCAGGAAACAAGAATTATTAACGTAAGACTTGTTGAGGCAGTTAAAACCGAAAAGGGTTCAGTAAAATTTCTTGATAGAAACATGAAAGTTTATGAATCTTCTTATAAACCTTATAAAGGATAGGAGCAACTATGGCAAGAGTATGTAAATTAACTGGTAAAAAACCAATGACCGGTAACAATGTTTCTCATGCAAACAACAGAACTAAAAGAAGACAGTTACCAAATCTGCAAAAGAAAAGAATCTGGCTTGAAGAGGAAAAACGCTTTGTTACCATGAAAATCTCTACCGAAGCTATTAAAACACTCGATAAAAAGGGACTTAAAGCGTTGTTGAGTAAATAAGTGTCCTGATGGCTAAATCTGTCAGTGTTATTATACCTGCACTTAATGAAGAAAAACTGATAGAGCAGACCGTTAGGCAGTTTAGCGATGTTGTTAAAGAAAAGTACGATGTTGAAGTTATTGTTAGCGATGGCGGGAGTACCGATAATACACTTTCAATCATTGAAGGCAAAGTTGATAAAATTGTAAAACACGATAAGGATTATAAACAGAACATTTCCAAAGGAAGAAATATGGGTTTTAAATCTTCTACGGGTAATGTTCTGATTTTTTTTAACGCTGATACTTATGTTAATGATATTGATTTGTTCTTTGAAAAAATTCTCCTTTACCTTAAAGATGAAAAAGTGAATGCACTCGCTTTTCCCGTGAAGGTTTTTCCGAATGAAGAAAAATTACAGGATAAAGTGTTCCACTCTCTTTACAACAATTATGTCCGTCTGCTAAACTTTGCTTTTATGGGCATGGGAAGGGGAGAGTGCCACATCGTTAAAAGAGAAGCTTTTGAATCGGTTAAGGGTTATAACGAAGATCTCGGAGCGGGTGAGGATTTTGAACTGTACAAGAAACTTCACAAAATCGGTAAAATACGGTTCTGTAAAGACTTGCTGGTGTATGAATCACCGAGGCGTTACAGGAAGTTTGGTTATTTATACGTTCTCTTTGACTGGGCGAAAAATTCTATTTGGATTACGCTTTTTAAAAAGTCTGTCTCCAAAGAATGGAAACCTATCAGATAAGTAATGAAGTTTTTTAAAGTTCTTTCACATAGTAATGAAATTGGTGTTAAAGCCAGAACTGGTCTGATTACTACAGATAATTCTGTAATCGAAACCCCTGTCTTTATGCCCGTAGGTACCGTTGCAACCGTTAAAGCATTAAAAAATTCTGAACTTGAAGAGCTTGATGCTCGTATAATTCTCGGAAACACATATCATCTTTTTTTGCGTCCGGGAAATGAAATCATGAAGGAATCTGGTGGACTGCATAAGTTCATGAATTGGAAAAGGAGCCTTCTTACTGATAGTGGCGGCTTTCAGGTTTTTAGTCTATCTACTCTAAAAAAGGTTGAAGATGGTGGCGTGAGGTTTAGTTCTCATATTGACGGCTCTAAACATTACTTTTCACCGGAAAGTGTTATCAACACTCAAAGGATTATAGGTTCTGATATTATGATGCCTCTCGATGAGTGTATTGCTTATCCTGCGGCTTTTAAGCAAGCAGTGAAGGCGCTTGAACGAACTACGAAATGGGAATCAAAGTGCTTTGAAGTATATAAGTACACATCTCCGTTGTATGGCAACAAACAAAGATTGTTCTGTATTGTACAGGGTAGTACTTTCAAAGAGTTACGGAAAAGAAGTATAGAAGAACTGCTTATTAATGATTTTGAAGGTTGCGCAATAGGTGGTCTCGCAGTCGGTGAAAAGAACGAACTCATGTATGAACTTACGGATTATTGCACAGACTTTCTACCGGTTAATAAACCGAGATATTTGATGGGGGTCGGTACACCGATTGATATTCTTGAGTCAGTTGAACGTGGAGTGGATATGTTCGACTGCGTTATGCCGACTCGTAACGCAAGACACGGCAGAATTTTTACGACTTATGGAGAGATAAATATCAAAAATGCTAAGTATGCAAACGATTTCAGACTGATTGACGATGAATGCATGACTTATACTTCTATGAATTTCTCTTTTGCGTACTTGAGACATTTATTCATGGCAAAAGAGATTCTTGGTGCTCAACTTGCTTCATTACATAATTTGGGTTTTTATCTGAAACTGATGAAAGACATAAGAATAGCTATTAGTAATAACAAATTTATGGATTTTAAACAAACATTTTTATTAAAATATAATTCAAACAAACAAAAATGAACATTTTATTTGGTATCTTTTTGCAGGCAGGTGGAGCAGATTTGCTTTCTACTATAGTTCCTTTTCTGCTAATTATTGTAGTTTTCTATTTCCTTATTCTTAGACCTCAGCAAAAAAGGCAGAAGGAAAGAACAAAACTTCTTGAAGGTGTTAAGAAAGGTGATAAGATTATCACTGCAGGTGGAATACACGGTGTTGTCGAAGGTCTCGACGATAAAACCGTTCTTGTTAAAATTGATGATAGCGTTAAAGTTAAACTCGAGAAAACAGGTATTGCTACAATAATCGGATTAACTGACCAGGGCAAGAAGTAAATTTTAACAAAATCCTGAATGGATAAGAAGAATATTAAACTGGATTCTATTGAATCCGCTATTAGTGATTTTAAAAAAGGTAAAATCATAATAGTAGTTGATGATGAGGATCGTGAAAATGAAGGCGATATGATTTTCTCTGCGGAAAAATCAACACCAGAACTCGTAAACTTTCTCGTTCGTCATGCAAGGGGTCTTATTTGTGTCCCGATGGAACAGAAAAGGCTCGATGAACTTGAAATCGGTATGATGACTGCGGATAATACTGCACGCCATGAAACTGCCTTTACTGTCAGTGTTGATTACTTAGTCGGTACTACAACAGGAATTTCAGCGTTCGACCGTCACAAAACTATAAAAGCTCTTATTGATAAAAAGACTAAACCTGCTTCACTCGGTAAACCGGGGCATATTTTCCCGCTTAAAGCAGAAGAAGGGGGAGTTTTAAAAAGAGCTGGGCATACTGAAGCCGCCGTTGACCTCGCAAAGCTTGCGGGTCACTATCCTGCGGGCGTTCTTTGTGAAGTGCTGAAAGAAAACGGTGAAATGGCGCGTCTTCCGGAACTTCTTGAGATTGCGGATAAGTTTAATCTGAAAATAATCTCTATTAAAGACCTTATCAAATACAGGCTTACAAAAGATATTCTCGTGTCAAGACTTGTTGACGCAAAACTTCCGAGTAAGTTCGGTAATTTTAATATTCATATCTATCGTAGTAATGTTGATAGAAAAGAACACATAGCTCTCGTAAAAGGAAATATTAAAACAAATAAACCTGTACTCGTTAGAGTTCATTCAGAATGCATGACTGGTGATATTTTCGGCTCACTGAGATGTGATTGCAGGGAGCAGCTTACTAAATCTATGCAGATGATTGAAAAAGAAGGTAAAGGTGTTGTTCTTTATATGAGACAGGAAGGCAGAGGTATTGGGCTCGTTAATAAACTTAAAGCTTATAATCTTCAGGAAAAAGGAAAAGATACTGTCGAAGCAAACATAGAACTCGGTTTTCAGGCAGATTTAAGAGACTACGGTATTGGAGCTCAAATACTGCGGGACCTTGGACTCAAGAAAATAAAACTTCTTACAAATAATCCTAAAAAGATTATAGGTCTGATAGGCTATGGTCTCGAAGTCGTTGATAGGGTTCCTATTGAAATTGAAGCTAATCATATTAATGTAAGATATTTAAAAACTAAAAGAGATAAATTAGGTCATCTAATTTTATTGGAAAAAACTAAAAAGAGAATTAATTAAATGGAACAGGGAATTGTTTATCTTAAAAGGAAAAGGCTCGTAGAACTTGAAAATCAACTTAGAGAATTAAAAACAGTTGAAAGAAGAGATATTGCGGATAAAATTGCCGAAGCTCGCTCTCATGGTGATTTATCCGAAAATGCAGAATACGATGCCGCTAAAGAAGCTCAGTCTCATCTTGAAATGAAGATTGGGAAACTCGAGAATCTTCTTTCAAGGGTAAAAATTATAGAGGATTCAGATATCCCTGATGATACAGCTTACGTGCTTACTGAAGTAAAAGTATTTGACCTGAAACGAAAGGAAGAATTGTCTTATCATTTAGTCTCTCCCGATGAAGCAGATTTTGAACAGGATAAAATTTCTATCGTTTCTCCTCTTGGTAAAGCCCTGTTAGGAAAGAAGGTGGGAGAAGTGGCTTCATTTACGGCACCCGCCGGCACTATAGAATATAAAATTCTTGAAATTAAAAAATAATAAAACGTCATGTTTTACAAGAAATTTTCTGAAATTAAAGTTGGTGTTTTTATTTTTGTCGCTATAGTAATCGTTACGGCTACTATTTTCTGGTCTAAAGGATTTATTATGGGTAAGGATAAACGGGATATGGTAGCTTATTTCCCCTCTGTTTCAAGCTTAAATTTCGGTGACCCCGTTTCTGTGAACGGAGTCGTAAAAGGTAAGGTCTCCCAAATTGAACTTGAAGGGGATTCTGTAAAAGTTACTTTTGTTCTGGAAAAAGACGTGATTATTAAAACTGATTACTCTATTGAAATTGCATCACCCGAACTTATGGCTGGAAAAACTGTATATATTAGACCAGGAAAGGACGCTAACCAGATCGATTATAATAAACCTTTGTTCGGTGTTAATGGTGCTGATATCTCTACTGTAATGAAAACTGCTTCCGATATTGCTGGAGATGTAAAAACGCTTATCGGGAAATTTAATAAAACTGCTGATAACCTTGACCTCGTTCTTGTAAATATAAATGAACTGGTAGGTGATAAAAGAATGCAGGGTGATTTGAAAAATACCATTTCTAACCTTGCTGTTACTTCCAGAAGCCTTAATGGTCTTGTTGCCGATTCAAGAAAGAACGTAAATAACTTATCTGATAATGCGGATAAAACACTAAAGAGTGTTAATACTCTTCTTGATGATACTTCACCGGAGATTAAGAGTACTTTCAAGGATGTTCAGTCTCTTACTGTAAAATTCGATTCTCTCGTATCAAACCTTAATCTAATTGTTTCTGATATTCAAACTCAGAATAGCGGAGTCGGTAAGTTTATTTATGACGATAAATTCTTTAATAACCTTAATAAACTTATAGAAGAAGTTGAAAAGCTAACGGTCAAGATTAAAAACGACGGTGTAAAGATTAATCTTTTCTGATTTTAAATTATCCCTTTTTAAAAAAACCCTGTTCAAATTGGACAGGGTTTCATAGTCTTCTGTTATGTTAATACTTATATGTCAAATCCGATATTAAACCTGTGAGCAGCTCCTACGTTTCCTAAAGAATTAAAAGCATAATCAAGTTTATATCTCTCCCCGAACCTTATTCCAATACCCGCTGAGAATCCGCTGATGCCTAATGAAGAACCCGTTTTAAAGTTCTGCCTCTGAGGATTATTGTAACCTATTCTTAATAGTACATAATCATTCAGGGTGAATTCTCCGCCGACTACAATATTCTTGAACCTATCAAAGAATTTATCATATTCATCAAGTAGGTTTGAAAATCCGATATTCACCGTCAATGGAAGATGTTCAAGGGATTTTGTCATGCCTAATCGCAAATCTATCGGTAACTTTTCATTCGTGTTTATATATTTCTTAACTTGTGTTCCTAAATTTAAAATACTAATACCGAAGTTCAATTTCTCTTCCGGTATAACATACATAGCCCCAAGATCTAACGCAAGAGCCATCGAGTTATACTCATCTATGGATGAATATATAAATTTCACATTAGCTCCGTAATGAAAATTTACCTTATATTTGTTCGCATACCCGAGTGAAAGTGCAAGTTCATTAGCACCAAAAGTTCCTAAGTTCTCAAAGTTTTCGTCGTATTTATCAAAACTTCCGTAATTCATGTATCTGATACCCGCTCCGAAGTAACCTATGTCTTTGTATTTCTGGGAATATGCAACATTGCCCGAATTTATGTCCATTAGATATTTAAAGAATCCAACACTTGCCTGTTTTCCCTCAAGCGTTGCAAGTCCGGCAGGATTGTAGAATATCGTGTTTACATCATTTGAAACCGAAACAAAACTTCCCGCCATTGCAGATGAACGGGCGTCAACATTTAGGTTTAGAAAATCGTATGTGTATTGTTGTTGAGTAAATGCTGTATTAGCTGTAAGTATTACTGCTGCTGCAATTACTGATATTAGACTTATTTTCTTTTTCATCACTGATTATTGGTTATTAACTTGTAGCTAACCTCTTTACTCAACTCCTTTTTTCTTCAATAATATTCAATAAAAGCAAAAAATACAAGTGTTTTAATAAACTTCAAATGTTTTCAGTTTAGCATCATACCTCGCTTCTTCTTTTAGCAATTTAGTTACCCTTGAAGCAGATGGCCCGATTTTAACATTCTTAATGTAATCATTTAGCAGCCCTTCTTCCCCTTGTGCAAGTATTTCAACGTCTCCGTTGTATAAGTTTTTTACGTATCCTGTAATTCCGAATTCTTTTGCAGTCCTGTAACAGTAATACCTGAACCCGACACCTTGTACAAGACCTTTGACTATAATTCTAATTGACCGCATGTATAATCTTTTTCTTTATTTCTTGATAAAATTCTGAGAATATAAATCCAATCAAAATTATTAACGCACCAACTATCTGGTTACCCGAAAGTAGCTCCGATATAAGAATGAATCCGAATACTACTGCGAACACCTGCTCCATGTTGTAAATAAGTCCTGCCCTGATGGGAGTAGTATATTTTTGAAACTTTATCGCTAAAAATAAAGCAATAAATGTAGAAAATATCCCGTTAAAAACTATAGAGAAAACTAAAAACCAGTTAAACTCTGCTTTAAACGAATCTAACCATAAATGCTCTATAAAAACTAATGAAAATAAACTTAATACCGCCATTGCTAAATATTGTCCCCAAATCAATGGTAAGGCATCACTGTCGCGTGAATATTTGTCAAGATACACTATATGGTATGCAAAAGCCACCGAACATATCATCGTTATAATGTCACCGAAATTCAGTTCTGTATTCTTTATATCTGATAGAATATATATTCCAAACATCACAATTATTACGCCTATCACATTTTCCACCTTTGGCTTAACTTTTATAACCATTATCTGAACAAATGGAATTAATACAAGATATGTTCCGGTTATGAAAGCTGAATTTGCGGATGTTGTATGCTGTAATCCAACCGTTTGGCTCACAAATCCTAAAAAGAGAAATATTCCAAGTATAATGCCTTTTCTTACATCGTCCTTTTTAAATTCTTTAATTCTACCCCTATAAAATCCGTAAAAAATTATAACTGTCAGAAAAAATCTAAAAAAGATAAACGCATTTGGCGACATGTAGTTCAGAGCAATCTTCACCGAAGGAAAACTAAACCCCCATACAAGTGAACAGAATAATAATATTACCTCTGATTTGTACTGTGTAGGATTGCTTGAGAAGTAATTTTTTAATCTGATGATAGCATTCATTCCGTTTTAAAATCCGGGTATTTTATTTCTGTAGATTATTAAAAACGAAAATGTAAACCATAGTACGATGTTAATTATCAAAGATATGTCTTTTGTGACGATAAGTTCAGGACTTTCTCCTAAGTTCTTCCTGTGTAGTAAATACAGATACCTGAACATTCCGTATATAACAAATGGTGTTGTGTAAATTAAATTCTCCGTATGGAATGTGTTTACAGCTTTGCTTGAAACTGTGTATAATGCATAACAAATAATCGTACCGGTTACCGCGACAGTATTCATCTGGTCTGCAAAAACAACGTCATAATGACTGAGTACCTTCCTTTGATTTTCATAATTGTCATTCTCGGAACCTGTAAGTTCAGCCCTTCTTTTTGAGATTGCAAGGAAAAGAGAAAGAAAAATTGTAGTCAGTATCATCCAGCTTGAAATAGGTACTTCTATTGCAGACGCTCCGCCTTCAACTCGAAGCATAAATCCAAGTGAAATTATAAACACATCAAGTATCACTACATGCTTCAGCTTTAACGAATAAAACAGATTCATTACCACATACACACCTATCACGATCGCAAATAATAAATTAAGTTTTAAAAGTATTAAGATTACAATTACTGTAAAGAATAACGCAAAAATTAGCGCTTCTTTTATGTTTACCTCCCCCGAGGCAATCGGACGGAACCGTTTCTTTTTGTGTATTCTGTCTGCATCTCTGTCAACTATGTCATTAATAATATAAACAATGCTTGATGTAAAAGAAAATGCTACGAAGGCAAGCATACTCTTTATCATTAAATCCAAATTCATCATTTGACCCGCAAACAGTATCGGTGCAAAAACAAAAAGGTTTTTTAGCCATTGCTTTGGTCGGGATAATATTATTAACTTAAATAGCTTCATTGTTTGCAATTTTTAATATAATCAAGTTATTCAATTTATGTAATGAATAAAACACTTTCAAAGTTTTCTGTTTTTGTTGTTATGATTTCTATTTTATTTATTCGAGTTTTCTGCAAAATTTAGCA
>CAZVCC010000071.1:0-14259 GCA_964626015.1 uncultured Ignavibacteriaceae bacterium
GTGAGCTCTGTGAGCTCGGTGGTAAAATCTTTTCTTTGTTCTCATCTCTTGTTTCATCGAGTCCCTCGCATTAAAATTCATCCAATCAGCAACTTATCCCCCCAAAACCCGGTATATTATTTACTGAATATTATTCTTTATTTTAAAACACTATTTTATTCCATGAGTAATATATCTTTTAAAACAGTAAAGCTCTCTGACTTTACAACAATAAAACTCGGAGGGCAGGCGGATAAGTTCGTCGAATGCGTAAATGACGACGATATTATCAATTCAGTTGAATATGCACGAGAAAACAACCTGCCATTTCAGGTCCTTGCAGGCGGCAGTAATTCCATCTTCGTCGATGATGGGTTCAGCGGTGTCCTTATCTACATTAACACGAAAGGTATAATCCATAAGAATGATTTATTCACTGTTAAAGCAGGAGAGAACTGGGACTCTTTTGTTAATTACATCCTAAACAACGGCTGGGGCGGAATCGAATGCCTCTCCGGTATCCCGGGAAGCGTTGGCGCAACCCCTATTCAGAATGTTGGTGCCTATGGTCAGGAAGTCTCCGAAGTTATTAAATCTGTAAAAGCTATTAATACGAATACACTCGAATACGAAATCTTTAATAATGAGTCCTGTGAATTTTCTTACAGGAGCAGCCGCTTTAAATCTTCCGATAAAGGAAATTATATTATTACGGAAGTAACTTTCAATCTAAAGTTTAATTCTGCCCCTGTGATTAAATACAATGACCTAAGAGAGTCACTTGAAAATGACGAGCTTTATAACTTGCTAAAGAATAATATCAGCAAACTCATTTTAATAAGAAATACAGTTCTAAAAATAAGGGCTGCAAAATCAATGATTTACGATGAAGATGATGGCGATTCGATTTCCTGCGGCTCATTCTTCACTAATCCCATAATTGACGCTTCTGCTTACGAAGAATTTTTAAACAAATGCAGTGAATTGAATTTGCAGCCTGTTTGTTATAAATCAGGGGAGCAGTTCAAGGTCTCAGCAGCCTGGTTAATAGAAAATTCAGGCTTTAATAAGGGTCATACAGAAAACGGAATAGGAATTTCTTCTAAACATTCTCTTGCCTTGGTTAATAGAGGCGGTTCAACAAAAGATTTAATAAACTTTTCAGAAAAAATTCAAAATAAAGTCCTTCTGAAATTCGGAATTAATCTGATTCGTGAGCCGGAATTAATCTCCTGATATACAAAATATTTTGCATTAAATATACCATTGAAATATTGTAAATTTATCGATGAAGAGAGTATCTTTACATACACTCGGTTGTAAGTTGAATTATAGTGAAACTTCTACTCTGGCTAAACAATTTGAGCTAAAGGGTATGAAGTTGAATAATTATGGCGAGGAATCCGATATTTTTGTACTGAACACGTGCTCGGTTACCGATAATGCCGATAAAGAATGCAGGCAGATTATCCGGAGTGTTCTGCGTAAAAATCCGGAAACCTACGTAATTGTCACGGGTTGTTACGCTCAGCTTCAGCCGGGGGAAATTGCGGATATTGAAGGAGTTGACCTTATTCTCGGTTCAAAGGAAAAGCTTCGTCTGTTTGAGTATCTTGATAATTTCGAACTCGAAGATATTTCCTGTGTTTTCAAGGAGAATAAACCGCGCATATTTGTTTCCGAAGTCGGTAAGGAAGACGATGAAATAAAAGGTGCTTTTTCAGCGGACTCCGATTCAAGAACCAGGGCTTTTCTGAAGATTCAGGACGGCTGCGATTATAGCTGCAGTTTCTGCACTATTCCAATGGCAAGGGGTATTTCGCGGAGTCTTCCCTTGGATGAAGTTGTTGACAATGCAAAGAAGATTATCGATTCGGGTTACAGGGAAATAATACTTACAGGTGTAAATACAGGCGATTATAAGTTCTTTGAAAATAATACTTTGAAAAAACTTATCGATGTTCTTTATGAGCTCGATAAACTAAGCATCGAACGGATTCGAATCAGCTCTATAGAACCGAACCTTCTTACTGATGAGGTAATCAGTCTTGTAAAAAGTTCGGAGAAGTTCTGCAAGCATTTTCACATCCCTCTGCAGAGTGGGGATAGTCGTATCTTGAAACTTATGAAAAGAAGATATAACTTACAGTTATTCAGTGACTTAGTGGAAAAGCTGAATAGTGAAATGCCAGGGCTTGGAATCGGCGTTGATGTAATAATCGGGTTTCCCGGCGAGACTGATGAAAATTTCAGGAATACGTATGACTTTATTGACGGCTTGAAAGTCAGCTATCTGCACGTATTCAGCTATTCTGAGCGGAAAAATACTCTGGCTGTTACATTAGACGGCAAGGTTGATATAAATAAAAGAAAGCAGAGAAGTGAAACTTTGAGAAACCTTTCTGCGAAAAAGAAGTATGATTTTTACACGAGACACTTGAACACTGAACAAAAAGTTCTCTTTGAAAACAAGGTTGTCACTTACAACGGTCTTGAATACATTGAGGGCTGGACTGATAATTACATAAGAGTTAGAACTAAGAATGATTTTAAACTGCATAACACGATATCAGAAGTTATGCTGACGAATTTAAACGGAATTAAATCCGTGGATAGTCACAAAATTAACTAACACACTAAATTAAAATATTAAAAAATGAAACTGTTTTTGATTAGACACGCAGAAGCAATCGATTATGAAACCGAATCAGTCCGTACGGATGAATTAAGATACATAACTCCGAAAGGACGTAAAATTTCTTCAACGGTTTTTAAAAGCCTTAAAGATTATCTTCTTGACCTTGATAAGGTTTTTACAAGCCCTTTGATTCGAGCCGTCCAGACCGCCGAAGTTCTTGCATCAACACTAAAGTATAAACATGATGTTGAAATTGCAAACGAACTCCTGCTCAATGGCTCTGTAGCAAAAGTTGCTCAGCTCTTAAAAAGAAATACAGTATTCAATTCCATTGCTCTTGTCGGGCATGAACCTCTTATCTCACTTCTGATAGAAGGTCTCTCCGATAAAAAAGAGCTGAACTTCCAGTTCAAAAAATCAGGCGTTTGTTTCATAGAATTTGACGCCGATAAAGGCACAGGACTTTTCCAGTGGTTTTATGATTACAAGAACTCCCAGTACATAAAATAACACTATGGATTCACCTTTGCTTTCACTTAATTCCGTATCCTTTTCTTACGGAAACGGCAGGATTGTACTAAGCGGTGTGAATCTAAACATCGGCAAAGGTAAGTTTTATGCGGTTATTGGAAGGAACGGCTCGGGTAAATCAACCCTGGTCAATTTGTTGTCCGGAGTTATTGGTAACTATTCAGGAGAAATTCTTTTCGGCGGAAAAAATATAAAAACATTTTCTCCAAGGGCGCTTGCTAAGCATTTGTCATTCATCCCGCAGCAGACACAGTTCTTCGACACGAATATTCGCGTGTTCGATTTCTTGTGTCTCGGAAGGTATCCTTACAAATCTTTTACTGATTTTGGTACCAGCAGTGAAGAAAAGGAAATAGTTGATTTCGCTCTTAAAATGTTGTCAATTGATAACCTGAATAATAAATTTCTATACGAGCTGTCGGGAGGAGAAAAGCAAAAAGTTATTCTTGCTCTGGCATTCGTTCAGCTTGACTGCAGAAACAGTCTATCTGATAAAATCCTGATTGTGGATGAGCCGCTTACTTATCTTGACGTGAATTATCAGTACGAAATCTTCAACGTTCTCGCAAAGCTCAATAAAGATAAGGGCTTAACCGTAATGACGGTTATTCACGACTTGAATATAGCTTTAAAATACACAGATGAAACATTGCTGCTTGAAAACGGTAAGGTTGTATCATCCGGAAGAACACTCGATATTATTACGCAGGAGTCTCTTGAAAAGTATTTTATGATTAGGTCGCAAATACTGAATTTCGAAAATGAATATCACATTAACTTTATACCAAACTAAACTGCAATGAAAAAAAGCTTTAATAAAATAATTCTGGAAGACAGGTATAAAACTAAAAAGCTTATTCTTAACCGTCCCGATAAAAGAAATTCGCTCGACGATGAAATGATAAGCGAGCTGACTTACGCGGTTAATTCTATATCAGAAGATGATGATACAAAATCGCTGATAATCACGGGTGCGGGTGGTAACTTCTGCTCGGGTCTTTTTCTTGACTACCTGAATAAGATTCAGGATTTTGACGTTTTTGAAAACAAGAAAGATTCAAGTAATTATAAAAATCTCTTGCTTGCAATCTATAACTGCAAGAAGCCGACCCTTGCAATGGTTGACGGTTATGCTCTCGCCGGTGGCTGCGGTATAGCCAGCGCATGCGACCTTATAGTCGCATCCGATAAAGCTCAGTTCGGTTATACAGAAGTAAGAATTGGTTTCATTCCCGCTATCGTCATGATATTTCTTCTTAAGCGTGTTAGTGAAACTCATGCAAAGGATTTGCTGCTTACTTCAAGGTTTATAACCGCTCCTGAAGCATTGAAAATGGGATTTGTAAACTACGTTGTAGAGCAGGCTATGCTTGAAAGCTATACAAATCAGCTCTGCGATTCTCTTAATCAGCTACCTTCAAGCTCAGTGATGCTAACGAAAGAAATGTTCAAGAATATTTCTTCTATGGGTTTTGAAGCAGCACTCGAGTATGCCGTTGATATGAACACGCTTACCCGTATGTCAGAAGATTGCAAGAATGGTATTAAAAAGTTTTTAACTAAAAAGTAACTTATTTATTAACATCAAATATAAAATAATATGACAGACCCTAAAAAATATAAAGAACTTCAGTATCTGGATAGAAATGAATCCCAGTACGGACCATCACCTAAATGCTATGAGTTTCTTAAGCATGTTACCATTGATGAACTATCTAACTATTCAAGAGAGTTTTCCAAAGGTATCAAGTCAAGCTTATCAAAAATGATTGCTGATGAATTCGGACTGCCCGAAAGACAGGTAATACTTTCTTATGGCAGCGAAGATTTGCTGAAACAAATAATTCACTATTATCTTGACAGGAAAGAAAAGATTCTTATTCCCAAGGAAGCATGGTGGTATTATAAGAAAGTAGCTTATGAAGTCGGCGGATTTAACGTTGAATATCCTATGTTTAGAAGTGAAGAAGATGGTATTGCTACGTTTGCTTATGATGTTGATAAAATGATAGAAATATACGACCGTGAAAAGCCCCGAATAGTTCTTATTGCTTCTCCTAACAATCCTACGGGCAACAGAATATCCAAAACTGACTTGCACAGGTTCCTTGATGCCTGCAGAGGTGCTCTGGTTATGATTGACGAAGCTTACTGGGGTTTCGGCTCAACCGAAAATGATTATGTTAAACCTTTCCTCGATGAATTCCCTAATCTTGTTATCTGCAGAACATTCTCAAAATATTATGCTCTTGCGGGCTGCCGAATAGGTTTTGCTTTTACAGGGAAGAACCTCGAAGAGTTAATGAACTACACGGTCAGATATCTCGGTTATAACAGAATATCAGAAAAGCTTGGCGAGATTGCGTACAAAGATTCTGAATACTATGAAAGAGTTACAAAGATGATGCAGGAAGACAAAGAATATTTCTATAAAGAGTTTTCCAAAATGGAAGGTTTTACTCCTTACAAGTCTTATGCTAACTTTATGCTTGTTGATATGCCGCACGATATCAGAAAGGGTCTTGATAAGTTCCTGAAAGAAAGAAACCTTCTTATCAAATTCCTCGATGAAGAGGCATTCAAAACAGAAACGAGGATTACACTCGGCACCCGCGATCAGAACTATTATTTGATGGATTCAATTAAAGAATATCTGGGAAAGAAGTAATGGCAAAACTGAAAGCAGCAGAAAAGAAAACAGAACCCAATAAACCGAATTACTTTGTTTATGTACTTATAGGGGTTGTTGTTATTGTAGCAGGTTATTTCATATATACCATGATGAATGATGAAAAACCAATTGAAAGAAAGGTCGTAGTAGAAAAGAAAGAACCAACCGAACCGCAGTTTGTTAAGCAAGGTGAAGTTGAGTTTCTCTCGGGCAAAGATGGAAAAGCGATAAAAAAGATAGATGTTGAGATAGCTGATAACGACAGAAAAAGATCGCAGGGACTAATGTACCGCAAATCTATGAATGAATTGCAGGGAATGTACTTTGTGTTTCCAATTTCGGAATTGCAGTCTTTCTGGATGAAGAACACTCCTCTTTCACTCGATATAATGTTCGTTAACGAAAACAAAGAGATAGTAAAAATTCATAGAAATACAACTCCTTTCTCGGAGAAATCTTTACCCTCTGAAAAGAAAGCTATGTATGTGGTTGAAGTAGTTGCAGGATTTTCTGATAAGTATGGAGTTAAAGAAGGCGATAAAATAAATTTTCAGGTAACTAATTATTGAACGGTAAGAATAAAATAAGGTCCGATTATCTTTTCAGCAGAGAACTAAGCTGGATAGAGTTTAACAGGCGGGTTCTTGAGGAAGCTGCGGATAAGTCTCAGCCTCTTCTTGAACGTGTTAAGTTCATGTCTATTTTCTGCACCAACCTCGATGAATTCTTTATGATTCGTGTTTCGGGACTTAAGCGCCAGATTGTTAGTGATGTAAATGAATCAACCTCTGACGGACTTACAGCTCAGGAACAACGCGAGTATATATATCAGGAACTTTGCCCTATGGTTAAAGAGCAGTACAGGTTATTCAATCAGGAACTTGTTCCGCAGCTCGAAGAAAACAAAATCAAATTCTTTAAATATTCTGAACTTGATGAAGATGAAAAGAAAAAGCTTGATAAATATTTCGACGATGAAATCTTCCCCGTTCTTACTCCGATTGCAATGGATAACGTTCATCCGTTTCCAAACCTTGTAAACAGAACGCTCGCCTTTGCTATTGTTCTTGATGACCCTGATACTGATATCGTTGAGGATAAAGTTTCAGTTCTTCAGATACCAGGCAACTTTCCGAGGTTTATTTCTATCGGAAAAGAAAACAGTACTCAATATCTGCTGCTTGAGGAACTTATCGAAGCCAACGCTCATAAGCTTTATCCGGGAATGAAGATTACTGACTGCTATGCATTCCGTATTACAAGAAACGCTGACCTTGAACTCGAAGAGGAGGAAGCTGGCGACCTACTTACACTTATAGAAGAAGAGGTTAAAAAGAGAAGACTCGGAATTATTGTAAGACTCGAAGTAGAGGAAAAGATACCCGATAAGATTCTTAACTTTCTTATTGATGACCTTGAACTCGATAGTACTGAAATATATAAAGTTGACGGACCTTTAAACCTCGGTGATTTAATGTATCTTTACCGTATTGATAAAAGAGCCCTTAAAGATGATGGGTACATGCCAAGGATATCATCTTTTTTCCTTGATGAGGATGATTTCTTTAAAGCAATAAGGAAAAGGGATATCATGCTGCATCATCCCTTCTATTCATTTTCTTCTGTTACCGAGTTTATTGCACAAGCAGCAGAAGATAAGAATGTCTTTGCTATAAAACTAATTCTTTACAGAACTAGCGGTGATTCTCCTATAATTAAATCTCTTATTCAAGCAGCAGAAAACGGTAAACAGGTAACTGCCGTGGTTGAGCTTAAAGCAAGATTCGACGAGGAAAATAATATTATCTGGGCGAAGAAACTTGAGAATGCAGGTGTACACGTTGTTTACGGCATTTCAGGTCTAAAAACACATTGCAAACTTCTTCTTGTTGTCAGGAAAGAATCCGGAAAGATGACCCGGTATCTTCATCTGAGTACAGGAAACTATAATCCTATTACATCAAGAATTTACACAGACCTTGGACTTTTTACGTGTAATGAAGATTTCTGTAAAGACGCTTCCGACCTTTTTAATTATCTTACGGGTCACTCAAAGCAGAAAGAATATAAGAAATTTCTTGTTGCACCTTACACAATGCGCAAGAATCTAAGTAAGTTTATTGATGATGAAATAGAATCGCATAAAGTAAACGGAAATGGAAGAATTATAATAAAAGCAAATTCTCTTGTTGATGATAAACTTATATTTAAACTTTTCCAGGCATCTAATGCAGGAATAAAAATTGATTTAATTATTAGAGGAATCTGCCGCTTGAGGCCGGGTATAAAAGGGATTAGCGAAAACATAAGAGTAATCAGTATTGTGGGAAGATTTCTTGAGCACAGCCGTATTTATTATTTCTACAACAATGGAAAGCCTGTTATATACTCAGGCAGCGCTGATATTATGCAGAGAAATTTTGACAGACGTGTTGAAATGCTCTACCCTATTGAGAATCAGAGAATAATAGAAGACCTTGAAGAAATTCTCGCACTCTATCTAAAAGATAACGTCAAGGCTCGTATTCTGAATAGCGACGGTACCTATACAAAGTTGGAAGTCCCTGAGAATGAAAAAGGAGAGAAGGAGTATTTCAACGTTCAGGAGTATTTTGTAACGCAGGTTAAAAAGAAGTATATTGCTGAGTCAAAAAAGGAATATAAGAAGAGGCTTAAGAAGCTTAAGCAAAAGAAAATATTACATTAAAAGGATTACAGGTAATTAAAAAATGAGTTGGTACACAGAGTTTAAAAGTTCTTTAAAAAGTTTTGATGTTGAGGAAATACTCGATATATATTTTTATCGTCCTCTTTCATTCTTGTTTGTAAAATTAATATACTCCACAAACATAACACCTAATCAAATTTCTGCATTCTCGATGCTGTTTGGTATTTTAACAGGTGTGTTGTTTGCATTCGGGACACCTCAGTCTTTTATTTTTGCGGGAATAGCATTGCTTGTTTCTAATATCCTGGACTGTGCTGACGGTCAGCTTGCGAGACTAAAGAAAAACGGTACCGGAATTGGAAGGATTATTGACGGTTTCATAGACTACGTAACGGGATTCTCAATGTTTCTTGGTATTGGTATAGGGTTAAGCATTGCAACGGGCGATTATCTGTATGTCTGGCTGATAACACTCGCGGGGGCTGTTTCACGTATATTTCAAAACATGTATTTTGATAATTACAGAAATGTTTACATGCTGAACGTTTATAATAAAGGTAATAATCTTGAGGATGAGTTCGAAGAGTTTTCCAGACTTAAAAAAGTTCTCGAAAGGTCTAAAGGGAGATTTGTTGAGAAATTCCTTGTTAATATTTATTTAAAATATATATCAGTTCAGAGCGGAGCAGCAAAGGATGAAAGGCTTAATGTTTCTCCTGAACTCTATAAGAGAAAAAACATGCTGCTTCTTAGAGCATGGAGCTGGATTGGTTCGACCACACATTTATCGGCAGCAATACTGGCTGCTTTCTTTAACCGATTGGATATCTATCTCTGGGTTACTTTTACAGCTGGTAATCTAATGCTGTTATTCCTTTATATTATTCAGAAGAAAACACTAAACGGATTATCAAAATAATTATATGCAAGCGATAATATTAGCAGCCGGTCTCGCGAAAAGACTTCGACCTTTAACTGATACTACTCCTAAATGTTTACTGGATGTTTGCGGAAAGAATCTGCTTCACCGTACGATGGAAAATGTTTTAAAAAACGGAATTAAGGATTTTATATTTGTTACGGGTTACAGGGAAAATATGATTAAAGATTATCTTAATAAGAATTTTACGGATGTTAGAATTGAGTTTTTGTCAAACACTGATTACTCTAACAACAATAACTCTTATTCTTTGTGGATGACTAAGAACTGTGTAAAGGATGAATTTATTCTGCTTGACAGTGACATACTTTTTGATTCGAGGATAATTAAGAAACTTATTGCTGACCCGAACGAAAATGCAGCCGCTGTAAATTCGGGTGTGAAACTGGATGAAGAGCAAATAAAGGTTACTGTTGACAATAACAATAGAATTCTCAGGATGGCTAAGGATGTTCCAATTCACGAAGCTATCGGAGAATCAATAGGGATAGAAAAGTTTTCAAAAAGCTTTGGTGATGAGATATTTAAAATTCTTGACAGAAAAGTTTTAAAGGAAAATAACGTTAACGAGTTTTACGAAAAGACTTTTGAGGAAATAATAGCAAGAAATGACCCAAGGAACAGTATATACAGCGTAGATGTTTCAGAGTTTGAGTGCGTTGAAATAGATACTGTAGAGGATTATCACAAAGCACAAAACGAATTAAAATACAAAAACATTGAATAATTTTAGGAGAGGGGTAGGCGGTTTCAGTATGTTTCCGCCTGTAATTAAATATCTGCTGATATCAAACATAGGAGTATTCATATTGCAGTTTTTCTTCCTTGATACACTCAGGGCGGGAAGTGTACCGATCGGAGATTTATTTGTAAAGAACTTTGCATTATTCACTTATGAATCTCCATTTTTCAGGCCTTGGCAGCTGTTCACATACATGTATATGCATGGCGGATTCTCTCATCTGTTTTTTAATATGTTTGCGTTATGGATGTTTGGCATGGAACTGGAAAACATGTGGGGATCCAAAACCTTCTTCATATTTTATACTGTTTGCGGGGTTGGTGCTGGTATTGCAAACGCCTTCCTTGCACCTCTTGTGAGTTATATTCCGCCAAACGTTCCGACTGTCGGTGCTTCCGGCTCTATATATGGAGTGTTAATTGCTTTCGGTATGATATTCCCTAACAGGTACATATACATATATTTTATGCTGCCGATAAAAGCAAAGTATCTTGTTATTGTATATATTCTGATTGAAGTTTTTGCGGTTGCTTCGCAGTCCCAGTCTGGAATAGCTCATATCGCTCATCTTGGTGGAGGTGTTGTCGGATTTCTTTATGTATACTTTATACTAAATAAAGGTAAACCGAAGTTTTTTAAGAATCAGGGTCAGGATAACAATGTATTTAATAACTTCAAGGATATGTTTGAAAAGAAACCCGAGCCGCCTAAGTATGAACCTCCTAAGAATGTTTATGATGCAAATTTCGAAGACCTTTCAAAAAGCAAGTATGAAGATGATATGAGGCGAAATGAAAAGGAAGCCCAAATCAAAATAGATGCGATATTGGATAAACTTGGAGCAAACGGCTACGCCAGTCTGACAGAAGAAGAAAAGAGAATACTGTTTCAGGAGAGCAAGAAGCTAAGATGAAATATAAGCGTTTCAGGACACGAGTTGTAAATATAGGTGATTTATCAATCGGCGGTTCTTATCCAATAAGAGTTCAATCAATGACGACTACGGATACGATGGATACTATCGGTACTGTTGAACAGTCAATACGCATTATTGAAGCAGGCGGTGAGCTGGTAAGAATTACTGCCCCAAGTATTAAAGAGGCGCATAATCTTCTTGAAATTAAAAATGAATTAAGAAAAAGGGGATACAAAACACCTCTTGTTGCCGATATTCATTTCACACCAAATGCTGCTGAAGTTGCTGCGAGAATAGTCGAAAAAGTAAGAGTTAATCCAGGAAACTATGCCGACAAGAAGAAGTTTGAAACAATTGAGTACACCGATAAATCTTACTCAGAAGAACTCGAACGTATCAGAAATAAATTTATCCCTTTAATTAAAATCTGCAAGGAATACGGGACTGCAATGCGTGTGGGCACGAATCATGGTTCACTTTCAGACAGGATTATGAGTCGTTACGGTGATACTCCTGAAGGTATGGTAGAATCCGCAATGGAGTTCTTAAGGATTTGCGAGGATGAGAATTATTACAGCATAGTTCTTTCGATGAAATCGAGCAATCCGCAGGTGATGGTACAGGCATACAGATTACTTGTTAAACAGATGATTAATGAAAATATGAATTATCCTCTTCATCTTGGGGTAACAGAAGCAGGCGACGGTGAAGATGGCAGAATTAAATCATCACTCGGAATAGGTACTTTACTAGAAGAGGGACTTGGTGATACAATAAGGGTTTCTCTAACTGAAGAGCCTGAGTTTGAAATACCTGTTTGCAAGATGATAGTGAATAGATATGCTCACAATACTGAATTAACAAATGAAATTCAATTCCCCAAAATAATAAATCCGTTTTCATACACAAGACGTGATACAACAACAGTTGATAATATTGGGGGCAAAAATGTACCCGTTGTAATACTATCGGCGGATAAAGAAATATTTGATTCATACAAAGGTCTTAGAGAAGCCGGGTACTATTACAGCGAGACGCTGGATAAATGGAATATAGGTGATATGGCTCCGGACTTTGTTTATCTTGGTTCTCAGGATATTGATTATTTCCTTCCGGGTACTTTAAAGAAAATATTTAATTATAATTTTTGGTTGAAGTCAGGGTCAAATAAAGAAACATATCCTTTAATAAATAAATCAGAATATCTTGAATTAAATGATAAAGGTTTTAATAAGTTTCTGATATTAAATACGTATGAATTTTCAGATGATGTATTAAACGGTATACATAAAGATTCTAATGTAATTCTTATTATTAACTGTACGGAAGAACTTTCGTACAGGAAAGCAAGGGAGATTGCCGAAAGGCTGATATCAAAGAATATAAAATGTCCTGTAGTGATTAAGAAGAATTATGAGAACATTTCCGATGAAGAATTTCTTGTTTATCCTGCAACGGATGCAGGGGGACTAATGATAGACGGATTTGGAGACGGAATATGGCTTGAATCGGATGCTATATCGAAAAAAGTTGTTAATAGTATATCCTTTGGAATACTGCAGGCATCGCGCACAAGGATATCGAAGACAGAATACATATCCTGTCCTTCATGCGGAAGGACGTTGTTTGACCTTCAGGAAACAACGGCAAAGGTCAGGGAAAAAACAAATCACCTTAAAGGGCTAAAGATTGGAATTATGGGCTGCATAGTTAATGGTCCGGGTGAAATGGCTGATGCTGACTACGGTTACGTTGGCAGTGGTGTCGGAAAGATAACTCTTTACAAAGGAAAGGAAGTAGTAAAACGCAGCATTGACTCTGAAGTTGCTGTAGAAGAACTAATAAACCTTATTAAAGAAAACAATGACTGGGTAGAGCCGGAATAATAGTATTAGTTTTTTAAAAACAAAAGGCTGCCATTTTCATGACAGCCTTTTTAATTTTATTTATGTTATGATTATTTTACGAGCATCATTTTCTTTATATCCTTGAATCCGTTTACTTCAATTGAATAGAAATAAGCACCGCTTGATAGCTTGCTTGCGTTGAAATCAATGGAGTAGCTGCCTGCATTGTAGTTACCGCTTACTAATTTTGCAACCTCCTTACCAAGTATGTTGTAAACTTTCAGTGTAACAAATCCGTTCTTTGCAAGATTGAAGTTAATCTTTGTTGTTGGATTGAACGGGTTTGGATAGTTCTGGCTTAAGCTGTAATTTACAGGTGTTTCATTGTTTCCGACATTAGTAATAGCACTATACCTGTCCCAATAAAGTTTTCTTGCTCCCGCATTCACGCCAACCCACACTATTCCTAAATCTGAAGGTGGAATTTCGCAAATAACAGGTTTGTAACCTTTATCAGACCATGATGGTGGATTTGAACTGATTTGTGTAGGCACGCTGAATGATGTTCCGCCGACAAGTGCATAACGGTACATCATTTTATCTGTATTATTGGTTGGAGCCCCGGCTTGAAGACTGTCTGAATAATAAGATAAATCAAAACCACCACCTGGGAAGAAGTTTAAATCAAACCAGTATTCATCAACATTCGGATTAGCAGCAATGTCAATAGCAGCATCATAGTTCGCACCCGCGTTTGTACTTATCCTTCCTTTAATATCAATCGCACCCGTTGTTCCTGATGTATAAACAAACCAGACAATGCCGTTAAACATCACTGATTTAAACTCTGTCTTTGCTATAATCTCCGTAGCTACATCCTGAAAACCCGAAGATGCAAGCACACCGGGAGCTGTTTGTCTGTACCTTGCAGCTCTGATTACTGAAGTAACAGTATCAGCTAAAACAGGACCGTAATAATTCAGAATAATCGTATCACCTGTTTGCGTTGCTACTTTAGGTCTTACCCCAGCACTCGTAATATTTCCTCTGTTTCCCCAGGTAGCACCTCCATCAATTGAGCTGTATCTCTTAACGGCAGTAGGGAGAGTATCTATAAAGTAATACATCGCACCATTAGTTGCACCAACAACATCAAATGTAGATAGAACACCTCCTATTGCAGTGTTTAACGTTTGATTTCTGAAGTTCCATGAATAAACTGAACTTCCAATCTGCATAAACAGATAGATTGAATCTGCAGCACCTCCGGCACTAATTAGGGTTTACTGAAAAAGTATCGCATAACTCGGTTTAAAAATTTTTTCTG
>CAZVCC010000072.1:0-13970 GCA_964626015.1 uncultured Ignavibacteriaceae bacterium
TTTCGTGTATTGGTGGTAAAATGCTCTTAACAATAAAAAATTCTCTTCTTCTCTGCGTAAATCATATTCTTTCTTAATAATCAGTGTGCGTTCTAGTTCTTCTCTGCGCTCTCTGGGTACTCTGCGGTTAAATTCTTTGTTATTGTTTGTCTTTATTTTGTTTGTCGAAGATTCGCCGCGGAGAATAGCCATCGGCTACGCCGTGATCTCCGTGAAAATCTCGGTGTTCTCAGTGGTAAAATCTCTTCTTTGATTGAATCTCAGCGGTAAAATCTTTTCTTTGATTGAATCTCTTGCTACGGGTGAGAAAAATCTTTTGCTTTTGCTTTGTGTATATAAAATTACTCCGGGAAATTCAAACTTATTACAATTCAGAATGTGTGCTGGGTTGTATAAGTTGATGAATTGATGTTTAAAAAGATAGTAACGTTAAAATGGATGAAACCCCCTCTAGCCTAACGTCCGAAACGACTACTATAAATAAAATTAAATAGAACAATATTGAGTAACAATATATTATAACTTTTACAATTTGAACATCTTGATTATTTCTGCGATGATAATGTAACAGCCGCAAATAAAAAAGAAGAAGGTCTGAAATTTCAACCGTACCGCCTTACAATGACGGGGGAAGAAACTTCAAACCTTCTCAAAAACAAATTATTTACTTGGAAGTCGAATGTCAATGAAAAATACCGAAACGAAACTTGATTAATTCAATCTAAACAAGCATCAGCTTCTCCAAAAGATTAAATATTACCAACGGAGAGGGCGGTCAATTCCTCATAAATAAGCCCAAAGAATTTGAGCGAATCTCAGCCGACCTTTCTGATGTTCCCGTCAGTATTACAAATCTAATAATAAATAATATAACAATCAACCATGCGTTCCCCAGCCTGTCTTAGATCCGCCGTGCCGGATCAGCTAATCCACCATCAGCCATGTCCTTAGCTAAAGAGCACAATATAAAAAAGAACCTGCAAAGCAGGTTCAATATGAATAACCCCCGACGAAGTCGGGGGAACAAAACAAAACACCCCAACCCCGAAGGGGTTGAACATCTAATTTCCTTTTTTTCTTAATCTTCAATCAAGTTCGAAGATGCCTGCCTGCTGCAGTTCTACCTGTAGTAGACAGGCAGGTGTGCGTTCTAGTTCTTCTCTGCACTCAAGTCGTAGATCCGCCGTGGCGGATCACTTCCTCACTTTTTCACTGCTCTTAAAAAATTCTCATTAAATGAGAATTTTTGCATCATTATTTTTACTATTTTTACAATAGGAAGACAACTTAAATCACAACATCATGGAAATAGAATTTATAAGAAGCATAAACTACAAAGAATTCACCGATATAGCTACTGAAGCAAAAGAAGAGCTCAT
This sequence comes from uncultured Ignavibacteriaceae bacterium, assembly GCA_964626015.1. Classification (GTDB taxonomy): domain Bacteria; phylum Bacteroidota; class Ignavibacteria; order Tepidaquicellales; family Tepidaquicellaceae; genus CAIKZJ01. The sequence goes on from CAZVCC010000072.1 coordinate 1,380, forward strand.
CATCTCAATGCCCAACCTTCATGACGAGTTATGCGAGGTTATTATTGCCTGCAAAGATAATCTTAATAATATAAATGTCATCATTGATAACAGCGAAGATAACTACAGAAACGGCTTTGGTGAGATTAAGGGAATTTCTAAAATGAAGGAAAAAGGGATTAATATATACAACATCAAAGGAAATTATGTTTCGTTCATCATTGCCGATAAAATAGGCTATTATCTTTTTCCCCAGAGCAGAATATTCACGGATGAGAAAAAAACAGGCTTAAATGCCGTTGTTATAAATCCTATAAACGTAATTCTTCTTAAGAAATATTTCTTTAATAAAAACAGAGGCGATAAAGATGCTTTTAATGAAGAGCTTTATGAAAGTATTAACCTAACAAAACAGATGATTTCAGACTTAAACTGCAGCATCGAATCCAATGGACCCCTTGAACTTAATGAACTCAAAAAAGAGGAGATATCAGAAATAAAGGAAAAGTTGAAAATTAATCCGCCTTTGCACCCCGATTTAAAAAGAAATCTCACAACATATACATCCAAGATACAGTACGTCGAATTCAGTTTTGAAGGAGCGCACCTGAACTCATCAAAGATTAATATTCCGCCGGATGCACTGCCCTTCAAAGACGCAAATATTAAAAAGAAGCTGAATACAAAAATGCTTCTTTTCGGTAATGATAACGAATTAAATAAATTCAATGAATTAAATTTATTTAACTCTTCGATAGAATGGATAAGAAAGGAATACCTGACACCTTTAACATCAAGAAAAGATAAAAGCATTATCAAGATTGAGAGAAAAAACAGTTTTATTATAGAATATAAAATGTTAGAAAAGAAATTAAAATCTTTAGCTCAAAACCTTAAATCTTTTATACAGGATGAAATAATAAAATCGGAAGATCAAATAAAACTTCAGTTGTTTGAGTTTTTCAAAGAAAATATTCCTGACAATTTAAAGGTATATAAAGGTGAATTACTCCATAGATCAATTGAAAGAGAAACAGTAAAGGTAATCAACAGGATTAAATTTCCGGATCCCGAAATGATTCTTGATAAAATGAAATTATCCGTTCGATTCTATGATTTAACTTACGAGGACTTTAAGGATAACAAGCTCCTGAAAGAATTTAAGAAGAAAGAAATAATGGAGAAAAAAGATATTAACGATATCGTTGAATTCAACCGTGCATTCGCAGAGAAGAAAGAAATATGACTGCGTATTTACACTAATAAATCCGAAAAAAGAAAAATAAGAATTTTAATACACAAATAACAATCTTGATAAATTTAAAAATGAGAAAGGAATAACACATGAGCAAGCAAGTGCAATTCTCGGAAGAAGCTATGGAAAGTGCGAGGGAACTCGGCAGGGAGTTCGACAAAGCAATCGTGAATGGTTTGAAGAAAGCCAAAGAACTTTGCATTGAAGACATGACAAGCTTAGAAGCAGATGCCTACCTGAAACAGAAGGAAGAACAGGAAAAGAAAGAACAGAAGTAACCCCCGTACAAACTATTTTTTAAAAAGACTATGCCTATACAATCAATACAGGAACTCAAAGAATTAGCGATAAACCATTGGAAGGAATACAGACCGAAGATGGTGAGGGAACTGGAACCGCAGGAACTGGACAGACTGACAACATCTGCAGCGGAAAGAAGCCACAGAGCGATGCAGGAACTTTATGAAAAGATGATAAAGGAACTCGACCTAAACGACCTATTGGCAACGTCGGCAGCGGAACAGGAAATACTTCCAATGTGGATACTCCTGCCAAGCGAAGAGGACTAAAGAGCCGGTCTGATTTAACTTAGAATAGAGTTTTATTTAGGGAATTAAACAGTTACCAAATAAATATGAATAAGAAACCAAAAAATAAGTTAGAAAAGGGGGTAATTATTATGAACGAAAAGACAGTCCAACAGAATTTACCGAAGAAGAAAAGAGGTTTATTGCTGGGCGAAAAGTTCGCTGCAATGTGGAGAGAGGAACTCAACCGCAAGATAAAAATCAAAGCAAACAACCTGAAAAAAATCGAAGCCCAGAACAAGAAGAAAAATACTTGAAGAATTGAACTAAAAACCGTACTATTATGAAACACTTGAAACTATACTACAAAATGAAACAAGAAAACAGCTTGAAAATGGACAAATCACAAAAGAAATACACCAAACGGCTTACGGCGGAGGAAATGGGCAAAGTAATAGGGCAGGCGATAGACAAAGCGAAAGCGGAAGACAAGAAACTTCGAGACCAAGAAGCAAACTTCGGGCAAGACCAAACTAAGCAAGACAATAATAATGAACTTTAAAATATATTAAAAATGAGCTTAAAAGATTACATAGTGAAGTCGGGAAAATTACCGCCGAAGAATACGAAAACGCTATCGGCAAAGAAAGCAACAGAAATATTCAACCGAGCGATAAAAGCGGAAAGAGAGAAAGTGGACAAAATACTGAAAGCCCGGAAGTAAGTCAACCTCCAAAAGAGAAAAACCAACCAGAAGTAAACTCCCGTAAAACCAATCTAAGCAAGACAATAAGCGCTCAAAAATTGACGATGATATAGATGCCACATGGGATGACTTTCTCAAAGCGTGCAAAGAAAAATTTTATTCAATAGGAATAGACCCTGAATTACTCGCCATAGGAGCGAAACTTGTTGGACTATACACAAAGAAAGGTATTTACTAACTTAACAGAATATTATCGGATGCTAAATTTAAAGTTAGGCGATAAATTCTTCTTACTTAACGTGGGCGATACTCATATTAAGCAAGACGTATAAATACATAAATGAAAGCGATTAAAAACAACCCCTAAAATATCAATTTAGTTGAAATATTAAGAAAATTTCTTTAAGTATTTCAGGGGAACGTTAAAAAGAGTGTCATTAGGAACGACATGCCTCTTAATAACTCCCTCATGTGAATGAAGGCATCCAAAACCGAAAGCACGAAAGCTTAAGTTAGGAACTTCCCGCTTACTGTTACAAAGTATTTACTACAAATGATATTGTCGATAGTTAAAGAAAAATGAAAGGTGAGTGCAAATAAAAAAAGTTCTAAATTTGTTATCCACTTTCTCCGATGGAAGCAAGGGTGATGATAAAAATTCAGAACTCATTATCAAAATAAAAAGTAAATTAAATAATGTTAATGAAAAATACGGAAACGAAACTTGATTTATTCAATCTAAACAAGCATCAGCTTCTCCAATAGATTAAATATTACCAACGGAGAGGGCGGTCAATTCCTCATAAATAAGCCCAAAGAATTTGAGCGAATCTCAGCCGACCTTTCTGATGTTCCCGTCAGTATTACAAATCTAATAATAAATAATATAACAATCAACCATTCGTTCCTCAGCCTGTCGCAGATCCGCCATCTTATTGGGAGGACGTCCGCCGTGTCAGACCTGAGTGTTGAAAAATCTTTTCTCCTATCTCTTATCAGCTACCAGCTACGAGCTATCAGCTAATTACTTCCTCGCTGTGCTTTCTGTGCATCCCGACGTGTGTGGATTTGCGGCTGGAATCCAGAATTGAAATAACTCACTTAAACTATATTTCTCTTATTAATTCTTACAATTCGAGCGTTTTCCTGTTTGGATTCCCCTCAAAACAAATACCCTCATTTCTACATAATAAATAATCAAAAAAATATTTATATTATTCAAACCAAAATACTTTATGAGAATATCATCGAAGCAGCTTGTTTGCCAGTACCTCGAAAGAGTTTCGCGCTCGGCACTCGAAATGCATTAGGATATTATAAAGGAATTCATTCGCGGCAGGTATGGTAGAAATTATCAATCCAGTAAATTCAAATTGATAAATTAAGAAAGTAAAAAATATAGACACAAATAAATAAAATGTTAACTATTTTTGAACTTGTTGAAGGGAAAACTGAATCTTGGATTTCACAGGAGAGGAAAAACAACAGGTCAGCAATTGGTAGTTTAGTGAATTACATTTCATCTAAGAAAAAACTCCGCGAACCTCAGCTAAAAGCTATTGAAGTATATCTTTGGATTAAGTTTGTCGGAAACAATCAAAAACTTTCAGAAATCGTCAAGCAAGGATTGTTATATGATGATGAGAAAGCAAAGGAATACAGTTATTATCAGAATTTCTCGGGTAATTATGTTACTCAATTCCTTAATCAGTTCTGCCAGGATAATAATTTAAAGAATTTACAGGACTTTCTCTTAAATGATCCGCAAGGACAAGAACATGATTGGAACGTCGTTTTAGAGGAGCTTCTTCACAATTTCGATTATCCTAATTATCTTTTTAGTCTTCCAATGGGCGCTGGTAAAACATTTCTGATGGCGGCTTTTATTTATATAGATTTGTATTTTGCTCTGATTAATAAATCTGATAATCGCTTTGCACATAATTTTATGGTTTTCGCACCATCTGCTTCAAAAACAGCAATTCTTCCTTCGCTTCAAACAATTAAGAACTTCGATCCTTCGTGGGTTCTTCCCGAAAAGGAATCGGAGAGATTAAAGAGAATTATTCATATTGAAATTCTCGATAGCCTAAGTTCAAAGCGAAAAGATAAACTACACGGAAATAATCCAAACCTTGAAAAAGTAAACCGAATAACACAAACTAAAGATTTTGGGGTTATATTCATAACGAATGCCGAAAAGGTTGTTCTTGAAAAAATAGATGATATACAGAAGTTAAAAATACTTACCGGCCAAATATCCATAGATGAAAAAGAAGAGGATGAAATTAAAAAGACAAATGAGCTAAGAGAAAAACTTTCGCAAATCAAAAATCTTTCTGTAATTCTCGATGAAGTTCATCATACTTACGGAAAAACTGAATCTGGAGAGAAAAAATTAAGGCAAGCCGTAAGTATACTAAATCAGCATAATAATGTTGTTTCTGTTCTTGGTCTTTCAGGTACCCCATTTGTGAAATCTAAAGTTAAAATTGGTGAATCCGAAATCAAACTAAATCAAATTCAGGATATCGTTTACAATTATTCCCTTGCCGACGGTATCGGCAAGTTTCTTAAAAATCCAATTATTCAGGGATTTAGTATAAATGAAAACCTTTTTCTGAAACAGGCGCTTGATAAGTTTTTTAATGAGTTTGACAAAACGTATTCCAATGGCACCAAAAGTAAGATTGTTTTTTACTGTCCCTCTATTAAGGTTTTAAATATAGAAATCCTGCCTGTAATTCAGGAATGGTATTCTGAGAATAGAAGAAATAGAGAAAGCGAAATATTTAAATATTATTCCGATGTTAAAAAAGAGGATAAAGTATTTAAGCTCCCTAAAGATAGTCTTGCAGTATTTAATAATCTCGATAAACCTTACTCGAATAAGCGTGTTGTTTTACTCGTTGCCGTAGGCACAGAGGGCTGGGATTGTCGTAGTCTCACAGGCGTTGTTTTACCTCGCAAAGAAACCACGACTAATTTTGTTCTTCAAACAACCTGTCGCTGTTTACGTGAAGTTGATAATGCAAAAAATGAAAATGCTTTAATTTTTCTTGATACTTCAAACTATGATATTCTTAAAAGTCAATTAAAAGAAAATTATAACCTCACTATAGACGACTTAAAGCCCCAATCATATTTGAATGTTCCTGTTGTCGTTCGGAAGCCTAAACTCGGAAAAGTTTCTTATAATCAGGTCTATAAAAAATTCACATTGATTCTGAAAAATGAAGTTAACCCAAACGATATTTTCAGCAGTTTCAGCATATCCGATTTCAAAAAGAAACACAAATATGAACTGATAAAGAGAACCGCAAATATAAGCAAAGATGGTCTTTCTGGTCAGGTTAGCGAAACCTTACAGAACGAATATGATACTTTTTATTATTCTTTTCAGGATTTAATTTACGACATATCTAAATATTCTTATTTGAAAGTCTCTGAATATGATATTGCTACAAAATACTATAAATCTGTTACCGATCTTTACGCTAAAATTAAAAAAGAAGCCCTCTGGCTTTCAAATCATACTCATAATGATATCATCAGTATAATGATCAAGTCTATCGTTGCAGACCTTATGCCGGATGTACAATACAAAACCGAAATAATAAAAGAACCCGTGCATATCGAACTATTAGAATGGAATATAAATAATCCTCAGATTTTCTATGGGAATGGTAAGTTTATTCCTAAAGTCAAAAAACAGGATGTTTTCCGTTTGCAAAAGCGCCCTGAAAGGCTAATAGAAGATTTTGATGACGATAATATAGATACTCTCGATATCAGTTTTAATTATATTCCTTACAAGTTCGATTCCGATTTTGAAATAGCGGCTATTCGCGAAATGTTGATGCTTTCCGAACTCCGAAATCTCGAAGTTTATTTTAACGGCTACAAAGATGAACAACTCCAAAACTTTGTAATCAAAACCGACTCTGGTAATTACACACCCGATTTTTTAATCATAAAGAGAAAACAAGGCAAGAAATACAAAGCAAAAGATAATAAAGGTGATATAGAAAAAATCTTAATCATCGAAACCAAAGGTAAAACTTATTATGAAGATTTTAAGCAGAAAGAAAAGTTTATAAATTCCACTTTCTTAAATCATAACAAAAATTTTCTTTTCAAGTGTTTCGTTGATGAAGATAGAAACGATTTCACATTTCACCTTAATGAACTAAAAAGTTTAATAAATAAATTATGAAAAAACCTATAACATATAACATCTCGCCCGCAAAAGGTCAGGCTCTTTTAAACTTTGAAGGTAGAAGATATCCCGAATCCGTTGAACTGTTTGAAACACAATTAATAGAGGAAGTCCGCCCCGCAAAAGAACAAAAACTATTTAAAAAAGACAAACAGAATGATTTAAACTCGGATTTCCGTAATCTTTTAATCCACGGCGATTGTCTTTCCGCTTGTGCATATTTAAAATCAAAAAATATTAAAGTTGACTTAGTATATATAGACCCGCCATTTGCAAGTGGCGCTAATTATTCAAAGAAAATTTATTTGAGAAATGGTGGTAGGAATGAACTAAACAGACAAAATCAAGATATAGGTGAAGAAATAATGTATGGCGATATCTGGCAAAAAGAGGACTATCTGAATTGGCTTTATGAAAGATTGTCATCAATTCGAGATGTTATGAGCTCTGAGGCAACCATTTACTTGCATATAGATTCAACAATCGGACACTATGTGAAAGTTATTATGGATGAAATATTTGGTGATTGGGAGTTTGCTGAAATAATTTGGGTATGTGGTTTAATGGGTTCAGGTGATTATTATCCGAAAGCTCACGAAACAATTTATTGTTATCGTACAGAAAAATCATTTTTTAATTCACCTCAAAAACTTGGTTTATCTCCAAGGATAACAGGTGCTTTATCTAATGATGATAAAGGTTGGTTTTATACACGTGGTAGAGAAAGTAGTGGAGGTTCAACTTATCTAAAAACTTATATCACAAATAATCCAAATCTATCTAAGGAAGATGCTATAGAAGAAGCAAATAAAACAAGAAGTAATCCTGTTTGGAGTGTTTGGATGGGTAAGGATGAATTAGGGAAAGCCTTTAATGAAAATGGTGTTGGAACATATGCTTATACAGAGAATGAAAATGTTGGATATTCTACTCAAAAACCTGAGGCACTTTTAAAAAGAATAATAAATGCTAGTTCTGAAAAAGGTTATATTGTAGCAGACTTTTTTGGTGGTAGTGGTGTTACTTCAAAAGTTTCTAATGATTTAGAGCGAAAATTTATTGCCTGTGATATTGGTGTAAATGCAATCCATACTACACGCGATAGATTAAAAGAAGCAAAAGCAGAATTTGACATACTTAAAATAAATGATGGTATTCGTCTTTTCAGAAATCCTGCACAGACAACAGCAAAAATTTTCAGTTTAATAGACGGCTTCAAAATTAAATCAGAACTTGATTTAGGCGATTTCTGGGATGGCGGTATAATCAACAAAAAGGGGAATTATACACCTGTTAAGTTTATTGGTATTCACGAAAAACTATCAAAAGAACTTATAGACGTAATTCTCGAACAGGTTTACCAAATTGACGATGAAGTTGAAGGTGTAAAAATCATCTACGCTCACAAAGATTTTGATGCTGACCAAAGTTACATAAACAAAGAAATTAATAAAGTCGGAAAAACTGATTTGCGTGTTGAACTAATTTCGGTTGACGAACTCCTTAGTCAGAAAGCAGATGTATTATTTACTCCCGATACCGCGCAAATCAGCATCAAAAAAGATGGCTCAAAATTCAAAGTCGAAATCGAAAACTATTTCAGTAGTTACCTCAAAAATAAAATTGACGACTTCAACGCAAAAAAAGTAAAGAAAACAAAACAAGCATCTATTGAAGACGAAAGTGAAGTAACAGAACCAAAAGAAAAGTTCAAACCAATAAAAATCAGTGACAAAGGACTCGAACTCATCGAATCCGTCCAGTTTGACACAACTCTACGCAAAGACAACGTATGGATTAGCAACCCCGACCTCGAAGACAAAGCAAAGATAAAAGAAAAGATAAAAGGCAAGTACACATTATCAACAAACAAATTCAAAATTAAAATACGAAATATTGCTGGCGATGAAATCATTATCGATAGTCCTGATTTATCATAATATAAAATGCTGTATAATTAAACTTTAAATGATATGAGTTACAAAAACCCACTAGACGATAAAATATATTTAAAAAGGTCTGAAGAAAGAACAACAGATATTCGAGGTGATTATTTCAGAGACCAGACAGCAATTATTCATTCAAGACCTTTCAGAAGACTAAAAAACAAGACACAAGTTTTCTTTGCGCCAAAAGATGACCATGTTTGCACTAGAATCGAACATGTATTTCATGTTGCAACTATTGCAGGTACTATTTGTCGAGGGCTTAATAATACACAATTATACAATTTAAATGTTGATATGGCATTTGCAATTGGTCTCGGTCATGATATAGGTCATGCTCCATTTGGACATACGGGTGAACTTGCAATAAATGAATACTTTGGGAATAGATTAAAGAATAAGTTCAGTCATGAAATTAATGGTTACAGAGTTGTAGAATATTTAGCGAATGCCGGAAAAGGCTTAAATTTGACTTACGCGGTAAGGGATGGAATAATTAGTCATAATGGTGAGAAATTTGAAAGAACATTTAGCCCAAGTAATGTAGTAAAAGATTTTGATAAAATTTTAAAATTAGGTCATCTTTCAAATACATATGAAGGATGCATAGTTAGGCATTCTGATAAAATTGCTTATTTGGGTAGAGATATTGAGGACGCTCTTGTTGCCAATTTTTTTGAGAAGAAAGATATTCCTGAGTCTATTAGTAAAATTATTGGTAGCAGTAATGGTGAGATAATAAACCAATTGGTATTTGATTTAATTAATAACTCAAAAGAAGGGAAGATTCAGTTCTCTGAAGAATATTCTTTAATTATGGATGAGTTGTATAAATTTAACAAAGATAATATTTATGCAAATCCTAGAATAAATAAATATCGTGATTATTGTGAGAAGATAATAAAGTCTATTTGTAAACATGTGGAAGATCTTTTTACAAATTATGAATATGATATTAATAGTTATTACAAAAGTGATTTAAATTTGGATAAATTATTTGGAAGATATTTAGAAAACATGAAAGGCTTTTATGAAAAAGAGAAGGCAAAACATAATATGAACCATGAAAATATAAAAATTAGAATTATTATTGATTATGTTGCTGGTATGTCCGATGTTTATGCTTTAGATTGTATGAAAGAATTAAGCATACCAAAACCAATAGAGTTTGTCCATATCAAAGCGAAAAAAGATGTAAAAGATGTACAAAGATATTGACATTTCGTTGTTCTAAAAAATTTATTTTTCTTCTCAACCAACATTGTTTATTTCGTTCGGTTTGTTAATAATCTTTTATTATAGTTCTGTAATCTAGCTAATATAGCAAAAGCACTTAATAACTGACTACATCTTCGTTAATTCCTTTTCCTTTAATTCAATTCTTTAAAAAGTTACAAAACCTCTCAAAAGCATCAGTTTTTTTATTTCAACTCTTAAAAAACAAAATCTTCTAATTTAAGCGTATTTCTCTAGTCAAAATGCATAACAAGTAAAATTATTTTAATAATCAAGCGGAATATTTACAAAAAAGTTTAAATTGGATGTTTGATTTTAAATTTATTTCTCGTAACTTGACGAAAAATAGAATGTAGGTTTTAATAAATTGAAATTCATCGAATGAATATTTTGAATCTTAGCACTAAAAAATACCTATGGTTCTACAAGGAAGCCTGTTGGCTGGTTTTTGTTAGACCGTCTGCATTTTTTTATAAACTCTTTCCTAGAAAATTAAAGTTAGACAGATTCCCAGGATATTTTGATGTTTACATTACTTATTATTGCTTATCAAAAATACCGAACTTTAATAATAGAGAAAAATATTTGAATATATTATATGACGCTCTTACTGAATTATATTTGTGTGAAAATGATGAAGATATAAAAAAATATATAAAAAAGTATAGATTAAGAGACTATGTGTTTTTCAGAGCACATATCGATCGTGATTATAACGAGGAAACAAAAAAATTAAAGTATATTAGCAAGAAATATGAGGCCTTTCAAATAACTATATGTAAATATATCCGTTATCTTTATGCTATTAGCACAGTTCAAACGGATTTTAATGATATTATGAATAATGATCTTAAGCTTGTTTTTAATAAAGATGATTTCTTAGCTTATTATAATGAAATTGATGATGAAAAAGATAGAATTGAATGGTGCCGTAAATTGTACGATGCAATGAATGCGATTTGCAATTATTTTGATGATTATTATTTAAGCGAAATATTCGCTAAATATAACATTGTAAATAAATACAAACTTAATAAAAAATCAGTTTTGTTGGATTTTTTATTTCCTTATTATACAAGGTATAATAGTTTCTTATATTATCTATACAAAAATTTCCTGCCATTCATTAAAAATAATATTTCTGAATTAGATTTTAAGTTGAAAATATCTGAAGGTAAAGAGAAATATCCGGATAAATTTATCTCTGACAAAGATAAATTTCCTTTGTTTGATTTTGAATATGACAAAATAAGTTTATACTCTAAAACAATCTTTAAACAGACAAAAGAAAATATTGAATATTTTAGTTTCGTTGTAATGAAATATAATTTATTAACCATTAGCAAAAAAACAATACCGAATCATTACGATGAAACCATAAAGAAACTAAACTTTGATTTGCAGCACCTGAAAACAGTTTATGACCTTGAAGTTAAAAATGTTAACATTCAAAGACCGGCAAGTGTTTTAAACAATAATACTTCTGCTCCAATCAGCACTGGTAATAAAAGCAAAACACCACGGCTTGGCAAAACAAAAAAAACTGAGTACTTTAAATTGATTAAACGATACTTTGAATATGCTGTTGGTTTTGATTGTATTCCTACTCAAAAGCAATTGGCAACTAATCATCTTAGCGAATCATCCTGGAGCAGGTATATGAATGACGAACTATTTTTACCTGTGCTTTTAAATGCTATTGAAAAAAGGAAGAAGAAACCCGGAATTAGAAAGAAACTTAAGGATTTATACGAAGCGCTTTACGATGATATTCTTCAAAGAAATTTAGCTCTTCAAAATGCTGAAGAAAAATATACAGGTCAGATCAATAAGAAAGCTGTTTCCGTCAATGAGAATATTGAAAACAAAGGTCAAAATATTTTCGATGATGAAGAAGATAACAATAATCTGAATCCTTTTTCCTGAATTTTATTTCTACTACTTTTTTACAATTCTTGAAATTTTATTGAAATATATATTTAATATAAGTATATGTTATTTTATAACGATAGCTTAAAAATCACTCCGAAAATATCCTGATTAACTGAAACCTCTGCATATAGTGAAAGGCAATATGCAGAACTATAAAACCAAAATATCGGATTCAAACAACGTAAAACCTGACAGCTTAATTCTTCTGCTCGAAAGAGCAGAAGTCAATCTGTTTAAACTCTTCATTTCTTTCGATGAAAAAAGCTTTTCTCGATGCTTTGTCGATCGTTTCTCGATTGTTTCTCGATCGTTTCTCGATTGTTTGCCGATGACGAGTCCTTGTAGCGTCCTTGAAGAGTCCTTGAAGGCTCGATTAAACGATTCTGATTCTCTTAATGAATTCATTTCAGCTATACCCATGGGCTATTTCAAAAAGATTCCTCAATATATGCCGCGTGCTCCCGATTGAGGATTATATTCCGGCAATTTGTAAGAAATTAATTTTCATTAACTTTAAACCATTAAAATAAAATGGCTAATATATCAAATGAGCTAACCGGAAGGGCTAGCGGCAAAGTGGGTAACCTCGTGTATCGTATCACAAACGGTGTTACTTCTCTATGCTCGGCTCCGCTCAAACAAAAACCGGCTACAGACCCTGTAGTAATCGCAAGACGCAATAAGTTCAGAACCGTGCTGAGACTGGCATCGTCCATGAATAGCATTGCACCCTTGAAAGTACTATGGAAAAATACTGAAGTGTTTGGTGTCAAAGCAACTTTGAGTGCGTT
>CAZVCC010000073.1:0-13807 GCA_964626015.1 uncultured Ignavibacteriaceae bacterium
TTAATATCAAATTTGATGTAATACATATCAAAAGTATGTAATTTTCTGATTACGAAGTTAGAAATGAACTTCCTATCATTAAATATTTGATATTTCAAATATTTAAATATCTGTAAAGGGAAAAAGTGTGGTTTTTGGGATTTGTTTAGGGATATTTTGATATCGTAGGCATATCGCAGGCATATCGCAGGCATATCGCAGGCATATCGCAGGCATACATAAAAAAGTGATATTCGTGGATGATTACATACAATTTGAGGTTAATTTTGATATTTAGCGCATTTTGGATTAATCGCTAATAATCTGCTAACAATAAGCATGTGTATTAATAGGTAGTTAAATATCAGATATTAAGATTAATATTTACGCGAATTTTGGACAAATTGCGGAAGGTATGAGTTATTGAAATTTATAAATAAATATATTTAATCAACAAGGGTTATCAAACTGCCGAGCTTTACTAATCATAGCGATTGCAGTGAAAAAGAAAAGGCTTGTAGGGATTTGTCCTATAGCTTCCTGAGGAAAATTGGCAACAGTAAGTACGTAAATTGAAGTAAGTAATGCACCTGATATTACTTTAAGTTTAGGATTTCGTATTCTGAAGTAATCTTTAATACCTTTGTAGAAGACAATAGAAAGCATAAGGCAGTAAATTAATAGTCCAACCCACCCGAGCTCGACAGCAATTCTCATGTATCCGCTGTCTGGGGGGAATTTCGCCAAAATGGAGTTAGGAGAAAATCTTTCACCCCAAACACCAGTGCTACCCAGACCACCGCCTAAGGGATGCGACTGAATAAATGGTTGAATAAATTTTTGGTTTTCAACTCTAACCTGATATGACATGTCATTACCGGGTTTGAATGCAGTTTGAATTCTCACGATATTCGGATTACTTGACGGAATTAAAACAATGATGACTCCGATAAAAAGTAAAACAGCTACACTAAAAAGTATTTTCTTTCTAAAAGTTAGAATTGCATAAAAAATCATACCTGCCGGCAAAACCGCATACGCGGCTCTTGTTCCAGAATATACCATACCCAGAAACATAAGGAAAGCAGAAGTTATCAAAATCCCTTTTACATATTTACTGAAAGGACCAGTGGCTAAAATGAGGCACATTAAACCAGTATAAGCCATAATAAAACCAAACACAGGCGGGCTCGCAAGAAAGGAAAATTTTCTCATACGTCCCATTACGTAAAGCAGTTTCACTCTTTTTTCTTCTTCATAAATCCAATTGAAATCATAATTGGTAAAACCAATGTACTCTTGTGAAAGACCGTATAGAGCAGCTAAAAAACTCAAGAAAAGCCACAGTTTCAGTATAAAAATAAGATATTTCTCACTGTTTATAGAATACATAACAAGGTAGAACATAATCATCGTACCTGCCATGCCACGTATAGTATAGACCCAAGCTAATCTTGATTCTGCGGATGGATTAGCAAACTGAAGCAAATTGTAAATTATCCAAATTGCAATAATTTTACTAATAGGGTTTTTGACAAAATCCCAATTTCTTTCATTTATTTGTTTTATTAGGAGCCCAAATGACATAGTAGCAATTAAAAGGTCATTAAAAACACCCAGAGGAAAATCTATCAGCCTAATAGCACCAATCAGGAAATATGAAACGACAAGAATTACAGCAACTCCGATTCGCAAATTAAACATACAAGAGAAAATAAACGGTACTCCGATGAGCATGGCGACAATAACAGCACCGACAGTAAAGCCCTTCTTATACGTGATATAAGCAAGCGCAACGGAAATCAGAAGAAACAATACAAAGCCAAGAGGATTATTCAGTTTTTCCTGAATGGTATTATACTTCAGCCATGCGACAAATCTCTGATAAAGATTTTTATTTTGACAATCCCCTTTTAAATCCAGTATAAATTCTTTGTTATCCGGCATGGATTAATTTATTAAACTTTCTTTGCGAAAATGCCAAATAAACGTCTTCAAATAAATTTTCAACTGAATAACGTCCTCAGATGTATCTTTTTGAAGTATTTTCTTTATAAGGGAGCCGATAAGAAACCGCAATATCCAAATAATACAATAAAACACTACTCTTATCCGATAGATATAGTAAGAATAAAACGGATAATTCTTTTTAAGAAATAAATAAAGACTTTTATAATTTTGAATAAACATTTCGGATTTTTTTTGCCTTGAGCTTGATTTGCCGTGATGTATAATTTCAACATCGGGAAGGAAGACAGCTTTAAAATTGTTCTTTTTAGCCCGATAATAGAAATCAATTTCCTCTCCATAAATAAAATATCTCTCATCAAGCAATCCAATTTTATTCATGACTTCTCTCGAAAATAACAAGACAGCACCTCTTGCCCAGTCAATCTCTCTTAATGAGTTATGGTCCCACACAGAATAAAATTTTACTTTTGATAATTTTACATTTCGAAGAATTTCAGAAACCAATCTATTATCAACAAATGTTTTCCAAAGAGAATAAAAACCTGAAACTGATTTCTGAAGTGACCCATCTGTATTCAGAAGTTTACAGGTAACAATTCCTACATTATGTGAATAGATATAATCAAGCATTTTATCTATTGCATTATTTTTAACAAGAGTATCAGGATTCAAGAGCAACAAATTCTTTCCAGCGGCAACTTTTAAAGCTTGATTATTTGCAGCGGCAAAACCTTTATTATCAGAATTTGCAATCAAATTAACATCAGGAAATTCTTTTCTAACCATATCGGCTGAATTGTCGGGAGAATTGTTATCAACGACCCAGATATCGTAAGAATATTTTGTAGTTTCTTTAATAACCGAATTAATACATTCTTTCAGCAAATTTTTTGTATTCCAACTTACGATTATAACAGAAACATCACAAGTATTCATATTTAAAAGAATACAATTTTAATAAAAAAACCGAAACATGTGAGAATACAAAATGCTATGACAAACTTCTCCAGTTTTTTATCCCTTTCACTTAAATCGTTTTCTTTGTTCTCTTCCATTCTCATTATTTAATTTTTTCCCATTGTTTACTTTCAAAATTGTATTGTTTAATGATTCTTGCCGGATTACCGACAGCTATTGCAAATGGCGGGACATTTTTTGTTACAACGCTACCTGCTGCAATTACGGAGTGTTTTCCGATAGTAACTCCTGCGACAATAGAAACATTAGCGCCAATCCAGACCTCATCTTCAATATGAATTGGTGAAGTTGTAACCTTCTGGTATTTAGGTGCTATATTAACATCTTCATAACCATGGTTTAAACCTGACATAACAATATTCTGCGCGAGAATAACATCATTACCGATATAAACCGGTCCGATAATAACATTACTCATACCTATACGAGACCTATCGCCAATAATAACTTCTCCGACACCATTATTAATGGTTGAAAAATCTTCAATTGTAGAATTTGCTCCAAGAGAGAAATTATTAAAAGGAAGAACATCAATACGTGTTCTTTTCCTTATTTTAGAACCCTTACCGCGTTTATGTTTAAATGGATTTAAAAACCATTTAACCCATATCCGAGGTCTCGCCTGATTTTTAGGTGTTAAAAGCCGAAGAGATAATTTCTTCAATTTCGGGGATGATTTTATTTTTTCGGATAAGCTCATTTATTAATAACTTTATTTATTGAATTATAGATTTGATTAACATTATTTTCCCAAGTATGAGAGGCAGCAAATTCTTTTCTTTGCCGAATTCTTTGAGGTTCTTCCGTATCAGAAATTTGTGATAATGCTTTCGCAATTGCGTCAATATAGCCCTCTTTCGATTCAGGCTGGTAGGTATAATCGGAAAATATTGACATCGCTTTTGTTTTTGTTGCGACAACGGGTTTTCCCATAGCGAGGTATTCATCAATCTTACGCGGATAGTTCCCTATTGTAACCTCATTTAATATTTGAGGATTAATACATACATCAAAAGCCATCACGTAAGCTGGAAGGGAGTTCGGATTTTTTGGTCCTAAAAAATGTACATTATTAAGTTTATGTAAATTACTATTTTTGAATTCAGAATCTTCCGGACCCACAAAGACAAATGACCATTCTGACTTGGACTCTGCGATAAAATATAATAAATTAATATCCAATCTTAATGAATACAATGCACCGACATAACCAATTACAGGTTTTTTAATATTTGAGATATCTTCGGGTACAGAATCAATCAAAGATTCGTTAAACTGTGATATATCGCAACCTTGTCCGACGTAATAAGAATATTCATTGTATCTACTTGCAATTTCAGCAAGGTAAGTAGAGTTAGAAACAATAAGATCTGATTTCTTCATAAGTTCACTTTCCATTCTCTTGCCATGAGCTTTCCAATAACTTACGGCATGAAAGAAATCCCGGCTGTAATATACGTATAAACGAGGATTTAAGAGCTCTTTAAGGTAAAAGCTTCTATACATATCTCCATCATTAAAAATAATATAATCAGTAAAGTTTAATTTCTCAATTGCATATCTTATCTGCCGAGCAAACCTCTTGTTGTTAAGTTTATTGAATAAGTTAAAAAGGAAATCGGGTTTTAACTGACTTATTGATTCGAGAATTATTTTAGGATAGAAATTCCACATGTTGTCATTTATCCTTATTATACATTCCTCTTTCCCTTTTAATATTTTCATTCTGTTTTGAACTTCTGGAGAATTTCTTCTTTTAAGAACAGTGCTTCTGTCTAACGGTGAATTTACGTATAAGACTCTGTTATTTTTAGAAAGTTCGAGAGCAATATTCTTACAATTGCTACCAATATCGAGGTCCCATGATTGCAAACCAACGATTACAAAATCCCGGTTTTTCATTTTATATCCTCCAACACATCTTCAATATAAACAAGATGAGTATGCTCTGTTTCTAAAAATTGTTTATTAGCTTTTTTCAAATGGAATAATGATAAAACCTGTCTGAAAACGAACAAAGGAATAGAGAATAAAGATTTCCAAACTCTTGCATCAGTTTTATTCAATACAAGTGATAATAAAAATGTAATTATAAAAATAACAAAGAAAATTATCACAGTGTAAAACATGTATAGTGACACAAAATAATTAACAGCAAGTATAATAACCGAAGGCAGAATAAAGATAAACAAAGGGGGTCTAAGGAGTAAAAATCCGAATAAAGTTTTGTTGAAATCAAGAGAAAAGATGCCTCGGAAGAAAATTCCAAATCCAAGAATAAAATACTTAAACCACGAATTAATCCAGCGAGTTCTCTGTTTTTCAAGCTGAGCAGATTTACTTACTTTTTCATCATAAATAACAGCTTTTTTAGCATACGCAATTTTTTGACCTGACGATATGATGTTTGCCTGAAGAATTTTATCAAATCCACCAACAATGTTTTCCGGATTCAGGCAGTTGTTGTATAACTTTACGTCGAAAGCCATACCTGAACCCGCAAGCGAGGATGAAGAACCAACATTAAACATTACTAATCTGTCATAAAAATTATAATAAATGTCTCTTGCTTCATCAAGGCATGCATAAGAGGTTTCGAGATTTTTTGCTTTTCTCTCACCCTGGACAGCTTTAAATCCTTCATTAAAAAATGTATTAACATTGAGTAAGAAATCAGGGTGAGCTAAATTATCCGAGTCAAAAATAATCAGCGCATCGTGATTTCTTATAAAATTCTTAACCGCAAAATCGATCGATTTAACTTTTGAGCCAATTTTTGACCTGGGCTTTAGTAACACAATATTATCATTGCTATAGTTTAATAATTCTGTGTCACATTCATCGGCAACAATATAAATAATGTATTTCTTATAATTTTGCTTCTGTAAGGAATCAACTAAAGGAATTACTATTTCTGTTTCTTTGTAAGCAGTAATGATTGCGGCGAAATCGTATTCTTTAGAGGCTTTAATAAATTTTTTAGAAGGTGAAATTAGATAAAGGAGTAAGAGTACTAGCGGGAAAGCAAGATGAATGGTGAATAAAAACTGTAAAACAAAATAAACAATCTCTAAGTATTGCATGATAAATAAAATTTAATTAATGGGGATATTCAATCGTATCATGCCCCATACTACACCAAAATTGACGATTAAAATATTTTCATGATAATTTACAAATTCAAAAAGTTAGTAATTCAATATCTTTAAAATAAAGGAACAAGAATAAAAAATCCGAACTACTTAATAATTTCTTTTTCCTTTCCGTTGCTTTTATCGACGGTCAGTCTTCTTTTTAATATTCTTTTAACGAAAATTCTGGTACCACTTCTTTGTTTGTCCATTTCGCCGTATATTTGTTCGAGATTATCAAGAGTAAGATTATTCAAGATTGCACCTATAAACTTATCTTTCAATCCTTTCAAATAATCGACTGACAGCTTATCCGGTTCTTCAAGAACTTTTGTTGCAGAAAATACGCTAATAATTTTCTCGGACACCGCTTCCAGTTCTTTTGAGCCTGAATAGCGATTCAAAGATGGACCTTCGATAAACACGTAATCGTAATATTCTTTTAGTTCATCGAAGATACCTTCATCTAAACTTCTACCCGCAACTTCAAACGGGGAATCAAAACTTATGTTACATCCAATAGTATCAATGCCTTTTAATGAGGAAACGGTAATTGCTTCTTTTCCTGAAATTGATCCCTGGAAAAATTCTTTCAATTTGGGTTCAGACTGAAAATTACGGGATATTGTATTGTTTCGGAAATTGCTATCGACTAAAAGGACTTTTTTCCCGATTAAAGCCAATGAATAAGCGAGTGAAATAATACAGAATGATTTGCCATCTTTTTCAGAAGTGCTGGTAAAAAGTAAAATTCTTTTACCGTTCATCTTACTGTCAATTTCGTACCTTAGATTTCTCAATAGGTGTTTAAAGGTGTCATTTTCGATTGAAGTATCAGAAGCCGAGAAAATATGTTTAAGGTTTAAGGTTTTATCTTTCAAATAATTCAAATAACCCAGTACATTAAGTCCAGTAATTTGCCTAAATTTCTTAGGGGTTTTTATTGTCAAATCTATGTATTCGAGAACGAAAATAACAACAACACAGAGAACAAAACTAATCAACCCAGATAATATTATAATCATCATTTTTTTAGATGGAATAGGAGGGCTTGGAATTCCTACCTGAGACTGAACCAATTTTGTTTCGAGATTAGTGCTGAGGTTTGCCTCGTTTAGTTTACCTAAAACATCAAGATACACTCGGGAAGCTACATCAACATCCCGTTCATAAGCCTGAATTGTTCCTTCGAGGGGAGTATAAATATCGAATTTTCTTCTAAGTCTTTCAATATCCTTATCGATAGATTTGACCTGATTTTCGGCAACTTCTAAATCAATTTCATAAGTAAGTTTCCGCATAACCAACTCTTGCTTTGGAGCGTTTGGATTAACCAGGTATTCATTTGAGGCTTCTTTAATTTTATTTTCTAGCATGAGTTTAGTTCTCATAATGGAATCCTGAATCCTGCTGTCTTCCAAGCCACTAACGATAAGCCTATCATTAAGGTATTTTAGTTTTTCTTTTAGAAGGACAATATCTTTATTAGTGGCAGATAATCCATACTCAAAAAAACTTCTATCTGATTCTGAAAGCCTAGAATTAATATCTTTTAGAGCTGCTTTGTAACCGGGGACAGTTTTATTGACTTCTTCCCTAATAACTTCCATCCCAGCAATTTGATTATCGATTGATTTAGTTTGCTCATAAAGATTAATAACCCTATTCTTAATTTTATAATCTTTCAGAACAATAATTTTATCATCAAGTTCTTTTTTCTTTTGGTCAACAATTTTTGTCCAAAAATCAAGTGATTCAAATTGTTTGAGTTTATAACTACCTTTATAGTATTTAATAAATTCTTCGCAAAGAACATTAACGATAAATGCAGATAAATCTGGATTTTCACTTTCTGTTTTAATACTGATATAATCACTATTTTCAACCCGAGTAATTTTAATTTTACCGGACAATTCATCTTCGTCATATTTCATACTTTCGAGAATTTTCAGTAAACCGCGTTCACTTTCAAATTCATAATTCAAGGCTTTGACAGAATCCAATTTAAGAGTAAATGTATTTAATGCATATTGTCTACCTTCGGGAGACACTTCAAGAATTAATTTACTCAAAGGTCTAAAAGGTTTGTCTGAAGTCAAGTCATGAAGGATTAATCTGTACGAAACCAAATCAAGAATTTTCTTGGATTTCATCAATTCGATTAAATTACTAAATTTTTGTTCGATTACAGATTCTTTCTCCGCATTTTCCTTTGACGAGAAATCTACATTTGAACCATCTGTGATACCAGCGGTAATTTGAGCTTCAGAAGAATATATATTGGGAAGATTTTTAGTAAGAAAGTATGAAATAATAATTGTTATGACAGGAACGATAATAAGAATTAATTTTCTTTTCCCCAGAACTCTAATAAAATTAATTAGATCCATATTATTTTATTTCTTCTAATGTTGTACCGAGAAATTCCTCCAGGCTAGCCTTTGCTGACACAATTTCAGCCTCCCCCTTTGCTTTTTCAACGAGTGTATAAGTTAAGGCACTTAAGCTACTATTATAATTTTCCAGAGTTTCTTCACCTTTATCAAATTTTATCCTTGACATATAACTCGTTTCAGAGGCATCGTTAACTGCCTGAGATTTAATTTTTAACATTTTAATTGCTGTTATATAAGCGGCAAACCTTCTAATCGTTTCTGCCTTTAAAAAATTCTTTTGTCCTTCGAGGTTATACTCTTCAATTTTAAGTTTTTCTTTGGCTTGGGATATTGTTCTTGGAACGTTGAACAGAGAGCCGAAATTCAAATAAACTCCCAGTCCAACACGATAATCAATTATACTATTTGTGTTTTCCTGAGTAGGGTTCAGAAATCCGGGATAATAGGTAAATGAAATACCAAGAAAATTCAGCCAAGACCATTTCTGAATACTAACTTCATCTTCGGCTATTCTAATCTTGCTTTCATAAATTCTATTGGAAGGATTTTTTTGCAAAACAACAGAATACAATTTGTTAATGTATGACGTATCAGACATAACTTTATTCAATTCTTCATCAGACATACCTTTAAACTGAGCAATTGAAACTGCTGAAAAAAAGGATAAAAACAATATTAGTACAATACTTTTCATTCAGTTTTTACTGATTTTCTTACAAATTAGAGTACAGATTAAAATCACGATAAACCGCTAAGGTATTAATTTTATACTTACACAAACATACGAATAATTTGGTAATACTGCAACGCCTTTTTAAAAAAACATCATTTTAACTGAGGAAACGAATATTGTTATAAACTAGATTATTACACCGAAAAATCTGCAGGCTTCAATTTACATTTAAAAATACTGCTTGAATTCAAGGCAACTTTGAAATAAGTTAACCGAAAATCTACTTCAAATTCCAATAGTTATTATCAACTTAAATTTTAAGAAAGCAAATGATATATCAATTTTTACATGTATACATTACATTTGCAAAATATGGTTTTTAAATAAACAGACAACAAAAAACATATTATCTAAACTGTAAGTATCGCAATATAAGTTTTAATTGATTTGCTAACGTCAACTTTACAATATTATTAGATATGAAAATCGGCATTTTATGCAGAGAGTTTAATCTATTAAGAAACTGGGAACTACGGATTATAAACGAACTCATGATTAATCCCTCATACACGCTTTCATTAATAATAAAAGACGGGAGAAACAACAGGTATAAAGGTTTAGACACTGTGCCTCATACTTCTGGCAAAAGATTAAGCAGATTAATATTTAATTTACAATCAAATTTTGAGAAGAAATTATTTCATGAGAATGTTTGTGTAAAAAAAGAAGAAATAATACAATACTTAAATCGAATAGAATCAATAACATTATGTCCGCAAAGAAAAGGAGTTACAGACGAATTTAGTAAAGAAGATTCTGATAAAATTAAGCAGTATAATCTTGACATAATTCTAAAGCATGAATTTGCTGAGTTACAAGGTGACATAGTTAATTCGGCAAGGTATGGTATCTGGGAATTAATACATTCTGATAACAGAATAATAAAAAATGCACCGGTAGGATTTTGGGAGATTTTCTCTCATCAATCATATGCGGGGGTCACTTTAATCAGATTAGCAAATGAACAATGCAATGAAAAAGTAATAGAAAGAGGTTATTATATAAATGATTATAGTTTCATTAGATCCCGAAATCTTGTGTATGAATATTCAGTAAATTTGCTTTTTAAAAACCTAAACTTGTTAAATAAGTTTAAAGCAATTGAATTCAAAGATTCCGAAGAAACTGCCGCTAATTATAGCGGAATGCCAAACCTATTGCAATTATCAAGATACTTATTATTATTTTATACAAAATTGGTTAGAAATGCATTTGAAAGAAAGATTGATAGATTAGCCATTATGATTGGTAAAAGGCCAAAATGCTGGTCGGTTTTTACTTCAGCTGGAAGTATTTTTAATACCCGATTAGAAAATACTACGATGTTAAAGCCTTCTAGGAATGAATTCTGGGCTGATCCTTTCTTATTTAAGCATAAAGACATAGATTATTTATTCTACGAAAATTATGAATATGATAAAAGAAAAGGAATTATTTCGTGTGGAATTTTGGAAAACGATAGAATAACGGATATTAAAAACATACTAACTTGTAATTACCATTTATCTTATCCATTTATTTTTGAGAATAATGAAGGGATTTTTATGATTCCTGAATCAAATCAAAATAAGAGACTTGAGATATATAAATCAAGGGATTTTCCAGATAAATGGGAACTCTACTCAACAGGTTTTGAGAATGAATACGTAACGGATCCGACATTTTTTACAGACCCAGAAAAAAATTTATGGTTATTTCTGAACAAAAGCATACTTCCTGTAACTGATAATAATTCCGAATTGTATATTTATAAGATTGAATCTTTAAAACTTGATAAGATAATCCCGCATAAGAAAAATCCGGTAATCATTGATTGCAGAATTGGAAGAAACGGAGGGTCAATATTTATGGATGGTGAAAGTATAATACGGCCATCCCAGTATAATAATTTTTACGGCAGTTACGGATACGGTTTAAATTTATCAATTATAAGGAAATTAACATTAGACGATTACGAAGAAGAATTAATAACTACAATCCGACCCGATTTCAGGAAGGGTCTAATAGGTGTCCATCATTTATGCCAAAGAGAAGACAGATATGTAATTGACGGGAGATACAGATATTTGTGACTAATTACATTAGCTGAAGTTTTCTAAAAACATTTTCAACTTTTTCATAATAAGAATCCTGATCAGTAAATTTAGCTCCATTACTTAAAGCGTTGGAGCCTAATTCATTTATGGTATCATCATCATCATACAGATTTCTGATAATCTCTTTTAATTCATGAACTGAACCCGGTTTAAAAAGGAAACCGTTTTCGTTATTTTTAATTACTTCAGGAAATGCTGCAAAGTCAGAGCCTATAACCGGTTTACCAAGAAGCATACCTTCTATAACTGTGTATGGATAAACTTCATAAGCAGTTGAAGGTACTACAAGAAATTTTGAATGCTTTACAAAATTTAACGCTTCAACGCGCTCTTTATTACCTGTAAATTCGATATTTTTTAGTTTATTAACTTCGCAAAATTCTTTTAATTCTTCAAGCATTGTACCGTATCCAATAACAACAAGGTTAACCTCCGGTAAACCAGCTACGGCTTCCACAAGAGTTCTGATACCTTTACCAATGATTATTCTTCCGAGATATGAAATGTACTGTTTTTTGCTAACAGGTTCATGAGAGAACCGGTTAACATCATCAATAATTGACTTGTCATAAAAATGATTTATAGTAATAAGTTTATTTTTATCAAATCCATTCCTAATAAATACATTACGAATAAATTCGGAGGGACATATAAAATAATTTATATTATTGTATATTTTTTTAAGATTGTAATAATAATTCTGTATGGATGACTGAATGCTGGGTATTAGCTTTCCTCCTTTACATTTATTCACTGTACATTTGTAGAATTTTCCGCCAAAACATTCTTCGCAGATATTCTCTTTTCTGAATAAAGAAGTAAGAGAGCAAATAAACTTAAAATCATGTAAAGTAATAATTACAGGAATATTATGTTTTTTTAATATTCTCAGGATTTCATTCGTCAGATAATGATTAAGATTATTAAGATGAGCTACATCGATATTATTCGATAGGATTAACTGCTCCAACTTTTCTCCGGCAGATTTTATATTTTTAAACAGTTCAAATGGGTTTCTTGATTTAGTATCAAACTTCTCTATAAAGAAATCTGAATACTCAGAATAGATATTCTTACTATCTTTACTTGAAAAAGCAATTACATTATGCCCCTTCTTTTTGTATAAATTTTCCATACTGTTTACGTATGTAAAATCACCTCCTGAAGGGAACCAAGTCCAGCTTTGAAGCAGTATATTCATAAAATATAAATAGGGTTAAAAGTAAATTTTAATAATAATTGAACAAATTATGTATTTTAATATTATTTACCGATGTATTCACTGCTTTACAATCTTACGTTTAAAAAAGAGTTTGTATATTTTATGTCTGAGTATTCTGTTATTGCTTAACATTGTTCTGAATGAATTAAACCAATAATAAGCCATTTTACCTTTTAAGCTTTTCTTGTAATAGTAAATTTCATTAATATCTCTTACATTTGTTGCGAATTGATATTTATATTCCTCACCTCCATAGCAAAAATCAAATTCATTCAATTTTAAATTATAAGATTCCTCAATCATACTCATTAAATGTAAACGCCCGGAAGAATATCTCTGGTATTCCCAGTTTATTACCGGTACCAAATAATAGAATTTATTTGAAATAATAAATCCAAGATGCATTGCGATTACATTATCGTTACATAGAGAACAACTAATATGAAGTCCTTTATTAAAGAGTTTACGGCAAATATTAATATAAAAATTTCTGTTGTTAGTATCGATAAACATGCTTACACCTTTTTTAATCTTTTCTCTTCTAAAAATATGAAACTCGAATATCTTATTTAAATTTTGCTCAATATCATCAAAGTTTTTTAACAGCTCATATTTTAACGTACCGATTTCCTTTCCAATTCTATTACATCTTCGCCGAGTATCCTGCAATATGTTTTTACTCAGATTCTTTTTATATTCAGACCAATCTTCTTTAATCTTAATGTAGGGAGCCTCGCTAAATTTTTTAAACGTAAAATTAGCAGAGTTCCGATTTTTTAATTTGTTAATAATTTCAATGTTTACTGTATTATCATTTAACAGCTGAGAACAATGAAAGACATCCCAACCAGCGGTATTTTCAAAGACATAATTTATTAAGAAATCTATACATTCAAGTTGATAATCTTTATGAAAAATAAAATCCAGATAATCCGATTTACCAGTACCAATAATATTTAATTGTTTAAATCCTTCTTTCTTTCTGATAACAAGAGGAAGAATACCGATAAGAAAGTTATCTTTATAAATAAAATATACTTGAAGATGTTTATCGTTACCAAAACAAGAAAACCACTCATAAATCCAGTCGAAGCACATAAACAGTTTATCTGCATTACTGTTTTGCAGTAATTGATCCCAAGATTCTTTATAACCACAAAGAATTTGAAAATCCGTAATTAATTTATAATTTAACAAGCTACAGGTATTTATGAATTATTTATATAAAATATTCTTTATGCAGTATAATTTATGGAAATAATTTTATTGTTGAAATACATAAAAGAACCGATATAAATAAT
>CAZVCC010000074.1:0-13520 GCA_964626015.1 uncultured Ignavibacteriaceae bacterium
TTTCTTTAAGTGTACAAATAATAGTATTGCTTAATAATAAATACTAATTTATTTGTAATAAATAAATTTTTAAAATAGCATACAAAAATACTTTAGATGCAGTCAATACATAGCAAATATAATAGCATAATCATTAAAATTAAAGTAACATTTTGAAAGTAAAAACCTGTGTGAATTATTTTTAACGACAATTTTAAAAAATAATTAAGTATTTTGAGATAAAATAGAACTTGGATGCATATAACAGACTGGTTAATAATTGCAGTTTATTTCTTAATATCATTTTTCATAGGATATATTTATAAGAAAAGAGCTGGAGCCTCAACTGAAGATTTTTTCCTGTCCGGGAGAAAACTTCCCTGGTGGCTTGCAGGTATATCAATGGTTGCTACTACTTTTGCGGCAGATACTCCACTTGCTGTTACAGAACTTGTTGGCAAAAACGGAATTGCAGGAAACTGGCTTTGGTGGAACATGCTTATCGGAGGAATGCTGACGGTATTCTTCTTTGCTCGATTATGGAGAAGAGCAAATATTCTGACCGATGTTGAATTTATTGAGCTTAGATACTCGGGTAAGTCGGCGGCATTTCTTCGAGGATTCAAAGCTGTATATCTCGGTGTTTTCATGAACACAATTATAATGGGTTGGGTGAATCTTGCTATGATAAAAATTCTTATTGGTATGTTTCCTGAATTTATTAATATGGATAATGTACTTATTTATGTTGGTCTTTGTATGCTCGTTACCGCCGTTTATTCAGCTCTATCTGGATTGTGGGGTGTTGCTGTTACGGATGCGTTTCAGTTTATTCTCGCAATGATAGGTTGTATTGTACTCGCAGTAATAGTTGTCAATTCAGATCAAATCGGAGGTATTGCCGGACTCCAGTCAAAATTACCTGATTGGGCTCTAAAGTTTACTCCTGTTATTAATTCTGAAAGTGAAAACATTACTACCGCTGGAGTCTTCGCAATATCATTGTCATCATTTCTTGCATTTATCGCAATTCAATGGTGGGCTTCATGGTATCCCGGTTCAGAACCTGGCGGAGGAGGTTACGTTGCTCAAAGAATGATGTCTGCCAAAGATGAAAAACATTCCCTTCTTGCAACTTTTTTCTTTCAGGTCGCTCATTACACCATACGTCCATGGCCATGGATTCTCGTCGGACTTTCAGCTATTATCTTATATCCGGATCTATCGATTAATGATAAAGGACTGGGTTACGTAAGAGCAATGAATGATTTTCTTCCTGTTGGATTAAAAGGACTTCTTCTGGCAGCTTTTTTTGCTGCATATATGTCAACAATTGCGACACACCTGAATTGGGGGACATCATATTTTATTAATGACTTTTACAGAAGATTTATTAGGAATCATAGCAGTGAAAAACACTACGTTCTAACAGCAAGAGTAATGACTATGATTTTCATGTTGCTTTCAATTGTAATAACAATGATGATGGATAGTATATCGGGTGTTTGGAGTTTTGTTATGGAATGCGGTGCCGGTCTTGGGCTCGTGCTAATTTTAAGGTGGTTCTGGTGGAGAATAAACGCTATATCAGAAATCGTGGCAACAATTACACCTTTTTTGGTTTATGCCGTTCTATTTTTTGGAAAAATCAATGTACAATTCCCGGATTCACTTTACATAATTGTACCGATTACAACGGCAGCATGGTTGGTTACTGCTTTCTTGACAAAACCAACTGAAGAAAGTAAACTTGCAAATTTCTTTAAACAGATAAGACCCGGAGGTATTGGGTGGAAAAAATTTAAATTAAAATATCCTGATGTGAAAACTGATAAAGGTTATAGATATTTGTTTTTAAGCTGGCTCTTTGGAATAGTACTGGTTTATATGTTTTTATTTGGAGTTGGAAAATTTATTTTTGGAGAGTACTTAAATGCAATGGTTTTGATTTTGATAGGAATTATTGCTGGATTTTTAGTTTTTAAATCTATTAACAAACAGGGTTCAATACTCGAATAATTTGAAATTACTTTACTTATACAAAGAAGCAATACGTGGATTTTCAAGTGCAAAGTTGTCTACTTTCGCATCTGTAATTACAATTATGCTTTCGATTATACTCATTTCGATTTATTTTCTGTTTACTATTAATTCAAGCAGAATTATTAAGGATATAAAAGAAAAGGTGGAACTTGAAATATTCCTTGAGGATGAATTAAGTAATGAAGATCTAATTTCTCTTCGTGACAAAATTCGAATTATTGGCGGTGTCAAGAGTATAAATTATATTTCTAAAGATGAGGCTATAAAAATTTTCACGGAGGAATTTGGTTCGGAAATGCTGGAAATATATGATTACAATCCTCTTCCCGCCTCTTTCAGAATTAATCTATATGAAGAATATAAAACAATCGAGAGACTTAATAAGATAAAATCTCAACTAGCCGAAATGAAATTTGTTACCGACGTAAAGTTTCCGGAAGGAAACCTTGAACTCATTGAATCTAAAACATCCGGCTTTCTTTTTATTAACCTGATTATAATGATAGTGATAACGTTATCCTCTGTATTTCTTGTTTCAAACACAATTCGTCTTATTATTAATTCTAGGAAAAAGATTATTGAGACATTCAAACTTCTGGGAGCAACAAGAATTTTTGTAATGCTTCCTTTTTTATTTGAAGGTTTTATTCAGGGACTTTTCGGCAGCCTTCTTGCAATTGGTACGATGTATCTATTTTTGAAGTTGTTCGTATCAAAATTTCAGGCATCAGAAATTAAATTCACTTTTATGGATGCAGATATTATATTATATCTTATATTAACAGGAATAGCTCTCGGTGTTTTGGGCAGCTATTTCTCGGTATTAAAATATTTAAAAATTCAAAATTAAAACAAAATTATATGTTAAAAATTGGCGATAAAGCACCCGACTTCAGCCTTCTTTCAGACAGCGGAAAGAAATTTTCTCTGAAGAATCTTAAAGGACACAAAATAATTCTTTATTTCTATCCAAAGGACAACACTTCCGGTTGTACCAAAGAAGCTTGTGACTTTAGAGATAGTATTAAAACGTTCGAGAATAAGGAAACTGTCATTCTTGGTATCAGTAAAGACAGTATCGAGTCACACAAAAACTTTAAATCTAAATATAATCTGCCTTTTGCTTTGCTGTCGGATGAGGAAGGCCAGATGGTAAATGATTACGGAGTTTGGAAAGAAAAGAGCATGTATGGCAAGAAGTACATGGGTATCGAACGTACAACTTTTCTTATAGATGAGAAAGGTAAAATTAAAGAAATCTGGAATAAAGTTAAAGTACCGGGGCACGTACAGGATATTATTAGCAAATTATAAAATCATCACATGGGTGAGATAACGATTAAGATAGTTGAGAATGAGATAGACAAAATGCGGTTTATCAAATTTCCTTGGGAAATTTATAAAGGTGATAATAATTGGGTTCCTCCTTTAATATACGATGTTAGAAAAAACTTGGATAAAATCAGGAATCCTTTTTATAAACATGCTAAATCCTGTTTGTTTCTGGCTTTGGATGGAAAAACTATTGTCGGAAGGATTGCTGCTATTATTAATGACCATCATAATCAGAAATATAAAGATAAAACAGGCTTTATTGGATATTTTGAAAGCATCAATTCAAAGGAAGTGTCTAGGTTACTTTTTGATACAGCAAAAGATTGGCTGATTGAAAACGGTAAGGATAATATTCGGGGACCAATAAACCTTTCAATAAACGATGAAGTTGGGCTTCTCGTTGATGGATTTAACAAGCCCCCTGTTCTTTTGATGACTTATAATCCTAAGTATTACGTTGAACTTTTTGAAAATTATGGATTTATAAAAGCGAAAGATTTTTATGCATATCTCTTCACACAGGAAGACGCCAGGAAAAACCCAAAATCAATGGAAAAACTTGAAAGAGTTGGACAATTAGTACTAAAACGAGAGAATATAAAGATAAGAAAGATTGTTCTTAAAGACCTTCAAAATGAACTTTTAAAGGTTATGAAAATATACAATGAAGCGTGGATTGATAACTGGGGCTCAGTGCAAATGACAGAAGATGAATTTAAGTATGTTGCTGCATCTTTGAAACCTCTCGTAGATGAAGATATTGTTTATTTTGCTGAAGTTGATGGTGAAGCTGTGGGTTTTTCATTGTCGCTTCCGGATTTTAATCAGGTATTTAAAAAGATAAACGGTAGACTGTTTCCTTTTGGTGTATTTAAAATATTGACGGGTAAGAAGAAGATAGATTTCATACGCGTTATGATAATGGGAGTAATTCCTAAATATCAGAAAAAAGGAATAGAAGCTGTTTTCATTAACGATACTATTAAAACAAGTATGAATAAAGGATATGAAGGTGCTGAAATTTCATGGGTACTAGAAGATAATATTCCGATGGTGCAAACAGCAGTAAATCTTGGTGCTAAGATTTACAAGACCTACAGGGTTTACGACAAGAAAATTTCTTGATGATTTCTAAGTTTTTAATTCACTCTTATCATTGTTCTGCTTTCTTTAAAAAAAAAATCGATTTATTTCTGTATTAAATATTTATTTCTCTAGTTCAATATAATATTTTTTCAAATACGGTTTTTTAATCCTCCGTACATTACTCTTATTTTTCAAAAAGAATACCGTATGTTTTATTTGCCACAAAATAACTTATATAATCCTAAAACTTATTATTGCAATTACTAACTATATTACATACATTTAATAAAATTAAATAAAAGGGATTTATCATGGAAATAAAGAAATCAAACGGAAAAATAAATATCTGCTCCGAATGCGGTGCGGAGGTTTCAACAGAAGATTTTGTTTGTCCTTTCTGTAAATCTGATTTAACTGAAGTATTGGAAACTTATGGAGAGGTTGTTCTCGTTAAGGAATATCCTAATGAATTTGAAGCACAGTCGGCAAAAGTTCAGCTTGATTCTGAAGGTATTAAGTGTTTTATATCATCAGATAATGAAGGAGGTATGATGCCATCGCTTTCACTCGCAATTGGAGTAAAGTTAATGGTTAATAAAAATGATTATGATAATGCCGTTGAAATACTTAAATCAATGAACATGTATTAATCATAATTGTTTTTTACTTTATGTGACTCAATTTCATTCCAAATTTCGTCGGGTATACATTTGATTATCACTTTATACAGATTATCAAGAATCTTTTCATATTTACTTTCGGGATATAAAGGTGATGATGCAATTAATTCGTCTTCATTAAAAATCTTAACATAGTCAGAATGCCCTCCGTCGGGTATTTCATCATTTGATAACTGTCCTATTTTAATATTCAGTATATTGCTATTTGTTATTTCTGTTTTTAAGTTTCTCATATTATACTCACCGATTTCAACTTCATATTTATATGTATTGTTACCGGTTTTTATATAACCCACCGTATACTCCAATTCTGCCATTCCGGTATTTGTTATACTAATCTTATAATGATATTGGTAAGGTGGAGGCAGTGAACCAACGTTGTAACCGTATTCAAGCTTTGTCCAGGAAGACTGAGAACAAGCATTACCAAAACTGAATAAAAATGCAGTTGAGATAAATAAGACTATATAAGCCGCTACGTATATATTAATTTTCTTCATAGTTTAGCGTTCGGTTTTTTAAACTTCACATATTGATTTAATGTTCCAAAATATTATAACAATTTATCTTAACATATAAAAGAACAATTTTATAAATATAATCTTAATTAAATCACTTTTGCAAAATTACAAGAAACAACAAATAGATTTCAGATCAATTTTGACTTTAAAGTAACCTGCTTAAACCCGAATTATAACTTGTTTAAATTGATATTTAATAATCTTCAATATCGTCGGTTTTTCAATAATTTGTGTTATAATAATATTGCTTGTTAATTATTTTCGAATTATAAATTTATAATATAAACCAAAAAAGAGACTTATTATGAAAGGAATTCTTTACATTGCTCTTTTTATCTGCTTAACTATCTATGCTTTAGCACAATCTCCGGACGAAATTTACAGAGAAGCTAATCCGGAATATATTCAGCAAACAGATAATTCAGAGTACGCTGTACTTCTTCAAAAACTTACCTATGCAAAGACTTCGGGTAATCAGCAGAATTTTGAGAAGTACCTTAACGAACTAAGATTAAAATATTCCGGCAAAAACATAACTACCGGATCACAGTTACCGCCTAACGGAAATTGTTTTATACCGACAATGACTCAACCTGAAGAACCTGTAGGTACGCCTGACTGGGGAAATACAGGGATTAGAATTTTCAACGGAAGTGTTGGTTCATCATCATCCGGAAATCCTAATGCATTTAACCGGCAGGTAAAGATTGAAGCCGATACACTCGGAGTTTTGTATTCTGCTTTTATGAACAGTGCTAAGGATACTTTATTTTTCTATCGTTCTACTAACCGAGGTGCATCATGGGCAAAAATACAGGCTCTATTTTCAGGTCTGGCATTTACTTATTACAGCTTTGATTTTGCTGTTGCCGATACTACAGGAGGATTCAAGATTGGTATGGTCGTATCACTTATTTCTTCTGCGGGTACTTATGCTGGTACTGTCTATTATGGTGACATGAAATCTGACGGAACGGGTTTTGCATCAAATACTGTCTTTGTTCCTCTCGCGGGCAGAGGAGTAATAGGTCCTGTAATATGCACTGATTCCTACAACTGGAGCCCGGGTTCTACATATTGGTACATTGCAGCTTCAAATTGTGATATGAATACAGGTGTTACGAGTTTTGTACCTGTCGCATATACTCCAGACTGGGGTAATACCTGGATTCATGACACAGCTCGTTCAACTTACAATGACTATGAACTTGATATTGACTATAATTATGACAGTGTATATGTTCTTATGACAAACAACCTTACAACATCAAATGAGAATCTAAGAATTCGGGGTATAAGACTCAGTGAATGGGGAACGAACATAGCTTGGAGACAGGTTAATCCTGCAAGCACATCCTCACCCGAGTTTAACGGATGCATTGCTGTGAATAGAAAGAATAATGATTTTGCTGTTTCATTTACTATTAATGAAAGTTCAAACTTTAATGTGCAATACTCCTATGTACTAGGAGGAACTAATACATGGTCTTATAATAATCCTTTGGCAAACCAGGCGAATAACGAAACAAGGTCATATATACACAGTTCCCCTCAGCAATCAGGCGCATTCAGAATTGTATTTTGTTCCGAATCTTCCGGGCTTGATACTGTAATTTATTTAAGTACATTAAATATAGCTTCAGGATTTGTTTCAAGAACGATTGCATCAAGAACCAACTTATCCACAGGAATACTTGCACCGTGCGTCACAGGTTACATGTTCAACGGTATAACACCGGGGGGTGGAGTTGTGTATGCCGGAAACGGTCCAAGCAACATTTGGTTTAATGGTTCAGATGTAGTTACTGAAATTAATCCGGTTTCAGGTAATATCCCTGATAAATTTTCATTATCTCAAAACTATCCCAATCCGTTTAACCCGGTTACAAAAATTAACTTCTCAATTCCGAAGAATAACTTTGTACAAATTAAGGTTTATGATGTTACAGGAAAGGAAGTCGCAGAGCTGCTGAATAAAAACCTGAATGCAGGTGAATACATTCTATCATTTAATGCAGCAAAGCTTACATCAGGGGTTTATTTCTATAAACTTTCATCTGGTTCTTTTTCTGATGTGAAAAAGATGTTATTGATCAAATAAAAATGATATCGAAAACTACAAAGGACAGGCAATGCCTGTCCTTTGTTTTAAGATTTACTTTAATAGAATCATGGCTTTTGCGTCGCTGAACTCTCCTGCTTTCAAACGGTAGAAATACACTCCGCTTTGATAGTTCAATCCATTAAACTCGATCGAATAGATACCAGGCATTTGAACTTTGTTAACTAAAGCTGTAACTTCCCTACCTATTGCATCAAATATTCTTAAACTTACGAACTCTTCCCTTTTTATTGAATAAGTTATTTTAGTCACAGGATTAAATGGATTTGGATAGTTTTGGGACAACGAATACCTTTCAGGCATCTCTACCGGATTATTACCGATTGCCGTCACACCTGCATTAAAAGAATAATATGTTAACGGTGCATCTCCGGGAAGCTGTGCCCTCACGTTTAATGTATCAAATGCTCTTATAAAATACTTGTAGTTTCCTGGAGAACCGTTTCCCGGAATATCCGCATAATAAACGTTGCCCGTATCTTTTGTCATTAAAATGCTGTCGCTTATTACTGATGAATTTCGGCTCCAAAATAATTTTACCGATGAAGGATTTGGTTTTGCATCAACAATTGATGAATTATTCAATTCAATTCTGACTCTGAAAGGACCAGTAACATTAAGCGTATCGGAAAGGGGTGTATGTATAATCGTTAATCCAAGCAGTCTCATTGCTTCGTAAACATTTATTAATCCCATTCCGTATGTGTTGTCCTCTCCTGCTGTACCAAGATCCGTTGCACTGTAATAAAGTGCAAATAAAGCCATTTTACCCGTTATAGCAGGGGCAAACGACCTTAGTAAAGCTACTGCACCCGATACATGTGGTGCTGCCATTGATGTACCTGACATCGTACCATAACTTGGAGTTAACAAACTTGACCTCACGTTCACACCTGGAGCTGATACCTCTGGTTTTATCAATAACGAACCCGTACCTCCGCAAAGCGAAGGTCCCCTGCTGCTGAAACTTGCAATCGGATATGTCGGTGAATTTCCGTCAACCGCTCCGACTGTAAATGCATTCACTAAATTTGAATTAATATTTTTCGGAGATGTAACGGTTGAACTACCCGGTCCGCTGTTGCCAGATGACCATACCACCGGTACACCTGCTGCTTCAAGCGTAAGTAATGTTGCTTTGAAGGAACCGTTGCATTCATTCGTCGGGTCGCTTGAATTCCATGAACAGTTTATAACAGATGCTTCATCCCGGGTTGTAGAATTTGAATCAGGATCCATTCCCCACTGAAAAGCACTTATTCCAAAGTTCGTGTACGTTCCTGAACAGCTTCTCCTCGCTGCAATCCATTTTGACCCGAATGAGACACCTACAGTATCTCCGGTTGCAATTCCAAGTCCGCACATTATACCCATCGTGTGTGAACCGTGATTAGTACAATAAGTCGGGAATGACGTTCCTCCTGCATCATACCAAGCATGATACCACGGAACTGTCAGTCCTTTCCATTTATAATTGAAAGCTGGGTGATTTCCATCAACCCCGCTGTCAACGTTCATAACTATTGTTCCTTCTCCCGTTATACCGAGCTTCCACAGCACATCAGCTTTAATTGCCCTTAGCCCTACCTCAACACCGGTTATGCTTTCTGTTATTACAGTTTCTGATTCCGAATCTTCAAACATAATCGGATTATCAACCTCTATATAGTCTACGTCTCCTCTCAAAGATATCTGCTTTATAACTTCAGCTTCTGCAATTACTGATATAGCATTAATAATCCAGAAATCTTTTATTTCCGAAATCCTGTTCAAACTGCTGTTATAAATTAGATAATTAAGCAATGAGTATTGTGTTTTCTTTGCCTTATCTTTTAGTCCGTCGAGTAATAAACCCGTCCTCGTATCTTTATCCAGATTATCCGCCTTTGCTTTTATCATAAATCCGTCAACATCAAATTTATCCGATAAATGAATTATTATACGTACTTTTTCTGTATTATCATAAAGCGTAATTAAATCAGCAAGCTGATCAGTCATCTTTCCTCTGTTAAATTGTGGATATGCTAATGAAATGAAAGATATGAAAACCAGAAATGTAAATATAAACTTTTTCATATTATTATAATTTATTTTTAATTAAAACAGTTGATTCTTTAAGTAATAATTTCAAACTTTTTGAATCAAAAATAAAGGCAAAAGTTGTATTTCTAAGATTCTAAATTTTTTATATTAACGGACTTAATATAATTTGAATTGCATTTTGCATTCAACACTTTGAAAGCATAACATTTTTACCAAACTTTTCATTTATCAAATGCATCACAGCAAGATATGGGTGTCTGAAAAGCATCCTCGGTCCCGAATATCGCATAACGTCTTTAACCTTTTTCCTCATATCCGGTTTATAACAATGGACGGTACAGTTCGAGCATACCGGCTTGCTGTCCTCAAATGGACAATTTAGTAATCTTGCAAAAGCGTACTCTTTCAATCCCTTGCAATCATCACATAAATTTTCTGTATGATTTTTTTGGCAATAATACCTTATCATTATTTCAATCGTCTCACGCTCCCTTTTTAGTCTCCTGCTGTTTGATTCTGTTTTCTTCACGTCAAATATGTTTAATACATAAATATACCAAAAAAACTTACATTATACTAAAAAATAAAATCAATTATTTTGAGCCGCAATTATTGTACCCAATCAGTTCTTAACTCTGTTTTCTTGCAAATCACTATTTCACCAAAAGCATCTTCATTGTCTTATTGAAATTTTCTGACTCTAATACATAGAAGTAAACTCCGCTCTGCAAGTCCTTACCGCTGAAATCAACAGAATAATTACCAGCTGCCTTCTGCTCGCTCACGAGTGTATTAACTAACTTTCCAAGGATATTATAAACCTTTAAAGATACAAATCCCTGTTTAGAAATTGAATATGAAATCTTGGTCGAAGGATTAAAAGGATTAGGGTAGTTTTGCTTTAATGAATATGTTAAAGGACTTTCATGATTTGTAATTCCCGTTAATATTCCTGAACATCCATGTGCAGCATATACATTAAGCGGTCCCGAACCCGAATAAAGAGCAAAACATGAATCGTTAGCCGCAAACCTTAAACCTACAGCGGGTGCAAAATAGCCTGTAGTTGTGTTTATCGTATTCATTCTTTCTGAGATTGTTGTGAATGAACCCGCTGAATTCACCGATATATACTTCAGGGAATCGTTGGATACTCCCCAGAAAAAGAAACCGAACCTGTGCGTGTTCGCTCCTCGAACACCTACAATATCAGTCATTGAAACACCGTTGGATGCAGTCCAGATAACGCTTTGGTTTATTGTATTGAAATCACCATAATTCGTAGTTCTGAAATATTTTACTCCGTCTGTCGTTCCGCTCTTTTGATTAAATATAAAAATAATACTTCCGTTGTTGTTTCCGTTCGATGATAAGCGTCCTCCGTATTTTACATAGTTAGGCTCGCTGCCGCCCACAAATCCGACATACTGACCCGGTACAGAAGGTGATGTCAAACTTCCGCTTGCACTCATCTTTGAAAAAAATGCTTTTGTACTGTCAGGCACACCGCAGTAAGATATAATCAGAGAATCAATATTATTTCTCTGGAAAAATGCAATGTCAGTATAGAGATTCTGCTGTGCAGCTGTTTCCGATACCCAATATATTTTGCCTCCTTTGTAACTAAAGACAGGTGTAACTGTGTTCGGCGAGTTAAGCTGTGCAAACTTCTGCGTGTTGACTCTGCCCGCTGTCCCGGCTGAATCAAAAGATACGGCAACATACGCCCAAGGAGATGTAGGCCATATAAAATTATCAGAAGTAATTTTTGGTGAATAATATCTCTTTGTTGCATCATCCCCGGGCCATGCGAAAGTCCAGAGGTTTCCCGCAAAAGTTCCCGTTAATTGTATTGATGCTCCTGCTGCAAACCATTTCCCCGAACCGCCGTTTGCACGTAATCCATAGACGATATGCAAATATTTATTCGTGCCCCCTTCTATCAGTTCAGCGTCAACATCGCCGTAATTAAATTTATCAGTTCCTCCTAAAGTTATGAATGCATAAAGCACCCAGTGCGCACCATTATCCGTTGAGTACAACACCCTCATGGAATCAGGAGTCGAACTCGAACCGGTACCCTGGAATCCAGCTACAGCCCATATTCTTCCTGCGGTAGCTCCAGTGTATTCAGTAACCGTTGCAATGCATTTTACGTCACTTTTTGAAAGTATAGTAGTATTCCCAACCGATAAAATCTGCTCTTCATGATTTGCTTGAGTTATTTTACCCGGATAATAACCCGCGGGAAGAGTAATGCTTTCCTTCGTGATTCCGTCTATCTTCTTTTGAAGTTTCAGTATAGCTGAGTTATCCGGATTATCTGATTTTCTGATTTCATAAATCCTTTTTTCAAGTACTACAACATCCTGTTGTTTTTGAATATCCAATTGTGCAGGGTTAGTTTCATGCTTTCCGTCACTTCTGAAAGTATTTTTATCTCCGCTTACATAGTTTAAAGCATTTGGAACTTCCTGTGACATTAAAAGTGAATTTACCGAAAGAACTAATACTAAAGTTAGTAGTAACTGCATTTTCATAGTTTTCTCCTTTTTTTACAAAACAATTATTATTGAAAATAGTTCTGTAGATTTTCATTTATTTTAATGTCTTAACTATGATTGTTTTCCGCAGTGAAATAAAATAGTATTTTGTTTTAGTGATTCTTAGAAGCTTTATATCTGAAACATCTTATTTACTTAGAATATTTATGTACCGTATTTCTCTTTTACCGCATTATTACTTCTTTGAAACAAGTTATAGCTTGTTGAATTTATTTTCTCTCTTGGTACGCTTTTCCATATTTCAATATCCGCATTAAACTCTGTATCAAAAATCGCCTTCGACAATTCATCAATCACTAAATAATTCGCCTTTGCATGTGAGTTATCGCTGTCTTTAATCGCATTGTTCACGAAAAATTCAATAGTTTTGTAAAGAGTTTTGTCTGCGAGTGATAATTCTGTAAGCTTAGCTCTGTATTCAAGCTCTTCCCCGTTAAGTCTCGGTAATAATACATAATCACTAAAATGCCTCCCCTCATGCGCTAAATAACTGATTAGAAACTCTTCGCTCTGCAGGTCGTACGCATCTTTTACGCAAAAAAGTCCATTATCAGTTGCCCAGCCTCCCGGATAATATTTCCCGAATGTTGCATACTCTTCCCATCCAAGTGTCGCAAAATCTTCCATAAAAGTTACATTAACCTTTATCGTATCATCCTTAATCGCAAAAACATACATTGAATCATATTGAGATTTCCAGATTAAAAGATCAAATAATTTCCCGGTTTTTGCATATCCGGTTGTTATAAATCCAAGAGAATTTATGTAGTCTGTTAAAACAGAATTGATACTGTCGTCTGATAGACTGTCGGACTTCACAAATTCACTATCATTTCTCTTAAGAAATTTCTTAAGCGATAAGACAAAACTGCTGTCATGTACCGATGCATCTGATTTAAGAGCTCGATGCCAGTATTCTGAATATAGCTTAAGCAATGACTTAAGCTCTGGTTCAATTTTATTAATATAATTGCTTCTGTCTTCATTGTACCTAAACCTCTGCTCAAATTCTTTCTTAAACCTGATATCCTTCTCTGACATTAAAGTATCAGGTACATCCAGAAGTTTCAGTGCACTCATTACGTCCGCATCAAGAGTATGAGAATACAATTTGGAATATTTTATCTTTATACTGTCAGATGGCTCT
>CAZVCC010000075.1:0-13018 GCA_964626015.1 uncultured Ignavibacteriaceae bacterium
AGTGAGAAATCAATCTTCGTCACAGGATTAAACGGATTCGGATAGTTCTGGCTAATGTCGAATCTTGTCGGAAGACCTACTTCCACCTGATTTGAAAGATTGTGATAAGCAAAGTTACCGTTGAAATCAACCTGTTTCAATCTGTAGTTATATTTTCCACTATTAAGCCTCTTATCTTCAAATGAATATGTAGACTGAGTGTTTATCGATCCATACCCTTTCACATACCCCACTTTCACATATACAGGATTGTCGATATATGCTGCTGCGCGTTCAACTTCAAAACCTGCATTGTTTGTTTCAGCAGAAGTCACCCAATTCAGTTTTACATTTCTACCGTTTACACCGGAAGTAAAAGATACAAGCTGCACCGGCAAGGGGGCATCATTGTATGTTGTAAACTGACCATCGGGATTAGTTATTGTAATAGTACCTGTAGGACTTGTAATATTAGTTGTGTTAAGATTAAGTATTACCTGTGTGGGATTTACATAAGTTACGCTATTCACTACCACACCACCGGTTATACTTGCTGATAATCTATTTGTGAAACCAGCTCCAGGGTCAAAGAATCCCGACCCGCTTGTCGAAGTACCGTTTATTGTTAAATCAAATGATGTGTTACCGCCGGGAATAGTTGAAGGTGAAATACTTGTTATTGCAGCAGGGGAAGGAGCTAAAAGTTTTGCAACCCTAACACCATAAGAATTTGTGGCATCGCAAAACTGATGAACGCACCACATTGTCATATCGTCATTCGGGTCAACAGATACATAAGAATAATCGCCCCATCTGTTGTAAGCTGCGTTGTAGGCAGTAGAGCTGGAAGTTATTAAGACAGGAGTTTGCATAGTCCCCAATGCGTCGGAACTCAACCTTCCAACTGTTCCGACATTTGCATATTCATTTGTACCGGCTGTGGAAAAAACCATAGCAACGTGACCCTGTCCTGAAATATTAACTGACGGAATCCAATAATTTCTGTCATTTGTAGTATTGGTAGTATTCGGGAAATAAACCGTCCCTGATTGAACCAATGCGGGAGTTGTTTCAAGATTTTGAATTTCATACCATCTGCATGCGTCTCTTGTTTTAGTACCTGTTGCTGTACCGGTATTATTAACGCTTATATTATGTGCAGACCAGAGTTTTCCGTTTCTAATTTGTGCAGCAAATAATCTGTCATCCAAAGCATCCAGATAATTCGCAGAACCTCCTGTATTTCCTTTATGTCTTACATTTATCGGTGAAGATGTTGTTGGAACAGTTAGAGAAATATTTCCTGAAATTGTTGGAGTACCGCCGGGTGTAGAAACCCTTCTAATCATAAGAGTACCATAAGTAGCATTATCAACTCCAATAAAATAACCTTCAGTGGAACTTGCATCGAAATTATCAACTCCCTGTGGTGTATAAGGACCTGCACCGGATGAACTCGCTACTAATCCTCTGAATACTGTAACAACCATGGTTCCTCCGCTAGAAATCGAAGACTTTCTTATAACGTATCCATCTGTTGAATTAAAAGTCTGAGATGGAGTGCCGCAAAAATTATTCGTACCAATATATAAAGCATTTGCATCAATTCCCAATGTAGGATAATCCGCCAGACAGGTGCTGGAAATAGTCGGCACTAATGCTTCAATCGCGATGTAATAAAAATACCATATCGTTCCTGCTGTAATAGTTGATGAATTGCTCACAGCGATTAATATTCTATTAGGAGTACTGACATTGATAATCACTAAAAACCATTTTTGGGTTTGCCTGTCATAGCGGATTCGCGGGTCACTTGTTCCCGATCCATTTCTGACCGAATTGAAAAAATTATCAGTTGATGTGTTTAAAACTCCGTCTGCAACACCTGTAGACTTGTTGAAAGATACTATCCTTCCGTTGACAGCAACAATAAACTGTGTTGGACCGACTGCACCCATATCATCCGGTGGATAAGAGTATGTGGGGTTAGTTCCCGATAAAGTAGCAGCAGTAAAACTGGTAGAAACAGTTTGCGGAGACTTATTGTTATTTTCTAAAATTGTATCCGACTTTGGAAAGCGGGAAATAGCAGGCGATTCCGGATTCTGTGGCAGGTTTTCTCTGTCAACTTTTTCTTTCTCACCTGAAGGTAATTTCCATTTTATCGGAGCAGATTTTAAAGCAGCATCCCTTGCCATAATTTGCCCGACAGTTTCAGGAAAACCTGAAAAGCCGTTTTTTGACACAGGCGAAAGAGTATCAGTATTTATATCAGAAATCCGTTTTGCTGTATATAAATCAGCATCATTTTTAGCTGTTTCATTAGGGTTTATTTCAGGCTCTGAATACAAGAAGTACAAAGATACAACCAACAGAAATGCCTGAACAGCTAATAAAAGAACTTTACTGCTATTCTTTTCCGTATTACTCATTTTTAAAAAATTTTAATTTTATTAAGTTTAAATTATTAATTGAATATTAAAATTTAATCCGAAAATAATACAATTTTTTTGGAAATATTAGTGTAGCAAGTATTTCATAACCAATTACCCTAACCGATAAATTAATACGTACTAAGACATACATTGCAAAATGTACATTAGCTGTACAAATAATATTGAATGAAAATTTCGACAGAAAAATAAGTCTAATCCATATGTAAATTTCTTCCTTTAAAACAAAACGAAAGGCGGACTTTCGTCCGCCCTCCATTTTTTCATCACTTTTTTGATTTTTTACTTATTACTATTTACTTTACCAGTACCATCTTCTTTGTCATAATATAGTCAGCACCCGAAGATTTTGTCATTATCCTGTAGAAGTAAGTACCGCTTGAAATGTCAGAACCATTGAACTGAACAGTATAGTAACCAGCAGTTCTCTGGTCGTTTACAAGGGTCTTAACCTCTCTTCCTGTAATATCGTAAAGTTTGATGCTCACTTTTGCGTCAAGCGGCAGTGAGAAATCAATCTTCGTCACAGGATTAAACGGATTCGGATAGTTCTGGCTAAGGTCAAACTTAGACGGTAATCCGATTTCTACGACATTTGAAAGAGCATGGTATTGGAAATTACCGTTGTTATCAATCTGTTTCAGCCTGTAGTTGAACTTTCCGCTGTTGAGTTTTTTATCTTCAAAAGTATAATTTGTAGGTGTAGTAACGGTTCCTTTACCGGAAATGTAACCTGCTTTAACCCACTGGTTCAATTCGGCTTCGCTTCTTTCTATTTCAAATCCAGCATTGTTTGTTTCGCTTTCTGTCTTCCAAGAAAGTTTTACGTCTCTTCCGTTTACTGAAGACATAAAGGAAGCAAGTGATACCGGAAGTGGAATATCCTGATCGCCAAATGCTAATGCCATTGCATTTGCACCATTCGGGCTTAAAGCTACTCCGTCAAACATTGGACCGCCAAGTCCTAAGTAGCGATAATTGAATCCCGATAATCCTCCCGGACCGTTTAAGCCAAGAGAAGCTAAAGTTACAATAGTGTTTGTTGCAAGAGGTGCATAAGATTTTTCGTCATTGTAGTTTATCACGCATAACGAATTAAGCGTAGGTGCATCCGAAATGTAAAGAGCAATTTGTACAGAGATATAGTTTGTACCGTCAGCTCCTCCCCTGTCATAAATGTTTTCGTAGCTAATAACTATTCTGTCTGCCAGAATTTTATAGCTTACGCTTGTTGCCGGTGTGTATGTAGTTCTTGCGTATAAATCCCTGAAAGCAAATGCTATCATATTTGCAGGGTCTCCCACCTGCGGTAATGCTCCTGCAGGTGTCCAATCTTCAACTCCTGCTCCAAACGTCATGAAGCCGTTAACATTCACGAAAACCGATGTATAATCAGATCCAAAGAACTTGAATTTCTTCGCTCCGCCGAATAGTACTTCCGTATATCCGTCATCATAATCAGAAAATGTAATCGGTGTAAAGTCAGTAGTTGGGAGCCATTCATAGTTGGGTTTACTATCCGGGCTTCCGCTCGATGTACTGTTCGAGAATTTATAGAAACCACCTGAACCGTTGCTAAACGTGCCGTAGTTCGGATTCTGAGGCAATACACTTACTTCATTGGAATGTGCCGACGTACCTTCTGTATAGACAGCATCAACGACATAATAGTACCTCGTTCCGAGTACTGCGCTGTTGTCATCGTAAGTTAATGCATTTATTCCTGTAAAGTCTTGTGTGTAAACGCCTGTTGCAGTACCGCGTCTTACGGTATAGCTTGAAAGAACTTTCTCGCCGTTTTTGCCGTAGATTAATGCCGCTGGTACACTGTGTTGAACTTCCTTTTTGTTTGTATTTTTCACTTCAGATTCCTTTTTGACGTCTGTAAGGGTCTTAATCGGTATCAGCTTCATATCGGGGGAAGGAATACCGGAGATTAAGTTATCACCCGAAGTATTCATATAAGCACGCATAAAGAAATTACCCGGAGCGTCTGTCCAGGTTGCGCCTGCATCAACAGAGTAGAAACTTCTACTGTGTAAAACCGTCATGTCTGTAGCAACATAAGGTCCAGTAGAACTGCCCGCAGGCCACTGAACTGCTATATAGAATGTTTGACCTGCTGTAACAGCAATCGGAGTCGTCAAAGTACGGAATATCCATCCTGACGTTGTACCTACTCCTACATTGCTGAATGTTTCATACGGTGCTGCCAGGTTTGGTTTACCCGTTCCGTCATCGGGGCAGACCACTACTGAATTAAACATGTTGCCCGCTGTTGTTGAATAGGCACTGATGGCTATTTGTGTTAGATTACCCGCATGAGGCGCAGTAAGTCTATTCGTAAAATAGTGATTTGTACTGGATGGATCGCTAAGCCAGTAATTCCCTTCTATCGTTCCGTCATCAATTTTTATTTCATTTCCCGGCTGCGGTTCCTGCCAGTTTAATGATGGTTTGTATGCACCCGTTAAACCGCCAACGAGAGACTGTGCAGGATTTACAACTCCAGAACCGGTTAACGGAA
Source organism: uncultured Ignavibacteriaceae bacterium (assembly GCA_964626015.1). Classification (GTDB taxonomy): domain Bacteria; phylum Bacteroidota; class Ignavibacteria; order Tepidaquicellales; family Tepidaquicellaceae; genus CAIKZJ01. The sequence goes on from CAZVCC010000075.1 coordinate 4,960, forward strand.
TATCATGTACAGATTTAGCAAGATTATCAACTATATGTAAGTTAGCTGATTTATCACCGATTGTAGTATTTGGTATAAACTGAACTCTTACCGTTCCTGATTGACCGGAAGTAAGATTCAAAGTTGTTGCTCCGAGAATCTGGAACTGAGTCGGATCTGTACCTGTCAGTGTGAAATCAGTATTGTTAATCGTCAGTGTTCCTCCGCCTGTATTAGTAATGGTAAATGTCTGGTCAACTGAACCGCCGCCGATTGCAATATTTCCAAATGCCATTGATTCGGGTGAAATCGAGAATATTGGAAGTGTCGGTGCTTCTTCTACTTTAATGTTGTCTAAAAACAAATTATTTCCGTAAGCACTAATTCCGACAAATTTCAGTTTATTCGTACCTGCCGGAAGAGTTACGCTTTTTGTTGCCCATTGTGCGGGAGTTGGTACGAACGAAGATGTTGTTGCTCCGCCGGTATTAAGAGGTCCTGAAGTACCGCCATCATACAATACCAGCTGCGTCCAGTCAGTTCCTGCGTTAGTAGAATAATCAATCCTTAACTGGTCATTTTCTCCTGAATACGTAGCATAAGCATGGTCAAACTTTAGCAATGGAGTTGTAAGAGTACCTATATTAAATTCAAATGTAGTCATTTCACGGCTGCCTGAAGATATACCATAGAAATTCACAAACGTTGAAGCTGTTCCTGTACCGTATCCGCTTGCAGATGTTGTCCTTGCCCAACCGCTTGATAATCCGTCAACTGTCCAGCAATTTGGCGGGAATGTTGCAAGTTCAAAGTCTTGTGCAAACGGAGCCGTTGTAACACCGCATAATGTTGTTGCACTTGCCGTTACACCGGGTGAATAAAGAAGTTCCGAGGGGTCGAAGGGTTCATTATATGAAAACGCTTTATAATAATAAGTTGTTGATGGATTTAATCCCGAATGTGAATAAGAACCGTCTGAACCTTTATAAATAATCGTAGCAGTACCAAGCGGATCGCCGACATTGTATTCCTGCCCGCTAACCGGGTCCGCGAATGAATTTGTAGTGTTCGCAGCTACCATTACAGGATTCGGAGTGCTGTTAGGTGTCCATCCTAAATTAATCTGTACACCGCTGAATGGAGTAGCCAAGAAATCAGTCGGATTTTCAATTGAAGGCGGTGTATAAGTGTATTCGTCTGCACCTATATCAGGTGTGGTTCCGCTTCTTGTATTACCGTCATAGTCCGTTGTTATTCCAGCAATCGGCGTTCCCGCATTGTTTACTGGTGATAACTCGGTAGGTATAATATGTAAATCTGTATTGCTCGTGAATTTCGGGTCGCCGGATACAGAATTCGCATCTTGAGTGGTAGCTGTTTTCCAAGCTGCAAGGTCTAATACATCAGCCCCCGTAATATAGCCAAACACACCCTGAGTTCCGCTTGCATAATAATCATTATAATTTATGCTGGAATATGCCGTATTAGCTGCAGCAGAATAAACTGTGTAAGATTTTGATGTAGAAGTGGTGGTATTAACCATCGTATTCACTAATACATTATCCCTCAAGTCAAGATTTGTTATTGATGAACCAACATAAACAGCAGCTGTAATCGTTGCCGAACCTCTTGAATAATTTCCGAAAAGATTAACAGAGTTATAATATAATTTAATCAAATCCGAAACACCGTCAATTACTATTCCGCACATAGAAGAATTAGTGATTGAAGAATAACCATCGCCCTGCATGTCGTATATCATATTATTCGTTACCAAAATATTACTTGATGCGATTGCCGGGGCAATATGAATACCCCAACCGCCGTATCCGCCGGTACTACTATATATGATAGTGTAAATTCTATTTCTATCTATTGACAAATCAGAACAACCAGTTGTAGCGGAAATACCTTTTGGGGTAGTTCCGACTGTTAGATTAAATATCTCATTTTGTGAGATGTTACTGCTCAAAACCTGTGTAAGATATATTCCAATATTTCCTGCGGAGTTTGCAATCGTAGCGTTACCAATAATATTTTGAGTTATTGTCAAGTTGTTGTCTTTGCCGGTTGCACTTGCTAAAGCATAAATACCGTAATATGCTTTGCCAATTGTATTATTCAGTATGGTATTATAATCATTATCATCACCGGCCGTCCCCAAAGAAGTACCTCCAATAAAGATAGCATAGTTTCCTGAAGCATTTGAATATCCTACAATATTTGTGTTTTTAACTGTATTATATGTAGCGCCTGCTCCTGTACCCTTGCTTGCGAACCAAATAACCCCGCCAGCAGTCGCTGTATTTTCAATTGTCAAATCTTTAGTACTTCCACCGGCAGTATTCGATCCATCGATTATTATGTAATCAGCACCGTTAAACTTGAATATTGATGAAGCTGATGGAGCACCTGATATGCTTGCTGTTACTCCTGTGTTCGGTTTTATTGTGACCGTATTTACTGCAGTCGGTAAATCACCGCTGGTAATATCAACAGTTATTGGAAATGTCTCGCCTGCGGAATAAGATGCATCAGTTAGTAAGAATCTTACAGGTCCGCTTACACCCCTTAAATTAAGGTCTGTAACAGCCGCAGTTATTGTTGCATAAACGCCCTCTGTTCCCGATAAATAGTTTAAATTCGGATTTACAGATTTCTTTGCATACAATTCTCCTTCATACTTCTTTCCGTTTTCCATTGGTACCCATGAAATTTGTTCAACTTCGGTCATCTTAGTGCCTGTAATTCTGGTCTGTCCTCCGTTTTCCCTCGTTCCTTCTTCATAGACGGGAATTTCTGTCATTACTTTCGTAACAACTTTATCAAAGTAGATGTTTTTCCCGGTAATTTTATTGAATAACGCCGCTCCCACAGTATAATCTCCGCTTAATGGAGCTGCAACTATTAAGTAAGAATTTGGTGTTGTCGGCGGTGTTCCTGCCGTCGGTGGATTCGCTGTAAACCCACCTGCTCCGCCTGAAGGATTTGAACCTACATTTGGAGTTGAAACTATATCCTGAGCAACAATGTAATAATAAACTGTATTACCTGCAGCAACTCCAGAACCAAATGTGAAATCATATTGATTCCCGCTAACATAAGATGCAGTTGCTGCCGTGAACGGTCCTGTTGGACTGTTAATCGACCAGTATAAGACAGGTAATCCAATACCTGCAGTTGGTACTCCGGTTCCGTCAGTAATTGAAGTTGATAGTAACCTGTTGCCTGTGCTTGATGTATTTCCGAGCGGTGTAAAAGTTATTGATGGTGGAGTCAAATCAAGCGGCGTAAAATCTCCTTCATCTGCACCAACATCAGGCAACGTTACATTCCTGATATTTCCGTCATAGTCGTCTGTAATTGCAATTGGCGTAGATACGGGTGTACCTCCTTTTTCAAGCTGTGTCGGAACTGTCGTCTGAATATGAAGGTTATAAGGTGTAGCTGCCACATTTACAAACGGTGGAAGCTCCGTAAACGATGCCGCATCTCTTGGAGCAACCCTTGTCTTGTATGCACCAATCGTCTGGTCCGAATTCGTCCCGTCACTGAATATTAAATTGCTTGCTCCAGGTGTTCCGGCATAAAAATCATTGTTATTTGTAGAACTACCGAAGTTATTTAAATTCGTTGAAGCACTTCGTCTGAAAGCAACAACTAATCCCGTACCCGCTGGTGTAGAATTATTAACAATAATATTATTCCTCATATCTAACGAGGCAGTTGTTGCTGTTGTGTTAAACGTATGATAAATACCTGTTGAACCAAAATTTGCGCCTGTGGACGAAGCATTCAGATACAATGAATTGTAGTATAAACCAACAGTTGAACTTGTTGTTGTACTTGTAATATTTATACCTCTTAAAGCATCAGTAACGTTTGCAGCTGGCGTATATAACTGTTTAATGTAATTGTTATAAACGTAAACAGCGATACCGGATGTTACCGTTATACCATAAACGACTCCAGTGCTACCCGTATTTGCTAAACCATAAATGTTGTTATTATATAATTTTGCAGGATTGCCTAATGATTGAGAAATACCATTTATTGTTCCCGAAATCGCATTAAAGTCTCTAATTGTATTATTGTAAATATTTTTTACTGCATTTGCTGTTGTATTTGTATGTATTCCGTTAATCAAAGAGCCCGCAGCAGTATTTGTTCCTGCAATCGATAAAGAATGAATATTATTATTATAGATGTTTTCCACAGTAGGAGAACCAAAATTATAATAACCATACATTATACAAGATGATGTACCTGATGTAGCTGAAAAAGAATTGTTATTTACAGTATTTGAATAATAATTAACAATAGCAGTACTTCCTCTTGTTAAATACATTGTTCCTGAAGCGCCAGATTTTACGTTATTGCTAACTGTGTTTGAGTAGATATTGAGGTTCGTAGGTCCACCGCCATCAATACCGGTAAATGTACCAGTACCTGCAAGTGTGTTTGAGTTAACATTATTCCCCGTCATGTTTACTGTCGCAGGAGATGCACCATTAATAATTGCAGAAAATCCTCCTGTAGTGAACCCTAAATTACAATTTTGGACAGTATTGTTATTAATATTTACTGTGTTGCCGGCTGCGGTACTACCCATTGAGTTACTAATGCCATAACAAGTACTTGTATATGTTGCTGCAGCAAAAGTAAAGCTTATTGTGTTGCTATTAATATCAACATTAGATGATGTACCTGTCGATGTAAAGATACCATATATAGTTGTTGTAGAGCCATTTACCGATGAATTAATATTATTATTTACTATTTTTAAACCGTTTTGATAAATCGCATAAATCGCTCGTACTGAGCTTGTTCCTCCTCCGATATTAGAAATAGTATTTCCCGCAGTTACCCCTATTTCATTATTTTGATCATACAAGGAAAATGGTGTAGCAGCACTAAAACCATTTACTGATATAGCTCCATAAACATTTGAGATGTTATTTCCGTTGAACTTACAATTATTGTTAGCATCGGAAGTAGCCGTTATCGTTAAAGATGTAGTTGCTGTTGCAATATGATTGCCTGCATATATACCTATTGAATTCGTGTTGGCTTTATTTAATGTAATTGAACAATTCAATATATTTACATATTGGCAACCGTCAAATGGTGTGGCAGCATTTAATTTAACTAATGCGTAACCCCATTCCATTTGTTGTGTTGCTGTTGTGTTCGCAGCGTTTTCTTGTAAATCAATTCCATTAATTGTTATATAATCTGCACCCTGAATCTTCCAGATACCGTCTGTTGTAGTTGAAGTACCAGGAGTGAACGCTGTAATAAGCGGGTTTGCACCAACGCCCGATTTAATAAATGTAATTGTGTTTGTCCCTGAAGTTGCAGAGTTAAGCGATGTGGATCCTAATATGTATCCTCCCGCAGGTGCGGTCTCAGTTCCGTTTGCTGCAAGCGATAAAGTTACAGGACCCGTCATTCCCGTTACTCCATTAAGAGCAGTAATAGCGTCTGCTAATGAAGTATAACTGGCTGATAAGTTCGGTGTTGTATTAGTTGGATTGTCTACTGTCACCGAAATTTGAGCCGTTGCACTTCCCGCCATAAACAATAAAGCGAAAAGTATGAGTAAGAGCGAAGATAGTTTTTTCATAATGATAATTAATTAAATTTTGGAAAAATATATGTTCTAAATAAAAATTATATTATACCTTTTAAATTGGTAGATTAAATATTAATAAAATATCGTATTTGGCTTTGTATGTTATAAATTCATTGTACCCCCTCAACGTTTATTAAATGATATATTACTCATAAAATAAAATATTATTTCTTTTCAGTAAATACAAAGTTTTTTTAAAATAAAGATATATACGTATTATTGTACCAGTTATTATAGTCCAATTACCGTGCGACAAATAATGTTTCCTGTTACAATCCTTATAATAAATCTATATTAATATTAATGATACCTATAATTTATTGCTAAAAATGAGATTTGAATGTATTCTTTTGTTAAAATTTATTATAATTGAACGGTTACAATTTAAGAATAAATCATAGAAAAAATTTAGGTATTGTAATATGTCTGCTTCAGAGAGGAAAATTAAATCCGACTATCTTTTAGAGTGTCTGACTTCAAAAGAGCTTGAACAATTCGATAAATATATAAAATCAAAACTTGACGGCAGCGGCGTCAGGATTTTGAATTTCTGGCAAGTTAAATTCAGCACGCTTAGAAATCCCGACGCAATCCATCCGAAAGTTACTTTTGAAAATTTTTCAAGAAAAACAATTTCCGATTTTGTAAAAATTCTTGAAACGTTTATTGCAAAAAAGGGATACGATAAAGATGTGTTGATTCAAAAAGTTTATCTTGCAAAAGAGCTGCGCACACGGAATGTTGACAAATATTTTGAAACTTTGATTGATGACGTTTGCTTGGGTAATTCCTTAAAAAACTTAAAGGGATATTCGTACATGTCGAATCTTCAAAAACTTTATTTGGAGGAATATTTGCTTTGCGATTCCCGAAACGAGGAAAGCAGTATGCATGATATATCGGTAAAAATTCTTAAAAACGCGGAAGCCGCACTTATAAAAAGCGTACTCTTTGAATTCATAAACAGAAAATTATATTCTTCTGACGCAAATCAAATGAAAGATGAAATTCTTTCTCCTGCTGATGCAGCCCGCATCGTTGAGAAAAATCCAGGGATTTATTCTTTAAATTATCCGAATGTACATCTCGACTATCTTTTATACAAAATTCTGAAAAAACCCGAGGATTTGCAAAGAGTTTCAAACGTCCTTAAATATCTTGGAGAAAAGGAAAAAGAATTAGCCTATGACTTTGTGCAGTTTGTGTATGAAACGCTCATAAGGATTCTCTCTGAAAGGGTAAATACAGGGTGTTCAGAAAGCAAGAGAACTCTTTACGAACTTTTTATTGAGGTCGAAAGCAAAGGTTTGCTGAATAACATTGGTAATGTTCAGCCAATGATTTTTGTATCGGCAGTCACAACATCGCTTTCTTATAACGACATAACTTTTGCCAATAAATTAATCACTCTGTACAAAGGGAAGTTAAATTTAAGGATTCGCGATGAGGTTATAGCTGTAACACAAGCTTTAACCGACTTCACATCTGGTAAATACGAGAACGTAAAAAAGATTACCGAGGATTTAAAAACAAAAAATGTCTCTTTGTATTTGTTCTCGAAGTCTGCATTGCTGAAAGCTTTGTTTGAGCTGAAGGAGGACAGAAATATAATGCCGTTGATAGATACAATTAAACATTTTCTAAACAGGAAATTTCAAGGTAAGAATATTCAAAAAGAAAGCATTTTTAAGTTTCTGAATTATCTTAACGCGCTATGTTCTGTCAGAAGGAAGAAGGGCAGAGGCGCAGAGATGCTGCTGGATAAAATATACGATGAGAAAACTTTTTTCCAGAAAAGATGGATTGTCTCTAAAGCTGAAGAGCTGAAAGAGCAGTAATAAAGTGACCAGTGACAAAGTGACGAAGTGACGTAGTAATCCTCCCCCAAATGGCGGGTCTTCGACTGCAGAGCGATCAGCGGTAAAAGCATTTCTTCTCAGTGATAAAAGCATTTATTCTATTTCTTCTCAGTGCTACTATCCGTAAAAATGTTGTAATAAAAACAAACTTTTATAAAATAAAAATAATGTGCTTTTCTGTGTTTGTTAATTCAATATAAACTTTTTTAGGTTCTCTTTGCGACCGACGTCTACCCCGAGACCTCGGGGCTTTCTTTGCGACCCTTGCGGTAAAAATCATCTTTCTTGTTTTAGTATTTGTTCTCTGCGCTCTCTGGGTACTCTGCGGTTAAATTCTTTGTTATTGTTTGTCTTTATTTTGTTTGTAGCCATCGGCTACGCCGTGTTCTCAGTGATAAAAGCATTTATTCTATTTCTTCTCGGTGAACTCAGTGGTAAAATCTTTTTGGTGTTTTGGTGTTAAAAGGTTCTTTGGAATAAGAAACTTCTTATTTACTGGATTCTCCTGTTCTTCTCGGTGTTCTCGGTGTACTCAGTGGTAAAAGCATTTATTCTATTTCTTTCTCTGCGTTCTCAGTGTTAAAAT
>CAZVCC010000076.1:0-12487 GCA_964626015.1 uncultured Ignavibacteriaceae bacterium
TGGGTGGTCAGTTTTCAGGCGAAAAAGTGGTCAGTTTTCAGGCGAAAAAAACATATTGAGACTGATCTGAATTCAATGTCACATGAAATTGATGACAACATTTATTTCCCTAAATTATATAACGATGAACAAATACAGATTGTAGAACAAGCGAAAAGGAATCGTAAGGTTTTAGTTCAAGGTCCTCCGGGAACTGGTAAATCTCACACAATTGCCAATTTAATTTGTCATTTACTAGCAAAAGGGAAAAAGGTGCTTGTAACTGCCTACACAAAAAGAGCTTTAGAAGTTCTTAAACAACAATTACCAGAATTATTTCAAGAATTAACAGTTAATCTATTAAGTTCCGATTCTGATTCGTTATTAGATTTAGATAAAAGTGTGAATTCTATCAATAATCATCTATCATCCCATTCTGATTTAAGTGATTTAGAAAACGAAATAATCGGAATAGAGAATGAGATAAATTCGAAAAGAGAACAAAAAGCTCAAGTTTATAATAAATTATTAGATGTCAAGGAAAAGGAAACGAGAAAGATAATTTTAAATCAAAAATATGAGGGAATATTAATTGAATTATCTGAAAAACTTGAATCTGAAAATAATATATACGAATGGTATCAAGATTCTTATGACGATGTAAGTAATAATACACTTAATACTGATTTAAAGAATTTTTATGATCAAACACAATATTATAATAGTATTAATTGCCAGAATTATAAACTCGCTATACCTGATAAAAATAAAATTATTTCTTATAATGAATTATCAAATGGTAAAAAACATATAGATGAATTCAACAATAAATATAATTTAAAGAAAAATACGTATATAGAATGTAATAATTATGATTGGCTCATTAGAAATCTAAAAAACTTGATTAATATTTTTAATGAGATGGAAAACATTTCGTTACCTTTTAAAAAAATCTTAGCTAAAGATTTTAAGTCAAATATAAATATATGGGAAAATAAAATTAATCGTTCTTCTTGTATATTTCAAAAATATAATTTAGATAAACTGAAGGAACATAGCAGAAATGTTCATATAATTTATCCAGACAACAAATCACTTATTGAGATTAAAAATGACGCTATAGCATTACAAGAGTTATTGAATAAAGGGAAAAGATTAAATGGTTTATTTTCTGTTTTTAATATGCCGTTTACTTCACAAGATATAAAATCCAAGAAATATTTTACGAAAACAGTTAAAGTAAACGGAAGTGATTGTGATACATTAGAAGAATTTGAAAAGCTATTGTATGATATTGAAATCAGACAAGATTTTAAAGAACTAATTAAAATATGGGATATTTCTTTTGTAGAGGATAGTGAATCATTATGGGAGGGAGTAGACAAATATATTAAACTTTCAAATGATTGCAAAAGCTTTATTGAGTTAATGAATAATTGTCGTGATATTGTTAATGATCTTAATACTAAATTATCTCCTAAAATCAATCAAATTAGTAAACCTGTTGTAGAGGAATATCTCATTTTCGCTGAATATAGTGAGAAACTCAATAAAACAAATGAAATTAAGAATCATGTTAATGATAGTATTAATTATTTAAAAGCAAAAAAACTTCACCCAATATCCCAAGATTTAATAAATGCATTGATTTATTTCGATGTGGTTCAATACGAACAATTATATAATGATATAAAAGATCTTGAAGTCGATAAAGATAAATATAGTTCATATTTAAATTTACGAAATAAACTTAAAGAGATAATTCCTAAGATTGTTAATGAGATAATATCGAATAAATTCAATCAAAATAATATTTATAATATCATTAATGCAGTATATTATAGAAATGCTTGTAACCAACTAAATGAACTAATTCAGAGCAATACCGAACAATTATTGACTTGTGAATTACAATCTATAGAAAAGGAAGAGAAAAATTTAATATCTTCAATTGCATCAAAAAAATCTTGGTATCATGTAATAAAAAGATTAGAGGACAACAGATATCTTAGAAAACACCTTCAGGCTTGGGTAATGGCTGTCAAGAAAATTGGAAAAACAGGTAAAGGAAAAAGAGCATTAAAATTTAGAAAAGTTGCACAAAACGAAATGGCATATTGCAAAGATTCTGTTCCGTGCTGGATAATGCCGTTATATAAAGTTGCTGAAACGATAAATCCACAAATTGAAATGTACGATTATGTGATTATTGACGAAGCAAGTCAATTAGGAGCTGATGCAATATTTCTTATGTACATATCAAAAAATATAATAATAGTCGGGGATGATAAGCAAACATCGCCAGAATATGTGGGTGTAGAATCTGAAACTATGACACCTCATATAAATAGTTTTTTGGCTAATATTCCCTTTAAAGATTACTATGGAATAGACTTCAGTTTTTTTGATCATGCAAAAATGTTTCGTGACAGAATGATAGTATTACGAGAACATTATCGGTGCATGCCAGAAATAATAGAATTTTGTGATAAGCATTTTTATCGCCCAGAGGGGAAAGGATTATACCCATTAAAACAATATTCCGAGAACAGACTAGAACCTTTACAATCAATTTTTTGTGAAAAAGGATACACAACAGGTACTACATTTAATATAACAAATAAAGTAGAAGCTGATTTAATCTCAGATAAAATTAAAGAACTGGTAAATGATGAAAAATATAATGATAAAACTTTTGGTGTAATAGGATTACAAGGTTCAAAGCAAGCGGCTTTAATAGATAATATGCTTTTAAAGAAAATTGGCGAAAAGGAGTACCGGCAAAGAAAATTGATTTGTGGAAACTCCGCTAGTTTTCAGGGAGATGAGAGGGATGTTATCTTTTTAAGCTTGATTACTGCCACGAATCATAATCGAATAGCTCTCACTAAGCCAGAGGATGAAAGAAGGTTTAATGTAGCAGTGAGTCGTGCAAAAGAACAGATTTGGCTTTATCATTCAATTAAAATTGATGATTTATCAAATACTAATGATTTACGGTATAAATTACTTGCTCATTTCACAAACACTCAGCCCAAAATTTTTCCAATAAATCAAAAAGTCGAAAGAAAAATGGGAAAAGCTCCCAAACCATTTGATAGCTGGTTTGAAGTTGATGTTTATAATGATATTATAAATAAAGATTGCAATTATAGAGTAATACCCCAATATGAGGTTGCAAAGGGCAAATATAGGATTGATCTTGTACCAATTTTACCGAATGGTGTAAAATTAGCAATAGAATGCGATGGAGATAAATACCACGGAATTGATCAATTACAAAATGATATAATGAGGCAAAAAGTTCTTGAACGCTGTGGGTGGCAATTTTTTAGAGTTAGAGGTTGTGAATATTATTCAAATAGACAAAAAGCACTTGCCCCTTTATGGAAATTGATGGACAAAAATTCATAAGATAAGTAAAGTATAAATAGCTGAATTGGAATTAGAGAATTGGAAAATAAGCTGAAGGCTTCAAATCAATATTTATTCAATTGTAACTCATTCGAATCGACATTATTATCTATCGCTAATGTTTAAGTATATATAGAGATTTGTTATTAAGAGGTAATAAATAGGTATTAGTTATTTAATACACTATATTAATTTTCATTATGAAATATAAAATTCCCCCTTTGAAATATTAGAAATGTTGTAGAAGGTGTCAGAGAGAATGTCTAACATTATTTATTAATAAATATTCTCAAATATGGTCAATAATAAGTTTTGGTTTTACAAAAACTGTATTTTTTGCGGAAATGAATTACCAAATCCACAGCTCAGATTAAAAAAAGATTGTGAGCATGTCTTCCCCAAAAATATTTTTGGATTTTGGAAATCAAGGGATGTATGTTCTGAGTGTGTTAAATATTTTGGTAAAAAAGTTGATAAACTTCCTCTTAAAAATTCAGAGATTATTGAAGCTATGAAAATATTAGGATTATCCGATAAAAATTATATTGAGGGTCAAAAATTTGAGGGTGAAGATCTATTTAATAGATCAAAAGTACCATTTGTGGTCGATAAAAATAAACCTAGAATTAAGTATATAAATACTAGTAATTTCTTACAAATCTCGGAAGAAAAGGTGGACTCACTTGGATTCAATTGGATAAGAAATAATGCAAATAAAGGATTAGATAACAAAATCAGAGATGAAGAAATTATTAGATTAGAAGAGAAATATAAGAAAGCGGAATTTGGCGAAACAGTAAACAGTTCAATACTAGGTATTAGCGTGAGGAAAACGCAAGCAGAAATAAAAGAAGCAGAAAACAATTCTGAAGCTTTACATAAATTAGTTGCTAAAATAGCAATTATTTTTCTAAATTATGCATTATCTGCACGAGAGATATCATTTATCAAAGAATATAATAAGATTAAAGATTTTGCTAAGGGAAAAGCTGATATTATTGAAAATACAATATACAGAAGTAAATTATATAATGATAATAATTTTAAGAAATACCATGTTGTAAGAATTGAGATTTATGGGAGATTTATAATTCTAAATGTTATATTCTTCGGAAGAATTAGTTATAGCTTACCGTTGATTTCTTGTGAAAAGATTAACTTAAAAGTAGATTTTGAAGATGAGCCGTTAAAAGGATTGGCACTGGTTTTAGATTTTGAGGGTAAATATAAATTATTTATAGAGTATAAAAAGCAGAATGATGATCGTGTGAATTATGAAATTATTATGTAAACTTTCTATAATTGAGAATGAAATAATTTTTAATTGCTTCAAAAGAAAAAATTCAATAAATGAACATTTAATCCTGGTATATAGTCAGTAAACTAAAATTCTAATAACTGCACTAAATCTTTCAGAAACAGCCTTTACTTTATGTCAAACCCTAAAAAACAAAATAGAACGATTTGCATGTTTTCCTCTTGGAAAATTTATAGACAAGTAAAAAAATTTTAATAGTCAAGCGGAAAATTTGTGAAAAACTTTAAATTGGATGTTTGATTTTAAATTTATTTCTCGTAATTTGAGAAAAAATAATATTATAAGAAGGCAAAAAAAATGAACAAATTCCCACTCTTTTTCGATATAAATGAAATTAAAAAATATAGTAAAAATCTAAAGTATTTAGAGGATAAAGCTGCTTTTTTCAATTATCATTTTTCCGTGATTGAAGAAATATTTAATCATGAATCGGATGATGATTTTAAGAAATACATAGAAAAATATAATCTTGTTGAAAGAATGCCATTAAATCAAGTCTTAGTTGGTTTAAATACACCAAAAATTACATGCTCTTTGTGGATTTTCAATAGGCTGAAGTACAAAAGTATATCGTATCGTGATTTACATTTGGAATTAGCTAATCTTCATAATAATTTGAGATTTATGTCTCGTCAAATCCTGCTTCTGAACTATGCCTTTGATGCAAAAAACAACTTTTCATTAAATATTCATAATCTTGATGATACTATTGATGCTCTCGTTGATGATGATAAGATTTATGCCTGGTTATCTGAATTATTGCAAAAAATTGAACAAATGTTGATACATTTTTCTCCATCTCATTTCAGATTATTGAAAAAGAACTTCAAATATGATAGGATGTACCACAATAATAGAACGATTTATACAGTTAAGACTGAAGGATTTTCTTTTAGAAAATCAGATATAAGATTATACTTAAAAAATGAACTTATATATTTTTTAAAATTAAGATTAAATAGGTGTAGACTTAATCTTGCGTTAAAGAATGCACGGAAAAAATATCCGGATAATTTTGACGACGATAATGATAAGTATCCTGTTTTAGATTATGATTATTATAGTATACAGACCTATTCAAATGAAATATTTAAGACTATCGAAGAAAAAGCTATTTACTTTCTTTTCCTTATCAATTCGTATGAAAAATCTAATATAAGAGGAGAAGAAATGCCTGAAGATGCTTCTTTATGTATTTATAATCTTAGGAAAGAGCTTGAAAATTATAAAGATTTAATTAACATAAATTATTTGAAAAACAGTGTTCGATCCGTTCCAACTCTTGAAGACCAACTTAGAATTATTGATAATTTAAAAATATCAACAGGGAAAAATCGTAAAAGATTTTCCTTAAAACCAAAGAATCCAATTATACCAAAATCAAAAGAAGATCCAATTCTTATAAGGCATTATTATGATATTGCTAAAAAATATGAGGATGTCCCAAAACTAAAGCATTTGGAAACCAGTGATTTCAGCAAATCATTCTGGAGCAAGAAGCTTAATGATATATTTTTTCTAACAAAAATTTATACATTAATTGAGTTAAAATTAGAAGATGGCAAAATTAATGACAAAACCCGTCAATTATTATTAAAGCTAAGAAATGATATAAATTCCAGAATTCCAAAAGCTCAGGAAAAAGAACGCAAAAAAACGTCATATAAATCTTCAAAGCAAAATTCCGTATCCGATGAATATGAAGATGAAAGTGCATACGACAGAAGCCAGTATTATGATAAGTCTCCGGATGAATAATTGAAACTTTTTGGAAAATTCCTTTTCTTCTAAACTCTTGTTTTTATAGTTATCTAATCTAAAATTCCTCCCGAAATATTTCTGTAATATTGAAACCATTGCGTAGGTTAAAAGACCTATGCAAAACAATAAATATAAAATATCGCAGAACAACAAATCCGGAAGGAGCAAAATCCGCAAATCCGGAATCGCTTATAACTTCATTTTTCGTAATTGCTATAGAAATATGATAGTTGGCTTATCCGCCAGCCTTGTTCAGCCTTGTTTTAGCCTTATTCAGCCTTGTTTTAGCCTTAATTCAGCCTTAAACCAGCGTGATGTAAGCTTCATCTCAGGGTCTTCTCGGCATATTGAAAATTTCAAGAATAAAGTTCGATTCTTTAAACGGCTTATGATCATAGCTAAATTCTTTGCAAAACGAAATAGGGGAGGTGAAATCCCGCGATTTACAGGGAAAAGTCCTCCGCGTGGCTAACATATTTCGGAAAAAATCTTTAATTAATCACTATTGAATACAATGAAAAACAATAAATGTATAATTAAGAAAGGAATTAAAATAAAATGGCTAGAGTAAGAGAGCAGCATGTAGGTGTTATACAGGGAAAACTCGGTCCACAAGTGTTTAAACTTTATAGAGGTAATCACATTGTGGGAAGGACTCCCCGTCCAACAACTAACGATCCAAAAGAAATATCATTAAATAGCAGAATGAGATTTGGTCTTACTGCAAAGTTTACCGAATCTGTTTATCAAATTCCTGGAATCAAAGAGACCTGGGATCTTACAACTCCAAATTCAATGTCAGCTTTTAACGGCATTTTCAAAAGCAATTACGAGTTTGTCACGACTACCGACGTTCTCGAATCTGCTTTGCTTGTGCCTCAGATTGGCGGATTTGGGGTTACGACAACCGATGTAACAATTGATGGCGAGACTGTAAGCGTGGCAATAGATCCAATCGGTGTGATTTCAAAGATAGACACGAATATTGAAAAATTTATAAGACTTGGATTTGTGATAAAATGTACTGACCCGAATGTAGAGAATTATGCGAATATTATGTTTATTTCAGGATTTTCAAGTAACGTGGTTCTGAATCTTTCAAATCCGCTGAGTTTTACAGCAATAATTTATGACAGCGACAGGGATATTTATGCAAAGTATGATACACATTTAACTTACCTTGCATTTTTAACTTTGGACGCTGACGACAATCCCATTCATTTTTCTAAAGGCTTTACTGCATAATAAATTATGAGCGGGAAAGATGAAATAATGATAAAGGTAATGAAGAAAATTCATCAAGATAAAAAGCGGTTTATGAACCGAAGTATTGCCAAATCTTTTTGGCGGATGCAATTTGAATCAGTACCGGAAAATTGTTTTGTCTCAATGTTTTTAACAGGGGGGACAGCTGACCCCCTGTTACTAATAAAATGCATTAACTCATCCGTTTGCGGTGAGAAATTACTTAATTCAAAATTTAAAACAAGGAAAATTAAAAATGGCAAGATTTATTAGTCCCTTAGGAATACTTATCGGAGGATGCGGGGATTTTGTTTACAGAAATTACAACGGTAAGACTATTGTTTGTTCAAGACCCGGTCCGCAGAAGAAAAGCACAGACCCAAACGTGATTGCAAGAAGGAGTAGATTCAAGCTTGCAAATAAACTTAGCAGTGCGCTCGGAAGTATTCCTGCTATGAAATGCATCTGGAATCAGTTCGGTACTAAAAAGAATATCACCGCCTTTAATAAAATGGTGAAGGATTTCTATCCGCACATCAGCGTCAGCGATATTCATGAATCATTTCGCATGGGTCCCTATTTTGAGAATATGTGGGTTGAATCTTCCGTATTCAAACAGGAAGATGAAAAACTGACAGCAGAGATTGAGATTGAAAATTCTGATTTCTGTAAGGAAAATATAAAGTCAGTTCAGATGATAGTGCTGATGTTTTTGAAAGAGCCTATGGATTATAACATGCCTGAATATGAAATTATTGCTCTTACTTCAAAAGAAACTAAATACGCGGTAAACCAAACGATGAAATTTGAGGCAGAGGTAACCTGTGATAAAGCGAGAATTTGTGAAATGTATGATAAAAGAAAATTGTTTTATATGTTCGCCGGCTTTGATGAACAGCATAACGTAATCGGCTATTCAAATACTTTCAGTGATGTGTGAGGTTGCAGAGGTAGTACAAAATACAGTAGTCAGCGAAATTCCTAAGCCTGATTAGTCTTGCACTAATCAGGCTTAATAGAATAATTCGGCTAAAGCCGGTAATTATGTTTGATTCATTATCCGTTGGCTAAAGCCAACGGCAATTGTATAAGGACGGAGATCCCCGATGGGAACATTCGGGGAGGAAGGTTGAGTTACCCTAATAGCTTTTAGGGTAGGGCAAGCATCCTGCTTGCTGTTCATCCTCAACCTGGAAGGTTGAGTTACTCTAAGAGCAATTTTGTTTAAGAGATTAGTTCCATTTCTGGATTCCATCTACAATCATGATGGAATGACAGATAAAACAAATGCTGTTCAGTTCTCACTTTGTCACTCTGTCACTTTATCACTCTGTCACTGCTTTTATTTGCTATCAGCTATGAATCCCGATAAAGAAAATCAGGACTTCACAAAGAACGTTCAGCTATCAACAATAAACTAACAACTATCAACTAAAACTATTTTCCGCTGAAATCTACCTTATCAAACAAAAAGCTTGGAGTGCGGTTCGATGAATATACCTGCGGGTCATTGCCGACTTCAAGCAGGTTTGCCCATAAATTCTTAGCATTGCCTGATATGTTCATTTCGTTTACGGGGAATTTTATCTCGCCGTTTTCTACGTAAAATCCTGATATGCCGTTCGAGAAATCGCCCGTCGTCGTGTTGAAATTACCGCCAATGAAATCTGTTACGAGTATTCCTTTGTCAATCATCTTCACGAGCTCATTCATAGACTTATCGCCGTATCCATAAACGATGTTTGACGAACTGCCCGTGCTCGGTTCCATGTTCAGCTTCCTGCCATAATAGTTGTTTATGTAATAGCTGTTGAGTATTCCGTTTGTAACGATTTCTCTCCTCTGTGCCGCAAGTCCTTCTGAGTCAAACAAACGCGAAGCAAGCCCTTTCTTTACGAACGGGTCGTCAACTATAGTCAATTTATCAGAAGCAATTTTCTTGCCGAGCATTCCTTCCAGGTATGAGTTCTTTTGCTGAAGCGCCCTGCCGCCAAGTGCTCTGAGTATAGTACCGACAGGGTTTCCCGCTGAACGGTTTTCAACAACCATTTTGTAAACGCCTGAGTCTATTTTTTTCTGTCCGATTTTTCCGAGCGTTCTTTGAAGTGCTATGTCTGCAATTTCTTCGGGGTTCAAAAGGTCTTTTAAATACCGTACCGTGCATCCGTGTCCTGCGGATGGTTTACCGCCGTTAGGGTCGTTTGCCGAGACGCTCGCATAAATAGAGTAACCCGTATCGACCGTTTCGCCGCTGAATCCGTTGCTGTGTATCAGCACACCTTTTGATATTGAATCGTAGTAGTAGGTTGTTACGTTTATGATTTTATCCGACTTACCGTTGATGCTGTTGTACATCTTTTGCAGAAGTCCTATCTTATTCTCAAAATCAACAGAGCTGAATCCTGAATCGCTTAGCTCAAGGTCCATGCTTAATAAATCTTTGTTCGGATAATATTTCCTGTCGGGCAGCGACCTCGCCTCATCTTTTGCAAGATAGTTCGTCATTTTTACTGCCTCTTCTATAAACTTCTTCAGCGAGTTTTCCCTCAAATCGTTTGTGCTGTGAGAGGAATACCTGTTGCTGCAGTATAAATCAATGTTTAGCGACTTCTGGTTTGATTCCTGAAGTTTTTCAATGCCGTCGTTTAATAAGACTATGTTCAAGTTCTTATTTTCGCTTACTCCCGCGGTTACTTCTGTAGCTCCGCATTTTAGAGCGTATTCTACAGCCCATTCCGCCGTGTTTACTAAATTCTTATTATTCATATTTTTAAATTATGATTTGTTTTGAATTATTTGCTTTCACCGCCAACAGTCAGCTTTGATACTTTTACGGTCGGCAGTCCCATCGAAACAGGTACGCTTTGTCCGTTCTTGCCGCATGTCCAGCCGCCCTGCGCCATCTTGAAATCGTTCGCTGCCATCGTGATATCCTTCAGCATCTTAGGTCCGTTTCCGATTATGTTTATGTCTTTTATTGGCTTCGTCATTTTGCCGTCTTCTATCAGGTATCCGTTCTTTACGTAAAATGTGAAATCACCCGGACCGATGTTTACCTGTCCGTTCGTGAATGTTTCGCAGTAAATCCCTTTCTTAACACTTTGTATTATTTCTTCCTTCGTGTGAGGACCGTTTGTCATGTACGTGTTTCTCATTCTTGGTAACGGTATGTGCCTGAATGATTCTCTGCGTCCGTTCCCCGTGGGGCTGAGACTGTAATACTTTGAGCTGATTCTGTCGTGCATGTAACTCGTGAGTATTCCGTTTTCGACGAGGTACGTCTTCTGTGCGTCATTGCATTCGTCGTCGGTATTGATAGAACCCTGCAGTTCGGGATAAAGCGCATCGTCTATGATGTTCACAAAGTTCTCTGCAACGGGTTTGTTTATCATGTCGGAATAAATTGATTCTTTCTTCCTGTTAAAGTCTGCTTCCATTCCGTGACCAATTGCCTCGTGCAGAAGTATGCCCGATTCACCGGCCGCGAGAACTACTTCCATCTCGCCTGCTTCGGGTTTTACAGCGTCAAAAAGTATCATTGTTTTGCTTACTGCCTGTGACGCTATCAGGTCAATGTTTTTACGTGAGAATAGTTCGAATCCTTTTCTGCCCGCCATATCTCCGTAGTTCGTTTCTTTCTTGCCTCCGGACTCCGCGGTGCAGTTTACTGCAATCCTGCCAATCGGCTGAAAATCGCATACAGCATTACCCTCTGAATTTACCGCAAGTATGTAGTTTGAATCATCCGTGCAGTTTATGACAACTTTTATTATCCTGCCGTCTAATGAAAACACCTTCTCGTTTAATTCCTTCATAAGCGGCATCTTATCCGTGATTGAAACGTTCTCCCAGGGCAATTCAATCGGATAAATGTTCTTGATTTTCTTTTCTTTAATACCAACGGGTGATATACGCGAACCCGCTTTCGCTATGTTTGACGCAGTCTTTGCCGCTTCAAGCATGTTTGCCAGAGTTATTTCCTCAGCAAAAGAATAACCGGTCTGGTCGCCTTTCAGCACCCTGATTCCGACCCCGAAGTCAACGTTTGAATAAGCCCTGTTTACCTGATTGTCTTCAAGGATTACGTAATTGCTTATCTTGTGCTGAAAGAATAAATCGCAGTAATCGCCGCCTCTGGAAAGGGCTTCGCTCATTACCTTTGCGAGCATTTCTTCCGTCACGTTAAACCTTCCATAATAATCCTTAATCGAATTCACATTCTTCACCCTTGCTAACGCATCATTACCCTGTAGTTTTAGAAATGCGGGTAGTACCAGGACACCGGTAAGCCCCATCGCAGATTTTTTTAAGAAGTTTCTCCGGTCAATGTGTGTTGTCATGTTTGAATTTTTATTTAAATGTTATTCAAAATTTTAGTTTATTCAAAATTTTAGATTATTCAAAATTACTTATTATTTCTATAATTAAATATGAACTATTATCTTACCATCAACTATTCTTGAACTAACAACCATCAACTAACAACTAATAACCATCAACTAACAACCATCAACTAACAACCAACAACTAACAACCAACAACCAACAACCATCAACCATCAACTAACAACCAACAACCATCAACTAACAACCAACAACTAACAACCAACAACCATCAACCAACAACTAACTATTATTCGTATTAATCATTAAAATGTTCCAAATGAGTTTATATTTCTATCTAACGCAAACCGATATAATGTCTTTTCTTTATCTGTGAAAATCATACTCTTTCATTCCTTTTCAGTGTGCAATCTCTTTCTCTTTTTAA
>CAZVCC010000077.1:0-11520 GCA_964626015.1 uncultured Ignavibacteriaceae bacterium
ATTCTCGTTGGGAGCGCAAAACAAAAGCCCTGCAGGTTAATTTCTTGCAGGGCTTTTTTATTGGGGGCGAAGAAACTGTGCTGTCCAAAAAGGTCAACCTCTTTACATACATTTAATCGTTTTTAAATTCAATTGAGGCAAGCGAATTCCAATAGCGAGGCAAAATACAAAAGAATTTAATTTTTCAAATCTCATTTAAGACCCTTCAAAATGTAATAACTGCACAATATAAAATCCCTTTAATAATTCAGAAATATTTAGTATTGTACGTATATCTCCATAAAGTTGTTATTTGAGTAATTTAAATTAACAAACCTTTTTAAATTTGCACTAAAAGTGACATGGCAAAGACAAAAGATACTATCAAGAAATCAAACAAAGATACCAAGGCATCAGGTAGCGGGATTAAATCAAAATCCATTCTTAATTATAAGCAAATACTGAATAGTTTCGAGAGCGGGTATGCTTATCAGAAAATAATAGTAGACAATAAAGGTAACGCGGTAGATTTTGAGTATATAGAGGTGAATCCAGCATTCGAAAAGCTGATGGGGCTTAAAGCAAAAGATATTGAGGGAAAAAGGGTTACGGAAGTTATACCTGATTTCAAAATGAAGAAAAAAGACTGGATTGAATATTACGGAGAAATAGCTTTAAATGGAAAGAGCAAATCGATAGATTTTTACTCAAAAACCAGGAATAAATGGCTGCATATAAGGTCTCACAGTCCTGAAAAAGGATATTTTATAACAGAAATAAATGATATAACGAAAAGGAAAGATGCTGAAATGCTAACGGTAAGATCAAATCAGCAGCTTAATGAGATTGTTGAAAGTATTTCTGACGCATTTGTAGCACTCGATAAAAACTGGTGTTATACATACATGAACAAACGTGCAGGAGAAATCTTTGCACGAGATCCGAAGGAAATAATCGGAAAACATATATGGACAGAATTCCCTGAAGGAATAGGGCAGCCATTTCATCAAGCTTATGAAAAAGCTTTAAGGGAGCATACATTTATACAACTGGAAGAGTACTATCCACCATACGATAAATGGTTTGAGAACAGGATATATCCTACAAAAGAGGGCTTATCAATATTTTTTCACGACATAACTGAGCGCAAGAATGCACTACTAGAATTAAAAAACGTAAACCGCACTTATGCCGTTATAAGTCAGATTAATCAATTGATAGTAAGGGAAAGCGACATAAATGAAATATTCAGGAAATCGTGTAAGATTGCGATTGAATACGGTAAGTTCAGAATGGCCTGGATCGGGATAGTAGATGAAAAAACTCGTATAGTGAATCCAAAATACTGGGATGGACACGAAGATGGATATCTTTCGAGTATTTTGAAGATTGCATTAGATAATAAATTAGTCGGGAAAGGACCGACGGCAACAGCGATAAACGAAGGCAAACACTATTTTTGCAATGATATAGCAAACGACCCTGTAATTGAGCCATGGCGTGAGGAAGCATTAAAAAGGGATTACCGTTCATCGATAGCATTACCTCTGAAATTACATAATAAAGTAATAGGTTCATTTAATTTATATTCAGAATATAAAAATTTCTTTAACGAGAATGAAATAAGGCTGCTGCTTGAAGTTGCTGACGATATATCTTATGCAATAGAAAATATTGAAAATGCCGAAATAAAGAAAAAAACAGAAGATGATTTGAAGGAAAACGAAAGATTATTAATATCTATTGTGGATAATATTCCAAATATGATATTTTTAAAAGATGCCAAAGAACTGCGATTTTACAGATTAAACAAAGCGGGAGAAAAGCTTTTAGGATATACGAGGCAAGAATTAGAGGGAAAGAATGACTATGACTTTTTCCCGAAAGAGCAAGCCGATAAATTTACTTCAAAAGACAGAGAGGTAATTGAATCCGGTAAACACATAAACATACCACAGGAAACGATAAACACCAAGTCGGGAAAAAAGATATTACACACACAAAAGATAGCTATCAATGACATACATGGTAATCCGCTTTATCTTCTAGGAATTTCGGAAGACATTACAGAAAGGATTGAGGCAGAGCAAAAAATAATAGAGAGCGAGCATTATTACAGAACAATATTTGAAACAACGGGTAATGCTACGGCAATAATAGATGAGGACACGACTTATTCAAAAGTTAACTCAAAGTTTGAGGAGATATCGGGTTACAAGAAGGAAGAAATAGAAGGGAAAATGCACTGGGAGAAATTTGTGCATAAAGATGATATTGAATTAATGAAAGAGAAGCATAGATTGCGGAGATTGGACCCAACAAAAGCAGAAAGAAATTATGAATTCAGGTTTGTGGATAAAACAGGGAATATTAGAAACGTGCTTATAACTATAGATATGATACCGGGAACGAAGAAAAGTGTGGCTTCATTACTCGATATTACAGAAAGAAAATTAGCAGAGAAGAAAGTACAGGAATCAGAGAAGAGATACAGGATGCTCTTCGAGCACAATCCCGTTCCAATGCTCATTTACGAAAGAACAACTTTACAGTTGATAGCGGTGAATGAAGCATTTCATAAGCATTATGGATACAATAAAGAGCAGATAATATCGATGATATTACCAGACCTTTATCCCGATGAACAGAAAATTCCGATAACGGAATTAGCGAAGAATTTAAAGGGTCACAATTATGCTGGAGAATGGAAGCACCTGAAAGCAGACGGAACTTTAATTGATATTTTTGCGACTTCGCATGACATAGTCTTTAAAGGAAAGGATTGCCGAATTGCTGTCGTAAATGATATAACGGAACGAAAAGCCATGGAAAACATGATAAGGAAAATGAATGAAGAACTTGAAGTACGTGTCGCAGAGAGGACATCCCAACTTGAAGAATCCAACAAAGAATTAGAGGCGTTTTCATACTCTGTATCGCACGACCTTAGAGCACCACTACGGGCGATATCCGGTTTTTCGAAATTACTGAAGGAAGATTATTATGAGAAGCTTGATGAAGAAGGGAAAGATTATTTAGAAGATATTATGAAGAATTCAGAAAGAATGGCGATTCTAATAGATGACCTGCTTGAGCTTTCAAGATACGGCAGGAAGAAAATGGAAATGTATGACATCAAAATGAAGGAACTGTTTAAGAGTATTATTAATGAGCAAAAAGAACAGGCCGAGAATAAGAATACATTTTTCAATCTTAAAGAGATTCCTCATATAAAAGGAGATTATTCACTGATTAAGCAGGTTGTAATAAATCTGATTTCAAACGCCATAAAATATTCTTCTAAGACACCAAAACCAGTGATAGAAATTGGGGCAAATGATAAGGAGACGGAAGTTGTATATTATGTAAAGGATAATGGTGTTGGTTTTGACATGAAATATGTGCATAAACTGTTCGGAGTATTTCAGAGGCTGCACAGTGTTGAGGAATATGAAGGTACCGGTGTTGGATTAGCGATTATACAGAGAATAATTAATAAACATAACGGCAAAGTATGGGCGGAAAGCAATCCGGGGAAAGAAACCGTGTTTTATTTCTCCCTGCCAAAGATATAGAGCAATTATATTATATATTAATTATAATGAATATTTATTAGATTATATTAAATTTTTTATACAGAAAATCAGAAATAAAATATGAATTCCACACCAGTAGAGATACTCTTGATTGAAGACAATCCAAGTGACGTTAAACTAACATTGAAAGCGCTTCAGAAACACAGCCTTGCGAACAAGGTAACTGTATTAAAAGACGGTGCAGCGGCATTAGATTTTATATTTGCACAGGGTATGTACTCAGACAGAAACTTCAAGGAAGTACCAAAAGTGATATTTTTAGATTTAAAACTTCCGCTCGTTGACGGAATTGAAGTACTCAGAAAAATAAAATCAGAAGACCTTACGAAGAAGATACCAGTTGTAGTGCTTACATCATCAAAGGAAAGCAGAGACATTGAAGAATGCTATAAATTAGGTGTTAACAGCTATGTTGTAAAGCCTTTAGATTTTGAAAAGTTTCTGGAAGCGGTATCGAATATAGGGCTGTACTGGGTATTGATGAATGAGCCGCCAGTATAATAAAATGTATTTTAACCTTTAAAGATTATTTTATGGACGACACAATAAGGATTCTATTAGCTGAAGATAACATTAACGATGTAAAACTGCTCGAAAAAGAATTCACAAAAAACGGTATGAAATTCA
This sequence comes from uncultured Ignavibacteriaceae bacterium, assembly GCA_964626015.1. GTDB lineage: Bacteria > Bacteroidota > Ignavibacteria > Tepidaquicellales > Tepidaquicellaceae > CAIKZJ01. The sequence goes on from CAZVCC010000077.1 coordinate 4,203, forward strand.
GCATACACGTTGTTGATAATGAAAGTGAATACAGGAAAGCCTTAGAGGAAATTAAACCAGATATTATTTTATCGGATTACACAATGCCGGTATTTGACGGATTGACGGCGCTAAGGATAAGAATGGAAAAAGCCCCAATGGTACCATTTATAATAGTAACCGGATCGATAGACGAAATAACTGCAGTTGAGTGCATAAAAGCGGGAGCTGATGATTATGTATTAAAAGAAGGAATACACAGAATTTATCCTGCCGTTAAATCAGCTTTAAGAACAAGAGATTTAAATTTAGAAAAAGAGAAAGCGCAAAGGGATTTAATAGAGAGCGAATACAAATACAGAACACTAATCGATAATCTTGCAGTCGGTGTGTATCAAGTAGAACCCAGCGGAAAGTTACTACAAGTAAATCCTGCATTCTTAAAAATTATGGGATATTACAATACAGATGTAGATTTATCTGAAGAAATGTCGAAACACTCAGCATGGGAATTTTATCCGGATCCACAGATACGAAAAGATTTCTTGACAGCAGTAAAAGAAAACGGCGAAGTAAAGAATGTTGAGATGCAGATGTTCAATTACGTAAAAAAATTAATATGGGTAAACGTCGCCGCAAAAGGAAGGTTTGATAATGACGGTAATCTATTATGGGTTGACGGTGTATTAGAGGATATATCAATAAGAAAAGCAGCAGAGATTCAACTTATAAAAGCAAAGGAGAAGGCAGAGGAAGCAAGCAGAGTAAAATCAAGTTTTCTTGCAAACATGAGCCACGAAATAAGGACACCTTTAAACGGAATACTCGGATTTACAGAGATACTTAAAGAGGATATTAAAGATAAAGAACAACTACACTGTGTAAATGTTATTGAGAAAAGCGGGAAAAGACTGCTGGAAACTCTTGACCTGATATTAAACTTCTCAAAACTTGAAGCAGAAAGCGTAACCGCACTGTACAAGGAAGTTAATATTATTAATATCGTAAAAGATGTTATGAATAGTTTTGAAGAAATGGCAAAAAGCAAAGATTTATACTTACAAAAAGAAATATCAGTGAACAAACTAACAGCACATATTGACGAAAGATTTCTAATGCATGTACTAAACAATTTGTTAAAAAATGCTATTGTATACACGAAAAAGGGAGGTATTACTCTTTCACTGGACGCTAATACTGAGAATATGATATTCAAGGTTAAAGATACTGGTATAGGAATAGTAAAAGAAAAACAGAAAATAGTATTCGAACCTTTCAGACAGGAAAGCGAAGGATATGGAAGGAATTTCGAAGGAACTGGTTTAGGATTATCCATAGCAAAAAGATTTGTAGAGATGATGAAGGGCAGCATTGAGGTTAAGAGTGAAATAGGAAAGGGGTCAACATTTACCGTTACAATCCCACTCACGAATAAAGGGGAACTGAGAAAAAAAGATAGAATTAAATACAATGAAGAATTAAAGTCTTCGCCCCAAATATCCTCTAAACAAAAAAAGGCAGTATTAATTGTGGAGAACGATGAAGACAATCTTCTATTCGCTGTTTCGGTATTGAAGAAGCATTTTGAAATTGATACAGCGGTAGAAGGATATGAAGCGATTGACAAAGCACAGAGGAAAGTTTATGACATTATTTTAATGGATATAAATTTGGGTAAAGGAATAGACGGAATACAGACAGTAAAGGAAATCAGAAAATTAAAAGGATATGAAGCGACTCCGATTGTAGCGCTGACGGCTTATACAAGGTATGGGGATAAAGAAGAGTTTCTTGAAGGAGGATGTACGCATTATCTTGGAAAACCATTTAAATCAAAGCAATTACTGGATTTGTGTCAGGACATAATAAAAAGTCAGTAGAAAAGATTAAAGAAGACATTTAAATTTCAAACATAATTTCCAAATTAGGAATAGAAGTACTATCAATAAATATTTACTTTGAAACATAGGGAAAAGATACATAGAAAGTAGTTCCCTTGTCTATTTCAGATTCAAACCAAATTTTACCGTTATTCATTTCTACAAGGTCTTTGCAAAGAATGAGTCCAAGTCCAGTGCTTTCCTCTCCGGATGTCCCCTTTCGAGAGACAGATTCAGATAGTTTAAATATTTTACTTTTTAAAGATTCAGACATACCGATTCCCGAATCTTTTATAGAAATTATCACCTCCCCATCTCTAATTTCAGAGCTGACATGAATATTACCGCCTGTGTTTGTAAACTTAATAGCGTTGCTTACTAGGTTTCTTAGAACAGTTTCAAGCATATCAACGTCATAAACAAATCCCAGGTCTCTTGGAATATCTATAACAGACTGTATATTCTTTTCTTCGAGATTATTTCTAAGATAATAGAAAGCCTTTTCAACACAGTTAAAAAAATTATTGTATGAAGGTTTGAACTTAACATTACCCATTTGAAGTCTTGCCCATTCGAGTAAATTTTTAAGAAGTTTATGCAATTGATTTGCAGATGAGTTCATCATTTCCATAAAATTTTTCAATTCTTCAGGAGAAAACTTATCCATTTTATCACGCACCATAGCAGTAAGAGCGATAAATCCGTTAAAGGGATTATTAAGGTCATGAGCTATTATTGAGAAGAATCTATCTTTTTCGTGGTTGCGTCTTTTAAGTTCATCGACAGCTTCTTTGAGTTTCAGGTGAGTCGAAACACGAATCAATACTTCTTCGCTTTTAAATGGTTTAGTAATGTAATCAACGGCACCGAGCGAAAAACCCGTTACGATATCATCAGATTCATTCTTTGCAGTTAGGAAAATTATCGGTATCCCCATAGTTTCAGTATCAGATTTTAAAATCTGACAAACTTCAAAACCTGATAGTACCGGCATCATAATATCAAGCAGAATTAAATCAGGTTTTTTATCTATTGCAATTTTTATTGCTTTTTCACCGCTATCTGCGACATAAAGATTATAATGATTCCTAAGCAGAGTACCTATAAGCTGAATATTCTGCGGCTGATCATCGACTATCAATATCGAATTTTTATGCAAATTTTCACTAATCATTATTGTTTATACTTTGATTTCAGATTTCTTAATATCAGAGGTAAAGAATTAAGATTTTGTTTTAAGGAATTAATATCGAAATTGTTGAAATCATTCCGTAGATTTTCTATATATTTATCAAACATATTAATTTTGTTTTCGGAACAGATTTTTTTAAAATCGTTAATAAAATGTCCAATTTCGGTTAAATCCATGTATTCAAGCAGATTTTGGCTTCTCTCACTTAATGAATTTGAAACAATTTCAGCATGCTTTAAAATAGTTTCTTTTGGCAAATTACCCAAGATTAATCCTTTTAAATGATCTTTGTTGTCTGTTTCATGTTCAGCAATCGTAGAGTATTTTAGAAACTTCATTAATTCTTTTATCAGTTCATTTTTAAGTATTGGTTTTCTTAGAAATCCGTCAAATTCTCTAACAATTTTTGCTTCATCACTTTGCATAGAGGAGGCAGTAAAAGCAATAACCGGGATTTTGGAAGTATCCGGATTCATTTTTATGATTGCATTAGCTTCATATCCGCTAATTTCAGGCATTCTCAGGTCCATAAGAATAATGTCGGGCTTAAAAACTTTAATGAAATCCTCAATTTTCTCTGCAGAATTAATTTCACCAACAACGATACCTGCATCAGCAAGATAAATTTTTACAATATCTATATTTTGCTGAATATCATCTACAATCAGCACCCTTGCATTACCAAAATCCAATTTTTCTTTATGCCAGTCAATTACTCCTTTTTTCTTTTCTTCTCCTTTAACACTATTAATGTTTTTGAGTTTTACTGTAAAGATACTACCGACACCTATTTCACTTTTAACTGAAATAGTACCGTTCATCATTTCGATAAGTTTTTTTGAGATAGCTAGTCCTAGACCTGTTCCTCCAAAATGTTTAGCGCTAACACCAGCAGCCTGCCTGAAAGAATCAAAAATTACAGACTGATCATTATCCGAGATACCAATACCAGTGTCTTCAACTGAAATAGAGATATCACAAATATTTTTTGTGTCGTCACACTTATCAAGGTGCAAAGACACTTTAACGTATCCGTCGTTTGTAAATTTAATTGAATTACCGACAAGATTTAAGAACACCTGTCTGATTCTGACTTCATCCAGAAAAAGATATTTGGGAAACTCTTGAGGGAAATCAAAAATCAACTTTAACCTTTTTTCTTCAAGTTTTTGCGAGAAAATATGTCTCAAATCAGATAAAATATCTCTGAGATTAACGGACTCAGAATGCAATTCAAGCTTACCGGCTTCAATTTTTGAAAGGTCTAAAATATCGTTAATCAAAGAAAGCAATGTTCTACCGCTGTTTAGAATAGTTTTTAGATAGCTTTTAGAAGACTGCTCTGTGGTAGTATTAAACAGGATTTCGGAAAATCCGAGAATTGCGTTCATGGGAGTTCTTATTTCATGACTCATATTTGCGATAAATTCGCTCTTTGCTTTATTTGCGGCATCAGCGATAGATTTCTGTTTAATCAACTCGACTTCAAACTTATGTCTGAAAATAGCACCGGCTATAATTTCGCCTGTAAGTTTAAGCAAATTGATATCAACTTCATCCCATACTTTTACCGAGTGAACCGAATCAAAACCAATAAAACCCAATAATATTTCGCTGTAATACATTGGAACAGCAATCAAGGATATAATTCCCTGTGGTTCGAGCAAATCCCTTTCAGCTTTAAACTCATCTGATATTTCTGATACTTTAGGAATATACACATGCTCATTCCTGTGAAAACTATCTATCCATCTTGGAATCAAATCATAATGCAATTCCTGTAAGTTATCAATTTCCGGAGTGATACCTTCATTACACCATTCATAAGTATTATTCATCAACTTTAAATCATGATTGAAATTAAAGATATAAACTCTATCAACCTTCGTAAACTCACCAAGTTTTTTAAGAGAGAGGTTAATGCTTGAATCAATATCGGCAGAAGATTTAATAAGCGACGATGAAATTTCAATAATTAATGAATGCAGTAAGTTCAAAGATTCTAAACGGTGTTCAGCCAATTTTTGCTCAGTAAAATCTCTAATAAGTACGAGAATTTGATTTTCAACGAACTCTTTTATTCTGGCTTCATAGTATTTGGACTTGCCCTGAATATCTAAATGGTATTCGAATGATTCAAGGCTGTTTGTTTTTTTTGCAAGGTTTATAGTATCTTCAAAACCTTTTAAAAGATTATCTGGAAGTATGTGCCGAAAATGGTTTCCGAGAAACTTCTCTGGCGGTACCATTAATTGATTAAGATTTGACGTATGGTAATCTACGATGATTCCATCTGAATTAATGTTGAAAACAAGGTCTGGAATTGCGTCAAGTAATGCACGGTTTCTTTGTTCGCTTTTCTTAAGCGCATCTTCAGCAATTTTTCTCTGGGTTATATCGACGAAACTTTCTATTAACATATCTTTACCGCCGATATTTATTTTATTAACAGATTTTAGAATATCAAGTTTATTGCCTGTTGGAAGAACAAGAGCTCTTTCCTCTCTTTCTATAATAAAACCCAAGTCGGTGATAGGGCATTTACCTTCTTCTGCGGGGCAAACAAAATTATGACATGTTAAACCTACAACCTCACCCTTATCTCTTTCCATCATTTGTAAAGCAGTAGTATTAACGTCAACGATTACATGTGTAGAAGGGTCAATAATCATAATACCAGCCTGTACATTATCCAGTATAATCCGAATACGTTCTTCACTAATTTTAAGTAGTTCAGCTGTTCGTTTATTTTCGTCTATTTCTTTTCTAAGTAGTTCATTAGCCAGAACGAGTTCTTTTGTTTTAAGTTTGACAATTTCCTGCAGGTGCACATTAGCTTCGAAAAGGGAAAAATCGTTGCCAGACAATTGTACACTCTTTTCAACTTTTGACATCAAGGCTTTTTGAATTTTTCTGGACTTAAGAAGTTCTTTTTCCAGCTCATCTATTTTACTATGTAACTCTTCAATATTAAATTTATTTGCCATATACTTAAAATTAAATATTACTTACCGAAAGCTACTCCTGTCAGGGTTTGATTAACATGGACAAAATTACATTGTTCTCCGTAAGAATTAAAACCAATGATATTTTCTTTTGAAAATACCCGATTCATTTCAGTCGCTAAATTTTTTTGTTCAACTTCTAATCTTCTTAGAATACAATCGAACGCCAGAATCAAACTTATTTCACCAATCTTGGAGTGGATTTCAATAAACTTATTTTTTAAATTTTGTATTATATCATTACCCTTAGCAATAGTTAAAACTAAACCAGAATCTATGGCACAAAAAAATGTCAGGCTGAAATCCTCGTTCACTTTTGCGATAGAACGAATATACCAATTCCCACCAATATTGAGCATAACAGGGTATCTCGCAAAAAGTTGAGGATTAAGTTCATTGACTTCAATACCAAGAATTTTAGCGTATTCAAGTGCAGCTTTTTCACCGTTTATTTCATACACGATTCTTTTGGTAGGATCAGCCTCTGTAATAACAAGTTTTTTATCGATAGGTTCGAAATGCTGAGTATTAAACGTAATAAAAGGAACTTCGGTTTCTATGATTAAGAAAACGGCTGAGTTGTTTACAAATTTCCCATCATTATAGATATAGGTTTTATCGAACCTTAAATCGTCGCCGGAAGATCCTCCTACAATTTCTACATTTTCAAAAGTTTTGGAAAGAATTGCGATAATATTATCTTCTTTCATAGATAAACCATCAATAATCACAATACCAATGTATTTCGAATTATGCAAAATTGATTTCTCTGTGACTTTTAAGAAGGCTGAATGTAATTCTCTGGCAGAAACAGAATTAAAATCAGCAACATCAGGAATGAAATACTTATGAAACTTCATCTTTTTGGAAGATATACTTGCACCTACAATACTTCCTTTCGAATAACCTTCAGACGTTATTTCCCCCGATGTTGTGCAGCATATCAAGTTATCGCCAAATGCCTTTTTTAATTCACAACCGAGAATCTCAAGATTATAGTCAGCAGAACAAAACAAAAAGTTGAACTGTTCATTGTTAATCATTAATTCTTTTTCCAACTTTAAGATAGCTGCTTTAGGATCCGGGGAGGCAGCAAAGCCTCTTCTAACTTCTAAACTTTTCATCAGCGAAAAATTTGATGTTATAAAATATCATTAAGTATATGTTATTCTATTGGATATTTCAAGTATATAAATCCTTAAAGAATAATAATGATAACGTTCCAATTAGTGTGTAAATTTTAAGTCTCCGTTAGTTGGTTT
>CAZVCC010000078.1:0-11011 GCA_964626015.1 uncultured Ignavibacteriaceae bacterium
GTCAATAAAACAATCCACATGCCGAAGATAATCAATAAATAAAAAGTTAATTGAACGCGGATTTTCTCTGATGAAAGCAGGTTTTCAATGATTTTTCTGAACTGTATTCATTATTTCATTAATGTTAATTGTGATATATGAAAGAATGCCCGGGGCATTCAATATCGGTAGAGGAGAAATTATAAATAAATAGAATGCCTTTTTAGGTATTCCATATTCATATTAACAAATTGTAGATAATTGTGATACAACAGAACCATTTAAATATACACTGAAATGTGGAGTTCTATGAATTTATTTTTACATAAAATTATTTCGTGAAATATAATGTTATAGTAATTATCTTGTATTAATTAAAAATTAATTATTATGCCGTTTTATCATAAACTTGGAAAGATACCTCAGAAGAGGCACACACAGTTCCGCCAGCCGGACGGTTCACTTTACAAAGAGGAGCTTTTTTCAACTATTGGCTTTGACAGTATTCTTACGAATGCTTACCATATTTATTCGCCGGCAAAAATAGACTCGATTGATAAAGAAGTTGTTGACCTTACTCCTCAGGAATGGTCGGATGCAGGCTTGAGGCCTTATCATTTTAAAACAAAGGACACTCCTTTTAAGTCAGACTTTGTTTTTGGAAGAAACCAGATTATGTATAACAGCGATGTAATAATGAGCACTTGCCGTCCCGAATCGCAGACAGATTTTTTCTACAAGAATGCAACATGTGATGAGCTTATTTTTGTCCATGAAGGCGAAGGTACACTTGAAACGAATCTTGGTGTGTTGAGTTTTTTCAAAGGCGACTATCTTGTGATTCCGAGAAGCATCATATACAGATTAGTTCACAAGTCTCCGCTGCGTCTGCTGATATTTGAAGCTGCAGGACCAATCACTACCCCGAAAAGATACCGCAATGAGTTTGGTCAGCTGCTCGAACATTCACCTTACTGTGAGCGCGATATAAGAGTCCCGCAAGAGCTCAAAACATATTCGGGAAAAGGGGATTATGTTGTTAAGATAAAGAAGGAGAATAAAGTGCATTCCGTACACTACGATTATCATCCGTTTGATATTATTGGTTACGATGGTTACTACTTTCCCTGGATTTTTAATATAGACGATTTTATGCCTATAACGGGAAAGATTCACATGCCTCCGCCGATTCATCAGACTTTTGACGGACCGGGTTTTGTCGTTTGTTCGTTTGTTTCACGCTTGCTTGACTACCATCCTCTTGCGGTTACGGTTCCTTACAATCACAGCAACATAGACAGCGATGAAATGCTTTACTATGCCGACGGCAATTTCTTCAGTAGAAGGGGAATTGATTATGCCTCTATAAGCCTGCATCCCGGGGGGCTTACTCACGGACCGCATCCCGGCACTGTTGAGGCGGCGCTCGGCAAGCTTGAGACGGTTGAAACCGCAGTTATGATGGATACTTTCCGTCCTTTAAAGCTGACGGATTACGTTAAACAGATTAACGATGCTGGTTACTATTTAAGCTGGAAAGATTAGTTAGAAAGTATTGCAGCTGCATTACATACTTTAAAACAGAAGTATGTTATTTGCAGCTGCTATGAATTCTTTCTTTGTCATGATGCTGTCGCATCCGATTTCGAAGAGCTGTTTTTTAATTTCGTTTGTTATGTTTGTTGTTACGGAGAAAATTTTTATATTTCTGCTTTGTTCGGAGCGTCTTGCGTTTTTAATATAAGCGAAACTGTTTTCCGTGTTTGTATCAATGTCGATAATAATCCAGTCTATCTGTCCGTCGTTTTTATTCTCGGTGATGGTTATTTGATGGTTCAGCTTTGTGAGTGTAAGCGCTGCAATGTTTAAAAATCCTTTAAAATCTCCGTCATCAGATATCAGCAAAATGTTTCTTGTCATACATTAACCGTTGTACTGTATGTACGTGTTTAATATGTCAATCTTTTCCTCTTTAAGCTTAACGTCAACCAGCATCATGTCACGCATTGAAACCATACCTATCAATGAATTATTCTCAACGACGGGCAGGTGTCTGATTTTTTGTTGTTTCATGATCTGTAATGCGTATTCGATGGTGTCGCTAGCATCGATTACGATTACCTCTTTTGTCATCACTTCATCTACCATGGTCTTTTTAAGGTCGAGTTCTTTTACAATGCATCTTCTAAGCAGGTCCCGTTCTGAAAATATTCCAAGCAGACCCGAAGAACTGTCAAGCACCGGAACAGCGCCGATATTGTGTAAATCCATATACTTTGTTACGTCGTACACACTCATTCCGGATTTTGCGAATAACAGCCTTATATCGGTTAAATATTCCTTTAGAGTTTTCATGTATTCTCCTTTCTTAATTTCATTAAAATAATTAATTAAGCTAATTATTGCAAGATGCGAAAGGAATTTATTTACGTATTTTACCCCATTTCCAAAATCCGATTTTAGATGAATTGACGGATTTGTCACTAAAAAGGTGAGTACTATTTAAGGCTATCTAAAGGCAAGTTAAAGGCAAGTTAGGGGTAAGTAAAGAATTTTGACAAGTGACAAATTTGTCACTAAAAACCTCACAAATTTGCGATTTATTATTATTCAAAATTGAGCCGCTTGTTTTGAGTTGGCTTAACAAACAAAAAGGCGGACTTTCGTCCGCCCCTTCGTTTGTTGATTATCGCTTTCTTACTTTTGCTTATCCCTGATGCCTGGCCGCTGTACGTTATTTCACAAGCATCATCTTCTTGGTCATTATATAATCCGCAGCAGAAGACTTTGTCATTATCCTGTAGAAGTAAGTACCGCTGGAAAGGTCAGATGCATTGAACTGAACCGTATAATAACCTGCGGTTCTTGAATCGTTCACAAGCGTCTTTACTTCCCTGCCTGTGATGTCATAAAGTTTAATGCTTACTTTTGCATCCAAAGGTAATGAGAAGTCAATCTTTGTTACCGGATTGAATGGATTCGGATAGTTCTGACTAAGGTCGAATTTAGTCGGAAGTCCAACTTCAACAACGTTTGAAAGGTCATAGTACTCAAAGTGACCATTATTATCAATTTGTTTCAGACGGTAATTGTACTTGCCGCTGTTGAGCTTTTTGTCTTCAAAAGTATAACTTATTGGTGAAGATGAATTGCCCTTACCCGCGACATATCCTGCTTTTACCCATTGGTTAAGTCCAGAAACACTTCTTTCCACGTCAAAGCCAGCGTTGTTCATTTCGCTTTCGGTTTTCCAAGTTAGTTTGACATCTCTGCTGTTTACGGAAGATGTAAATGAAGAGAGCTGAACCGGCAGCGGGTTATCGCTATCCGTTACAGTAAATGTAGAAAAAGCTGTCAAGCCGAATACTTTAATGGTGTTATTTGTTGTATTTAATTGATACATCCCCGGTCCTGTTCCTTCAATAAGGTAAGGAGTCCATGTAACACCGTTGTCGTCTGATTTTGCGAGTCTTACCTTTTCTTCAGCGCTTACTGTACCCAGCTGCGACTCTGAATAGGTATATGTGATATCATAAGTATATCCCGCACCACCTGTCTGAGTAACGACAAAATAACCGTTCATATACAAAGCCTCTTCTCCGCCTGTTCCCGGAGGAGCGACACCCTGATAATAATCAACATTCAGGTTTGTCATACCACCTATATTGCTAAAATTCACATCAAGTACCGGTAAACCGTAGAATGAAACAATATTCTGACCGACAACTGGTACGAGAGATGCAGGGGTCGGATTAACGCTTGGTTGACCGAACTCATAAGCACCCATATCAGGTGTACCTGCAGGAACTGTTAAAGGTCTCGGATTTCCTGCGTAATCTGTAGTAATACCTGCTATGTGTGTACCATTGTTATAAACTGTCCAGCTGTTAACATTCGTACCGTCTGGAATCAAGTTCACGTCTGAAGTGAATGCAGGATTACCTGAGACTGAGTAAGCATCTTTACCCGTTGCAGTTCTCCAGTCGGGTAAGGTTGTTTTATCAGTCTGAACTGATGATTCGTTAATGTTACCTAAAATAGCAGGAGCACCCGAAGCATAATAATCATTGTAATTAATATTAGTAAATCCCGTGTTCGGTGCGACAGAATATATTGAATAGCTCTTATCGCCGACTCCTGCAGAATTGTCATACGTATTCACAAAAATATTATTACCTACTTCAATTGCATTTGCACCTGAATTCATTACGCAGAAAGCCGATGATAAAGTTGCAGATGCATAACCTGCATAAGTACCATAAAGATTTACAGTGTTATAATAAATATTTGCACCTCCTGTAGCGCCGTCAATTGCAATGCCTAACACCCAGTATGTACTCGAAGCATCAGAAGTAGCCTGTACATTGTAAATCAAATTATTGTAAACGTTAATATCGCTTGAATTCACACCTGTAGAAAGGTACAAACCCCTTGCACCGTATCCGCTTGCATGAGAATTAAGCAAACCGCTGATAGAATTATTTGCTATAGTCAAACCACCAGCACCGCCAGCATTTATACCATAAGGAGCTGAAGTACCTGATGAAGTAACACCGGAAATTACATTATTTATAATAGTATAGTTATCAATATACCCTGAAGTAACTGCAATCCCTCTTGGAGCATAGGAACTTGTTCCTGTATAGCTTAAATTTGTAATGTTATTACCTGAAATAGTTCCGTTAAATGTACCTGTAGCAAACCAGACACCCGTGCTTGATGTTGTAAGTGTTCCATGTGTAATGTTTGCAATTGTGTTATTTGATACCATTACACTGTTAACGCCCTGAACGTATACAGCAGTTCCTGAAATCGGGTTTACTGCTGAATTAATAGTATTATTAGTCACGAGAGTTCCCGAACCGTTTGTTCCTGTCATGATTGCGAGGATGTATAATCCGTGATATGCTTTTTGAATATCGTTATTCTGAATAGTAATACTATTAAAATATCCTGCGGTACCATCAGCACCATAAACAGTAATAGCTGTACTAGTGTTAACTCCGTTAATAACGTTACAGTTTTTAATTGTTGTGTTTGTAAGAGGTGTAGTGCCGGTTGAACCGATTCTAATAACCTGCGGAGTTGAAGTACTAAGATTTTCAATTGTTAAGTCTTTTGTAGTACCCGCAGGAGCGTTTGAACCGTCAATAGTGACATAGCTATTTTTAATCAAGAATATCTGTGATGCTGCTGCCGTGCCTTGAATTAATGCGGTAACACCTACATTAGGTTTAATAGTAACTGTATTTGCTGCAGTCGGCATACTTTCGTTCTGGACATCCACTGTTAACGGGAATGTTTCAGTTGGATATGCTGCATCGTTTAGCAAGAATCGCGTTGCCCCGCTAACACCCCTAAGGTTAAGGTCGGCAAGAGCTGCGGTAATAGTAGCATAAATACCATTAACACCATCCGGGAAATTTAATGACGGGTTATCGCTTCTCTTAACATAGAGATTACCATCATAAATTTTACCGTTTTCCATTGGCACCCATACAACTTCTTCAACTTCAATTAATCTTTTGGTAACTGGCTTATCAAGGCTTTCTCCGCTTGTTTCTGTGGATAGAATTCCATTGGAATTGGATTTACTATTGCCTTTTAATTTTACTTCTTTTTTATTCTGAATTACTTCTTCCTTTGAGCCTTTAATATTCTGAACTTTGGAAGCAATTTCTTCTTCAGCGACAGTTGCGTCGAAAGTTACTTCTTTAATTACTTTCTTCACAACTTTTTCGAAGTAAATATTTTTACCGGAAACCTGATTGAACATAAGTGTACCGACAGTATAATCGCCTGCGAGTGAGGTATTAGAAATAGTATAACTATTAGGTGTTGTCGGCGGAGTAGAAACTGCCGGCGGGTTAATAGTAAATCCGCTTGCACCATCTGAAGGTGAAGCACTCACATTCGGTGTTGGAGCGAGCAAATCCTGAGCGACTATATAATAAGATACCACATCACCGAGAACTACACCCGAGCCGAAAGTAAAAGTGTATTCGTTACCGCTAACGAATGTACCTGCAACGGAGTTATAAGAGCCGGCGTTAATTTTCCAGTATAAAACCGGCAAACCCGTACCAGATGTTGGAACTCCGGACGCGTCGGTTATATTCGCAGAAAGAACCCTGTTTCCTGTAGATGCAGTATTTAGCAAAGGGGTATATGCGAAAGATGGACCGCTGTAATCTGCACCCTGTTCATAAGCACCCATACTCGGATTAGTCCCGCTGCGAGTTATGCCAAGAATGTCTGTTGTTATTCCAACTATTGGAGTACCAGCTGCCAGAACAGGAGAAGTTAGACCAGGCTGCAGATTAGTCCCTGAATTAAGTAATGGGTCAAGGTTCAATGAATTATCACCTTCGCCCGACCCTGCTTTCCACGCAGCATACGTAGCCACTTCAGCTGCACCATAGTATCCAAATGCTGCTCCTGTAGTGTAGTATGCATTGTAATTCAGGTTTGTAAATGTTGTTCCAGTAGGTGCATAAATTGTGTAATTTTTGGGAGATGTACCGGATTTTGCGTTGTAGAGAATATTATTCCTAAAATCAATATTCGTAGCAGCTGTAGAAATGTAAATACACATAGAATACAAGCCGGATGCAGTGTTTGGATGGGTACCTGTCTGGCTTATTGTGTTATAATAGATCTTATAACCGTCGCCACCTACTAATCTCAATCCTACGTTATAAAAATTCGATGTGCTTCCGTAATACTGCAAATCATAAATAATGTTATTGTATATTTGATTATTGGAGTTTCCTGTTGCGCTCGAAAAATACATTCCCGTTGCATAGTAAGCAGATGTATTAGTTTGATTGAACGAATGAATCTTATTATAACTAAAAATAGAATTTGAAACATCAGCAACCAGATACATACCATATTTACCTCCGTTATATATCATGTTATAAATTTCATTTTCTGAAACAATTGCCCCGTCCATTCCAGATAAATACATGCCGTATCCAGTTACATAATCTGTTTCTACTGAAGAGCCTATTGAATTACCCGTAATATTTAATCCTTCCAAAATACCTGAAGCAGCAACACCTCTTGCATAGATTCCATAATATACTTTTGAGATGTTGTTATTCTGTATAGTTAAATTATCATTATCTGCACCTGTTCCAGAGGTTGAAATAGAAGCACCTCCAGCAAAAATACCGAATATTGTAGTTACTGAGTTTATTCCGCCAGTAATGATGCAATTTCTGATAGCATTATCTGTAGCACCTGCATTAGATCCAAGGCTGATAATTTGAAATACTGCAGAATTTGCAGTTGTACTTGCATTGGTAAAGTTAAGATATTTCCCACTTCCTAAAAAACTACCGTCAAAAGTTATTCCGTCAGCACCGTTAAGCCTGATTAAGCCTCCCGTGTAAGTGCCTGAAATTGTTTTTAGAGTAGCATCGTTAGGCTGGATTGTAATTGTATATATTGCTTCTTCGCTGGTTTGATTCAAAGCTACTGCACCCGTCTCAGTCAAGTCTGATGTAATTTTGATTGTCAAATTACCAGTAACAACTCGATTATTTATTGCTTTAAAAAGTCCGGACGGAGAATCCTCTGTTAATGATGTGTATGTCTGTCCCGCACCGACTAAAACTTCTCCTGTTATCGCACCGAAAATTGTATATTGATTAATAGTACCTGTTAAAGGAAACTCATCTGCAGTTAAATCTACGGTTGTTAACGGTTGTGCAGGGTTTCCTGAATTAATGGTTACATTATTTATTAAATCCTGAGCAATGACAAAATACTGTATAATTTCACCGTCTGCAATTCCACCACCGTTTAGTATTGAATAGTCAATAGTAAAACTGAAGGGAGAACTTCCGCTTGATGTTTCAACCCATTTCCATCCGTCGTCAGTTTCAGTATTACCAGCGTAAGTGTTCGCATCAGTGGATTTCTTGTAATACACTCTTGGTTTTGTACCCGGGTCTACGCTAACTCCCGACGGGTCGGTAATAGATACGTTACTGAACACCCTTGTGGTTGTTGATGCTGAATTTCCAAGCGGTGTATAAGATATTACCGGTCCGGATAGGTCCTGAGGAATTCCTGCGAATTCATCTGCGCCAACGTCGGGTGCTGTTGCAGGATATGATGGGTTATTCGGGTAACCCGGGTTTGGATATCTTGCATTCCCGTCAAAATCGTCGTTAATATTCGGAGTACTAATAGTATTACCTCCGCTTTCCAATTGTGTAGCTGTCGCAGGATTAATGTGCAAATCGTACGGTGCGGCTGCAATATTAACAAAATTGGGTAAAGTCGAGAATGAAGAAGCATCTCTTGGAGTTACCCTGGCTTTATATGCTGCCATTGTCTGGTCAGAATTTGCGCCGTCGTAGAATATTAAATTTGTCACTGAAGGAGTACCTGCGTATAGGTCGTTATTGTTTGAAGAGCTGCCAAAATTTACTAAATCTGTTGACGCACTTCTTCTGAAAGCAACAGTAAAACCCGTTCCTGCGGGTGTAGAATTATTAACGATAATATTATTCCGCATATCCAGTACAGCAGTCGTTGCTGTTGCGCTTCGTGTGTGATATATACCTGTTGTACCAAAATTTGCTCCGGATGAGGAAGCATTTAAATAAACAGTGTTATTATATATTCCGTATGTGGAATTTGCGGAAGTGCTTGAGATTTCAATACCTCTGATAGCATCAGTACCTGCTGCTGTAGTGGCTTTTAAATCAGAGATAAAATTGTTGTATATATAAACGTTAGTTCCTGAACCCGTTACTATACCTCTGACAAGACCCGCTGTCGTTCCTGTTGATGTTGATGAATTATTATAGATTTGATTTTTATAAACATTAACGGTTAATCCTAAAGTTTGATTGAGAGATTGTAAAGACCCGCCTGAAGTATTATTATAAATATTATTTCCATAAATGTTTTTTGTAGCAGTCGCGACTGAATTCGTGTACAAACAGTAAACGGTTCCTGTGCCAGATGCAGTATTACCATAGAAATTATTGTTGTAAATATTCTCAAAACCGTTTGCACCTAAATTTGAAATATAAAATATATAAGTAGAACCTGAAGTACCTGATTTTGTGTTGTTACGAACTGTATTGTTATATACGTTAACATTAAAAGCCGCCCCAGTTGTATAAAGCAAATACATTCTACCTGATGTAGCAGTAGGGTATGTACAATTTTCAACTGTGTTATCATATATATTTACAGTATTTGTAGTTCCAGATGCTCCGGTACCATTGTTTATTGCATAAATTGTACTAGTAGTAGCGCCGCCCTGAATCGTTACAGTATTTCCCCGAATAGTAACATCAGAATTATTACCTGTCGAAGTAAAGACACCGTATAATGTAGTTGTAGTACCCGCACCGCCATTTACAGTATTATAATTAACTAATAACCCATTTTGATAAATCGCATATATTCCGTAAGCGGTTGCACTTCCACCGCCATAATTAGTAATACTGTTTCCTGTCCCTGATGCATTACCTATTTCGTTATTCTGGTCATAAAGTGTGTATGGAGATGAGGCAGCATAGCCAGCGAGCCTTATACCAACATAAACATTCGAAATCGTGTTGTTGTAAAACTTACAATTATTTAAAGCATCAGATTCAGCGGTTATTGTAAGCGAAGTTGTTACCGTAGCGATATGATTTCCCGCATAAATGCCGTATGAACCTGTATTAGCTTTGTTTAATGTAATAGTACAATTCTGTACAGTGACATACTGACAGCCGTCGAAAGGTGCGGATGAACTCCTTTTAACCAGAGCATATCCCCATTCCATTTGCTGCGTTGCTGTGGTGTTTGCGGCATTCTCCTGCAAATCAATACCGTTTATAGTAACATAGTCAGTACCCTGTATTTTCCAGATACCGTCAACTGAAGTAGATACACCCGGAGTAAATGCAGTGATCAAAGGATTTGCGCCGACTCCGAATTTTACAAAAGTAATCGTATTAACAGCAGATGTGACAGCATTTAATGAGGCACTACCGAGTAGATAACCATCAGTTGGTGCTGTTTCAGTTCCGTTTGCAGCAAGAGATAACGTTACGGGTCCTGACATTGCGGTAACGCCGTTTAATGCTGTTATTGCATCCGCAAGTGAGGTGTAACTTGCAGATAAAGGCGGTGTTGTATTGGCTGGATTATCAACCGTCACCGCAATCTGAGCATTTGCACTACTCGCTAACAAAAAAACAACGAATAGTAGAGCAAAGAGAGCGAATAAATTTTTCATAGATTTTAGATTAAGTTTGAAAAATATTTTATTTTTAAATATAATTACCCGATAAACTGGTCTGTAAATTTTCTAATACTTAATATAAAGTATTGTATAAACTTTTTTATTGCAACCATTTAAGACGGGGTGCATCTTAAAACAACATGAATATGAACGCTCATTCATTTTTTAAATCCATGTTTAAGTTTTTTTTATTTTTGTGTTTAGTGCGTTAAAATGGTAAAACCTTAGGTTAGTAACTCCTGTTCGGCGTGACTTGATGTTTGATTTAATTATTCCGTATTTATACTTATAGTATGTCATCTGGAAATTTAGTGTAATATAAAATCTCTGTTTATTAAAATCAATGTTTTATTGTAAACACAGACATGAGTTTTTTTTGTATACGGGCTACTGATGTTGACGGCTCATTGCTGATAAGAGCAGTGACGCGTGACACGTTACAAGTGAGAAAAAGCAAGTAATCCGCTCAGCTCGCCCAATAAGATGTCGGGTCTTCGACAAGATGTCGGGTCTTTGACAAGATGTCGGGTCTTCGACAAGCTGTCGGACGCAAAGAACGCGGAAAGTGAATAGGTGAGTGAGCTGCAAGAGCAGGTGGGGGATGCATAAAGAAAAAGGCGGGCTTTCGCCCGCCTTAATCTATATATTGCATTTTCTAATAACTATAACTAACGACTATCAACTATTTAATGAGCACCATTTTTTTCGTCATTATGTAGTCAGCACCCGAAGATTTTGTCATTATCCTGTAGAAGTAAGTACCGCTTGAAA
>CAZVCC010000079.1:0-10740 GCA_964626015.1 uncultured Ignavibacteriaceae bacterium
CTCTGTGAACTCTGTGGTAAAATGCTCTTGCTCTTAGCAATAAATAAATTTCTCCTCTGTGCCCTCTGTTTTATCTCTGTGTTCGAGTCGAAGATTCGCCGCGGCGAATGAATGTCTTTAAAATTTTGCTCTTATCCATAAATTAATATTTTTCTCTGTGCTACTATGTTTGAAACAGTGTAATAAAAACAAACTTTTATTAAAAAAATCTCAAGTGTTTTCTTTGCGTCCTTTGCTTCCGAGTCGAAGATCCGCCGTCTTGTTGGGCGGACGATCCTTGCGGTAAAAATTCTCTTTCTTGTTTTAGTATTAGTTCTCTGCGTCATCCGGTAAAATTCTCTTTCTTGTTTTAGTATTTGTTCTCTGTGTTCGAGTCGTAGATTCGCCGCGGCGGGCGGTCAAAGGTTTTCTTTGCTTGCAGCTCCTGCTATGTCGTAAACTTAATACCGAAAATCTCTTTACTTTTTAGTGATAAATATTCCTCTTAAAAAATTTATTTCAATATCCTATATTAGCATACATGGAAACTACTATTATTATAGCACTCCTTGTCCTGGTAATAATCTTATACTTTGTATTTCAGATGAACCAAAACAAGGAACTTCGCGCAAACAGGGAAGAACTCCTGAATGCTACCAAAGAGAACAGAGCTGAACTCAGCAATGCTTTAAAGGAAATTAATCAGACTATCGAATCAAAAATCGATGCCCTGATTTCAAAGTCCGACGAATACAATAAATACAACCGCGAAACCATTACTGCATCTTTGAAAGATTTCCAGCTTACTTTTGAAAAGAATGTTGAATCGTTCAATACAGTTCAGAAAGAAAAGTTTATGCAGATTGAAACTAATCAAACAAAACTTATTGATACCACGGAAAAAAAGCTTGAGCAAATGCGACAGATAGTTGACGAAAAACTCCAGAAAACATTGAACGAAAGACTTAATCTTTCGTTTCAAACAGTCGGCAGTCAGCTGAAAGCTGTGCAGGAAGGGCTCGGAGAAATGAAAAACCTCGCTCAGGATGTTGGCGGTCTGAAAAAGGTTTTAAGCAACGTTAAAACTCGGGGCAATCTCGGTGAAGTCCAGCTTGAAATGCTTCTCGAGCAGATACTCGCTCCCGACCAATACGAAAAGAACGTCAAAACAAAGCAGGGCAGCAGCGATTCCGTCGAATTTGCAATAAAACTTCCCGGACGCGACGAGCTTGAAGGCTCTGTATATCTGCCCGTTGACGCTAAATTCCCGAAAGATACTTATGAACAGCTTTATGACGCTTATGAAACCGCTGACGTAAAATTAATCGACGCAGCTTCAAAAAATTTCGAGAATGCAATCAAACTAATGGCAAAAGATATAAGCGAAAAATATCTCGACCCTCCCTTTACGACAGATTTCGGCATTATGTTCCTTCCTTTTGAAAGCATTTACGCTGAGGTCGTTCGCAAGTCAGCTTTGCTTGAAGAACTTCAGCGCAAACATAAAATAATCGTAACGGGTCCCACTACCTTTGCGGCAATACTCAATAGTTTGCAAATGGGATTCAAAACTCTTGCCATTCAAAAACGCAGCAGTGAAGTTTGGAAAGTGCTCGGTGCAGTAAAAAAAGAGTTTGAAAATTTTGGCGGCATGCTCGAAAAAGCGCAAAAGAATTTTGTGACAGGACTCAACCAGCTCGACGAAGTTATGGGTAAACGTACTAAAGCAATTCAGCGTAAACTCAATGATGTCGAATCCTTAAATCAGAATGACTCTGCTAAAATTCTCCCGGAACCAAACAACGATGATTAAACTATAATTGCTCAAGTCACGTTAACCTCAGCCATCAGCTATGAGCCATCAGCTTTTAACTATTTCCTATTAACTATTAACTACTAACAATGCTTTCTATGCGCTCTTTGCATCCGCCGTGGCAAATCTTGGCGAACCGTCACTCGTCATCCGTCATCTGTTTTCGCAATTCACTTGTCACTGGTCACTCGTCACTGCTCTTATGCTATTAACTATTAACTATTAACTATTAACTATACTAAGTTTTTGTTTTTTCAATTAAATTAAATCCGTGCAAATCCGTAAAATCCGTGTAAATCAGCGTTCTATTATATTTCTAAGTTTCTTCCTTCCTTAATTCCACACCTGGAATTAGGGGCTATTAACTATTAACTATTTCTTCTAACTCCTAGCTTCTAGATTCTAACTTCTGCTCTTAAATCACTATTAACTATAAAGTATTAACTATTAACTATTAACTATTAACTATTAACTATTAACTATTTCTTCTAACTCCTAGTTTCTAGCTCCTGTTCTCAAATTCTCCCTAACTTCTAAAAAATTAAATTACTATTTTGTAACAAATACAGAATATGCCAAACTTTGAGAATGCTTTTAAAACCGTTTGCGAACTCGTAGAAGATTTTAAAGAAAACGAAGCCCGCTATCTTTCTCCGCAGTATCAGGAAGCCGAAGTCCGCCGCGATTATATAGATAAACTCCTCGAAGCTCTTGGATGGGATGTTTACCACCGCACTCAGAAGAACCCTTACGCTCAGGAAGTAAAAGTTGAAAAAGGTGTCAGCATCGGCAAAGCACAGAAACGCGCCGACTACGCTCTTTATATCTCGCCCGAATTCCGTCAGCCGAAGTTTTTCGTCGAGGCAAAAAAACCGAGCCGCAACCTTAAAAATGCAGACGACTATTTCCAGACAATACGTTACGGATGGAATGCAAACACTCCCGTCGCAGTACTTACGGACTTTCAGGAGTTTCACATACTCGATTGCCGGTATAAACCGAACATTAAAAACGTTCTCGATAACCCTAACCATAAAGCTTATGTCTATACCGATTATTCCGACAGGGAAAAGTTCAGCGAAATATTCTATCTCTTTAACCGCGACGACGCTGCGAAATCATCTCTTGAAAATTATTCCGCAAAGTTTGAAAAGATAAAAGGCAAAGCTAAACTAAAGCTGAAAGAATCCCTTCAGTCAATAGACGACGACTTCCTCGAATATATAGACGAAGTCCGCGAAACACTCGCAAAGGCATTCAAGAAAAACGACTCTAAACTTTCGAGCGAAGAGCTGACAGAAGCAACTCAGCGAACGATTGACAGAATCGTTTTCATTCGTTTCCTTGAAGATAAACTCATCGAACCCGAATACTACATCAGCGAATTCGGTAAGAAAGGGAACGCATGGACGGAATTCATTACAGTCTGCCGCAAGCTCGACGCAAAGTACAACGGAATAGTTTTCAAAAAACACTTCATAGACGAGCAGACATTTCAGGGACCCGAACAAAGCACTTTCAAAAAAATCTGCGATGAAATATCATACCTCAATTCACCGTACGACTTCAACGCAATCCCTATACATATACTCGGCTCAATCTACGAGCGTTTCCTCGGCAAAGTCGTAAACGCTACGGCACAGCGCGTCAAAGTCGAAGAAAAGCCCGAAGTCCGCAAAGCAGGCGGTGTTTATTACACCCCAAAATACATTGTGGACTACATCGTCGATAACACAGTCGGAAAGATTATACGAAATGAAAATGACAAACAGGGTAGCGCAAGCATCCCTGCTTGCGAAAAAGAAAAAAGCAGCAATCTGGAAGATTGCCCTACCCTTCCGTCAGGCAAAACCCCAGCTGAAATCTCAAAACTCCGATTCGCAGACATCGCATGCGGAAGCGGCTCATTCCTTATTGGCGTATTTGAAACACTCCTGAAATACCACACCGAATACTATCAGTCGCATCCCGAACAGGCAAAGAAAGACGGTTGCATAAACAAAGAAGGACAATGGATACTCAGCATAAAGCAAAAGCAAAACATACTCCTCAACAACATATACGGAGTTGACATAGACAATCAGGCAGTAGAAGTCACACAGCTTTCGCTCGCACTAAAAATGCTCGAAGACGAATCCACCGCCACAGCAAACGAAATGCAGGTACTCTTCCACGAAAAAATCCTCCCCGACCTATCAAAGAATATAGTATGCGGTAATTCTCTCATCGGAACAGACATAATCTACGAAGAATCAACCGACGGACTCTTTGAACGCAAACGCCGCATCACACCAGAAGAAGAGCGCAAACTAAACCCAATGGACTTTGAAAAACGTTTTCCGCATATATTCCCAAACCAAAACACCCAAGCGGTATCATCCTTGCATGTTCCCGCGGTGTCATCCCCGAATGTTTCTATCGGGGATCTAATAAGTACAAATCCAGCAAATAAAAACGGCTTCGACGCAATAGTCGGGAATCCGCCGTATTTTAATTTACAAGTCTCAGATAATATTACAAAAGAATATTTAAAATATAATTATAAATCTTTCGCTGGTAAAGCTGATATATTATACTTTTTCATTGAAAGAGCAATTTCAAAGTTAAACAAAACAGGAACTTTAGGATATATTACATCAAGATATTTTTTGGAAGCTACGGATGCAAAACAACTTAGAACATTTATAGTAAATAACAGTAATGTTGTACAATTAATAGATTTTAGTAATTACTACGTTTTTAAAGGTGTTGGAATTCATACAATTATTAGTATCTTTTCAAACAATAAGATATTATTTACAAAAGTTAATGTATTTGATAAAAAATTAACTGATAATATATTAGATAATGTGAATTTTAATAGTTTTACTATTGAAATAAATTCTAATGAGTGGTTGCTATCAAAAGAAAATGAGAAGCAACTTATAAATAAGCTAAATATTTCTTCAATTAAATTAATAGACATTGCGACTATTGAGCAAGGTCAAAAAACAGGTTTAAATTCTGTATTTGGGATTAGTAAAGAAATGGCTAATGGTTTTGAAAAAGAACCACTAAAGAAATTGATAAAGAATAGCCATATTAACAGATATTATGTTGACTATAAGAATGTATATTTAATTTATACAGATTCAATGTTTGATATAGATAAATATCCCCAAATAAAAGAATACTTACTAAAACACCAAAAAGAGCTGAAACAAAGAGCAGAAGCGTGTGATAATAAATATGAGTGGTATAGACTGCAACGGCCAAGAGATGTAGAGCTATTCGAGAGTTGCGAAAAAATTGTCGTACCTTACAGAGCAGAATATAACAAGTTCGCTTATGATGACAAACAATATTTTAATGATGGAGGTGATATTCGAATTATTGTTATTAATAAAGAATCAAAATATTCAACAAAATATATTTTAGGTATTCTTAATTCGAAATTAATGAACTTCTTTTACAATTTTATTGGGAGAAGAAAAGGAAAGGTATTAGAATATTTTGTTGAACCGTTGGGAAAGATTCCAATTAAAACAATCAATTTTGATGATTCAATTGAATGTCAATCCCACGACCGCATCGTCTCACTCGTCGAACAAATGCTCGAATCAAAAAAACTGCTACATACTGCAAAAACAGACAAAGACAAAACATACTACGAAAACAAATGCACAGACCTCGATCGCGCCATCGACTCTGAAGTCTATAAACTCTACGGTCTCACCGAAGAAGAAATAAAAATAGTGGAGGGGAAATAATGATTAATAATTTATATAAAACAATTTAGAGCATGAAGAAAAAGGCCAAATCACCAAAACAGAAAATATTGGAAGAAAAGAGGAGGAAACTAACTGTTTCTGTTTTTGAATATTGGAAAAAGCAAGACGAACTTAATTTAACTCTTTTCAATAATTTGAATGATCTAGGAATACAAGATGTCAAGTATGAACCATTACCATTTGATTTATCAAGTTTTATTTATTTGCTAGATGATGGAGCTGTATTAATAAGATTCAAAACTGAAAATTGTATTAAAGGAATGCACACAATAATATTACAAGATAGTATGTATAATTTTATTAGCAAAGGTTTGATTATCCC
This sequence comes from uncultured Ignavibacteriaceae bacterium, assembly GCA_964626015.1. Taxonomy (GTDB): domain Bacteria; phylum Bacteroidota; class Ignavibacteria; order Tepidaquicellales; family Tepidaquicellaceae; genus CAIKZJ01. The sequence goes on from CAZVCC010000079.1 coordinate 5,885, forward strand.
TATAAGAAACAAGAATATTATAATATCGTCTATTAAAGTTATAGATACCTCTTTTAAAAATACAAAATTTTATGTAGGTGATAAAGAGTATTTTGTAGAATATCTAATCTATAATCATATAAAATATGATGACGATAAATCTCTTCCTTCACTTGTTAAAGCTTTATTGGATTTTAGACTGACTTTACTTGGAATAAATTTTGCAAGGAATATTGATAATATTGATGCAAAAGATAGTAAAATAACAAATAATGATATAATAGAAAAACTAAAATTGAAAATAGACGAATTTACTCAATTATTAACAAGCGATGCAAAAGAGGAAGTTTTGCAAGTATTTTTAAAGAAGAATCCATATTTACTTAAAATTTCTTCAACGATAATTCCTAAACAAAAACTTGGAGAAGATTTTATTACAGACTTTGTATTAGCAAATTTATTAGACAAGGGTAAAGAATATACTTTCGTGGAATTAGAGAAAGCAACTCATAAAATATTAACAAAAGAAGGGGCGTTATCTTCTGAAGTTAATAAAGCATTAAAGCAAGTCAATGATTGGAGTACTTGGTTAGAAATAAATAAGAGTTATTTACAAAATAAATTACCAAATCTTGAAACACCCAAATTTTTAATTGTTATAGGTCGCTCAAATGAGATGACTGAAACCGAAAAAGAAAAGTTAAGATCATATTGTAGAAGTTATAATAATATTAATATTATGAGCTATGATGATTTGGTTTCACAAGCAAATGAGTTATTAAAGAATTTAGAAAGTATTAATTTATAGAACTATGCTCGAATCAAAAAAGCTCCTCCAAACAGCAAAAACAGACAAAGACAAAACATACTACGAAAACAAATGTTGCAAATCCGCTGTGGTGGACACAGACCTCGACCACGCCATCGACTCCGAAGTCTATAAACTCTATAACCTCACCCCCGACGAAATCAAAATAGTAGAGGGGAAGGAATCTTGACTAATTTCCAAAAACTTGTTTATTCCATTGCACATAGTCTCAATGATGATAGCTTTCTTTCGTGCATTCGCATGTTATGCAATTATAAATTTGTAAATAGAGAAAGTTTGAATATAAAACTACAGCAAATTTTAAACAATTTAAAAGTGATAGAAACTGCACAGGATTATTTCACTGAATTAAAAGCTGCTTCTTTTTTATCCCAAATAAGAGGTGTTAATCACCTTGTTTTTAGTGAAATTCCCGATATCCTCATCAATTTCTACAATTATAAAATTACTGTTGAAGTTAAAAGATTTAGATATAGAACTTTACAAGATAGCGAAATGGAAAATAAATTATCAAGTAATGCAGGTGAATTAATAGAATATGGCAATCCTTTGGAAATTCAGACACAGGTTGATGATGTCATTAAAAGCAAACTTAATTCGTATAAGGGGATAGATCCATATTACTTATATCTTTGGTCAGATAGTCCACACATAGTAGAGGATTGTGAAATAAAAGCAGCGGTTAACTTTTTGAGACGAAACAACTCGTTCGTATTTAATAAAATAAAAGGAATATTTTATAAATATAATGGATTACCATTGAGTCTAATTATCTTTGAAAATAGTCATATTAATACTATTTTAAAAAATATATTTATTGAATCTAAATGGAATGTCACCGAAAAATGAGCAGTTCGTTAATCAAATTTTTAAAAATCTTCTTTTAATTTATGAACACATTCCCCGTTTTCTTGAATTTCGTTGAAATAACAAAATATCAAAATTCTATAAAAAACACGGATAAGCAAATTGAATATTGCCAGTATCTTATCTCAGTTTGCAATGAAGCCGAGAAGAATATATCCGATGAAGATGTAGAAAAGTTTTTGGATAAATATGACCTGCGTCTTAAAATAGACAATATAATAAATGAATGTACGTTGGATAGAGACGATATTGAAAACTCCAATATCCTCTTTTGTCCTAATTGTCAGCAATTTTCTAATAAAATTTTCAACAAGCTCCACAATAGATTAGCTGCCATTAAAAATAATTCTTTGATTGAATTATCATGGTTAAATCTTTACAAAATCACTGTATTAATTGATTTCGAGTTCGCTTTTTTGGAAGATCAAGTGTACAGGAAATTTGACGAATTCGACGATAAACGAAAAAGTTTAATGTGGATAAAAGAACTTGAACGTAAACTAAATAGAATTTATAATAGGTTTCCTGAAAGTTTATTAGCAAAATTATTTCAGGATTTTGATTTAGATAATTACTTTTATGTAAATGAATCACCAAAATTAGTCACTGTAAACAGCTTTCTTTGTCTTGACACAAAGTATCAAAATTTCAAGGATCATTTAAACCGGCATTTCTTGCCTTTTATTACAAAACAAAAAGAACTTCTTGAAATGGATATTGCAATAGAAGATACAAAGAATTATTTATCCAATGGCGTTACAAATGAAGATGTTATTTTCCGTCAATGGGACTTTGATTTTAACAAGGTTAAATTTTTTAGCGATAATGCTTTCGATAGTATTGAGTATAAAATTCAATACCTAAGTTATGTTATTAAATGCTTAAAAATTAAAATCCCTGTTAATATTCAAAACAGTAAATTTAGCACCGAGCTCTCTAAAATTGAAGAAGAACTTAAGTATCTGCATACATCATACGACTTGAAAAAGGATAGAGTAAATCCTAGAAACGAAGGAAATAGCACGGAAATAATTAACGGATTTAAAAAGGTACCTGACAAAGAAATAAGTTTAATAGAATCAAATACAGGCGGTTTAAAAAATGATAGTAATCATATATCAATGAATGATAAACTGATATGGCTTGGCTCGGAAAAACAATTGAAAACGCTGCTACGAAATTTACAAGAACATGATTGTATTGAAAATTTACTAGAAAAAGATGCAGAATGTAAAATTTATTCTTCAATATTTTGGGTAAAAAGTAATACTGAAAGTTCGAATGAACCCGTGAAAAGAATCAAATGGCTGTATTTAATAACCGATTTAGCTTATTTAATTGGCGAACTTACTAAATCGAAAGAGAATCCTTTAATTGAAGATAAAAGAAAATGGGTAAAAACAAGTAATCTCTTTTTTAATAAAAACGGAGGTAGTACAAATCCCGATAATCTCAACAATAGCTATAATAAAATGGTCAATTGCAAACATAAAGAAATATTAGATAGGATCTTAAAACTTGTAAAAGCTGTCTCAAAATAAATTTTAATATTATCTCTTTTTATTAAATCTATAATTCTATTCCCCTGATGTAGAAAATACAACATAATTTATTATCTATTCCACTACCCATTCCACTACCTATTCTGCCACCTACTCTATCTACTCATGAATAAATCATTCTTTCTAAATTTGTACAAATCAAATAATAAAATTGATAAGTACAAAAGACATATTGAAGATTTTCACAGAGTGCAGAAATTGGGCATTAAGGATAAAAGAACTCCTTAGTATCTCAATTGACGCTCATTTCCCGCTCATTCCCTATGCATTCCCCGCTAAGTTGACGCTCTTTCCCCGCTCATTTGAGACTTTCGGCAGGGAACTGAGACGCATCTCGGATACATCTGGGAAGGTCATCTATACTTGTCTAATTTTAATCCGCGGTATAATTAAATCATATTTCTATTCAAAAAGATGCAGAGGGGGTGATATACCTCGATTTACAGGAAAAAGCCCTCCGCGAATTTTCGTTTTCTCAAATTGCGCGGATTTTCCGTGCATGTAAACTTTTATTTTAAGTATAATGAAAAACCAAATTGCAAGTAACAGAAAATCAAAATTAAATTCTAAGAAAGGAGTCAGAAATGGCTAATGTAAGAGATAGACACCTGGGGTCAGTTCAAGGAAAAATTGGCGATCAGGTATTTAAAATGCGTGGAACTAAATCCTATGTCGCTCAGCTTCCTCATAATGGTACCGGCGAAGCTAAAGACGTAGTAATTAATAACCGTAAGAGATTTGGCAAAGCAGCCAGATTTTCTCTTGCTGTTAATCAGATTACTCCGCTCAAAACAATATGGGATATATACACTCCGAATTCGATGTCTCCATTTAATGGAATCGTTAAGACAAACTATCAACATGCAACCGCTTCCGATGTTCTGGATAGTGCTTTGATTGTTCCTTTTTTCGGCGGGTTTCCCGTCGTTACAACTGATGTCTCTGTTGACGGTCTTACCGTCACCGTGGCAATCGACCCAATTGGAACAGGAGAAGAAATCGATACGACAATTGAAAAATTTATTGCGTTATGTGCAGTTACTAAATGTACTGACAAAAATGTTGATACTATCGAAGATATGAAATTTATCTCTCTGCAATCCGCTAACGTGGTCTTGAATCTGGCGAATCCGCTTTCATTTGAAATCACACTTACAGGCGCAGAAAGAAAAGCATATTCTTCATACGATACGCACTTGACATACCTTGCACTTGTGACTCTTGATGATAGCGGTAACGCAATTCATTTCTCTGAAAGCTTTACATCGTAATATTTAAGTAAATCAATCGATTGATTATGAAATGCAGAAATAAAATAACAGCAAAGCTAAAGGAAAACATGCAGCAAATAACAATTACGGCAAAAATGCCGGAAGTCCGCCATACTAAAATGGGGTATGCATGTCTTCTCCTTTACCTCGCATTATCCAAAATCAGCATCTTCTCAGGGGGACTGATCATCCCCCTGTATTTATTCAAAATACTATGAATACGAATAACTAACAACTAACAACTAACAACTAACAACTAACAACTAACAACTAACAACTAATGCAAATTTTTAAAGTAAGCGTTCTAAATAGTGTGTAAATAAAAAAGGATATAAAAAAGTCTCCAAT
>CAZVCC010000080.1:0-2364 GCA_964626015.1 uncultured Ignavibacteriaceae bacterium
TCTTATAAACACACCCGTTTTTACTGATAAATTTTTCACAAATCCCAAAGAAATGTGCAGTTAAAAGTATATTTGCTTTGCATAAATAATTTCATAAATTAAAAATTAATTATCTCTGTTTTCGAAATAATTATTAAAAAGTTATGAAAACAAAAACACTGCTTTTTTCCTTATTACTGCAATTTCTCATATCATATTGTGTTTATCCTCAATGGGTTTTCTGGGAAGAAAATAATTCAGGCGTAACGGTTTCTCTGAATGCCGTCTCCAACCTGAACGGGCAGTATGCATATGCATGCGGCGATAGCGGCACCGTCCTGTGTACGAATTACTTCGGTTATAACTGGTCGAAAGTTAGCTCAAGCGATATACCGGATAATGTTTCGCTAAGTACTATACATGCTTTCACTACAACAGCCGTGTTAACAGCCGGCATGAACGATAGCGGCGCAGCTATGTACATGACAACCACTTCGGGAGCAAACTGGACAAAGGTCTTTGCGCAGGCAGGCACTGTCATAAACGGCATCTGGCTTTACAGCACATCGGAAGGAATCATGGTCGGCAATCCCGTAGGTGGCAGATGGTCAATATGGAAAACCACTAACGGCGGTTACAACTGGGATTCAACGGGGTGTTACCTCGCGCAGAATCATAGTGAAACCGGTTTCAGAAATTCATTCTACTATGCTTCCGGAAAAGTCTGGTTCGGAACTAATAACTCCCGTATATATTATTCCTCCAATAATGGTACAAACTGGTCGGTAATTTCTACAGAGCCGATGCAGAACTCAATTTCTTTATGGTGGATAGACCAACAGTTAACGTATGGTTATACAACAGGCTCATCATTCTTAAAAACAACCAACAGCGGTCTGAACTGGTTAGCAGACACTACCGTTCTTGGCAGTGGTAATATTAACGGAGTTATATCAATACCCTCTATTTATTCTAATCCGTGGTACATAAGAAACAGCGGAAATATATACTTTAAAAATGGTTTTCAGGGTTGGACGATTCAGTACACGGCACCCTCAGGAATTTATAATCATTTAGGGATTGCGAAATCAGGTACGGGTTTTGGTCCCGGAACGCTTTACGCAGTAAGAAGTAACGGCGGAATTTCACGTGCTAACTCATTTGTTGAGGGCGTAAAACTAATCTCCGACAGGATTCCCGAGAATTATAAACTCCATCAAAACTATCCGAACCCGTTTAACTCAACAACTCATTTTAAATTTGATACACGCCTTCTTCCGAACACATATTTCGGTGAAGTAAGGGGCGGAAAAATTAAACTGACAATCTATAACTCGCTCGGACAGGAAGTTGAAACCCTTATCAATAAAGTCCTGCAGCCCGCTGTTTACGAGGCAAGCTGGAACGGCAGCAACTTTTCCTCAGGCGTATATTTCTACAGAATCCTCGTCACAAACCCAAATGGCGGCGGCGTTGTTTACGACGCCGTAAAGAAAATGATTATGATGAAATGAGTGCCAAATGATACTAACTAAAAGCGAACTCAATGTTTATTAACAAGCCTCTTTCGCTTTTAAACGAAAGAGGCTTTTGTAATTGTGTTAATTTCTGCTAACTGCTCTTGCTTGGAATCCTTGAAATTATCCATTCAAGGAAAGACGATTGGTTCCGCGTCTGTATCCACAGTGTTCCCGTACCGTTGAACTCCGCAACAAGCCCCTCGCCGCTGAAGAGAGTCGATTTCAGTCCGCCGACTTTCTTTATGTTAAACGTAAGCCCGTCCGTGAAAGCAACTATGTGACCTGTGTCCACTATAAACCTGTCGTTCACCATCTGCTTTTCAAAAATTGCTCCGAATGAATTCACGAACAAATCACCCGTTCCGTTTGCCTTTAACATAATAAGACCGGGTCCGCCGAAAAATCCTTTCGCGCCCCCCCAGCTTGTATCAAGATTCACTGTTGCCGCAGAGCAAACAAAGCATCCCGACTGTATGTACATGTTCTCGCCGTTAAGGTTGAAATGTTTTATGTCGCCGGGAAACGGAGCAGTGAAGCCTATTTCCCCTGCGCCCTGTTTGGCAACAAACTTGTTTGTAAAAAATGATTCACCTCCCAGAACGGATTTTTTCAGTGCCCCGAATATTCCGCCTTTGGTCGTTGTCTCTATATCTACGTTCCAGCTCTTAAACACCATTGCGCCCGCTTCTGCCTGTACCTCTTCGTTTTCCGCGAGGTTTATGTGCACCAGCGCTTCTGACGGCTGGAATAAAATTTTGTGCTGCATAATTTTTCTCCTTTATTAAGTTTCTAAAATATATAAAATTTCTCTTTACTTCCAATCAATAATATAACATAAACCCTAATCACTTTAAAGATTCTCTCT
>CAZVCC010000080.1:2464-10657 GCA_964626015.1 uncultured Ignavibacteriaceae bacterium
CCGTGTGAAAATCTCTTTACAACAATTACCTTCTTTCATCAGCGAGAATCATAACTAAATCAGTTCTTTCAGTGTGCGCTTTTGTTCTTCTATCAACGATAAACTATATCTCCCCCTCCTCGCTCTTCAGCTTCTTTTCTGCCTTCTCATACTCTTCAAGATCAATATCATCTTCATCCGTTTCCTCATCCTCCCATTTATACTTCTCCGGCAGCGGGTCTCTGTTCCTGAAAATAAGCGCAGCGAGCAGTCCCACTACCGCCCCCGAAAGATGCGCCTCAAATGAAATCTTTGGGTCTGTCGGAAGCACTCCCCATACAAGCCCTCCGTACATAAATGTAACCACCAACGATAGCCCTATTGACTTGCTGTCACTCCTGAACAGCCCTACAAAGAAAAGGAAAGTAACAAGCCCGTACACTACACCGCTTGCACCTATATGGTAAGCCTCCCTGCCGAATATCCAGACCAGAACGTTTGAAAAAATATAAACAGTGAAGAATACCCTGAACGATGAATTTGTGTATGCATAAAACAAAAACATCATCAGTACAATCAGCGTAAACGTGTTGGATGCCAGATGCGAAAAATCAGAATGTATCAAAGGCGCAGTTACTATACCGATAAGCCCTTTCGTCTCTCGTGGCAGCACGCCAAGAAAGCTTAGCTCTGTCTTTGTAATCGTCTCAAACAGTTTTACTACCCATAGCAGCAACACAAAAGAAAGCGTAATGAAAAGACTTATGAGAAACTTTGGCTTTCCCTTTTCTTCCTTAATACTGTCGGCATCCGTTTGTTCAAATAATTCTGTCAAGAAATAGATTTCTTTTAATCTTTATTTTGTTGTGATAAAATACCAATTTCTCAATATTTTACAAATGAATAAGAGTTTCAAAACAGTACGGAAAACAATTGAATCAGCGGATAGTTTTGTTATTACTACGCATCTTCTTCCTGACGGCGACGCAATAGGGAGCGAGTTCGCTCTTTATTATTATCTTCTTAAAAAGGGTAAGAAGGCAGAGATTATTAACCACAATGAAACCCCCGACCATCTTGAATTTCTCGATGAAAAGAAAATTATTAAAAGGTTCAGAGATAATCCGGAGTCAAACACTAAAATAATAAATGAAGCCGATGTGATTTTTGTTGTTGATACGAATGAATATTCAAGGATTAAAAGCATGTCAGACGCTGTGAAGAATTCTCCCGCTAAGAAAATATGTATCGACCACCATCAGGGTATTATCCCTGAAAATTATTATGCGTATATTTCCGATACGGATTCACCAGCAACGTCACAGATACTTTATGATTTCATAACCGAAGACAGCAGCGATTACATTGATAAGAAAATATCAGATAATCTCTACGCGGGTATAATGACCGACACTGGCTCTTTCAGGTATCCCAGAACAACGGAGAAAACATTCCTGATATGCGCCGACCTTATTAGAAGAGGCACTGACCCCGTTATGATGTATGACCATATTTATAACAATATGCCTTCGGACAAAGTAAAGCTGCTTTCGAGATTTATAGAGAGCCTTACTTTTCATCGTCACGGAACGCTGTGTATTGGAATGATAACGCAAAGAGATTTTTTAGATTACCACTCTGACGTGAAAGACGTTGAAGGGTTCTCGGGTTTTCTTATGACGATGAAGAACGTAAAAACAGGGTTCCTTATCGTTGAGCTTCCCGATAGCTGCAAGATTTCATTCCGTTCAAAAGGCAATATTAAAATGAATGAGTTTGCAAAGCGTTTCCACGGCGGAGGTCATATGAATGCCGCGGGAGCTACCGTCGAAAACTCCGACCCCTATGCGCTGAAAGAAAGACTACTGGCAGAATACGAAGCATTTGTGTTAAAACATGACAGGAAAAGATAAATACTTTCTCGGAGCGCTTTTACTCATTTACACGCTTTACCGAATAGCAGTTCTTCTTAAACCATTCTCCGAAATTAACGGATATGCAATTCCTGACGACGCATATCTTTCTCTTGATATAGCACGGAATTTTGCCGAAGGCAGGTGGTTCTTCTACGGCGAGGGGACAACAAGCGGGTTTCAGCCGCTGTATGTATTCCTGATGACCCCTGTTTTTCTGATATTTAAGGGCAACTTAATAACACCGGTTTATGTATCAATAATAATTCAAAACATTTTTGGATTCGGCATCGTGTATTTTATGTACGGAACACTAAGAAATATTTTTGAAGATGATTACTCGCCATTTCTTTCCGTTCTTCTGTTTATACTCCTGCCCGTATCTATAATAAATATGGGCAACGGACTCGAGACGTCAATATCCTTCTTCTTCTTCGTACTCGTCTTTTATCATCTTTACAAATTCCGGAAAGAAGAGTTTGATAAAATCACATTCAGACAGTTGTTCATCCTTGGCGTACTGGTTGGCATATCAATGCTTGCAAGAATCGACAACATAATGATTATACCCGCAATAGTAATTTGGCTTATAATGAGAGGCAAAGGCACTAAGCTCTTCAGTCAGGTGCTTTATTTCCTCGCAGGTTCAGCCGTCGTGTATTTCCCGTACATGGTGCTTATGTATTCTTTCACGGGCGACTTCTTTCCTGTTAGCGGAAAGGCAGTGCACCATATCGGACAGGACATGGTGCAAAATTATGCTGTAGGAAATTCAAACCTGTTTGAGCTTATAAGACTTTCACTGCAGAATATTTATATGAACTATTCTGTCGTAATAATATTTGCTATTATAGGCACGCTTGTTTACCGCATCAAATCGTTTGCCTGTCCTTGGTTCAGTCAAAGCCTAAAACAGCACTTACCCCTCGTCATTTCATCCGTGTTTTTATTTATTGCATACACATTTTATTTAAATGCTTACTGGTTTTATTCAAGATATTTCTTTCCTTTAAGCCTGTTCTTTGCGGTAATTACGGCGTTTATAATAAACCTGCTTATACATAGCTTTTCGGCACAGGGCGCAAAGAAGAGCGTTGCGATAGTTCTTGCTGTTTTGTTCATAGCGCCTAACGTCACAAGAACGGGGTTTAAAGAATTCTTTCTCGGGGAATACAAAAATAAGGGCTATGAAAAAATTGGCGAGTGGGTGAACCAAAAATTCCCTGCCGGCACCGTAATAGGATGTGTACAAACAGGAGCTATTGGATATTTTTCCGGTGATAAGACCGTTATAAATCTTGACGGTGTTGTTAACAAAGATGCTTATGACGCAATTCAGAAAAAGGAACTGATGTCATACATTAGAAGCAAAAAGATTGAATATTATATCGACTGGGACATCAACTATGAATTCGTCGCACGTAATTCAGAAGGATTCAAGGAATCAGACCTTATATTTGTCGAACCAGCAGGCGGTTTAAAAACATGGGGATATAACTGGTATGTCTATAAAGTTAAATATTAAGAACTAATTAGATTTTTTCTGTCTGCATTTAGAATTATCTTTATTTATTAAACTTACAATGCTCGAACAAATTACAGATAAAAGATTCAAAGAAGCTTTAGCCATTACGGAAGAGTTAAACGATTTTTCTGCTGAGACGATAATCACAAGCAGACTGCCGGATTTTACAAAATCGTTTATTTTAAACGATAGCAGTTTACCGAAAACAAAAAGCGAACTGCTTAAAATCATCGATAAATCTGTAAAGTTAAACCTGAATTATTGTATCAGGCCAAAATGGACATTGCTCAGCTACATTTACGCAAATCAGGATTCAAAAAGCAAACAGGAAATACTTAGGAAAGTCGAGATTTTCACTTACTACAGCTTTTACACCGAGCCCGTAAAAGACCTGTGCAAAGATGATTCTTATGTTTCAATCCCGCGTACTATTGTTGAAGACCTTATTGACGAAATAAATTTGAGCATTCACGAAAAACTTACTACAGAAACCACAGGACTCAAAATTAAAAATTTTTTCCTTCAGCTTTATAAGTTTAAATACGGTGACAATACTGAAATAAGCCTTGATATGTCAGTTCCCTATTCTTTCATCAGGATATTCCTCGAAGATAAAGGATACAAAGACCTTATCAAGATGTTTATTGAAGCGGGAATTAAAGATGATGACTGCGAACTTGAACTTAAAACAGCAATTAAGATAATCACAGGCAAGGCTAAAAAAATAATGCTCCGTTCTGAAGAATCATACTCCCCGCAGAATGAAAACAAAGAAGAGGAAACGGTTATTGCTGCAGATCACAAGGATACCATAATTGAGGAGACAACAGTATCAAAGCCAAACGAGAAAAATAATTTTGAAGGAACAGCAACAACCGCAGAAATAAAAGAAGAGCACAGCATCGCTGACGAATTTGAAGAGAAAGAAATAGATAACGCAGACCATATAAAATTTCATTTCAAGGAAGATGAACTGAAAAACATTGCAAAGAAAGTGTTTAAGGGCAGCAGATACATAATGCAGGATTCATTTCTTGAAATTGAACAGTTGAAAAACTGGCGTGAAGCAACAGAATATCTAAAAGCAGTTTTTCTTGAGAACAAAGTTAATATAGGTGATAAAACAGTTATACTTTTCGTGGATGTGTTAAACGATTATTTTGAAAAGAGATAATACATGTTCATAGACTATACAAAGATATTCATTAAATCGGGAGACGGCGGAAACGGCTGTATAAGCTTCAGAAGAGAGAAGTACGTTCCCAAAGGCGGACCCAACGGCGGCGACGGCGGCAAGGGAGGCGATATTGTCTTCAGAGCATCGGCACAGCTGAACACTCTTGTTGATTTCACTTATAAAAGGCACCACAAAGCAGGCAGAGGAGCACATGGTCTCGGCGGAGATAAGAACGGAAAGAACGGCAAAGATGAAGTAATTCTCGTTCCATGCGGCAGTGTCATAAAAAACTTTGAGACAGGAGAAATAGTTGATGAGTTGCTATACGACGGTGAAGAGAAAATAATATTAAAAGGCGGAAGAGGAGGAAAAGGCAACACTCATTTCAAGACATCTACTAACAGAACCCCGCGCTATGCCGAAAAAGGAAAGCCCGGCGAAGAGATGACAATTGTAATAGAGCTGAAACTCATCGCAGATATCGGGCTCGTTGGATTTCCCAATGCAGGCAAGTCAACTCTTATTTCAAAAATATCAGCGGCAAAACCAAAGATTGCCGACTACCCTTTCACAACCCTGAAGCCGAACCTCGGAATTGTAAAGATGCATGAATACGATTCATTCGTTGTTGCCGACATTCCTGGAATAATCGAAGGTGCCTCATCGGGAAAGGGACTTGGAATTCAGTTCCTTAAGCATATTGAAAGAACAAGGGTTTTGTTGTTTATGATAGATACAACTAACCTGTCCCCTGACGGCAAGAACCTTCTTAAAGAATATAAAATACTTCTTAAAGAACTTGAAAACTACGAGGCAAACTTACTCGATAAGCCGCGTATAGTCTGCTTTACTAAGATTGACGCTATTAGCGATGAGCTTAAAAAGAAGCTGAAGAATGCAAGAACAGCGGGCATTGACAAGATACAAATATCCTCAATAACTGGCGAGAACCTTGCCGGACTAAAAGACCTTCTCTGGAATAAACTTAAAACACTGGACAAATGAATAAGAAACCGTTAATATTAATATCAAACGACGATGGCATAGATGCCGACGGAATAAAAACACTGACGAAAGAAATCAAAAAATTTGCCGAAGTGTTCGTCGTCGCACCCCATACTCAGCAAAGCGCAGTAGGGCACTCAATCACAATGGCTGACCCTATCAGAGCGAAGAAAACTCTTATGTTCGGGGATTTTTACGGCTATGCCGTTACTGGCACGCCAGCCGATTCAGTAAAGATAGGAGTTCACACACTTTTAAAGAATAGAAAAATTGATTTACTCATATCGGGAATAAATCAGGGGGCAAACACCGCTATTAATATCATTTATTCCGGAACAGTCTCGGCAGCGACCGAAGGAACAATTCTTGGAATACCTTCCATAGCCGTATCTCTGACAAGCTATACATATCCTGATTTTTCAGTTGCCGCAAAATACTCAGCTAAACTCGCAAAGATTGTTTTAAAAAACGGTCTGCCAAAAGGCACGCTTTTGAACGTAAATGTACCCGCAATTAAAAAAGTTAAAGGAGCATTGCTGACCAAACAGGGAAAATCATCATGGAATGATACGTATGAAATACGACATGACCCTGCTAACAGGCAGTATTACTGGCTTACAGGCAGCATGCATAAAACAGATAAGTCAAGAGAGTACGACGTTAAAGCAGTTGACGACGGCTATATTTCAGTTACACCTATTCACTATGATTTAACCGACTATAGCTTTCATGAGAAAATGAAAGTGTGGAAGCTTTAAATGTTCACAAAGTCAGATTTAAAAATATTGTTCTTATAATTAAATGATATTTAAAAATCGAAAGATATGCGTTGTTATCGCTCATCCCGACGATGAAACAATCGGTTGTGGAGGACTGATAAGTAAAGCCATTAGCAATGGGTGTCATGTTAAAATCGTTCTTCCTCTTCGAAGCAATGGAAAAAGAAGCCTTGCAAGGTGGCAGCTATACCTTGGTTATTTCAAAAAGGCTTGCAAAGAACTTGGAGCAGAACCCGTAATTCTTAAACCGCTTGTGTTTGAACACCACATTGAAAGAAACTTTTGGAAAATTACGGATAGAATCAACACGCATATTAAATGGGCTGATATTATAGTCACTCACAACCCCTGCGATGTCCACGCTTCTCATAGAGCAATATCTCATGTTGTGGAAATCAATACACGTCCGTTCAGGATTAATAAAAATGTACTCTTCTTTGAGATACCAACTTCAACCGACCAGGGCTACGAAAATAATTTCTCTCCCAATCTTTTTATTGAACTTTCGGAAAAGGATGTTTTAAAAAAATGTAATGCTCTTAAATTGTATAAGAATGAATTTGCCCCGGGTCGGCAGCCCGAAGACCTGCGTTTGCACTGTGTTCTACGCGGCAGGCAAATTGGCGTTGGGTATGCTGAGTTTTTTAAAGTAGCAAGATTGTATTCTTAAATTGTACAGAGTAATAAAAAGACTATTCGATATCTTTCTGTCACTGCTGTTTCTGTTTCTTTCTGTTCCGTTAATTATCGTTTTTGCCTTCCTGATAAAATTGAGAAGCAAAGGTAATATTTTCTATTTTCAGAAACGGCTTTCCGTAAACGGCAGACTATTTAAAATGTGGAAAATACGAACCATGTTTTCAAACGCTGACGAAATTCTTCTGAATCATTTAAAAGAGAGCCCGGAAGCTAAAATAGAATGGGGAAAATATTTCTGCTTGAAAAACGACCCGAGGATTGTTGGTCTTGCGGGAAAATATGCGCGTAAATACAGCATTGATGAGCTCCCGCAGTTTTTTAATGTTCTTAAGGGCGATATGAGCCTTGTTGGTCCAAGACCAGTTCCAATTGATGAATATGACCTCTTTCACGAAGAACTCAGAGAAGTGAGAAATTCTGTAAAACCGGGTCTTACAGGACTTTGGCAGGTTAGCGGAAGAAGCGAAATGACTATTCATGAAAAATTAGAGCTTGATATAAAATATATTAAGGAAAAATCACTTATACTTGACCTGAAAATCATTGCAATGACTCCCTGGGCAGTTATATCTTCAAAAGGTGCTGTGTAGTTAAGGGTATTTTATCATTAAAGCAGTTGACGACGGCTATATTTCAGTTACACCTATTCACTATGATTTAACCGACTATAGCTTTCATGAGAAAATGAAAGTGTGGAAGCTTTAAAAATCTTCAAAGAGATTTGATATATTTCTCCGCAGTGTTTATTAAACCCGCCCTTTTCTCTGAAGCCATTTTATCAAACGTCTTTACAAGCATTCCGAGCCGCGGGTTTTTCAGAAAGAATGAGCGGTGTTTGTTCATAAAATTCCAGAACAGCGCATCCCATACATTTTGCCATTCGCCTTTTGAAAAGTTGCTCATCTTCATTAAATAATTGCTGCCGCTTATGTATGGCTTTGTGGACATTATTCCTCCGTCTGCAAACTGACTCATTCCGTAAACATTCGGCACCATCACCCAGTCATAAGCGTCAACAAACATTTCCATAAACCACCTGTAAACATCATCTGGACAAAACTCGCATAGCACCATAAAGTTTCCTAACACCATTAATCTTTCTATATGATGGCAATA
>CAZVCC010000081.1:0-10404 GCA_964626015.1 uncultured Ignavibacteriaceae bacterium
AACTCTAAATCAGTAACTCTTTCTTCTCTTGTTAAGATATTTCAGTAATGCCGTATCAAATGGAGTTTCTGTCGTAAGCAGTACATAATCTATGTTATTCTTTACGCACTCGGATTTATATTTCTCCGTAAAATTTTTCATCAGCTTTTCATATTCTTTTCTCACATCCGCTGGCTGCGAAAATAACTCTTCTTTCGTTTCCGAATCTATAAGCCTCACTGGTGCCGAATCAATGAACGACATCTCTATCGGGTCAAGTACATGAAAGAGTATTACCTCGTTCTTGTCATATCTGAAATGCCTCAGCGATTTCATCACCTCTTCCTGATTGTCAAATAAGTCGCTTATAATGATTATTATTCCTTTCCTGTTTATCTTATCCGCTATTATGTTCAGGCATTCAGCCGTTCCAGTTGCTTCTGTTGATTTTACGTTCGCAAGCTCTTTTAGAATTAGTTTTAAATTTGCATTCGTCGAACGGGCTGGTATGAATTTTCTTATCTTTGTGTCATACACCGTCAGCGAAACCGCATCTCTCTGTAGCAGCATTAAATACGAAAGCGATGCAGCAACGTATGACCCGTACTCAAGTTTTGTTATTCCCGAGTCCAGCCTTTCTTTCTTTTCCTTTGAAAAAAGTTTTTTTAGCGATGAACTCTTAGTGGCTTTTGAATATGAAAAGTCCATCGACTTGCTTATATCAAGCAGTATGTATGCTTTCAGATTCGTCTCTTCTTCGTACTGCTTTATAAAATATTTATCCGTTCTTGCATATACCTTCCAGTCAAGATGCTTAAGGTCGTCTCCGGGCATGTATTGCCTGTGCTCTGCAAATTCAACGCTGAAGCCGTGATAAGGTGATTTGTGAAGCCCCGTCATGAATCCCTCTACAACAAACTTTGCCTTCAGCTCAAGATTCGAAAGCTTTGAAAGTGCACCCGGATTTAAGTATTTAGTATATTCGCTATTGTTCTTCATTCTTGTGTCTGTATACCCCTCAATATTGCTGTAAAATTAATTATTCTAACATCTCTGTGTTACTATGTTTAAAAACTGTGTAATAAAAACAAACTTTTATAAAAGAAAAGAGTTTAATGGTTTTCTTTGCGTCCGACGTCTACCCCGAGACCTCGGGGCCTTCTTTGCGATCCTTGCGGTAAAATTCTCTGCTATTGTTTAACTTTGTTTTGTTTGTAGCTCTTGCTATGCCTTGTCCTCTGCGCCCTCTGCGATTAAATTCTTTTTTAATGTTTGTCTTCTATTTAAAATTCTTTCTGTTGTTTTCTTTCCACTATATAAACAAAAATGCCGTCCCAAAAACCAACTCTGAAACGGCATTCCTAAAAATCCCTATTTATTTCTTTGCGTCATCCTTCTGTTCTTGCATCTGACGATCTTCTATCGCTTTAGTCTTTGGCGGCTTGCTGTCAACATTAGGATCTTGCTTCGTTTCCTTTTTCACTTCTGTTTTTGTTTCTGTCTTTGTTTCTTCATTTCCCGCATTCTGAAGTATCAGCTCTTCAATCGATTTCCCCGTCTCAAGTACTTCCAGCATTCTTCTCGCTGATTCGCTCATCTTGTCGTTTTCGTCTGCATCCTTTGGATATTTTTCAAGAAAAAGTCTGTAACTCGCCATTGCATTTTCTTTGTCCTTCAGCGTCTCATCGTATATAAATGCAACCATAAAAAGTGATTGCTTTGCTTCTTTCTTGTCAGGATACTTTTCGTAAATTGTCTTGTAAATGTTAATCGCCTCAGGATAATTCTTCAAATTGTCAAAGCTTATTCCTGCAATCTGATTATAAGCAAATATTACTTTGTCTGAGTTTGGATATTTTGCAATAAATTCTTTGTATTTTGTTATGGACTGATTAAAAAGCTCGTTGTCATTCTTCGCTACTGCACTGTCATACAAACTCTTTGCCGCGTTTAAATACTCATCCTCAGTGTTTAAATTCTGTTCTTGCTTGCCGCAAGAGATTATCATGGTCGCAAATAATATTGCTAATAATAAATTAAATCCGGTTTTTATCATTTTCTTATTTATTTGTTTTTTAATTAATTTTGTGTAATTTAAACAATTATTCCTTAAATATTAATGAAAAAACTCAACCTAAACGAGAGCTTTATTTCCCGTATCTGGACGAATGAACAGTATTATAAAGGACTAAAAACCACCGGCGGGAAGCATGTAAAAATCATTAACTTTGGAATTCCAAATGTGGATTCAGGTGCCGATTTTAAGGATGCACTCGTTCAAATAGACGACGTTCTGTATTCTGGCGATATTGAAATTCATCGGTCATTCAAAGACTGGGATTCCCACAATCATAAAACAGACCCTAAGTATAATAAAGTAATTCTTCATGTCGTTTTCTGGGGCGATAATAAATCTGCCTCTTCATCAGAAAGCAATCGTTTTATCCCGACAGTCGTTCTTTCTGAGTTCCTTTCAAAATCAATTCACGATATATGGAAAGATATTATTAATAATCCTTCGCCAAAGTTTAAACTTCCTTGCTTCGGACAGAATCATGTCGCAGGTGCCGAACTGAAAAAAGATTGGATTACCGACGTGGGTATGCTGCGGCTGAATTACCGCGCTGAACGTCTGTATTCACGAATCACTCACCTTGAAAATGATTTGCACTACGACTCGAAAAAAGATGCCTGGGAAAAAGTCCTTTTCGAATATGTCCTTGAAGCACTCGGTTTCTCTAAAAATAAATCGCAGTTTCTCACTCTCGCAAAATCAATCGATATTCGAAAACTTAAAAAGTATTCCGAAGTTCTTTCTCATATTGAAGCCGTCTTGTTCGGTACTGCTGGATTCCTTTCAAATGATTCTGACAACGATTACTATATAAGTTTATCCGCTGCATGGAAATCACTTCAGCCAAAACTGAAATTCGAATCCATGCACCGCTCGGAATGGCACTTCTTCCGCCTGCGTCCTTCAAACTTCCCGACTCTCAGAATTGCTTACGCATCGTCGTTCCTACGCGAAATTCTTAAAGAAGACCTTCTTAAACGTGTAGTCTTCTGTTTTAAAAATAGCACTAATGCATTCAGGGATTTAACAACCATATTTCTTTCAATCGAAACATCAGATTTCTGGAAACACAACTACGATTTTAATAAGCAATCTAAAAATGAGTTCGCCGCCATAGGAAAAGATCGCGTCAGTGATATCATCATAAACGTTGTAATTCCTTTGCTGTACTCATATTCCAAAGTCTTCTCCGACGAAGACCTCTTTATTAAAGTCAAAAAACTTTATAAAACCGCAAAAGATACCGGTACTAACAGCGTTCTTAAAGTCATGAAGTCACAGCTTGAATATCCTTCAAAAACCATCGCCGAATCTCAGGGATTAATCCACCTCCATAACTTCTTCTGCGTTCACGGTAATTGCGGCGAATGCAAAATCGGCGAAAAAGTCTTCGATAAGTTCGCCGTCTCCGAAGCCCTCCGCATAATCCTGTATTAAACAATAAATACTCTTTTTATTTTGTCATCTTCGTATATTTTATTTCATTCTCATCACGCATATTTCTTCTTCATTGTCATCCCCGCAAGTTTTTGGCGGGGATCTTATCACGAATCTCTTTTCAACAAACCACTCTCTTGCTCTTTAACATCAGTGTACCGCACTCTTTTATTCGCGTTCATTCGTTCAACCCGTGAATATCCGTTTTCAATATTATGCTGTTAGTGTAACGCAGCCTTCCAGCTTCCGAATTTATATTTCACGCCCTATTGTTTAAAAATCAGTGTAAATCATAATCTTTCATTGTCTTCAGTGTGCGCTTTTGTTTGTCATTACTGATTACTCAATTAATTCATCTCTCCGTGTTCATCCGTTTAATCCGTGAAAATAAGCGTTCTATATATTATTGAATCAGCGTAAATCATATTCCTTCATCTTCATGCTACTTTGCTCTTTGTACAAAGTTAATATCCGCTTTATCTGTCATTAAACATTTCGATTTCCCGGCAATTACAAGAACAAGGAAATCGTAACCATTTTATTAACACGTGAAAAATACTTTGAATGGAATTTATGAGGATAACAACATGTTAACAAATATAAGTTATCAGGTTTAGACCCTTATTCAGAGAGTATTAATGTGACCTTCTTTTATTAAATAATAGAATTAGGACATTTTATGAGTTTACTGTAGGAGATAATACCTGTAATCTTTATTTGTGAAGAAGGATAAACTGTTAGTCTAATATTATTATTTCAAAACTAAATTAAATGAAAAAGAATGGACACCAGAGATATTAAACAACCTGAAAAGGAGAATGAAATATACACACCTGAAATTAATTCGTTCGTTGCAGTAAACTTCATTTCGTGCAAAGAACATTACAAGACAAGGTTTGAGGAGCTTTTCAAATCGAGAATAAAAGCAATAGATAAAATGCCCGGTTTCATCTTTATGAATGTTCTGAAACCAATTAATAATCAGGATGATTATCTTATTGTCAGCTACTGGAAAAACGAAGATTCTTTTAAGAGCTGGACTAAGTCTGCAAATTTTATTGAAGGACACAAACGCGGGTTTGAAGATATTAAAATAGCAAAAGAAAATAATCAGGAACCTCCAATGAAGTCTGATTTTAAAACTTATAACGTAATGTCGGCATGATTAAAAAGAACGTTTTTAAGAAAACCGTAAAATATAGTTTTTGGTTCTTTCTTATTAAAGGGCTGCTGTGGCTGTTTGTACCGGTATTGATTTATTTATACAGTGAATTGTTTAGTACAGAGTAAGATTCACAGCAGTATCAAAAAACACGTCAATTTTTGCAATATATACTAAAAAACAAATGGGCAGAATTATAATAATATCATTTTTAGCTGTAATTTCTTTAGCACTGTTTTCATTTAATTACGGCTATTATCCTCGGTCTGAAAATAATATTATAAACGACTCTTTAATTTTTAATGGTGAAAAGCATTTTAAAAATGTAAGGATGCTTACTAACGGTGGTGAGAATGCTGAAGCTTATTTTTCTTACGACGGGACTAAGCTTGTGTATCAGTCAACTTTTGAACATTCGTGCGATCAGATTTTCATAATGAATATTGACGGCTCTAACAAGAGGCTCGTAAGCAGCGGAAAGGGAAGAACTACCTGCTCGTATTTTCTGCCTGATGATCATAATATTTTGTATGCCTCAACTTTTATGGGAAATGATAAATGTCCTCAACCACCAGATTTTTCCAACGGATATGTCTGGGCTTTGTACAATGATTATGATATTTATAAATCAAATGCTGACGGCAGCAACATCAGCGTTTTGACCTCGTCTTTAGGGTACGATGCCGAAGCGACTGTTTCACCAAAAGGTGATAAAATTGTCTTCACATCTACTCGGGATGGTGATATTGAATTGTATTCTATGGATTTGGATGGTGGCAATGTGACACGCTTAACTTTTGAAACGGGATATGATGGAGGAGCTTTTTTCTCTTACGATGGTAAGAAGATTGTTTATCGTGCGTCTCGTCCTAAATCAGAAAGAGAATTGAATGAATATACTTATTTGTTGCAGCAAGGTCTTATTCGTCCGAATGAATTGGAAATTTACATTATGGATTCCGACGGCAACAATAAAAAACAGATTACTAATAACGGTGCAGCTAATTTCGGACCTTATTTTTTCCCTGACGGTAAAAGGATTATTTTCTGCTCTAATCTTGCCGACCCTAAAGGTAGAAACTTCGATTTGTGGGCTGTTAACATTGACGGAACAGGATTGGAACAAATTACTTTTAATGAGTCGTTTGACGGATTCCCGATGTTTTCGATGGACGGTAAAAAATTCGTGTTTTGTTCGAATAGGTTCAATGCTAAACAAGGCGAAACAAACATCTTTATATGTGACTGGGTCGATTAAAACAGATTCGTCTGTTTTGAAATATCAATCATTACAACTTCATTATGTTTTGTTCTCTGATTACTGGTTCTCAACTTTTACATCTGGTAGTTTCTTGTAGATTTCAATACAGTAAAGGATATAAACAACCACGTTACACGATAATACGAAAAATTATTTCGCTTTTACATCCATTTTCTTTATTTCTATTACGAATTTCCGAATAATACCTTTCAGCCCCTAATTATTATGTTTGCCGTAAGACATTGTAATCTTGTCACATTGTTTTATTTATACACGATATATCATCTGCTGTTAGTATCTGTAAAACATTTTTCCTAAAATATCCATTCGCCTTCCATATTGTGCTCTTATGATAACGCAGCCTTCCAGCTTCCGAATTTATATTTCACGCCCTATTGTTTAAAAATCAGTGTAAATCATAATCTTTCATTGTCTTCAGTGTGCGCTTTTGTTTGTCATTACTGATTACTCAATTAATTCATCTCTCCGTGTTCATCCGTTTAATTCGTGAAAATCAGCGTTCTATTTGTTCTTAAATCTTTTTAATCATCCTCTTTCATAGTAATCAGTGTGCTGCTCTTAACAATAAAGTAAATATTTTTTCTCCCTCCTTTTCTTTTATACTAAAATATATTCCTAAATTTTACTATCTTGCTTTAATGTCAAATAAAATAATTTATAACTCTATAAATGAACAACATAGAAGAACAAAAGGAAAAGCTTAAAAGAGTTCAGGACGTATTCAAACTCATCAAGGAAAAAGAAGTTAAAATGATAGACTTTAGATTCACTGATATGCCCGGCCAATGGCAGCATTTCTCCATTCCGGCAGATAAACTCGAAGAATCTTGTTTCTACGAAGGTCTCGGTTTCGACGGTTCTTCTATTCGCGGCTGGAAGTCTATCGATGAGTCCGACATGCTTGTCATGCCCGATGCTTCAACCGCAAAGATTGACCCGTTCATAAAACATAAATCCATATACATCATCTGCGATATCGTTGACCCTATGACAATGAAGCCCTACGATAGAGACCCGCGTCTTATCGCTCGAAAAGCTGTAGAATACATGAAGTCAACAGGCATTGCCGATGTTGCTCATTTCGGTCCTGAAGCTGAATTCTTTATTCTCGACCACGTTGCTTATAATATAAACGAGTACTCAAGCTGGTATAGGATTGATTCTCGTGAAGGTTTCTGGAATACAGGCTCGGAAGCAGAAGCTAACCTCGGGCATAAAATTAAAGTCAAAGAAGGTTACTTCCCTGTTCCTCCATCGGATTCTACAAACGACCTCAGAAACATGATGGTAGAAAATCTTATTAATCTCGGTATTGATGTTGAAGTTCAGCACCATGAGGTCGCTACCGCAGGACAAAGCGAAATTGATTTCAGGTTCGGTCCTCTTCTCGAAGCTGCTGATAATCTTCAGACTTTTAAATATGTCGTAAAAAATACCGCCCGTGAAGCTGGGAAAACTGCCACATTCATGCCGAAGCCCATTTTCGGCGATAACGGCAGCGGTATGCATACTCACGTTTCTCTTTGGAAAGACGGCAAACCTCTCTTCGCTGGCGATCAGTACGCTGGTCTTAGCGAAATTGCTGTTCATTTTATCGGCGGTATTTTAAAGCACGCTCCTTCACTGCTTGCATTCACTAACCCAACTACAAATTCTTATAAACGTCTTGTACCCGGTTACGAAGCTCCTGTAAATCTCGTATATTCAATGCGTAATAGAAGTGCTTGTATTAGAATACCGACTTACTCAAACAACCCTAAAGCAAAACGTATCGAGTTTCGCTGCCCCGACGGCACTGCGAATCCGTATCTTGCTTTCTCTGCTATTCTGCTCGCAGGTCTTGACGGTATAGAAAATAAAATCGACCCGGGTCCGCATGTCGATAAGGATATTTACCATCTTAGCGAAGCAGAGAAAAAAGAAATCCGGCAGGCTCCCGGCTCTCTTGAAATTTCTCTCGAGAATCTGAAAAGAGACCACGACTTCCTGCTTAAAGGCGGTGTATTCACGGAAGATATCATTCAAACTTGGATTGATTATAAGATGGATAAAGAGGTTAAGGAAGTTCAGCTTCGTCCGCATCCTTATGAATTCCATCTTTATTATGAAGTATAAAAATTATTTATTGATTTAATGACAGAAGAAATTCAGAAAAAAACAGTTCTCGATAAAGGATTCGTTGAGGTTATTGATAAGCTCGGCTCTGATTTAACAGTCGTTAATTCGGCTCGCGTTTCTTTCGGAAAAAAGAAGCAGGAATTTACTCAGCGCGACCGTGTTCTCGTCAGGTATCTCGCCGAAAATAAACACTATTCGCCGTTTCGGCATATCGTCGTTCAGTTTCATGTTAAAGCCCCCGAGTTCGTTATGCGCCAGTGGTATAAACATGTCGTCGGTATAGAAACCTCATCAAGCTATCCCACGAAAGACCATGCGTGGAATGAAATCAGCGGTCGCTACGTGCCCGTTAATGATTTCTATACACCCGATGTCTGGCGTGCTCAGTCAGAAGATAATAAACAGGCTTCTGCAGGCGAAATCGAAAATCAGTCTGAAGCTAAAAAGATTTTCGGGAACGCTATGTATGAGATACTTGGCTGTTATGAAAAACTTCTCGAACTCGGTGTTGCAAAGGAGCAGGCTCGCGTTATTCTTCCATTAAATCAGTTTACTGAAGTTTATTGGACTGCCTCTTTTCAGGCAGTCATGAACTTCCTCGACCTGCGTGACCATACTCATGCACAGTGGGAAATCAGAGAGTATGCTAAAGTCATTAAAGAATTTATGCTTGAGCTGTTTCCTGAAACTACAAAAATTTGGTTCGAAGTTCAGAATAAATAAAACATCTTGATATGAGTTTTTTACTCTATGTACCTATTTGGCTGATGGTGATTATCGTTGCTCTGCTGAGCGTCGTAGTTGCTTACGTCGGCTTTTATCTTATTCACAGGTACTACGATTATGAACACCTTGAAAAGTACCACAACGTTACAAGCTATCTTTTCAATGCCTACGGTCTGCTCTATGCTGTCCTTATTGCATTCGTTGTTTTTATAAATTGGTCTGATTATAACAACGCTCAGAATCATATTTATTCGGAGTCAAACCAGATTTCAAACTTGTTTTTTAACGTGCAGGGTCTCGATGAACCGCTCCGTACCAACCTCTTGAACAGTATTTGTAACTACACCGAGATTATTAATAATATAGAAATACCTGAAATGCAAAAGGGTATTTATTCTTATGAAAATAATATTGCCTTTAATCGAATATGGGAAGACTTCATTAAAATCGATATTAAAACAATCAACAATACAATCCTGTATGATAAGTGCCTGGATGAACTCAAAGGCATCAGCGAAGCTCGGCGTTTCAGGTATTTCTACATTACAAATTCAATCCCGACTATTATTTGGGTCGTTATGATTCTCGGCTGCTTGATATCATTCTCATTCTCGTTCTTCTTTGGCGTGCGTGTCCGTTTCCCGTATTTCTTTCTTGCCATCGCGTTCACATTCATTAATGTAATCATCTTGTATCTGATTTATGTTCTCGACCATCCCTACGAAGGTGCTAACGCAATCTCATATCACACCATGACAAAAATTCTCGAAAATTTCAGAACCGTCCTGCAATCCCCCAAATAATTCCCTGAAGTCTCCCTCTCTTAGCATCAAAAAATTCATTTCTTTGCGTTACGATGTTTTAAAACTTTGTATTGAAAACAAACTCGTTTATATTTTTTAAAACTTTGCATTAAAAACAAACTTATATATATATTTTAAAACGTTGTAATAATAACAAACTTTTATAAAAGAAAAAATCTCAAGTGTTTTCTTTGTCGAAGATTCGCCGCGGAGAACGTCCTTTGCTTCCGAGTCGAAGATCCGCCGCGGCGGACGGTTAAATTCTTTGTTATTGTTTGTCTTTATTTTGTTTGTCGAAGATTCGCCGCGGAGAATAGCCATCGGCTACGCCGTGATCTCCATGATTTCTCAGTGGTCTCTGTGAACCTGCTCTGGATAGCGTTAAAATCTCTTATCAATAATTAAACGCTCTTACTCTTCTTTGTGACATTTGTGTAATTTGTGGGAGAAATCTCTTTACAATAAATATAAGCTCTTAATCATTTATAATCATAATCCAATCAGCTCTTTCAGCGTGCAAATCTCTTAGCAATAAAAATCGCTCTTCTTTGCGTCCTTTGCATTCTTTGCGCCCCTTGCGTTAAAATTTCTTCCTAATAATCAAAAGCTCTTAATCATTTATAATCATAATCCAATCAGTTCTTTCAGTGTGCGTTCTGCGTTAAAAAATTCTAATAAAAGCACTTTCTCTTCTCTTCATCAGTGCTAATCATAAACAAATCAGTTTTTTCAGTGTGCGTTCTTTGAAATAATAAAACGTTCTTCTCAGCGCCCTCGTATGTTAAATAAATCGGTTTTAGAGAAATTAAAAAAGGATTAATTT
>CAZVCC010000082.1:0-2057 GCA_964626015.1 uncultured Ignavibacteriaceae bacterium
CGCATAGCACCATAAAGTTTCCTAACACCATTAATCTTTCTATATGATGGCAATACCCAGTCTTTAAAACTTTTTTTATAGCATCATCAACAGGTTCAATACCCGTTGTTCCTTTCCAGAATGAGTCCGGCATCTTTCTTTTAAACCCCCAGAAATTCTTTGTTCGTTCTTCGTTTCCCTTTAGTTCATATACTGCCCTTATAAACTCCCGCCATCCGATTATTTGCCTTATAAATCCTTCAACGGAATTAAGCGGAATGTTGTTCTTCTTCGCATATTCAAGCGTTTCATCAATTATATACTTTGGAGAAAGTAGTCCTGTATTAAGCATTGGCGAAATTCCGCTGTGGTTAAGTAAACCCTCCCGTTTCAATATCGCATCTTCATACATTCCGAATTCTTCAAATCTGTTCTGTAAAAAATCTTTAAACCATTTCTTGCTGTCGTTGTACGTTACGGGAAACTGTAGGTCATTTTCTATATCCCCATAGTTATCAGGAAAGTGACGGTTAACATATTTTTTCCCTTCTGCAACGTATGCGTTATCACAGTAATATTTTATAATTGGAGGTTTCTTGTCTTTCGGATACCTCTTTCTGTTTTCTGCATCGAAACTCCACCGTCCTCCCTTTGGTTTATTCTCGTTTTCAACTAGTATCTTCAGCCTTTTACGCTGGTTAATGTAAAAGTCCGTTTGATAAAATTGTTTTCTCTCTTTAAAATAATCTTCGTTAAAGTTTTTAGTGTTTAAGAACAATGGGTTCTCATATTCCTTTATCTTTATTCCCCTTTTCAAGCACACATTGTTTAATCTTCTGCTCAGCCAGTTATCCGTTACATCGCAAACATGTATTTCCTTTACTCCTTTCACGCTAAAGTTATTAACAAAATTTCTTATGTCGGAGAGTTTTGAATACGATTCAATGTAATGAACTATAAATTCTTTCTCGCGAAGGTAATTCTCATAAAACTTCATTGATGCTCTGTGAAATACAAGTTTCTGCTTGTGAAACTTGTACTGCCTGAAAAATAAAAACTCTTCAACTATATAAATTTCTCTGTTTTTGTTTACTGCCGGATTAGCTTTAAATAATTGATGAGGAAAAATTAACGTAATGGCATTCATACTATAAAGAAATCTTCTTCAGCATACCGCTGAATATAAACCCGTGAAACGGCAAAACACTATACCAGTAAACCCTGCCGAGAAGCCCCAGCGGGCGGAACGTTGCCGTCTGTAAGACATAATCCCCCTCAATTTTGAACTCGAGCCATGCTTCGCCGGGCAGCCTCATTTCAGCGTAAAGCAGTAAGCGTTTTTCCTCTCGGCTTGCAAGAAGCACTTTCCAGAAATCAAGCGTCTCCCCTGCGTAAATATTTTCGGAATCTTTTCTGCCTCTTCTCAAGCCCGGACCGCCCACGAGTTTATCAAGAAACCCTCTTATCTCCCATAACAAGTTACCCGTATACCAGCCGTTTTCACCGCCTATCGAAAATATCTTGTTAACAGTTCTCTCAAGATTATTGTACTTGCGTTTTCTTATGTCTGTGAAACATCCGTTTGTCGGAACATTTATATAATGTGATATACCCTTATCAAGAGAGTTCGTTGAAAGAGAATCTGTCCAGCTTGATACGACTTCATGATGCTCTATCTTGTCGAATGCCAGACGTATTGCGGTTTCGTAATCAATAAGGTTTATTCCGAGAAGTTCTTGAAGATTGTTTTCCTTGCAGATTACTTCCACCTTCATGCTGTTTACAAGGTTTACTGCAAGCGAGTAAGTAACAGACGTAACAAAATATAGCCAGTATGAAGACAGACGAGGTGTCATCACAGGCACGACTAAAATTATACGCTTTAAGTTTCTTACTTTTGCAAACTTCAAAAGCATCTCTTTGTAAGTCAGTATGTCCTTCCCGCCTATATCGTAACGTAGTATTTTCATGTTTTATCTTAGTGATGAAATTCCTCCGTCAACATAATACATCTGACTTGTTATTTATTTTGTATGCTATTAAAACGGATACTGAAGATTTAAAATTCAGTTTACAAG
>CAZVCC010000082.1:2157-9434 GCA_964626015.1 uncultured Ignavibacteriaceae bacterium
TTTATTTTGTATGCTATTAAAACGGATACTGAAGATTTAAAATTCAGTTTACAAGATTATGAATTTATCCCCGCCGCTTAAGCTGTCACCGTCATGTTAAGTTTGTTGAATTAAACAATCAAAGGTATTATCTTATTCATACTTAATTAAATATAAAGCTATGAAAAAAATTACAATTGAAATAAAATGGGCTCTTATCTTTGCCGCAATGACGCTCGTCTGGCTTGTTCTTGAGAAACTCGCAGGGTTTCATTCTACTCACATCGATAAGCATCACATCGTTACAAATTTCATTGCTATTCCCGCAATAGCGGTGTATGTATTCGCCTTTCTTGACAAAAGAAAGAAATACTACGGAGGCACTATGACGTATATGCAGGGCTTTATGTGTGGTGTGATTATAACCCTTTTTGTAACAATCCTGTCTCCGCTTACACAATCGATAGTCTCTTACGTAATAACTCCCGAATATTTTCCGAATGCAATAAAGCTCGCAGTAAGCACAGGCGCAATGACTCAGCAGGATGCTGAAAATTACTTCAACAATTCTAATTACGTAATGATGGGGCTCATGGGCGCACCTGTAATGGGGCTTATTACCACTGCCATCGTTGCAATCTTCACAAGAAAGAAAGCTACACTTCAAAATGCAGTATAATATATCAACAGCCTATATTGGAACACCTCTGGGGTCGATGATTGCCGGCGGTACTGACAATGGTATTTGTCTGCTTGAATTTTCAGACAGAGATGTGCTCGGCAAAGTAATCCAGAGTATCTCACGAAGCCTTGATGCCGAAGTATCAGACGGCAAAAGCAAGCATTTTCCACTGCTTGAAAAAGAGCTTTCAGAATATTTCAAAGGAACACTGAAAAAGTTTACCGTACCCGTTGTTATGAAAGGCACAGACTTCCAGAACTCAGTATGGAAAACACTTCTGAAAATTCCTTACGGAAAAACATGGTCTTACAAACAGGAAGCCGAAAAACTCGGCAGACCAAAATCCGTAAGAGCCGTCGCAAACGCAAACGGACAAAACCGCATCTCAATTATTATCCCCTGCCACCGCGTAATCGGTTCCAACGGCACGCTTACCGGCTACGGCGGCGGCCTCTGGCGTAAAAAATGGCTCCTCGAACACGAAGCAAAGCATAATAACCCTAGGAAGTAAAGATAGAATAATTTACCACCGAGTACGCAGAGCACACAGAGAAGCGAAAGAACTCTTTTAGACATTTTACCATCGAGAGCGCGCAGAGAGGAACGTTTAATTATTTCATAGAGCACAGACCTGCATGCAGCAGGTTTACCTGACAGTAGACAGGCAGGCAGGCGACCTTATTTAATCTTTAAAAGCAATAAAAAGAATTCTTTAAATCCGCATCCATCTGTCTAATCCGTGAGCATCCGGGTTCTATTCTCCTTAAATCAAAAGAGGCTGTATTTAACAGCCCCTTTATTTTATTATCGTATGCTGATTTCTTATTTCGCTTTTGGTTTTGCCTCTGCTTTTGGTTCTGCCGCAGGTTTTGATTCTTTCTTTGCTGTCAGCTGCTTCTTCATCCACTCTGTTGTTACTGACTTCGGACGGATGATTGGTCTGTTAAGTGCTCGGTTAAGTATTAACTGTGCCGAAAGGCCGAGTATTCGTGATACCGAAAATAAGACAGTATAATAATCATACTCTGTCAAGCCGTAGTAGTGAAGAAGTGCCCCGCTTGATGCGTCAACGTTCGGCCACGGATCTTTTGCCTTCCCGCCTTCCATTAATATTTTCGGAACGATGTTAAAAAGCTGCTTTACAATTCCGAATATTTCGTCGTCTGGAAGATGCTTGTTTCCAAAGTTTACAAATGCCGTGAACCTCGGGTCTGTAACTCTCAGAACCGCATGCCCATATCCCGATATTACCTTCTTGTTATTAAGAAGGTTTATGCAGTATTCTTTAACCTCAGCATCCGACGGAGTATGTCCGATATCATCTCTAAGTTTTATAATAAACCTCAGGCATTCCTGATTAGCAAGTCCGTGCAAAGGTCCTGCAAGTCCGTTAAGTCCTCCGCTTATTGAAAAATAAATATCCGAGAGAGCAGAGTTGATTGTCTGCGTCGTAAGAGCACTGACGTTTCCCCCTTCATGGTCTGAATGTAGCACCATGTAAAGCCTCATTAAATCAGCGAATGAACCGTCCGGGTCTTCCACGCCAAGAAGCCTTGCATAGTTTGCCGCCCAGTCAAGTGTGTTATCAGGATTTATTCTGGGTCCCTTGTTAAACTTTCTCCTGTAGATGTATGCCGCAATAATCGGTATACGGGCGATGAGACTCAAAGCATCCCAGAGCATCGGCTCCCAGAGCCTGTCTTTAGGCAAACCTTCTTCATATCTTCTTTTGAAGAAAGATTCGTTTTCCATGACCAGTACAGCTGAGTTCAACATTACCATCGGGTGCGTTTCCATCGGCAGAGCGTTTATAGTATTCCAAACGTAAAAAGGAACGTCGTTTCTTCTTCTGATTTCCCACTGAAGATCTTCAAGTGCTTTTTTGTCTGGAAGCTCTCCCGTAAGAAGAAGGTAGAACATCTCTTCGGGTAGTATATCAACGAGGTCGAGTATAGGCCTGCCTCTGACTATAAGCCCCGTATCAAGCCCAACCTCAGAGGTATCGCAAATCATCGATTTTATACCGCGCATTCCGCCGAAAATCTGCTCGGTGGTAACCTCGCCTATTGTTTCATTCGGACCGAGAGCAAAAACCTCTGCGGCTTCTTTTCTAAGTCCGGGAATAATCTCTTCTAACCTGTCTCTAAGAATCATAAATGGTTTATTTATCTATTTTTTAAAAAACTATTCAATAACGATGTAAACAGAAATTCTTACTATGCAGTTTTTATAAAATTGAATTAATTTTATTTTAGTATTAATTTAAGGTACATTTTAATTTAAAGGTTTTTAACTAAATAAAATATGAAAATAAAGTATCACGGACATGCATTTGTCGAAATTGACACCGGCACTCATAAAATTTTGCTTGACCCTTTTATTACGGGAAATCCTAACTGTGACGTAAAGTTAGAAGACGTGAAGTGCGACTATATTATCCCCACTCATGGACACGGAGATAACTTTGGAGATACAATCGAACTGGCAAAGCAGAATAACGCAACCGTTATCGCAATCTTTGAGCTTGCAAACTACTGCTCTTCGCAGGGAGTTAATGCTCATCCGATGAATATCGGCGGTGCATATTCGTTTCCATTCGGAAGAGTAAAACTCACTATTGCGCATCATTCTTCGTCTTTGCCCGACGGTACATACGCAGGAGATGCTTACGGAGTCATTATTATGATTGACGGTAAAACATTCTATCAGGCAGGCGATACAGGACTCTTTTACGACATGAAACTTATAGGCGAGATGCATAAGATTGATGTTGCATGTTTGCCTATAGGCGACGACTTCACGATGGGAGTTGATGATGCCGTAAAAGCTGTTGAGTTTACAAATGCCGCTACCGTTATTCCGATTCATTATGACACATTTGACATTATTAAGTCAGATGCCAACGATTTCAAGCGCAAAGTAGAATCAATCGGCAAGAAATGTGTTATTATGAAACCGGGGGAAGTTTTAGAATTTTAAGTGTTCATTTTTGCAGAAGGTAATATCAATATCTAATCAGAAAGGCGGTGTTGGCAAAACAACAACGGCAATTAATCTGTCGTCCTGTATTGCTAATCTTGGAATACAAACCCTTCTGATTGATGCAGACCCGCAGGCAAATGCTACTACCGGCATGGGCATTGAAACGGGTAATGATGGCAGCAGTATTTACGAAGTTCTTGTTACCGATAAGAAGGCAAGCGAAGCTATACAGAAAACGCAGATAGAAAATCTGTATATAATTAAATCGCATATTAATCTCGTTGCGGCAGAGCTTGAGCTTGTCTCGCTTGAACACAGAGAGTTAATGCTGAGAAATAAACTTCGCGAACTGAGCAGCGAAAACAGCGGTTACGACTTCAGGTTTGTATTCATTGATTGCCCGCCGTCGCTCGGGTTAATTACATTGAATTCTCTGAATGCTGCGGATTCGGTGCTGATACCTGTTCAATGCGAGTACTATGCTCTCGAGGGACTTTCGGCATTGCTCAACACTATAAAGATGGTAAAAAATTCTTTTAACCCTGCGTTAAGCATTGAAGGTTATCTGCTGACGATGTTCGACTCACGATTAAAACTCGCAAACCAGGTGGAAGCGGAGCTTCGAAAATATTTTGCAGATAAAGTGTTTAAAACAAAGATTGCAAGAAATGTTAAAATAGGAGAAGCGCCAAGCTACGGAAAACCTATTGTGGATTACGACCCGTACTCACTCGGCGCAAGACACTATGCAGACTTAGCGGAGGAATTTGTAGAACGAAATAAAATAATTTAATAAATGGACAACAAAGGCGGATTAGGAAAAGGAATATCAGTCTTATTCGGGAATAAGAATATTGACCCTGATAATGTTACGGGCGAAGGTACAGGTTCCCATTCAAAAGAACAGCTTTTTATTGAAACGGATAAAATAAGAAGAAACCCTTACCAGCCGAGAGAAGACTTTAACGAGGAAGAGCTTAACGAACTTTCTGAATCTATAAAAATGAAAGGGGTTCTTCAGCCGATAACGGTAATGCACTCAAAGGATGGACAGGGATTTATACTTATATCAGGTGAAAGACGCCTTCGGGCAGCCATTCTTTCGGGACTGAAGTCTATTCCTGCATATATTTACAACACAACCGACGACAGCAAAGAAAATCTTTTGGAGCTTGCGCTGATTGAAAACGTACAACGTTCAAACCTGAACCCAATGGAGCTTTCAGATTCATACCAGATGCTCATTGACGACTGCAATCTGACACAGGAACAAATCGCGGCGAAAGTTTCAAAGCAAAGGAGTACCGTTGCAAACTTTTTAAGGCTTCAAAAACTTCCGGTAGAAATAAAAGTCTCCCTTCGGAAAAACGAAATCACAGAAGGACACGCAAGGGGAATACTGAGAGTTGATGACCCCTCAGCTCAGCTTGTACTTTGGAAAAAGATACTGCAGGAAAAAATAACCGTGCGTGAACTTGAAGGAATAACGAGCTCATCCGCCAAACCTAAGAAAAAAAGAGCGAAAACAAAAGAAAGCACCAACAAAGACCCGTACATACAGGAAATGGAAAACAAATTGAGAGTGTTTCTGGGAACAAGAGTAACGATAAAACCAAAGACGAAACAAACAGGAGAAATAATAATCGACTATTTCTCAAACGAAGACCTTGAAAGAATAATCGAACTCAGCGAGAGAAAATAAACATTAAAAATTAATGACATGAAAAAGAAACTTTACACCGAAAAAGCACCAAAACCGATAGGTCCATATTCACAAGCAATACAGTACAACAGCCTAAGCATAAAAAGCGGCGGTTTTGAATCGGCAATAAGAGACGCGATTGAATTTAATGGACTGATATTCACTTCAGGACAAATAGCTCTTGATGCCGCCGGCAACGTAGTATCACAGGACATAAAAGAACAAACAAGAGCGGTCTGTACAAACCTGAAACATCTTCTGGAAGAAAGCGGAAGCTCACTTCAAAACGTAATAAAGACAACCGTTTTTATAAAAGACATGAACGACTTTGCCGCAATGAATGAAGTTTACGGTGAATTCTTCGGTGAATCTGCGCCAGCAAGAAGCACGGTAGAGGTTTCCAGGCTTCCAAAAGACGTAAAAGTCGAAATAGAAGTAATCGCTCACACGTAATACGAAAATTTCTTATTTTCTGAAATAATCTGCTAATTAATTCAAAATCTATAGACCCTAAAAATCTATGTATCGAAAACCACGGTTTTCTATACATAGCTATCCGGCAATGTATAGAATTTTCAAAATATTGCCGTTGCCTTTAGGCAACGGATCAAAGAAATCTAAAACAAAAGGGCTTTAGCCCCATAAAATAATTTAATGTTCTCAATCAGTGAAAATCCGCTTCATCCGCGTAATCCGTTTTTCATTATACCGCAAAGTTTCTTCTTTCCTTAATTCCACACCTGGAATTGGGGCTAACAACTAACAACTAACAACCAACAGCCAACAACCAACAACTAACAACTAATATCCCCCTCCTACTATTAATCACAGCAAATTTTAAAATTGGGTCACATACAAATTTTCTTTTTTTGAGTTTTCTCCGCTCTAAATAATTGTTCCTCTTACACTTAAAGTTCTTTTGTCCATAATTTCCACATGACCCCGTTTTTGTTTTTGTCGTGATTAATATTGAAAGGTATCTCTAATTTTTAATCAAGGTTGTTTTTTTCTGACTCCTGACATCTGACTCCTGAAATCTAGCTTCTGACTTCTGACTTCTTACTGCTCTTAAACATGCCTTCCTATTATTAATCACAAAAATTTTTAAAACTTGGACACGAAAAATTTTCTTTTTATGTGGTTTTTCTTTATAAACATTTGTTTTTCAAATCATTTAATTTTTTTATTAAATTCCCTGCTTGAGTAAAATGTTGTCCATGTTTTGATTTTTGTTGTGATTATTAATGAAGGGTACACATTCAAATCTTTTTTCCCCTACACCCTGTACCCTGTTTTCTGCTTTCTGTTTTTCACCTATCAGCCATCAGCTATGAGCTATGAGCTAATTAGTCTCTCCTTGCGCTCTAATTAGTCTCTTATTAGGTATACTTTTTACTATAAAAAAACCATCGTGCCGGTTTCCATTTTTCTTCAAATCTTGTTTAAAAGCATAGTCCCCGAACTACTACATATTTACACCTTGCGATAGTTGCTAATTCTCTGTTTTATCAATACTATAATATACTCCTATAATCAGTATGCTTGCTTAATTTTCTTAAAAACGTATATTAATTTTTATTTTTCTGGAGAGATGCTTGTCCTGCTCTTTGAAAATTGTTATTTTCTCTCTGTTTTAGAAACCGAATCCCTGTTTTACCCTCTCAAACTCGTCATTATTTTAAACTCACAAGTTTCTTTCTTCTTATGCTGCACAGAAAGAACTGAAATTGATACTTAGAACCGAAAACATAGTTTTGGCACTTTATATATAGTGAGACGACTATAGTATACAAATGAAAAACCTCGATTTCGGCTTGTTTTCGCACTATTTTTGTGGCATGATGTTTGTTATATGATTTATAGACACTTAAAATTAAAAATTAAAAATTATAAATAAATTGAAAGGTAAAAAAATGAAAAAATTCTTCTTAG
>CAZVCC010000083.1:0-9132 GCA_964626015.1 uncultured Ignavibacteriaceae bacterium
AGTTTCTTAGAAGTTGATAGTTGATGGAAAGAGAAAGAGCTTGGAGAATTCAAGAGATTGGCACACAGATTTACACGGAAAGAAACTGATTCGCTCAGATTAAGAAAGGTTTATACAGAGTACTTACTAAGGACAGAAAAGAATGACAGAGGGGTAAAACGCAGCGCCGGTGAGACGCTGCGGATTTTTGGTTTTCTGATTTAAAATTATTTTAGCAATGTCATGCGTATGGTTTCGGTGGAGTTGTTTGTATGCATTCTGCAGAAATAAGTCCCGCTTGAAAATCTTTCTGCATTCCATGAAACCTGATAAGTACCAGAATTAATGTTTTCGTTAACGAGCAGGTCTACTTCTTTTCCGTTAATGTCGTAAACAGAAATTCTTACGGCTGAGGATTTTGGTACGCTGAATTTAATGTTAGTAACGGGATTAAAGGGATTCGGGAAATTCTGCTGAATTGAGAATGACAATGGTGTTTCAGATGAAATATTCCGAATACCTGTTGCAGGATTTTCAAGTTCATACTTATTGCCCGGAACTGAGAATGAAAGCGGGAATCCGAGTCCGCTGAGGTCAACGTTAACAGAAGGGGTAACCCTCTTTATCATCCAGACACCTGAAGCAAACCATGTAGTATCGGGACGTTCAACGATTGGGATTTCAAAAATAAGAACTCTTATGTATAAGCCTGTTGTAGTTACGAATCTTTTTGCGTTTTCATAGGTACCGTTTACGGTGTTTACAGTCTGGTCGTTTAATCTTTTAGCTTTATACTTAAATCTTAGGGGTGCTGAAATAGTATCGAATGAAACGGTTGTATCTTTTTGTATAAGAGTATATTCACTGTTGACGGTTTGTGCAAAGCGATAAACGTTGTACCAATTACGAAGACTTGCAAGAAAGCCCCCTATACCGGGAAAAGGAATAATGCTTGTATCGAGGGTAGCAAATAAGAATTCCCATCCGTTTGTTCCATCGAAATTGTAATAAGCGGTGTCGTTGTAAGGAGCGGGTTGATTAAAAGAAGTCAGGAAATCTTTCTTCCATACGATGCTTGCCAGCTTACCTGAGTAATTTTGCACAACGGCGAAAGAATCTATTCTGTAGGTAGCAAGGTTTGTCATAGGGTTGTTAAGCGAATCGAGGGGTGTGTTTTTATAGTACCATTTATACCCCGTTGCCGCAGGAAAATATGTGGAAGCATTCTGTGCATAAGCACAAGCGCTAATAAAAAGCAATAACATTATTAATAACTTCTTCATAAAATTTTTATTTAGTCAAATATTGTATGTTTATTCAAATAAAATCAAATATTGTATGTTTATTTAAATAAAACAATACTTAAAATCAAAAGGTTACATCTGTAGAAATTATTCACGGTTGTAAAGTGTTAATAAATATGTAACAAATTAACACATTACATGATAAAACTTGAGAACGTAAGCAAAGGATACAACGAAGGAAAGATGTTTCACAAAATCCTCTCAGAAGTAAACCTTGATATTAACAAAGGTGAAATAATAATTTTGTATGGGAAGAGCGGCTCGGGAAAATCGACGCTGCTGAATCTGCTGGGCGGGATTGACCTGCCTGATGAGGGAAGTATATATTTTGAGGATTTAAACGTGACGGGACTGAGCGAGAAGGAAAGGACTTTATTCAGGAGGAAGAGAATAGGGTTTATTTTTCAGTTCTTTAATCTGATACCGACTCTGACTGTTGCGGAGAATCTTAAACTGCCGCTTGAACTTAATTCAATTTCTTTTACACGAGTGAAAGAGCTGTTGGATGAGGTGGGACTTAAGGAGAGGATGAATGCGTATCCTGACGTGCTTTCGGGCGGTGAGCAGCAGCGCGTGGCAATTGCGCGGGCGCTTATACACAATCCTGATTTTATACTTGCAGATGAGCCAACGGGGAATCTTGACTTTGAAACGAGCAGACAAATAATTGACTTAATTGACAAGATAGTAAAGCAGCAGGGGAAGACAATGATAATGGCGACACACAGCAAAGAAGTTATGGGGCTTGCTGACAGGGTGCTTACGCTTAAAGACGGAAAATTTGAAGAGATGTAACAGGTGATGAAAGTAATTCATAAATCAAGTTTAAGATATATATTCAAACACAAATTGCAGTTCGGGCTTTCGATACTGGGAATTGCAATTGGTGTGGCGATTATAGCTGCGATAGATATTGCAAACATTAGTACGTCGAAAGCGTTCAACATGTCTCTGAATGCCGTAACGGGCAAAGCAACTCACAGGATAATATCAACTTCAGGAAGCATTCCGGATTCACTTTATAAATATTTAAGGATAGAAAAAGGTTTGAAGAATATTGCTCCCGTTATTGAGGACAATATTGTTATCGGGGACAGCACGAAGAAAACGTTTGTACTGCTGGGGTTAGACCTTTTTGCCGAGAAGCCGTTCAGGGATTACCTCTCGGAATCGAGCACGGAACTGAAAGGCGGTTTGAAGGATTTTATGGCGAAGCAGAATTCGGTAGTTCTTTCGGAGGAGAATGCAAGGATTTTAAAGAAGCAGGCGGGAGACACGATAAATGCGAGCGTGAGGGGGAAAAGAACGAGGGTTGTGGTTGCGGGCGTGATAAGCAATTACGGTAATCCTTCGCAGCTTGAAAATTTAATAGTTGCTGATATTGCAACGGCACAGGAGATGACGGGGAAATTTGGTTTTATAGATGCTATAGACGTGATTACAGATGAGAATGTAACTGAAGAAACGGTAAAGAGCGCGCTGCCGCAAGGGCTTGAGCTGCAAAGGTCATCGGCAAGGTCAGACATAGCGGAACAGATGCTAAGCGCTTTTAACGTGAACCTTAACGCGCTGAGCATGCTGGCTTTGATTGTGGGTGTGTTTCTGATATACAATACTATGACGTTTTCGGTGGTGCAAAGAAAGAAGGTTCTGGGGATTTACCGTTCGCTTGGTGTGACGGAGAATGAGATTTACAGGCTGATAATAAGCGAAGTGTTTGCAATAGGTTTGACAGGAACGGTCATTGGATTTTTGCTTGCGATATTTATTTCAAAGA
The DNA here is from genome assembly GCA_964626015.1 of uncultured Ignavibacteriaceae bacterium. GTDB lineage: Bacteria > Bacteroidota > Ignavibacteria > Tepidaquicellales > Tepidaquicellaceae > CAIKZJ01. Next base: position 3,061 of record CAZVCC010000083.1, read on the forward strand.
ATTTGCTGGTGCTGATAAGCAGGACGATAAACGATTTATATTTTGTAGTATCGGTTTCGGAGATAGAGATAACGTGGTTCATAATACTGAAGACGGTAACAGTTGGTGTTGCAGCTTCGATAATTTCAGCGCTGAAGCCGGCGAGGGAGGCATCGCAATCGAAGCCCGGAGTGACTATGGCAAGGTCGGCGCAGGAAGTCCGCGTGATATCCAAGGTTTACCGTTTTGCAGTTTATGGAATACTATGGGGATTGGCGGGAGTAGTTGTGCTTTCGCTGCCTTCGAGAAACGTGTGGCTGAGTTACGGAGGAGTGCTGCCTATAATAATAGGGTTTGCATTGCTGGCACCTCTTTCGATAAAGATAGCGGATAAGATACTGACTCCCCTTTCGGGAAAAATATTCGGAATAACAGGACGAATATCTTCAAGAAGCATAATACAAAACATAAGCAGGACTAACACAGCGATATTTTCATTAAGCATTGCGGTAGCGGCAACGGTGGGAGTGGGAACAATGATAAGCAGCTTCAGGTCAACGGTAGTAACATGGCTTGAGAACGGGCTGAAGGCAGATTTATACGTATCGCCTCCGACGCTGATTTCAAACAGCAACGAGGCATACATTCCTTATTTTATAAAGGACAGCATAATGAAAATGTCTGAGGTGAAGAACATTAACTACTACAGCGAGTTTAAGCTGCAACAGGACGGGGATGTTATAAACATACTTGCTTCGGGGTTTACAGACCCTAATGCGAAAGATTTCAGGCTGAAGAGCGAAGATGAGAACGTAAATGAAAGGTTTAAAAACGGGGAAGTATTGCTGACCGAGCCGTATGCGTATAAGAATAATCTTTCAGCCGGAGATACTATTAAGCTTAAAACAGATGAGGGGTACAGGAATTTCAGAGTTGCTGGAATTTATTATGACTATTCATCGGACAAGGGATTTGTGAGTGTTGAATACTCGGTGTTTCAAAAATACTGGAAGAGCACGGGGCTTTCAGGGCTTGCTGTTTTTATTAAAGACGGAGTAGAGGCGGAAGCAGTGCAGAGCAGGATAAATTCGTTTGCGGGTGAGGATGTGGAATTGATAATAAGGAGCAATAAGAATTTGAGGGAATCGTCTATACAGATATTTGACAGAACGTTTATTGTTGCGAATGTACTTCAGCTGCTTGCGGTAATAGTGGCGTTTGTGGGTGTGTTAAGTTCGTTGATGTCGCTACAGCTGGAAAGAAACAAAGAAATGGGTGTGCTAAGGGCTGTGGGGCTGCTGCCTGCACAGCTTTTCAAGATATCGACACTGCAATCGATACTGATGGGAATAATTTCGGGATTGCTTGCATTACCGCTGGGTGCACTGCTGGCATACATTCTTGTTTTCATTATCAACAAAAGGTCGTTTGGCTGGACAATGCAGCTGGCACTTGAGGCGGGAACGCTTGCGGAGGCGCTACTGCTTTCAGTTGTGGCGGCAGTGCTTGCGGGATTGTATCCCGGGTACAGGATTTCAAAGATATCGCCTTCGACGGCATTGAGGGAGGAATAGGGGTGAAAGGAATTTTGATTATATTATTATTGAGTTTACTTTTATACTCATGCGGTGATAACGGAAATAAATATGAGGGTAAACAGCAAAGCGTGGCAAGTGCTATGGGGTCTGCAGATACTACAGGATTTGAGAAAGCAATAAAGGAAAGAAAGTTTATTTTTCCGGATGATAATGGGGCACATCCAACATTCAGGACAGAGTGGTGGTACTTCACGGGAAACCTTACGAGCAAAGAAGGCAGAAATTTTGGGTATCAGTTTACGGTATTTAGGAATGCGCTTACTCCTTTGGGACAAGACAGTACGTCCAAATGGAAATCAAATCAAATTTACATGGGACACTTTACTATAACTGATATTGATAAAGAGAAGTTTTATTTTTATGAAAGATTCAGCAGAGACGGAAACAATTTAGCAGGGGCGGAGACAAAGCCTTTCAGGGTGTGGATAGAGGACTGGGATATAACAGAGACGGGAGCAGGAAAGTTTGAGTTTCCGAATGTAAGAATAAAAGCAAATGAGAAGGATGTAAATTTGGACTTAGAACTTGTATTAACAAAACCTGTTGTACTGCAAGGGCAGAATGGATTAAGTCAGAAGAGTAATGAGTTTGGAAACGCTTCTTATTACTATTCTGCGACAAGAATAGAAACAAAGGGAACGATAAATATAGAAGGCAAAGATAACGTAGTTGAGGGCTCGTCCTGGCTGGACAGGGAATGGAGTACGAGTGCGCTGGCGGATTATCAGCAAGGGTGGGACTGGTTTTCACTGCAGCTTGATAACAACGTTGAAGTAATGTACTACCAATTAAGGAACAAAGACGGGAGCATTGACAAAACGAGCAAGGGTTCGATTATATTTCCTGATGGTAAAAAGGAAAATATAAGAGCAGATGAGGTGGAACTAAAAGTTACTGATGAATGGAAGAATTCAGACGAGAAATTCTATCCTTCAGGGTGGACGTTGAAAATTCCTTCGAGAGATATATCGCTGAAAATAAGACCAGCGATTAAAAATCAGGAGCTTAATGTTTCGGTTAAATACTGGGAGGGTTCTGTAATTATAGAGGGTACTTACAAAGGGAAAAATATCGCAGGAAGAGGATATACAGAACTTACGGGATACGCAGACTAAAGAACCGGAACTGACGGATTTGTCACTAACTTTTTTTAGGCTAATTTAAGGCTAATTAGAGGCTAATCAAAGGCTAATTAAGAGCCGAGTAAACAAGGCTAAAAACAACGCAGATTTTTTTAAGAACTGACAAAAATGTCAGTGGGAATTCCGGCAGAAATTGATGGAAATGGATGATTGTATAAGTGCATACCACTTTAAAATTTATTTGCATAATTTAGTAATAAAATTTATCGCAGATAGGAAAAGACTTATAAATTGAATCCGACAAGGGCAGAAATATCGCTTAACAAGCTTGAATATAATTACAATCAGATAAAGAAGCATTTACACAGAACAAATCCGAAGAAGGAAATAAAGATTTGCGGTGTTGTGAAGGCAAATGCTTACGGGCACGGAATAAGAGAGATTAGCCAGAAGCTTATTTCGCTTGGAGCGGATTTTCTGGGGGTAGCAAACTATGATGAGGCGATAAAATTAAGAACGACGATTCCAGATGCAAACATACTTGTTTTCGGGACGCTGATACACTCCAAACTAAAACCTGCTGTATACGTATCAAAACTTTTAAAATACAATCTTATAGCGACGGTTGCATCACTTGAGACAGCAAAGTTTCTTGATTTATACTCAGGCAGGCTTAAAAAGAAATTCAAGGTACACATTAAGATAGATACAGGAATGCGAAGGATAGGGTTTGATGTTAAAAGAGCTTTCAAAAATATAGAGCAGATATTTTCGTACAGGAATCTTGATATAGAGGGAATCTACACACACTTTGCAACCGCGGAGAGCGGTGACAAGAAGTTTGCAAAGGTACAATTAAATCAATTTAAAGAACTCTTACATTTACTTAAAAAAGCGGGAATTGAGTTCCCTATCGTACATGCGGCTAACAGCGGGGCGATACTGGACATTAAGGATTCGTATTTCAATATGGTGAGACCCGGTCTTCTGCTTTACGGATACTATCCTTCGGAAGAGATAAAGAACAAGTTAGAGCTAAAACCAATAATGAGCCTGAAATCGAAAGTAACTTATATAAAGAGGTTGGATAAAAACACGAGCATATCATACGGGAGAAAATATTTTACGAAGGAAAAGACATTTATCGGTTCGATTCCAATAGGTTACGGAGACGGTTACTGGCGCTCGCTTTCGAATGCGGGGAAGGTTTGTATTAATAGCGATTACTTTCCGATTGCGGGAACGATAACGATGGACTGGCTGATGGTAAATCTTGGAAAGAGAAGTTCCGTAAGAATCGGTGATGACGTACTGCTGATAGGCAGAGAGAACAAGAACGATTTGGGTGCCGACAAGATAGCAAAGATAGCGAAGTCGATTCCTTATGAAGTGCTGTGTTCATTTGCGGACAGGGTGCAGAGAATATACGTTTAAGGCTATCCTACATAACATACCATACTGCATTAACCTAATAATCAAGTTTAGAAAGTAACATTAAGAGATAAAGTATTACGCGTTAGACACGGGTTAAATACGCATTTTATACGGGTTAGATACGCGTTAAAAGGCAAATTTCGGGCTTAATTAAAGGGAAAAGGAAAGTAAAACCTCATATTGGATTCGTTTTTAATGTTTGGAGTAGCATTTTAGCGATGAAATGGAGGAAATTGGAAACGGGAAATATGGAGGAGAGCGGGAAATACGTTATTAGAGAGATTTATGTTAAATGGTTTTAATTTGGCGGAGTTATTCAGTATTTTCACGCAATTACTAAAAATTAATTTTAACGATTGAAGTATTTGGTATATATAGCGCTTGCTGCATTATTGTGGTTTATTATGTTTGTATTGAAGCCGTTCAATTTCTGGTTAATGATGGCATTTTCGACATCACTTTTATCGATAATTTCATACATACATTATAAGGAGCAGTTTAAGCGGGAATATTTTAATTTAAAAGAGATATCGATAGGAATAGGAAGTGCGGCGCTGCTTTATTTTATATTTCTATTTGGAAGGTTTGTGCTTGACAGCATAGGCATAATACCGAATCATGCAGAGAACATATCGAGTGTATATGCGAATAAAGAGCAGCTTCCTGAATGGGGTGTAGCGCTGCTATTGTTTTTTCCGATTGGGTTTGGGGAGGAATATTTTTGGAGGGGGTTCATACAGAGGCATTTGGGTGAGAAATTCGGGGGTTGGAAGGCGCTTGTGATAACTGTAATATTTTACACGGCGGTACACATACCGACAGGAAATCCGATACTTTTACTTGCTTCATTTTTAGTTGGTATTTATTGGGGTTTGATATTTTTATGGAGGGGAAATATACTGGCAGCTGCGATATCGCACATGTTGTGGGATCCGTTCATATTTGTGATATTTCCATTGAATTAATAAATACGGGTTTTTGTTTAGAAAATTAAGTAAATAAATAATAAAAGAAATAATGGAACAAAATATGGAAGCCCCAAAAGGGTTTAAACTATTTATGATGGCGATACGAGCATTTGCCTTTCCTGCGTCGGTAATACCCGTTCTATACGGGTCGATACTATCAGTAATACTTATACCTGATACAAGTTTTAATTTTCTGTATTTTGCATTGACACTGATAGGAGCTATGTCGGTACATGTGGGTTCAAACATCATTAATGACATATATGATTACAAAAAGGGTATAGATAAGCAGGACCCAGAAATAGGGATACCTCACGGGGGTTCGATGGTGATATCGATGGGATTAGTAACCGTAGAGAGGATGAAAGCCATAGCGTTTGGATCGTTGATACTTTCGGGAATAATAGGAATATATTTATGGCTAATGATAGGACCGTGGATACTATACCTGATGATATTCGGGTTGTTTGCGGCGATATACTACACAGCAAATCCATTTGCGTTAAAGTATAAGGCATTGGGCGACCTGATGGTGTTTTTATCGTTTGGTGTAGGAATGACGCTGGGATCTTTTATAGTACAGACGGGGCACTTTGACTGGAGACCTGTAATACTATCATTTCCGATAGGGATATTAATAATAGCAATATTACATACGAATAATATACGTGACATGAAGTTTGACGGGGCGTTCGGAGTAAAGACGATACCTATATTAATTGGACAGAAGATGTCGATATACCTTTATGACGTATTGATAGTTGGTGCATACGCTTCGATAATACTGTTTGTTGTGTTTAGTTTGCTGCCGTGGCCTGCACTGTTAAACCTGATAACTCTGCCGACGGCATTGAAACTTGTTAAGATGCTTAAGACGATACCAGACGAGAACATCCCGCGGTGGGAAGTCGGGACAAAACTGAACATAATGACGGCACAGTTCAATATGCAATTTGGTATAATGCTGAATTTAGGATTGCTGATAGCGTTTTTATACACGCTGTTTATGTA
>CAZVCC010000084.1:0-9108 GCA_964626015.1 uncultured Ignavibacteriaceae bacterium
GCAGCACTACTGCTCCCGCAGATTGCGACGGACATGGCACGCATACAATGGGTATTATGTGCGGTCGTTCAGCAGCAGGTGATACGGTTGGTGTTGCTCCAAATGCTCAATGGATAGCAGCAAGAACAATTTGTTCATCACCGCACACAAGTAATTCTATCGCAGCGTTTCAGTGGGCAATGAATCCTGACAGTAATGCAAGTACAACGAGCGACATGCCTGATGCTATAGGAAATTCATGGTATGATCCTGACGTATCAAATGAATGTTCAGGAATTTATAAAACAACTCTTGATGCTCTGGAAGCAGCTGGTATTGCAGTAGTATTTTCTTGCGGAAACAGCGGTTCGGGTGCATCGACTATCACTAAACCCAAAAATATTAATACTAATCTTGTAAATGCTTTTAGTGTTGGAAATATTAACGGTAATAATCCGTTCCCGTATCCTATAGCTTCATCTTCTTCAAGGGGTCCTTCGCTTTGCGGGGGTACAGGTTCTTTATTAATTAAACCAGAAGTATGTGCACCGGGTACGAGCGTTCGTTCATCATACACTGGTGGCGGTTATTCACTATTATCAGGTACTTCAATGGCATGCCCACATATAGTAGGTGCTGTTGCTTTATTAAAAGAAGTTGCTCCGAACTTGACCGGAAAACAGATTCTCGAAGCCCTTTATAATACGGCAGTTCAGCTTCCCGTTGGCGGGGTTGAAAATAACGATTACGGTAAAGGTGTAATCGATGTTTATGCAGCATTTCAGTCTTTAGGACCAATGATAACACATACGCCTCTGCCGAATACTGAAAACCTTACAGGTCCGTATTTAATAAATTCCGAAGTAACATCAGTGCTTTCAGGAGTTTCAACTGCAAAGCTTCTTTGGTCAAGAAATAATTCCAATATTACCGACAGCGTTGTTATGACAAAAGGCACAGGTAATAACTGGTCTGCTTCCATCCCCGGAAACGGTACAGCTGCAGTTTACAGGTATTACATAAAGGCAATTGACAGCACGGGTAGAGTCGGGACAAATCCTCCGGGTGCACCGGCGGCACTTAACGTATTTACAGCATCACCGGATACATCAAAACCCATAATAACTCATACAACACTTGCTGATATACCAAAAACAACCTGGCCTGCAACTGTAACCGCAATCGTTTCGGATAATATAGGGCTCGACTCTGTGTGGGTGAGGTGGTATAAAAACAGCACAGCGACCGGAATTAAAACGTTTAAACTTCTTAATACCGGAGAGAATAATTACGCAGCACAATTTAACTCAGCCAATTCAGACGTTAATGTTAATGACTCTATTTTCTACCGCGTATTTGCAAGAGATAATTCGCTTGCACATAATACAGACTCCACTACACTCAGGACGTTTAAAATAATTGCCCAGACGACAGCATGCATAGGAACGGGTACAGCATCGACCAGCTATCCTTTCTATACACTTTACGAAGACTCAAGGACACAAATTCTTTATAATTCATCAGAAATAATTGCTGGAGGCGGAGCAGCGGGATTCATCAATAAGATTGGATTTACTATATTAACCGTTGGTGCTCCTTCAATGAACGGCTTCTCTGTAAAGATGCAGACTATTACTTCTTCTACAATATCTTCTTGGACCACAACCGGATGGACAGAGGTTTATACATCCTCTTCATACTTACCTGCCGGCACCGGATTACAGTATATAAACTTAACAACACCTTATTTTTATAATGGTACCGGAAACCTTCTTGTAGAGGTCTGTTTTGATAATACATCGTGGACTTCTAATACTACAGTGGCTGGAACATCTCAGACAGGTACGGTAGTTCACAATCACGTAGACGGCGGAACAGGTTGTAACCTAACTGCCACTTCTACTGCAGCTAATCGTCCGAATGTATGTCTTGTTATTAACACAGCTGTTGGAGTAAATCCATCAGGTGCAACTGTACCGAACGTTTACTCATTAAGCCAGAATTATCCGAATCCTTTTAATCCTTCAACAAAGATAAACTTTGCAATTCCAAAGCAGGGTCTGGTAACATTAAGGATTTACGACGTACTTGGAAGAGAAGTAAGAACACTTGTTAATGAAGTAAAATCGGCAGGCAGCTATACTGTTGATTTTAACGCATCAGAATTTTCCAGCGGTGTCTATTTCTATCGCATTCAAGCTAATGATTTTATTGATGTAAAACGGATGCTGTTAGTAAAATAATTAAGTAATTAAAGTAATGTACAAGAAAGCGGCTGATTAAAAAGCCGCTTTCTTTTTTTTCATAGCGGAATATAAAATCCCTAACAATAAATTTAAAAATATAATCTTATCGAATTATTATTTCTCTTTTAATGTTTTAATACGAAACATTTATTAAGATGAAAAATATTTTATTTCTAGTATTATTTATTGCTTTTGCAAATTCGCAATTAAACTCTCAATGGGTTAATCTAAATATGGGTAATGGTTTTAACATATTAGATTTCAGTTTCCCAAATTCTCAAACAGGTTACATATGCGGATATGGAGGCTTGTTCAAAAAAACTACAAACGGAGGTACAAACTGGGATAACTTATCTTTCCCAACAACTCAATTTAACTTGAATGCTGTTCACTTCTTTACGCCAAACATCGGCTTACTTGCTTCCGATAGCGACACAATTTACCGAACTGTAAATGGAGCTCAAAACTGGTCAGATAAAATATTCATTGGGATTAGCGTTTTTGATTTTCAATTCTTAGATTCACTCAAAGGATATGCAGCGGGAAACAACAGATTTGCAAAAACTACTAATGGCGGTATGAATTGGACTGTCAGCACAATTCAAACAATCGGACAAATATTTTTCATTAACGATATGACAGGATGGACTATTGCTAATATTTCAGCGGGTTCAAATATTCTAAAAACAACTGATTCAGGAGATAGCTGGCAGATTCAGCATTCGACAAGTGATTTCAGGATAATTTATGATATATTTTTTGTTGATGAAAATACCGGATATACATCAGGTTACAGGCATAGTATTCTAAAGACGACTAACGGAGGAGCAAACTGGTTCAGCCAGAATGATGTACCCGGTGCAAGCGGACTTTACTCTATATACTTCATAAATCATATCACCGGTTGGACTGTAGGAGATTTTTATTCGACGACAAACGCTAGTGCATTTTACACGACAAACGGAGGTACAACATGGAATATCAATACAGATATCTCGGGTGCAGGCAGATTAAACCGAGTAAAAATAAATAACTCACCTGTTGGTTATGTAGCTGGTCAGTCTCAAAGAATGTATAAGACCACTAATGCAGGAGGATTGACGGCTATTACTGGTTCGTTTAATATATCATCTTTAGAATATTCGCTATCGCAAAACTACCCGAATCCTTTTAATCCTTCAACAAAGATAAACTTTGCAATTCCAAAGCAGGGTCTGGTAACATTAAGGATTTACGACGTTCTTGGAAGAGAAGTAAGAACACTTATTAATGAAGTAAAATCGGCAGGCAGCTATACTGACGATTTTAACGCCTCTGAATTCTCAAGCGGTGTTTACTTCTACAAACTTGAATCAAATGGTTTCAATAGTATTAAAAGAATGCTGCTTGTTAAAAAGCGGCATCTATTTAACAAGTAGTCCCTATAGCGAAGGGCATCGGGAATGTTAATATTATTTACATAAATTGCCATCCCGCTTAAGCAGAAATTCTAAGGGGTGCAGGTCATACTTGCACCTCTTTTTTAAATGGCAGGATCTATGTACATACAGTAAATTCTGTTCCATTTTTCAGTTTATTTTTGAATTGCAATTTTCGTCTGATATGACTAGAATATTTTAAATTAAATTTCGCGAAAAATGGATAAAGGACCATAACAAACTTACTCAGCGATTGGAATAAGAAATTCGATTTCCCCAATTTCATTCTGAACAAATCGCAATTAGCGAAGCAGCCGTAACGACTCATAAAAAACTAAGAAGCATATTCCGGAACCCGAACCACTTCCAATTAAAATCAAACAAATTGTATTAACAGCTTATAGTATTAGATATGAAAAATATAATATTATCAATAATAATACTTTTTATTATGGTATCGACTGCAAACTCACAAAATAATTTTGATTCTACTGATAATATCAAATCAAGATTTGGAGTTGGATACGGTATAGTTGCTGACTTTGATAATATAAAGCCGGTAAAAAAAACGCTCAATTTCCATTTGAGATTGACATTGAAGCCATTAAATAAAAATTTATTTTTAGAATTTGCAGTAACTACGTATTCCGATAGTCTGAAAAGCGAAAACACTATTAAACCTGTCACCTCAACAAATCTAACTGTAAGTCCATTATTTGGCAAAGGACTTCTAAAAAACCGTCTTTTTCTGTATATAGGTCCAACAATAGATTTTAGTTTAAGTTTGTCAAGCGGCACCAGTGGATATGGATTAAATTTTAGAAGCGACTACAGTTTTTCTAAAGTTTTTGCTATGGGATTAAATCTAAGATATACGCATTTAAGTAATTCGCAAAATAATTTAAAATACTTTTTCGGGAATATAAATATGTCTTTCACTCTGTAAAAAATTAAATCTAAAAATATGAAAAAATTAATCATACTTTTGTTTGGAATATTTATAATCTTTATTAATTATTCTTATTCACAAGATAAATTATGGGGAAATGCCCATCAATGGGTAACTAAAGAAGCTTGGGAATTAGTACGACTTCAATTTGGTAGCCAAATTACAGGTTCCTATATGGATAATAATTTTGGCACTTATGGGGACCCATGTCCATCAATTAATTATCAAAGAGGAACTATAATAGCTGGTACAACAAGAGAAGACGATCAAGACATAGTTTATCATCAGACTCAATTTTGTGAGGATATGCATTCCTGTACACATTTTTGGAATGCCGACGATGGGAATGGGGCAGAATGGGAAATATTTGGTTGTAAATTCGAGAATTCACTTCATAAATTTTATTCATATATTAACGGTAAAACACCGGATAATGTTTATTTTTTAGATTTGGGTTTAGAACCTAATTTTACGTTATGGTACCCTAGTTATGATAATTTGTCTTCAAGAGTTTATGTAACAGTAACTTATGGTTCATTAGTAGATGTATTAAAAGATCCAAGCACTATAATTGTTAAGAAATATACATTTTTTAATGGAGGTGGTCATGATTGCAATACTCCAATTCTAGATTTTTTCGCTCAACATATAGTTAATCCTGATGGTATTCCATATGATCCGCAATACTTACAATCATATTTTAAAAAAGTTGGATGGGAAATTTTGGGAAGAATGTGTCACCTTTTGGAGGATAATAGCGTTCCTGCCCATGCTCATAATGATGATCACAATCCAGATTGGCCAAATTATGATCCTGATTATTACGAATATACTTATTTAGGATATAATGGAAACTATAACCTTGTTGATAGAAATACTGCATTAAATGAAGGTGGTTTAGTAGGAACAAGAGGTTTATTTAATCCGTTAAGAACTTCTATGTATGTGCAGAACCAGATTGCAGACAGATTTCCAAGTAACGATGAAGATGGAGATTTAAATTGGTATAGTCAAGCAGGATATGATGATTATAATTATATTAATAGCGAAATAACAACTATTTATAACTCTCTTTCTAATCCTTACGTCTCTACTGTGCATTTTGGTGATAATCCCCCCAGTGGTTTGATGGAAAAGATCTTAAACAAAAGTTATTTATATTCAATAAGGAATGTTGCTGGTTTTTTATGGTGGTTTTATTGTTTATTAGAAGACATTCCAATTGATCCACCAATATTTTCAAATTTTAAACAAACTCCTTCTGTTATTTTTCCCGGACAAACCGGAACTGTACTTTGTAGTCTTTCCCAAGGAACACCTTATTTAGTTTACGATTGGAGTTATGAGAATAAACCATCATTTTTAAGTGTATCATTTTAAATAATAAATTCTATATACAAAACAATTATTCCGAAAGTGAAAAAAATGATATTTCAAGTCAAACTGGATATCCTTTTGTAATTAGATGTGAGATTAAAAACGTTGCAGGGTTTACAAGTAAATATAGTTTTTTGCCTATTTATTCAAAAACTCATTATTCGGGCTGCCCATGGTTAATTGTAAACCAGCAGGACACAAACTACTTTTTCGACAACAACCTACTTCACAAGTCACAGCTTCCTGAAAATCAGGGACAATTCATCACGGATAAATACATACTCAAAACCAAACCAGGGATATTCGACAATAAATTTAAACTTGATATCGTCGAAACAAGTTTAGATTCCACTGTTATCAACAGCATAAAACTCTATCAAGTTGAACATCCAGCTGGTACAATTCTGGGCATTACGCCAGATAACCAAATCGTGTATTTCGATAGTGCCTCCGTCATTCAAACAGATTATTCTTCGTTATTCGACCCGGATTATAATTACACGGATATCACATCCGATATTCAATTCCACAATCGACCAATAGAAGGTTCAAATGTTGAAGGTGATTCATTATATCACATTTTCTCTGAATTCAAGAATTCCACTATTACTAATCCCGCAATTATAGCATATATGAAGCGCGGCGTAACGGTTCCAATAAATCCAGGTGTTAAAGATAATTATTCAGGTAATATTAATATAAACTCTCCAAACGGTGTTACTCAATATCCGTTTATGAGACGTGAAAATCCGGATATTCTTATAATCCCACATGATGAAGGAACAAGTCAGGGCTCGGTAGATAGCATTCATATTGCCTGGGATAAATCATTTATAATCAAATATGCCGCTGTTGCAAGTCTTGATTATAATTCTGCTGGAGGTATAACTGAATTACCTTTAGTAACCGCCTTTCATACGTCCGATGGTGATGTTTTGTATAAATTATCATCAAATGACTCTATTTATACATACGTAAGTGCAGGTGCATATCTCAACCTTGAATTCAGTACTACACCTTTATTAAGCCCATCTTCGATTACCGATTACGTTCTCGAAATAAACGGACAAGTTATTGCAATTGGAAGTAAGAATAAATTAACCTCCAAATTAAAAAATACTAATCCAAACAGTATTTCACTAACGTATTCATTATCTCAAAACTATCCGAATCCGTTTAATCCAACAACAAAGATAAGCTTCGCTTTGCCAAAGGCTGGATTTGTTACTTTAAAAATATACGACATTCTTGGGCGAGAAATTAAAACCCTCGTGAATGAAATTAGACAAGATGGTAACTACTCAGTCGATTTTAACGCCTCTGAATTCTCAAGCGGTGTGTACTTCTATCGCATTCAAGCCAATGACTTTACGGATGTAAAACGAATGCTGTTAGTCAAATAGATTAATAATATAATTATAAACTTAAGGCGGCTGATTTCTCAGCCGCCTTTTTTATTATTCATATTCATTAATGAAAATTCTCTGTTCTAAAGTCAAAATATGCCCCTCTCTCGAACTATAATAATTATTATATTGTTTTATTCTCAAACAATAAAGCATAATGAAAAACAAATTCCTTCTTATTTTGTTCTTTGCACTGTCATATTCGCAATTGAACTCCCAATGGATTGATCTTAATATGGGTAACGGTTTTAGTATTTTTGATTTTAGTTTTCCAAACGCCCAGACAGGATACATCTGCGGTTACGGAGGTTTATTCAAAAAAACAACAAACGGAGGCATAAACTGGATTGATTTGTCATTCCCGACGACACAATTTAATCTTAATGCTGTTCATTTCTTTAATGCTAACACAGGATTAATATCGTCAGATAGCGATACTCTATACCGTACAATAAACGGCACTAACAACTGGGCAGATAGAATTTCTCTTGGTTTTCAAGCTTTTGATTTTCATTTTATAGATTCTTTAACCGGTTTTGCAGCCGGTTTGAACAGACTGGCAAAGACCACGAACGGAGGATTGAACTGGACAGTAAGCACTGTTTCCAGTACGGGACAAATATTTTTTAATAATCAAAATACAGGCTGGACTATTGCAAATATAACAGCAGGTTCAAATATATTAAAGACAACTAATTCGGGTTTAAGCTGGCAGATTCAACATTCAACGAGTGATTTCAGGATAGTATATGATATATTTTTCCTTGATGAGAACACAGGATACACATCTGGGTACAGACACAATATTTTAAAGACCACTAACGGAGGGATTAACTGGGTCAGTCAGAATGATGTAACCGAAGCAAGCGGACTTTATTCCATCTATTTCATTAATCCAAATACCGGCTGGACTGTAGGAGATTTTTATTCAACGGCAAACACAAGCACTTATTACACAACAAATGGAGGAACAACATGGATGACTAATATCGGAATAACAGGGGCAGGCAGATTAAATCGAGTGAAAATAAACAACTCGCCCGTTGGATACGTTGCGGGTCAAAGTCAGCGTATTTATAAAACAACAAATTCAGGAGGATTGACAGAAATAGCATTTAACAACGAAATAATACCATCCAGTTATTCTCTTTCACAAAATTATCCGAATCCGTTTAATCCCTCAACAAAGATTAACTTCGCTTTGTCTAAACAGGGATTAGTAACTCTTAAAATTTATGACGTACTCGGTAGAGAAATAATAACACTCGTAAATGAAGTTAAAAACGCCGGCAGTTATACTGTTTATTTTAATGCTTCTGAATTCTCAGGCGGTGTATATTTCTACAGGCTTCAAGCAAATGATTTCACAGACATAAAGAGAATGATGTTAATTAAATAATTTACATAAATTGCCCTCCCGCGTATTTTGAAATCCAATAAGGTTCAGGTTCGTACCTGCACATCTTTTTATCAAACCAATATGCAAACCTTACCTGCACTAAAGACTATAAAAATCAGAATATATTGAAAATTTCCCAATTATAAGGAACTTTATTTTTTCTCTTAAATAATATTATTCTCCCCTCTGTAATAATAAGTTTAATTTATGAATTATTATTCATAATTTTGTATTAAGTACAAATTATAAAGTGCTGATTAAATACATTAAATTACTTAACTCTCTCCGAGCATTAAAATTCTTATCAATTTTAAATTTATACTTATATGAAAAA
>CAZVCC010000085.1:0-8915 GCA_964626015.1 uncultured Ignavibacteriaceae bacterium
GAGGAAGCTGAGCGACATAGGATTTAGTTCCACGCATTTTAAATACCTGATCGCCCACTTGTCCCTGAACCGACCCCAGGTGTCTATCTCTTACATTAGCCATTTCTGACTCCTTTCTTTGAGTTTAATTTTGACTTTCTGTTACTTGCAATTTGGTTTTTCATTATACTTAAATTAAAAGTTTACATGCACGGGAAATCCGGGCATTTTGAGAAAACGAAAATTCGCGGAGGGCTTTTGCCGATAAATCGAGGTATTTCCCCCCATCTGTTTCTTTTTGAATAGAAAATTGATTTAACTATACACCGGATTAAAATAAGACATAAATAGACGACCTTCCCAGATGTTTCCGAGATTCGTCTCAGTTCCCTGCCAAAAGTCTCAACCGAGCGGGGGTTGAGCGTCAGTTTAGCGGGGAAAACATAGGCGTTGAGCGCGGAAATAGCGTCAATTAATTCTGAAAGAAAACAAAATACAGAAATCTTATCATTTTCAGAATTATGAAACCCTGCAGATGAACCATTAGTTCTCTTAAAGTTTTCTTTAAAGCATTTTTTGCATTGCACTATGTTTTTCATTTTAAACATGGTGCAAGATAGATAGAACACAAAGGAAGGTCTATAAGAAAATTTGTTTTATATGCCTGATGTAATACAGGCATGTATAATATCGGGCATATAGGATAAATTTATACCCTAAATTCGGAGTATTAAATCTTGCGTTTTCTTATATCATACAAGTTTCTTTTGATTGCCTGCTGGATTGTATGACGTGAATATCTTTTATCCATAATCTTATAAAAGTGTTCTACATTCTCGGCAATTGATTTGTTACGGTCAAAATAATGAAGAATTGCAATAAGTGGAGTAAGGTTTTTCGATATTAAATAACCAACTTCAGCTTTACAACTTGTTTCTATACAATCTATTAATAAAGGAATTGTTGCTTCATTTTTTTCGAAATAATTATGAAGCTTTTTGAACTGTTTATTTGATTTTAGTCTTTCTGAATATAAAATATCTATTTCACTTTCATCCTTCCAATCAATATTTTCTTCGATTAACATACATTTTAAAACACGAGTCATGATAGGAGGTCTTTTGGCAAAAATGTATATTTTCCTGTCCGATAATTGTCTAGTTGCTTCAAATCTTTTATCGATAAGTATATATGTCCGAAGAGAAAACATATCACTAAATTTATCAATATCTACGTATTTATCTCCGTTGCTATTTATAAATCGTATTAATTTTTTTGTCATAATAGTTTCAATAGCATTTCTGCCAATAAGTTCGTCTCCTGTTATACTGTTCAAATAATTTACGACTCTTTCAGTTAATTCTTTTTTACTTTTAACGTTTTCAAACAATAGGTCTATTTCTTCCTTTATTTGCTTACCACTTTTTAATTTTCTTGGAATTCTTTTTCTCATAATCAAAAATAATTTAAATTTACTAAATTAATTTTAAACCAGATCATATATTTCATACTTACCCTTTTTTATATTATTTAGTTCTCGCGATATAGCCATTTGCAAAGTATTTCTTGAATATCTTTCACCTACGAGACGATAAAAATACTCAGTATTTTCCTTTACAGTTTTATTTTTGTCAAAGAAATAAAATATAGAGTTAAGAGGAGCAATACCTTTTTTAATTAATCCCGATATTATGATTTTTACTTTGAAATCAGAAAACTCTTCGATTAATTTTTCCGAATCCTGATTTTTAGTGATGAAATTATGAGTTTTCTTAAATCCTTTATTTCTTTCCGATAGATCCAAATACATAAGCCTCCGTTCTTCAAAAGTTAACCATTCCTTTTTTTCTTCAAATAAAATGCTTTCAAGAATATATTTAAGAATATAAGGCATGTGCTTTTTATCATATAAGGGGTTATTGAAGGGATTGAGTTCTGCTAATTTAGTGTATTTTCTTTTAAAACGCTTAAAACTTTCAACCGGAAGAACATCGGATAGATTTTTAGACTCGCATAATTTACTGCCGTTTCTTGCATCATATTTAACCAGTCTAATATAAAGACTTGTTATAATGGAATTCTTAGATAATATTTCTTTTCCGGATATATTATTCACATAATCTTTTATACGCTGAATCAGTTCAGACCGGTTCTTTACATCGGTAAATACTTCTTCAATTTCTTTATCAATTTGTTTAACGGACTTAATTTTGATGCTCATAACGTTTTTATTCTCTTCATGGAATTAAATCCCAATTTATGTTTTGAAAAGGGATACTGTTAAGTTTTGACATAATGGATTATATTGTATCAATAATTTAAAGTCATTTAATCTTTTTTCCAGAGTTTGCTGATTTCGTCTTTGATTTTTTGCTCGTATATTTTTATGAGTTCCTTGTTTGCGTTTATGATGCTTTGCTCTTTTTCTATTCGGGATACAATTTCCTGCTGTTCTTCATGAGAAGGGATATTAACTTTTATTTCCCGAATAATTCTCATCGATAAACCGCTTCTTTCTTGGTCTCCTGTAATATTTCTGATTTTCTGATACATCGATTTAAGCTGATAGTATAAGAATTCAGATAATAATTTACTGGTATCATTAGGAATTATAGAAACAAGCGATTGATTACATGTCGCTTTTGTTTTAAGTAAGGCAACTGTTCCTCTGGTTTTACCCTGACCATTTAAAGCTATTAGAACAGAATTTTCTGGTAAATATCGGGCATTTGAATTTTTCATACCGATTTCTGTAATTCTACCGTCACAATCATAAATCATTTCTTTATGTATATCACCCGATACCAACCATTTGATATTTCCATTTTCATAATATTCTTTCTTTGAGGATGTTGGGGTTCCGCCGGTAAATAAACTACATACTTCACCTAATTCGACCATTTGCCAATCGGGATTGATGTCGATTTGGGGTTTATAGTTTTGGATGATTTGGCGGGCGCCGTTTATGATGGACTGATAGTTTTCAATTTTTGATACGATTTCTTTCTGGACTGAAAGAGGGGGAAGAGGGATTTCATATTCGTTTAGTATATCTGATTTTAAGTTTTTTATATTAGCACCGGATATGGAATTATTTAAATGCAAATTAAATCTTTCATCCCTTAAATAATAAAATAGTAACTTAGGAGTTATAAGTTCATTGCATCGAATAGCACCCATAAATCCACCAAAGTAATAATTTAAATCATTTTTGATAAAAGCAGTTTTTCCTACATGATCAGCACTTCCTGAAGCTGTACAAATAAATATATCATTTTTCTTCAATAATTGCTTATCAGAAAAGTTTATGGCTTTAGAAATTTGCTTTACATCTGATAAATCTAATTGACCAGTTTTTACATTGATATTATTAGCTCTTAATACACAATGGCCGTTTACTGAAACTTCATCATTTTTGCTATAAGTTACACCTCTTACGAGCTCACATATTTCTTTTAACTTAACAATATCATAATTACTTTGTTTTTCTTTCCCATCTATCTTATATCTATCTATTGAAAGATTATAATCGTCTTTTGAAGAGATTTTAGATTTCTCGATTAAGAATACATTTTTACTGTTGCTTATGAATTCTGATTTAGTGAGTAAAGATTCTTTGAACTGGATTATTAAATCCTTTGCGTTTGGTAAATTACTACCTTCAATTTCACGGCGCTGTGCACCGAGGTCGAAGCCATCGTTTTCAATTTTAACAAACAGGATTTTATCTGTTTTCTTAGCAAGGGATTTATCGAGAATCAGAATAGATGTTTTTACACCGCTGTAAGGATTGAAAACTCCTGCGGGCAGGCTGACGACTGCATACAACAAATTATTTTCAACGAGCATTTTGCGGAGCTGCTTATATGCGTTTGACGACTGGAATATTATTCCTTCGGGAACGATGATACCTGCACGACCCGAGACGGGGTTTATGTGTTCAGCGATATAATCAACAAAAAGAACTTCCGAGCGGTTTACCTGAAGAGAAAACTTTTTGTGAGGTTTGATACCGCCTTTTGGCGACATGAAGGGCGGATTTGCAAGTATGACGTCGAATGTATCTCCCCACCGGTCTTCGGATGTAAGGGTGTCGTACTCAAAAATAAACGGAGTAGTGAAACCGTGGAGGTACATGTTTACGAGCGAAAGACGGACCATATCGGGAGAGATGTCGTAGCCGAAGAAATTGGTCATTAGCATGCGGCGATCAGAGGGAGAGAGGGCTGAATTATGAGTTAGGAATGATGAATTATGAGAAGAATTATTAATTATGAATGATGAATTATGATTAGAATTATGAGTTATGAGTGATGAATTATGAGAAGAACATTTAGAAGATTTAACTGTGTTTTCTTTTAGTATAAATTTATAAGCAGAGATTAAGAATCCTGCTGTACCGCAGGCGGGGTCGAGGATTGTATCAGTCTTTTTGGGTTCGAGAACCGAGACTATGAAATCTATTATGTGGCGCGGGGTGCGGAACTGCCCTGCGTCGCCCTGAGAGCCGAGAACCGAGAGCAGATATTCAAATGCATCGCCGAGACGTTCTGAATGGTCGTAAGTAAATTCATTTATGGTTTTAAGGAATAACTTTAATGTTTCGGGGTCACGGTACGGCAGAAAAGCATTTTTAAAAATATCACGGAAGAGCTGAGGAATATTGGGATTATGGTTCAGCTTTACAATTGCTTCGGAATAAAGATTCAGCATATCATAACCGCCGAGTTTTGGGTCGAAGATGTTTGACCAGCTGTACTTTTTATACTCGCCTGAGAAGAAGGATGCGTTACCGCCGAGAGAAACGGACTCCTTATCCATATCGTCCATGAATTTGTAAATAAGGGCGATGGTTATCTGTTCGACCTGAGATTTCGGGTCGGGAACTTTACCGACGAGAATGTCGCGGGCGGTATCTATACGGGTTTTGGTTTCGTTATCGAGCATTATTTAGTTGATAGTTGAAGAAAATATATTTTACCACTAAGGCACTAAGGGCACTAAGAAAAATAATATTATAATTAATAGCTTTTGAAAATATTTCACCGCAAAGGACGCAAAGGGGCGCAAAGAAGAGATTTTTCACCACTAAGGAACTTAATAGTTTATAGTTTTTAGTTGATCGTTGATAGTTGGAGAAAATATATTTTACCACTAAGGCACTAAGGGCACTAAGAAAATACTCAAGATATTTATTAATAATTTTTAACCACAGAGAACCTCCGCCAAAAAAGACGGCGGATCTGCGACTCGTGCACAGAGTTAAAGAACTTATTAGAGCAATAGTTTTAAAGACGGAATAAATATTTTTGATAGTTATTTGATGTTTACATTTCATAGTTGGTTACATGAAGCGGTTTAAGGAGATGTTGTCTTTGATGTATTCGGGAATGACTTTTCTTAATTCGGGAGAGAGGTTTAAGAAAGATTTTCCGTTTGGTTCGGTGTTAAGAAGTGCATAGTTACGGCTTTCGATGATTTCACGGATTCTGCCGTCTGAGATATACGTTTTGAAAAAGTCTTTTGCGAAGGAGAAATTTTTATCGTCGGGCAAATAACGGCTGTCGAACTTTTCGAACTCTTCTTCGAGGAGTTCATCCTTTGACTTAAAGTAAGAGATGAAGCCGAAGATTTTCTCGAGAATTTCCCGCAAAGAAAGGCGGCGGTCAACCTTTACTGCCTGACGAAGTTTTTCGAGGTTGAAATACTCTTCGGGTTTATCGAAGAGATTTTCGAGAACATATTTTTCTGCCGCATCGAGATTATTTTCTGCCACATATTTTTTAATCATTTCGTTTTCGCTGACAATATCTTCAAACTTATTGAAGTACATACGGTCTATTTTCATTCCCCTATCGCCAACAACGATTTCCTCGTATTTTTTCAAAGGGTCTAAATCTTTGTTTTCATATTCGGGTTCAAGCGGGGGCGGAGGTTGTGGTGGTTTTCTGCCTTTTTTGGGAACGGGTAGTTCGAGAATTTCATCATAGTTAAATTTCTCTTCAAAATATTCGCAGACGGCAAAGAAATCGAAAAGCTTGAAGTTTGACTTAACGAGTTTATCTTTTGAAATAAACTCTGTTAATGATATCTCCTTTAATACTTCTTTATTCGTAAAATTCCACTTGCGTGTGCCGCGTCCTTTTATCTGAATAAAATCTGTCGGTGAGAAAATTGGACGCATGAGGCACACGTTCAGTATATCCTGACAATCGTAGCCGGTTGTCATCATTCCGACGGTAACGCAGACGCGAGTTTTGCTTGTTTTATAAAAAGGGTTGAAATTACCCGAGCCGCTGAGTTTATTATTAGAAAAATTTACGGTGAACGTTTGCGCATTAGGAATTACAGAGGTTACCTGCATGGCAAAATCGGACTGGTACTTTCCGGGAAACATAACATCTGCAAACTGATTAAGAATCTGAACTATTTTTGCAGCGTGGTTTTGTCTGACGCAGAATATTATAGTCTTGCCGATTTCACCGGTAACGGGGTCGAGCAGAGCGTGTTTAAGAAATGTCTCGCAGAAAATCCTATTAGTCTCTTCGGAGAAAAGACGTTTTTCAAAATCTTTATCTTCGAAAACAATTTCGCTTTCTTCTCCTTCATCATCAGCAACGAGAACTTTATAACCTTCATCGGATAAAAGCTGTGTAGTTATATCGGTGCGTGCGTCAACAACAACGGGATTGACGAGAAAACCGTCGTTTACTCCGTCTATGAGCGAATACCTGTAAGTAGGAGTACCATCCTCGCATCCGAAAGTCCTGTAAGTATCGAGAAGCATTCTTCTTTCGAGTTCGCGCGGATCCTTTTTGCTGAGCTTTTCAGGGTCTATTTTCCTGAGATAATCTTTAGGTGTAGCTGTAAGACCGAGTTTATAGCCGATGAAATATTCAAAGACAGAGCGACTGTTACCGCCAATAGAACGGTGAGCTTCATCGGAAATGACTAAATCGAAATCGGTCGGAGTGAAAATCCGCTTGTACTTATTATTATGTATAAAAGACTGAACGGTAGAAACGACAATTTCGCACTTGCGCCAGTCGTCGCGGTTTTCTTTATAGATACACGTCTGATAGTCATTTTTCAGATAATCTTTGAAATTCTTTTCTGCCTGAGTTTCAAGTTCGAGACGGTCAACGAGAAACAACACGCGACGTGCATTTCCCGAGCGCAAGAACAATTTAATAACCGCAGCAGCGGTAAGAGTCTTGCCTGTACCCGTTGCCATTTCAAAAAGGAAACGGTCTTTGCCTTCATTTACATCTTCCTGAATTCTTTCGATTGCACGAACCTGATATTTGCGAAGAAGACGGAGTTTATTTTCTTCGAGATACTTACTTCTTTGCGATTCATCGAGCCAACGGGGGTCGCTTTTGTAATCGGGTTTCTGAGTAAGGATTATGTAATCATCTTTAACGGGTTCGTTTACGAGGTTTTGCGGGTTTGGTTTGTAAGATTTATAACCTATAACAATATCGGGTGAAGGAAACTTAGTGATTATATTAGGACTGCCGCGCTGCAGGTCCCAGAAATAATGAATATTGCCGTTTGAAAGAATTACAAACCTGCAATGCTGTGAATTGGCATACGCCCTTGCCTGCTCTTTTGCAAAAAGAGGATTGAGGTCTTCCCTTTTTGCTTCAAGAACGATAAAAGGAAAACCTTTATCATCAAGCAGAAGGTAATCTATAAATCCATTTGTGGTTTTTTCAAAGTCTTCGCCGAAATCATTGAGAAGCTTGTTAGTGATTTTTGTATTGTTTTCGAGAATCACGTTAGCGGGCAAGCCGTCTTTTTCGAAGAACCGCCAGCCTGCTTCTTCGAGGAGTGTATTTATTTTAATTCGTGCTTTAGCTTCTTTTCCGGACATAAGAGATATAGGTTATAGAAATATAAATATTTTTTTGATTATTTATTATGTAGAAATGAGGGTATTTGTTTTTGGGGAGAAGAACTGAGACAGGAAAACGCTTACAAGATAACTAAGAAGAAAAGAACGCACACTGATTATTAAGAAAGAATTTGATTTACACTGATGCAAAGAGAATTTTTTATTGTTAAGAGATAGAAATGTTTAACCGCAGAGTTCCCAGAGAGCGCAGAGAAGAAAATTTTTAATTGATAAGGGCTGGTTACCACCAAAACACGAAAAGAAAAAGTGCTTGGCACACTGATTATTAAGAAAGAATTTGATTTACACTGATGCAAAGAGAATTTTTTATTGTTAAGAGTCCCGACACGTCGGAATGTACAGAACGCACAGTTCCAAAGAGCAGTGAGTTAGCTGATGGCTGATAAGAACAGTTTTTCACCACTAAGGCAAAGGGCACTAAGAATCAAGAGCTGAAATGAAAGAAGAGATTTTACCACTGAGAACACCGAGATTTTCAAGGAGATCAACTGCCTGCGGAAGGCATACATCTTCGTACTTGATGGAAAGTTAAGAAAAAAAGGAACTTAGATATTCAACCCATTCGGGGTTGGGGTGTTTTGTTTTGTTCCCCCGTGCTACAAACATTAAATCCCCAAGGGGATTCTGGTTGGGTTGTTCCTTTTACCTACCGACATGGAATCCCGAAAGGGATTCTGTTATTTGTGTGACTTTTACATACAGACATGGAATCTCTAAAGGGATTCTTTTCTAAAGCTGGAAGGTTGAGAGCAGAAGTTAGAATCTAGAAGCTAGGAGAGAGAAGAAATAGTTAATAGTTAATAGTTAATAGTTAATAGTTAATAGTTAATAGTGATTTAAGAGCAGAAGTTAGAATCTAGAAGCTAGGAGGGAGAAGAAATAGTTAATAGTTAATAGTTAATAGTTAATAGTCAATAGTCAATAGTCAATAGTCAATAGTTAATAGTTAATAGTTAATAGTTAATAGTTAATAGTGATTTAAGAGCACTTGTATCTACGCAGGTGCGTAGATACAAGT
>CAZVCC010000086.1:0-8888 GCA_964626015.1 uncultured Ignavibacteriaceae bacterium
CTTAGTGTTGAAAAGTTTTTATTCTTCTTTCATTTGGTGCTTTGGTGGTTTGGTGGTGATATTTTAACAATAAATTATTTACAATACATTGAATACAATCTTAATAAAAAATGGCATAATAATAACTCTCGGTGAAAACCCGAAGGTACTCTATAATCATTCTATTTTAATAGAGGGCGAAAGAGTAAAGAAGATAGACGAAACTAAAAACTTTACTGGTAAATTCGATAAAGTAATCGATGCCCGCGGCAAAGTGGTTATGCCCGGATTTATCAATGCACATATGCATTTCTACAGCACTCTTGTACGCGGTCTCGGTAAGGCAAACCCTTCGAAGAATTTCAACGAGGTATTGCAAAACCTTTGGTGGCGGCTTGATAAAAAGCTCGATGCTGATACAAATTACTACAGCGCTCTGATAATGGCTATCAACGCCGTTAAACACGGCACAACAACTTTAATAGATCATCATGCGAGTCCATTCTCTGCTAA
The DNA here is from genome assembly GCA_964626015.1 of uncultured Ignavibacteriaceae bacterium. GTDB lineage: Bacteria > Bacteroidota > Ignavibacteria > Tepidaquicellales > Tepidaquicellaceae > CAIKZJ01. The sequence goes on from CAZVCC010000086.1 coordinate 493, forward strand.
AGGCTCTCTTAATCAGATTGCCAAAGCCGTTAAGGAAACGGGTCTTCGTGCATCGCTCTGTTACGAAGTTTCTGACCGCGACGGTGATGAGATTGCCGAAGAAGGTCTTGAAGAGAACACTGAGTTTATTAAGCAGTGCCAGAAGAATAATGACGAGCAGCTTAAAGCTATGTTCGGACTTCATGCCGCATTTACTCTAAGTGATAAGACTCTTGAAAAAGCGTCAAAACTTGGCAACGGCCTCAATACGGGTTTTCACGTCCATGTTGCAGAAGCAGAATCCGATGAAGAGTTTAACGTAAAGAACTTTGGAATGCGTGTAGTAGAGCGGCTTGATAAATTTAATATACTTGGAAATAAAAGTCTTGCTATTCACTGCGTTCATATAAACGATAAGGAAATGGACATCCTTGCAAAGAATGATACAGCAGTTGTTCATAACCCGCAGTCAAATTTAAATAATGCTGTCGGTATAGCAGATATAATAAAGATGCAGGAAAAGGGCATACTTGTCGGACTTGGTACGGACGCCATGACAGTAAAAATGCCTGAAGAGCTTCGTGTTGCTCTCTGGGCACAGCATATAAGGAATTCAAATCCAACATGCGGATTCATGGAAGTTGCAAACACTCTGCTTAATAACAACAGAAAAATTGCATCACGATACTGGAATTTGCCTCTCGGTACTATAGAAGAAGATGCAGCAGCTGATATTATACTGATAGATTATTATCCGCCAACACCTCTTGATGAAACCACATACATCGGGCATATTATTTTCGGTTTATCACAGTCTGTCGTAGATACCACTATCGCAAACGGAAAAGTATTAATGGAAAATAAAATATTAAAGATTGATGTGAACGAGGAAGAAGCATCAGCGAAATCAAAAAAACTTACAGTAAAACTCTGGGAAAGGTTTTAAATAATGTACGATAAGATATTTAATAGAGCTAAAGAACTCGGAAAAGATACTGCGGAATTTCTCTGCGATTTAATAAGAACACCCTCATTTTCTGGCAAGGAGAAAGATGTACTTGAACTTATAAAAGCAAAGATGCTTAAAGAGGGATTTGATGAAGTGAATATTGACGGACTTGGAAACGTTATTGGAAGAATAGGAAGTGGAAAGAAAGTTATTGCATTCGACGCTCATATAGATACTGTCTATCCTGGCGAGATGTCCCTCTGGAGCTTCGACCCGTTTACTCCAAAAATTGAAGACGGAAAAGTATGGGGACGCGGATCTGTTGACCAGAAAGGCGGTATGGCTTCGATGGTCTATGCAGGAAAGCTTATAAAAGAACTCGGACTAAATAAAGATTACACTATATATTTTACAGGCACAGTGATGGAAGAAGACTGCGACGGTTTATGCTGGCAATACATAATAAACGAAGATAAAATAAAACCTGAAATGGTTGTAATTACCGAACCCACTAATATGAACATCTATCGTGGTCATAGAGGCAGAATGGAAATTATGATTAAAGTAAAAGGATTTTCTTGCCATGGTTCTGCCCCTGAACGGGGAGATAATGCAATCTACAAAATATCCCGCATAGCTCTTGAAATTGAAAAGCTGAACGAAAGACTAACATACGATGAATTTCTTGGAAAGGGTTCTGTTTGCGTTACTCAGGTATTTTTCAACTCACCCTCACAGTGTGCCGTCCCCGACGCAGCAAGCATACAGCTTGACAGGCGTCTTACTTTCGGCGAGACAAAAGAATCGGCAGTTGCAGAAGTGAAGGAAGCAGCAAAACTTGCGGGTTATCCGGATGCGGAAGTTGAAGTTCTTATGTATGAGGAAAAGGCTTTCACGGGACTTGTGTATCCTACAGAAAAATATTATCCTACATGGAAGATTCCCGAAGATTCTGTTTATCTTAAGGATGCAGTATTCGCTTATAAGAATGTTCTTAACCGCGAACCGAAAGTTGATAAATGGACGTTCAGTACTAACGGCGTTGCCATTGCAGGTATGCACGGAATTCCATGCATTGGCCTCGGTCCCGGCAATGAAGTTCTTGCACACATGCCGAATGAAAATTCACCCGTTGAACATCTTAGCGAATGCGCCGCAGTCTATGCAGGCATCGTTTATAAAATGAATAACCCATAGAATGATTTACGAATGCTCATATTGCGGTAAAACCTTTAAACGGGATGAAGTTAAATATCTTTGTCCTTCGTGTTCTTCGGATTATAAACCTGGAGAACCCTTGAAGGGAGTCCTTCTTGCTAAGTTTGATTATGATTTCATCGGAAAGAAGTTCACGAAAGATAATCCGGATATGAATCTCTTTTCAGCCGTTGAGGAAAAGTATTTCCCGGAATATAAATGCGGCAACACTCCTTTTTTAATGTTTTCAAACCTTAACAGGTATACAGGTTTTGATAATGTTTGGATTAAAAACGATTCTCTAAATCCCAGCGGCTCCTTTAAAGACAGAGCATCATTCCTCGTCGTAGCTGAATCTAACAGAATAAACGAAGATACTATTGTTACCGCATCTACAGGAAATGCCGCAAGTTCTCTCGCAGCTGTATGCGCTTCAGCGGAAAAGAAAGCAATTATCTTTGTGCCTGAATCTGCACCAAAAGCCAAACTGCTTCAAATGTTTATTTACGGCGCGGATGTAAGAAAAGTAAAAGGAACCTACGACGATGCATTCAGGCTTTCTCTTGATTACACAGAAACAAACAAAGGACTGAACAGAAACACTGCATATCACCCACTCACTATCGAAGGGAAAAAATCAGCAGGGCTTGAAATATTCATACAGAACGAATTCAAGCTGCCCGATGCAATATTGATCCCCGTCGGTGACGGAGTAATAATATCAGGAATATGCAAAGCATTCTTTGACTTAAAAGAAGCCGGAGTAATTAATAAGCTCCCAAGATTAGTATGCGTTCAGGCAGAAAGCTCTGATGCTATTCATAATTTTATTCAGACAGGCAAATACAGAAATGCTTTAAATCCTATTACAGTAGCAGATTCAATTTCGGTATCTGCACCAAGCAATGCGTACATGGCTGCAAAATCAGTAAAGGATTCAGGCGGATTTTCTGTAACTGTTTCCGACGATGAAATTATGACAGCTCAGAAAGAACTTGCTATGACAACTGGTGTATTTGCCGAACCATCATGTGCGTCTGTGCTGGCAGCCCTGAAGAAATCAAAAGATAAGTTTGACAAGAACGAACAGATTGTATTATTAATAACAGGCAGCGGTCTTAAAGATATCGATTCGGCTTTAAATTATTTTAAATAACAGAATATATTAAAAATGAAAAAGGAAAACCCAAAATCGTGGCGGAATGATGCTTATGCTAAGGTAACAGGACGCACAAAGTACACGGACGATATTAAGTTTCCGTTTATGCTGCATGCGGTTCCTGTTTATACTGACAGCGTTCATGCGGTCATTAAGAATATTGATACTTCTGCATCTGAAAAATCTCTCGGTGTCGTTAAAGTATTAACATGGAAAGATATTAAAGGTGCGCTTACTTTCGGTCAGATTATAAAAGATTATCAGATTTTTACAAAGGATAAAATATACTTCAATGGCGACGTTGTTGCTCTTGTCGTTGCCGATACACGAGCAAACGCAATCAAAGCGGCATCACTTGTTAAAGTTGATGTTGAAGAGTTAACTCCCGTACTTGATGTCGAAGTTGCAATGAATCCCAACACTCCTCTTATTCATCAGGAACATGGTTCTAATATTATAAACAAACATGTTGTAAGAAGAGGAAATACAGATGAAGCTTTTAAAGAATGTGATATAATTCTTAACGAAACATTTCAGACTCAGTTTATTGAGCATTCATACATGGAGCCGGAAGTTGCTGTTTGCAATCCCCGCCATGACGGAGTGATGGAAGTTTACGGAAGTATGCAGCATCCATTCAGTACAAGACGTTTTGTAGCGTCAACACTCGGCTGCAGTCTCGCAGAGGTTGAGGTTATCGGTACGCCTATGGGCGGCGGTTTCGGAGGCAAAGATGATACAGCTGCAATCGTATGTGCCCGGACTGCTCTTGCTGCAATGATTACAGGCAAGCCCGTAAAGTGTTCTTATTCAAGAGAGTGGTCATTCAAAGAAAGTTACAAGCGACATCCTTATAAAGTTTATTATAAAATGGGTCTATCTAAGGATGGTATTATAAAAGCAGTGAAATGTAAAATTATTGCTGATGGCGGTGCGTATTGTTCGGTTACTCCTTGGGTTACATGGCGCTCTACAGTGCAATGCTGTGGTCCCTATCAGGTCGAAAATGTTCACTGCGATACGTATGGAGTTTATACAAACAACGTCTTTACGGGCGCAATGAGGGGATTCGGATCACCGCAGATGAACTTCGTTGTTGAATCAATGATAGAAATTGCTGCTCGGAAATGTAATCTTTCGGTGATTGACATTAGAAAGAAGAATATGGTAAGGCAGGGAAGTACAACTGTAACCGGTCAGAAACTTGATAACCATAAGGTCGCTATGGATGAAACTCTGGATACTGTATTAAAAGAATTTGATGTTGAAATTAAACTTAAAAAATGCTCGTATGGCAATTCTGATGGTGACGAACTTTACGGAGTAGGTCTGGCAATGAGTTACAGAGGAATGAGTATTGGAGCGGAAGGTGTTGACTTCAACTCCGCAATTATAAACGTTCAGCCCGATGGCTCAATAATACTTGAAACCGGCATTCATGAAAACGGACAGGGTTCTGAAAGTGCAATGTGCTTAATCCTTGCAAGGGAACTTGGAATTAGTCTTGATAAAATCGTTTATAGAAGACCCTCCACTTCAACAATCCCTGACGGCGGTACAACAGTAGCGTCGCGCGGTACTGTACTTGGTGGCGGAGCAGTTGTCCGTGCAGTAGAAGATTTAAAATTAAATATTTCAAAGTTTCTGTCGAAGAAATATAGCTGCTCCTCAGAGCAATTTGATATAAAAGATAATGTAGTATATTTCGAAAAAGGTGAAAAGACTTTCAATGAAGTCATTAAAGAGATGTTTAACTCACGCGAATATCCTCATGTCTTGGGTATCTACAGACCTCCGGCAGTTTCGTGGAATGAAAATAACGGACAGGGTGATGCCTATTTTTCGTGGACTTACGGTTGTCAGGCCGTTGAAATATCAATTAATAAGAAAACTGGAAAACTTAAACTTCTGAATGCAATTTCTGCTCATGATTGCGGTAAGGCAGCTAATGTTGAAATGACACTCGGACAGTTCTACGGCGGTATGGCGATGGGTATCGGATACGGAATTTTTGAAGAAGTTAAAATCAAAGACGGTAAAATTATCAACGATAATTTCAACTCTTACAGATTGCCACGTGCTACTGATATGCCCGAAATGAAGGCAATCCTTATTGAAAACCCTGACCCCAATTCTCCTTCAGGAGCAAAAGGAATAGGAGAGCCGACAAATGAACTAATGGCTCCTGCAATTGCAAATGCAATCTTTAATGCAACTGGTCAGAGATATTATAAGCTTCCGATAAAAGTTAAAATTGAAGAGGAGGAGATTATATGCAGACGACCATAAACAGAAAAGTGTATAATATCCCGGACGAATTAAAAGAACTAAAACTTACAGAGTACTTAAGAGAATATCTGAATCTTACAGGAGTGAAGAATGGATGTGAGATGAGGTCATGCGGTGCATGTGCTGTGCTTATTAACAACAAAACAATGCGTATTTGTCATTCGTCCGTTAAAGATATTGAGAGCTGCGAAGTTCTTACTATTGAAGGTATGGAAAATGAAGACGGCTCTCTTCACCCACTGCAGCAGGCGTTTATAGATTATGGCGCTATTCAGTGCGGGTTCTGCACGCCGGGAATGGTTCTTACAGCTCATGCATTACTTCTTTCAAACAATTCACCCACGCGGGAACAAATAAGAAAAGCATTACAAAGTAATCTTTGCAGATGCACAGGATATCAGCAAATAGTAGATGCTATTGAAGCAGCATCAGTTTATTATAAATAATTTTATACAAATGGAATTAAAAACTAAATTAGAAGAACTAAAGAAATACAAGCAAAGTCTTTACGGAAAAGATTTTCTCCTAACAACAGAGAAAACACTCGATGAGCTTAAGTACATTACCGAACTCACAGAAATTCTGAAGGAATTCCACAAACAGGGAAAGTCGTTCAAGTTGTTCGACTCAGGTCTTGGTATATCAATATTCAGGGATAATTCAACAAGAACACGTTTCAGCTTTGCATCGGCTGTAAATGCAACTGGTCTTGGGATTTCAGAACTCGATGAAGTAAAGAGCCAGATTGCACACGGAGAAACAGTAAGAGAAACAGCCAACATGATTTCCTTCCTCGCGGAAATTATTGGTATTCGCGACGATATGTATCTCGGCGAAGGGAACAAGTACATGCGCGAAGTCTCTGATGCTGTCCAGGAAGGATATGAAAAAGGTGTATTGCACAGAAGACCCAATGTTGTTAATCTTCAGTGTGACATCGACCATCCGACTCAATCACTCGCAGACCTCGGCAAGCTAAAAGATTATTTCAAAGGACTTGAGAATCTGAAAGGGAAAAAGCTCGCAATGACGTGGGCTTACTCCCCAAGCTACGGGAAGCCGCTGTCTGTTCCGCAGGGGATTATTACTTTGATGACAAGGCTGGGCATGGAGGTTACACTTGCATATCCCGAGGGCTATAACCTTATTCCTGAACTCGAAGAGAAAGTTAAGAAAGATAATCCGTCCTTCAAAGTTGTAAATTCTATGGAAGAAGCATTCAAAGATGCAGATGTTGTTTATCCGAAATCATGGGCGCCGTTTGAAGTTATGAAGCAAAGAACTAAGTTGCTGCAGAAGAGTGATAAAGAAGGTCTGAAAGAACTTGAAAAACAATGCCTTGCAAACAATGCTAAGTACAAAAACTGGGAATGCGACGTAAAGAAAATGAAATTGACAAAAGGCGGTGAAGCTTTGTACATGCACTGTCTGCCGGCTGATATAACAGACGTAAGCTGTAAAGAAGGTGAAGTTTCAAAGGATGTATTCGAAAAATACAGAATCCACACATATCATGAAGCAAGCTATAAACCTTTTGTTATTGCATCTATGATATTATCGTCGAAATTTAAAAATCTTGAAGAAGAATTATTAAAGAAAATATAATATGTCACAAATTATTAAGAGTATAAACGAATCTGTAAGAAAGTCTTCAGCAAAAAGATGTAAAGAGCAGGGAATTACTATTCCTACTTTTAAGCAATTAAGAAATCCTGAACTGATACCGAATGATGTAAAAGATAAACTTAAATCAATTGGTTTGTGGGATGTCAATCCTCTAAACCTATACAGGATAACTTGGAAGAACGATGTAAAAACTGGTCAGTACGGTAAAGTAAATTATTTCGAGATACCTCGTGAGATTACAGGCGTTAAAGCACGAATCATTGGACTTGTCGGAAAATATTTTCCCACTGGCGCACATAAAGTCGGTGCGGCTTTTGGCTGCCTTGTCCCGAGACTCGTTAGCGGTGAGTTTGACCCTTTAAAGCATAAAGCAGTCTGGCCCTCAACTGGTAACTTCTGCCGCGGCGGTGCGTTTGATTGTGCTCTGCTGGGATGTACGCCCATTGCTATTCTTCCCGAGGAAATGTCTCAGGAAAGATTTACGTGGCTTCGTGAAATTGGCGCAGAAGTTATCGCAACCCCGGGCTGTGAATCTAACGTAAAAGAGATTTATGACAAATGCTGGGAACTAAAAGAAGATCCTAACAATATAATATTCAATCAGTTTGAAGAATTCGGTAATCCGATTTATCATTACAACGTAACAGCACCGGCGGTTGAAGAAGTGTATGGATATTTAAAGGACGATAAATCAAGAATGTCCGCATTCATTTCTGCTACAGGTTCTGCAGGTACAATTGCAGCTGGTGATTATCTTAAGAAACTTCATCCCAATCTTAAAATATCTGCTTCTGAAGCATTGCAATGTCCGACCTTGTACATGAACGGTTTCGGTGGTCATAGGATTGAAGGAATCGGCGATAAGCATGTCCCTTGGGTTCACAATGCGAGAAATACTGATGTGGTTACTGCTATCGACGACGAAGACTGCATGAGAATTATGAGATTGTTTAACGAAGACAAAGGTAAAGCTTATCTTAAGACTCTCGGAATTCCTGAGGATAAAGTTAATAACCTTGAACTCCTCGGCATCTCGTGCATTTCGAACATGCTCTCAGCAATTAAGACTGCTAAATACTACGAAATGGACGAGAACGATTTTGTCTTCACCATGTTCACTGACTCTATGGACTTGTATAAATCACGTATTGAAGAAGCAAGGGCTGAAAAAGGTGATTACACCGAAACACAGGCAGC
>CAZVCC010000087.1:0-8356 GCA_964626015.1 uncultured Ignavibacteriaceae bacterium
TACTCTTTCAGAACTTATCAGTGTGCGTTCTTTTAGTGATAATTATAAATTTAATTTATTAAAATCAGTTAATATCTTACTCTTTCAGAACTTATCAGTGTGCGTTCTTTTAGTGATAATTACAAATTTAATTTATCAAAATCAGTTAATATCTTACTCTTTCAGAACTTATCAGTGTGCAATCTTTTATTGAGGATTTATTAATACAAACTGTATTTTGTTAATATATGCTCTACTTCTTTTCACATATCCTCTCCATATAAGCAAAAAAGCCTTTAATCGGATTTATTATTTTTCATATTGATATTAAATGCAGGATACACTATCTTGAAAGTCATACAATTTTAAAGTGTAATTATTTCTATACTGTTTAATTAAATTTACGAATTGTTATTATAATATAAATTGTTCAACATTGTATAAATTATTTTTAATTTATTATTAAATCAAAAACTGAAAGGAAAGAAAAAGATGAAAAAGATCTTCTCAATCGTTTTAGTCTTAGTAGTAGGATTGGGGCTAACAGCCGGATTCATTATGGAAGATCCGTTTGGAAGTAAAACAAACACTACAGACTCAAGACAACCGGTAAGTTCTCCGGGATATGTATCATACGGCACACCGGTATATACCGATAACTTTGATGACCTCAATGATACAACAGCACTTAAAGCAAGAGGCTACAAACCTTACTACAGAGGCACAGGTCCTCAGGGTGTAACAGCGACATGGTATCAGGGAAGTACAGCTGTATTTAATGCATATAACGGTCCGGCAACGGGTTACGTAGCAGCTAATTACAATGTTGTAACCGGTGCAAACAATATCGATAGCTGGCTTGTATTACCAAGGGTAGCAGGCGGTACACTTGCAGGTGATTCATTATATTTCTATTGCAGATCAAACACAGGAAGCACGTATCCTGATTCAGTTAGAGTAATGTATTCAACGAACGATTCAATTCCTGAAGGTACATGGGTTGAACTTGGAAGATTCAAGACAAATACAACAACGGGTTGGGAAAGAAAAGGATTCAGAGCCCCGACAGCAAGCGTCAACGGTAGATTTGCTATCAGATATTGTGTCGCTAACGGTGGTCCTTCAGGTACAAACTCTGATTACATGGGTATCGACGCTTTAACTATTGAAAGAAGTGGAGCTCCTGTTACTGCTACTTGGACAGAGCAAACTTCAGGTCTTGCAACAGTATTATACTCAGTTTCAGCAGTGAGTGATGACGTAGCTTGGACATGCGGAGCAGCCGGTAAAGTATTAAGAACAACGAATAAAGGTGCAACATGGACAAACGTAAGCGGAACGATTCCTGCAGCACTTGCACTATACAACATTTTTGCATGGGATGCAAACCTTGCCTTAGTTACAGGTTCCGGTACAAATAACGATATTTACAGAACAAGTGATGGTGGTGCAACATGGACTCTTGTTAACAGTCAGGCTGGTGGTTTTGGAAATGCACTCTGGATGACAGATGCTAACACAGCGTATCAGGTTGGCGACCCTGTTGGCGGTAATTGGACTATGTTAAAATCGACCAATGGTGGTGTCAACTGGACAACTTGGGCGACAGTTGCAACAACTGCAGCCGGTTGGAATAATGCTCTTATGATTTATGGGAACAATGTATGGTTCGGTACAAACGCAAACTATTTAATGTATTCTTCAAACCTTGGTGCAAACTGGTCACAGCAAACAACAACGTTCACAAACCAGTATTCAGTATGGTTCAACAGTGCAACGGTCGGTCTTGCTAGTTATAATGCACTTAATGTAACGACTAACAGCGGAACAAACTGGTCAGCCTTAACATCACCGGTTGCAACTAATACTGCTGGTATCTTTGGTACAGGTAGTGAATGGTGGGTAGCAACACAGAACACCACAGTTCATTACTCATCCAACAACGGAGCAGCTTGGTCAACAGCTTACACAGCTCCTGACGGAACATTTTATCATATCGCCGGATCAAGAACTGGTAGTACAATCTGGGGTGTCAGAAACAATGGTAAGATTTCCAGATACGGTACACCTATATCGGGTATCACAACCGTTGGAAGCGAAATTCCTTCTTCATACTCAGTAAGCCAGAACTATCCTAACCCGTTCAACCCGACAACAAAGATTAATTTTGCACTTCCTAAATCAGGACTCGTTACTATGAAAGTCTATGATATCCTCGGTAAAGAAGTTGCAACACTCGTCAATGAAGTCAAGAACGCAGGAAGCTACTCAGTAGATTTCAACGCAAGCAATCTTACAAGTGGTATGTATTTCTACAAAGTATCAGTAAACGGCTTCAGCGAAGTAAAGAAAATGATGTTAATCAAATAAATCTATAATTATCTATCCTGCATGAACAGTGCAGGCAAGATTCTATAAGCCCGGTGCTGAAAAGTCCCGGGCTTTTTATTTATATAATCTTTTAGTGTCGCTCTATCTGCGATAATCCGTTTTACTTGACTGCAAAGGCAGTTCTCTGATTATCTGCTTTCTATACAATAATAATTGAAATCAAAACGTATCGTACTCTTTGTATCTTATTTGCGTGCGTTCTTGCTTAAATTATTCCTCAAATTAGAGTTTTAATATTTTCATATTGATATTTTAATAAATAAATATTAAATTATTATCTAAGAAGAATTTTTTTATATAAAATCTGAGTGTTCTTTTCATATATTGTTCTTAAATAAATCTTAATCAGAATTAAAAACTTTTTTAACCAAACTGAAAGGAAATAAAGCGATGAAAAAATTTTTCTCTACAATCTTGGTCTTAGTAGTAGGATTGGGGCTAACAGCCGGATTCATTATGGAAGATCCGTTTGGAAGTAAAACAAACACTACAGACTCAAGACAACCGGTAAGTTCTCCGGGATATGTATCATACGGCACACCGGTATATACCGATAACTTTGATGACCTCAATGATACAACAGCACTTAAAGCAAGAGGCTACAAACCTTACTACAGAGGCACAGGTCCTCAGGGTGTAACAGCGACATGGTATCAGGGAAGTACAGCTGTATTTAATGCATATAACGGTCCGGCAACGGGTTACGTAGCAGCTAATTACAATGTTGTAACCGGTGCAAACAATATCGATAGCTGGCTTGTATTACCAAGGGTAGCAGGCGGTACACTTGCAGGTGATTCATTATATTTCTATTGCAGATCAAACACAGGAAGCACGTATCCTGATTCAGTTAGAGTAATGTATTCAACGAACGATTCCATTCCTGAAGGTACATGGGTTGAACTTGGAAGATTCAAGACAAATACCACAACAGGCTGGGAAAGAAAAGGATTCAGAGCCCCGACAGCAAGCGTCAACGGTAGATTTGCAATAAGATATTGTGTCGCTAACGGTGGTCCTTCAGGTACAAACTCTGATTACATGGGTATTGACGCTTTAACTATTGAAAGAAGTGGTGGTCCATCGCCATTAACATATCCAACTACAATATGCAGTTACGGAACACTTCCTGCATCTCCTGTCAGCAGATGGGCTACTGCAAACGCAATACTTGGTGATACTCTGTATATTACCGGTGGTTATGTTGATGGTGCCACAACAGGATCAACAAATGTACAAAGATACAATATTAATACAAATACATTCTCTGTGGGAACTCCGCTTCCGACAGGTTTAGCCGGTCATTCATTGGTTAAAGCAGGAAATGCTCTTTATCTAATGGGTGGTGGGTCAACGGTTAGCACTGCAGGTACTTTATGTTATAAATACACTCCTGCAACAGGTTGGACTCCAATCGCGCCATTACCGGCAGGTAAGGCTGGACATGGAGCCGCAAACTGGGGTGATAGCGTCATATTTGTAATAGGCGGACCTTATTCCACTCCGAATACAACTGTATATTATTACAGAGTCGCAACCGATACCTGGGGTACTTCAACACCGAATATTGTAGGTAGAAGAACAGCTGCTTATGGTATCGTTGGAAATAAATTATTCATTATGGGTGGTTATAATGCTGCATTTACAAAGAACGTACAAATAGGTACTATAGGTGCAAATGCTACTACAATCACATGGGCAGCAGGTCCCGATATTCCTTTAAGAGCAGGTGCTTTAGGTTCATCCAGACCGGGTGGTGTTGGTCTTGGAGATAGGTTCTATTTCGTGACTGGTGAATTGACTCCGGCACCAACTACGTGTGATAGTATTTACATGTTTGACGCTGTCGGAAATACGTGGATGCCTACAATTCTTACTGGCAGAGGTCCTACAGGTGCATCATCGAATTACTGGGAAGCTGTCGATGCTTTTGTAACTGGTTCCAATAAAGGTAAAATACTAATTGCCGGCGGTTCACTAACAGGAGCAACAAATCCCGGATTATATACTATTCAGGTTGATATTTGTTCAGTTACGAATATTGGTAATTTGGAAACACCTGCAAACTATTCTTTGTCACAGAATTATCCTAATCCTTTCAATCCTGTAACTAAGATTAGTTTCGCATTGCCGAAATCAGGACTTGTTACTATGAAAGTCTATGATATCCTCGGTAAAGAAGTTGCAACACTCGTCAATGAAGTCAAGAACGCAGGAAGCTACTCAGTAGATTTCAACGCAAGCAATCTTACAAGTGGTATGTATTTCTACAAAGTATCAGTAAACGGCTTCAGCGAAGTAAAGAAAATGATGTTAATCAAATAAATCTATAATTATCTATCCTGCATGAACAGTGCAGGCAAGATTCTATAAGCCCGGTGCTGAAAAGTCCCGGGCTTTTTTGTTTGTATATAAAATATAGATAATATTTATTCCCCGTTACTATTTTAAATTTATTTATTGCATCTCAAGTCACGTTTTTACGTAACAATTTTAACAATAGAAATTCCCGATTTTATAAATACAGTTAGAATTACTTGAAGCATCAAGGAACGTAATATTTTTAATATTGATATTTTTCAAATTTTGAATTAATTTATATTATGATGAATAAATTTCAGTCTTTTTATTTACAAGTTCAATTATTTAAAAATAGGTCAGAATTTAAATCGACTGTTATTTATTTAACTTAAACTTAATAAACTGAAAGGAAATAGCATGAAAAAAATCTTCTCTACAATCTTGGTCTTAGTAGTAGGATTGGGGCTAACAGCCGGATTCATTATGGAAGATCCGTTTGGAAGTAAAACAAACACTACAGACTCAAGACAACCGGTAAGTTCTCCGGGATATGTATCATACGGCACACCGGTATATACCGATAACTTTGATGACCTCAATGATACAACAGCACTTAAAGCAAGAGGCTACAAACCTTACTACAGAGGCACAGGTCCTCAGGGTGTAACAGCGACATGGTATCAGGGAAGTACAGCTGTATTTAATGCATATAACGGTCCGGCAACGGGTTACGTAGCAGCTAATTACAATGTTGTAACCGGTGCAAACAATATCGATAGCTGGCTTGTATTACCAAGGGTAGCAGGCGGTACACTTGCAGGTGATTCATTATATTTCTATTGCAGATCAAACACAGGAAGCACGTATCCTGATTCAGTTAGAGTAATGTATTCAACGAACGATTCAATTCCTGAAGGTACATGGGTTGAACTTGGAAGATTCAAGACAAATACAACAACGGGTTGGGAAAGAAAAGGATTCAGAGCCCCGACAGCAAGCGTCAACGGTAGATTTGCTATCAGATATTGCGTTGCTAATGGTGGTCCTTCAGGTACAAACTCTGATTACATGGGTATCGATGCTTTAACTATTGAAAGAAGTGGTCCTCCTCCTCCTACTTATACACTTCCAGACTTAATATATTATAGATTCGAAAATAATCCCGCACCAAATTTAACACCTAACTTTGCAATACCTGGTGCCGGTACGAATCCTGCTCCGCTCACTACCTTAACACTTGCCTCAGGTGGTCAGTTTGATAGTTGTTTATCAGGCACAGCTACTGCAAGTGCAAAAATTATGACTGGTTATAATTTAAACACTGGCACAGGTAGTTTCACCATTAGTTTTTGGCTCGGAAACATAAATACACCTGCTACTACAAGATATTTGTTCGGAGATATGGGTCACTCATTCCGTTGCTTTGTCGGTGGTGTTGCTCCTTCTGGCGGTGCAGTTCTTAGAGGTACAGGCGTTACCGATGTTCCAATAAACGGAATTATCCCGGGTCCCGTTGTCGTTCATATTGTCTATGATTCTGCAACAACAAGCGTTAAAATCTATAAAAATGGAGTTCTTGATAATACAGTAGTTCAGGCAGCTCCTTGGAATTTTACCGCTGGAACTGGTTTCTCAGTAGGCGGTTATTCAAGCTCAGCAGGTATTGAGGGTTTGATGGATGAATTCAGATTCTACAAGAGAGGATTAGATGCCTCTGAAATAGCTGCTACTTGGAATGTTGACCTCGGTCTGGTTACATCTGTAACCCCTGTTGTTTCAAACGTTCCTGATAAATATTCCTTATCTCAAAATTATCCTAATCCGTTCAACCCGGTAACAAAGATTAATTTTACTATACCGAAATCAGGTCTCGTAACACTTAAAATTTTTGACGTTCTTGGGAGAGAGGTTTCTACCTTAGTCAATGAAGTCAAAAACCCGGGAACATATAAAGTAGATTTCAACGGCAGTAATTTATCAAGCGGCATGTACTTCTACAAAGTATCCGTTAATGGTTTCACAGACGTTAAGAAAATGATGCTCATTAAATAATTCTATAATTGTTACTCTTGCTATAGCAGGAGCTTATAGCCCGGTGCTGAAAAGTCCCGGGCTTTTTTGTTCCAATTTTTTTGAGAAAGAAAATTTTGCAAATTTAAATATATCCTCAGTTAATATTATACATTTGAATAGCATGTTTGATTTACATATCTTTGTAACGATAGCATTAGGAAGAATAAATGGAATAAAACATACACAATCGTTTACACTTGTAAAAAACAGTATAGGTATAAGATAATTTAAATTTTTAAAAGAAATTGAGTTCCATTTTCAATAATTTAAATTAATTTAACTATGAAGACATTTCTACGTTTCCCAAAATTGGGCTTACTTATTGTAATGCTCACAATTAGCGGTTATTTATGCGCACAAACTCCACAGTTCTATAATTACAACAATGGTACTTCTGGCAATTCATTTCCTTTGAATAAGGCAGCTGGAAAAATGGTACAATGGTTAATACCCGCTGGAAATTTTACGCAGCCAACCCCTGCGACTGCAGGAAACATAACAAAATTATACTTCTTTGTAAAAGCTACAGATCCTTTATCTTCAACATACACAGATTTTAAGATTATGCTGAAGCAGACTACAGATTCTCTTTTGGTTCCAGGCGCATTTTTAACTGACGGCTGGGACACTGTTTACAAAAGAACAAATGTTGACTTAACTGCTGCCGGTGGGACCTGGCTGATGATTACATTAGACCATCCGTTTGCTTTCGATCCGGCTAAAAGTCTTGCAATTCAAATGGAACAATGCTCCAGCACCCAGGGTACTGGGTACAGTCTTCAGTTTACCCTTTCACCGGGTAACAGAAGATTCTACAGTGTAGGAGGTTGTCCTTTCGTTTATATGGGAGTAAGTACAGATATTCCGAATGTCGGCTTTGATGTCGTATCAGCCGCATTTACTCTTCCTGACATAATCTATTATAGATTCGAAAATAATCCTTCTCCAACATTAACACCAAACTTTGCTATCCCCGGCGCAGGTACAAATCCCGCTCCGCTTACAGCTCTTACTCTTAATTCTGGCGGACAGTTTGATAGCTGCTTGTTTGGTACAGCCACTACAAGCGCAAAAATTATGTCCGGTTATAATTTAACAACTGGTACTAGTAGTTTCACTATCAGTATGTGGCTTAGTAACCTCGTTACACCTGCTTCTACAAGATATTTGTTCGGAGATATGGGGCATTCATTCCGCTGCTTTGTCGGTGGCGTTGCTCCTTCCGGTGGTGCTGTCCTTAGAGGAACAGGTGTTACCGATGTTCAGATAAATGGAATTTTCCCGGGACCAACTGTTATTCATATTGTTTATGATTCAGCAACAACAAGCGTTAAAGTTTATAAAAATGGTGTTCTCGATAATACCGTCGTTCAGGCAAATCCATGGAATTTTACAGCTGGCACCGGATTTTCAGTAGGCGGCTATTCATCATCAGCCGGTATTGACGGCTCTATGGATGAATTCAGATTCTACAAAAGAAGTTTAGATCCTGCTGAAATTGCTGCAACCTGGAATCTTGACCTCGGTCTTGTTACGAGTGTTACTCCTGTTGTAGCTAACGTTCCTGATAAATATTCCTTGTCTCAAAATTATCCTAACCCGTTCAACCCGG
>CAZVCC010000088.1:0-5125 GCA_964626015.1 uncultured Ignavibacteriaceae bacterium
CAGGACTTGAACCTGCGACCTTCGGGTTATGAGCCCGACGAGCTACCAACTGCTCCATCCCGCGATATTTTTTAATATAGTTAGATTCTACATTATTTTCAATGTATCTTTCACTCTATAAACTTTCAAATTAAAGTTACTTTTACACTAACACTTTAATCTTTTTTCAATTTTTTATTGAATTTTAAAATATAAATTAATGTTTAAATAGTAATTTTATAAATTTAATCTGGAATTATGAAAATTGTAGTTTGTGTTTCAACCGTACCCGATAGTACTACTAAGATTAAGGTCGGTGGAAACTCTAAATCAATAGATGAATCGGGTGTAACGTTTATCATTAATCCTTATGATGAATTCGCAGTCGAAGAAGCAGTTCAGCTTAAAGAGAAAAATGGGGGTGAGGTTATTGCTATTTCTTTTGGTACTGATAGAGCAAAAGAAGGCATAAAGAAAGCTTTTCAAATGGGTGCTGATAAGGGTATTTTGATAAAATCTGCCGGTAATGAATTTGATTCGTTCACCGTATCTAAGAATCTTGCTAAGGTTTTAAAGGAAATTAATCCTGATATTGTTCTTTTTGGAAAACAGTCTATAGATTTTGATGGACTTCTTGTTCCCAAAATGACTGCAGAATTCTTAAGTATGCCTTCGGTAAACGTAGTTACTAAACTTGAAATTAATGGTCAGGATGCTTTGATTGAACGTGAAATTGAAGGCGGTAAGGAAATCCTTAAATCTAAATTGCCTGTAGTTATTGGAACTCAAAAAGGTATTAATAATCCTCGTTATCCAAACCTTAAAAGTATTATGGCTTCAAAGTCTAAACCTATTGAAGAAAAAACCGCAGTTGATGAACCTTCAAAATCATCAGTAACAGAAATGATACTTCCGGACGCAAAAGGCAGTGGGAAAATATTTACTGACGGTGTTGCAAACGTCCCCGAACTCGTAAAACTTTTACGTGAAGAAGCTAAAGTAATTTAAACCTAAAAAAGAAAAATTCTATTATGAGTAAAATATTAGTATTCGCAGAAACAAAAGATAATGGTTTTAAATCAAATGCTTTTGAAGCAGTATCCGCTGGAAAGATGCTTTCGGATAGACTCGGCAAAGAGTTTTCCGTTATAACGATTAATAATGCAGCAGACGAACATTTGAAAACTCTCGGTAAATATGGCGTCTCAAAAGTTTTTCATATTGGATTAGACGACCTGAACTCCAAAAGTGGTATTTCTGATATTAAGTATTCACATGGCTCTTTCGCGGCTGCAATAAGCAAATTTGCCAAGAATAATGGCTATGGTATTATCTTATTAGCCGCCACTTCTTTCGGGAAGGAAATCGCACCTTCCCTTGCTGTTAAAAACGACTCAGCAATTATAACTGATTGCACTGAGTTTGTTTTCGAAGAAAATTCAGTCTCATTTAAAAGACCCGCGTATGCTGGTAAATGTTATACTTTCGTGAAATCCGAAACGGAAAACATTGTGGTTTCTATTCGGCCAAACGTGTTTAAAGCCGTTGAAAATATTAATGATACTGCAATTGAAAAAATTTCTTCCGATTCACTCGGCATCAATGAAGGTGATTTTGGTGCGCACGTTTCAGATGTCTCAGTAGCTTCGGGTAAGCTCGATGTAGCAGAAGCAGACATAATTGTCTCTGGAGGAAGAGGGCTTAGAGGTCCAGAGAATTTTAATCTCATTGAGGACCTTGCATCAGTTCTTGGTGCAGCTACAGGAGCATCTCGAGCTGTTGTTGATGCAGGGTGGAGACCACACGGCGATCAGGTTGGACAAACTGGTAAGACAGTCTCCCCGAGTCTGTACATCGCTTGCGGTATAAGCGGTGCAATACAGCACCTTGCAGGCATGTCATCCTCAAAATTTATTGTTGCAATTAATAAAGATAAAGACGCACCAATCTTTCAAGTTGCAGATTACGGTATTGTCGGCGATGTATTCGAAGTTCTGCCTGTATTAACAGAGGAAATTAAAAAACTAAAAAACTGAGTATTTTCGTTATTCACGATGTGCCTTTAAATTAAATTCGTTTAGCTGTAATTTGATACAGAATTATGAAACATTTTAGGCGTTTTGAGTGTAATAATATTAAAGAAAGTATGTAAATAATGAATTATAATGATTTAATAAAAGTTGAACTTGCGGGTATTCCGGTTTCTTCTGCTATTAGCGGTGGAGGTTATGCTCTCCTGCTAAAAGAAGTTGAAGGGAAAAGACGTATTCCGATTATTATTGGACATTTTGAAGCTCAGGCTATTGCTTTTGAACTCGAAGGTCTTAAACCTCCGCGTCCTCTTACTCATGAACTTGTTAAAAATCTGCTCGAGGCGCTTTCTTACAGCATCGAAAGTGTTATAATTAATGAACTTCGCGATTCTACATTCTTCGCAAAAATTGTTCTTGATTCAGAAGAAATTGACCCGCTGGATTCCAGACCCTCAGATGCTATTGCCCTCGCTCTGAAATTCAACGCACCTATCTATGTCGCAAAAGAAGTCATAGATGAAATTGGATTCGTTCCAAAAATAAATATTGATAATGATGACCTTGATTTGAATGATATTGACTCAGAAGGTTCTTCAGATGAAGAAGAAAATATTCACGATATTGGCAATAAGGATTACAAAACCGTTGCTAAAGAAGAGAAGCTTAAAAAACTTCAACTTGACCTCGAGAATGCTGTTAATGATGAAGATTATGAAAGGGCAGCAGAGCTCCGGGACCAGATTAAGAAAATTGAAATTTCTAATTTAAACTAATAACATGAAGCTAAAATTATTTCTCTCATCTCTCATCCTCTTAGTTCTATCATTTAACGGATATTCACAAAACAGTTTAAACAATCTTGAATCAACAGAAGGAAATAAATTATACAGAACTATTCCCGCTGTTTCAAAGATTGCCCTTGGCGGCGGACTCGGTCCTGCATTTATAGTTGAGGGAAGTTCAGGACTTACTTTTAATTTTTTTGCCGAAATTAAAACAGAAAGTTTTTCACTTCTGCCGCAGGTTAACTACTGGAAAGCTGGTGACCAGAATAATTTTGAAGTCGCAGGTCTCTTGCGTCTTAAATTCAAAACTCCTACTGTAATTCCCTATGTGGATGGTGGTATTGGTGTTAATTTTTTAACTCAGAAAATTCTCGGAGTTTCTGAAAACCTCACAAAGGTCGGTCTTGACCTTGGAGGCGGTGTGGAATTTCCCGGTATAGGTCCGGCTTTCTCGCTTTATGTTGACGGCAAGTATAAAATAATTATCAGCGACCCGAATATCAGCGGTTATTTCCTGACAGGCGGTATTAAATTCGATATGTAATCTCAACTTATTTATAGCTATTTTTATAGGGGACATTAGTCCCCTTTTTATTTAAGACATGAATTTCTTACTTATTGACATAGGCAACTCAAGAATTAAATGCTCGCTTTCAATTAATGGGAAAATGAGTAGATTTAAATCTGTTTTATACAACAAAAGAGATTTTATTAAACACTTCAGGTCTGTACTGAATTATTACCAAAATAAGTTCACCGGGATTTACATTTCTTCGCTCGATAAAAAATATAATTCTTCGATTAAAGGTCTTCGCTTAAAATGCAATATTACATTTATATCTGCTGATTCTATATTACCCCTGAAAATTGATTATGAAAAAACATTAGGCAGTGATAGGATTTGCTCTGCTGTGGGGGCTTTTATGAAATACGGTAATCATAAAAATATTCTCGTCATCGATTCAGGTACCGCTGTAACTTTTAACTTGATCTCTGCCGGTATATATAAAGGTGGTATGATATCTGCAGGATTAAATACTGCTTCCGATGCACTTCTTTTTAAAACAACTCTTCCTAAAATTGTCTTAAACAGAAATATTAGTATTATTAATAAATCAACAAAGAGTTCAATAATATCAGGTTTGATACTCCAGCACGTTTTGTTCATTGAAAAGGCTGTAGAATTGTACAGGATAATGTTTAAGAATCTATTAGTTATCATGACAGGCGGAGGTGCTGAGATTATCCCCAATAAGATAAAAGGTGTCGATAAAATTGAACTTACTCTTGTTCTTGAAGGATTAAATTACATAGCTTTGCATAACCAGAAGATTAAATGAAAATTTTTGATAGAAATAAGTTAAAACCAGCTTGGATATTCAACCAGAACGGTAACCTGTGGAAATTTGTTTTTGGAGGCAAAGACTTTATAGCCGGAGAAACTCGGGACCTCGAAAAGAGAACCCTGTATCTCTTCTCATTGAACATTATTGACGGTAAAAGATATTTGTCGGATTTCCTGTTCGAAGAAGGTAATTACTGGGTTTCTATCGAAGGTGCGTCTTCAAAAATTCTGTACCTGAATAGATTCGAAAAACCTGAACTGCCTTATCATAAGAACATCATTGCTCTCGACTTAACTTCGGGAAACAAACTCTGGGAAAACGAAGAGTATCAGTTTTTCTTCTCTACCGAAGAAAAACTTTTTGGCATGAAACAAAAATTCGATAAAACTGAGGTTGCTGAGATTGATACCTCAAACGGTAATATAATAAAAGTATTTTCTGATACTGAATATCCTGCACTGCTTGAACTTAAAAGAAATTCAGATGATGACCTTTTTAATGAACAAACCGACTATCCTGTATCATTCGATAAGTTTACACCTAAAGATCATATAATTAGTATTATTAATTCTGAAATAGATAGTTTCGTCGGGGATACTGAGTATATGATTAAAGGAAATTATTTATTATTTAACTATTATAAAGAATCAGGGATTGATTACAAAGATATTAATAGAAAATTCTATGTAAATACTTTCTGTGTTTATGACATCCCAAAGAAGAAAAAAATATACTCGGATATTTTAAATCAGCAGTCAAGCTATAACGTACCAGATAATTTTTTCAGCAGAAATAGTTTCGTTTATTACCTCCGCGAGAAGAAAGATATCGTTGCTCTAAAATTATAACAACAATAGTGAATTAATTTTTACTTGCGCTTTATACGTTTATTTTTTAATTTTTTGCTTTTAAAATTGCTCTTTAAGCTTGATATTTTTAATTGTACTTATGCTTTCACTTATTAACTATGCGTTCTTTGTCG
>CAZVCC010000088.1:5225-8173 GCA_964626015.1 uncultured Ignavibacteriaceae bacterium
CGTGGCGGATTAACCATTAACTATCAACTATCAACTATTAAACATGACCTATTTCGAAGAAATATTAATCTCTACAAAAGGTAATTGTGACATCAAAAATATCACAGACGAAACTTTTGCTGTTATTAATAAATCAGGTGTAAAAAACGGTATCGTCACGGTATTTGCTGTTGGCTCTACTGCAGGAATAACAACTGTCGAGTACGAACCAGGACTTCTAATTGACCTCCCAAAATTTTGGGATAAAATTATTCCAGCTGTCGGCGGATATAAACACAACGACACTTGGGGAGATGGCAACGGTCATTCTCATCTTCGCTCAGCATTAATCAAAACAAGCTTGACTATACCCATAGTCAATTCCGAAATGATTCTCGGAACATGGCAGCAAATCGTATTCCTCGATTTCGACAACCGCCCCAGAACACGAAGAATAGCCATTCAGGTCATGGGTGACAAATAATATTTCTGTCATAGCTCTTTCTCACAATGCCTTTAAAATTATATCTAAAATATAATCCACATTTATAACCGAGTTAATCGGTCTTTATAAATTTCGCTTGCCGCAATCTCTATAATAATTTCAGTCTGTGTTAATAAGCTTTTTCGGCTCTGATCAGTGTGCCAATATCTTGACCTGCTTTTCTCTCTATGTTCTTACATACTCTGTTCCAAATTCTTATCTTTTATCTTTATTCACAATTCACTAACTTGACAAAAAAATTTACCATAAATGATTAAAAGTATTCTTTTTGCAATTGTATTGATTTCTGCCGTGCTGTTCTTCCTGTATTCGGTAAAGAATTTTATCTCTTACATTAAACTCGGTAAAAGTGAAAACAGGCTTAATAATATTAAACAAAGACTGATTAACACTCTCAATATCGCTTTTCTGCAGACAAAGCTCTTCAGAAGCCGGCTCGCTGGTTTTCTTCATTTTTGTATTTACTGGGGGTTCCTTATCCTCTCCCTTGTCATTCTCGAATCTGTAATTGAAGGCTTTTTCCCGAACTTCTCTTTCAGTTTCCTTGGTAAATTTTACTCTTTTATTACTCTGACTCAGGATTTCTTTGGTGCCCTCGTTTTCTTTGTTGTGCTTTTCTCTCTGATTCGTAGGTTCATAGGCACCCCAAAACGCCTGCAGGTTGAAGCATCATCACGCAATGACGCTGTGTTTATTCTCGTTTTGATTCTCTTTATTATGGTCACAATGTTCGGTGCAAACGTCGAAAGAATTCTCCTCGGGCAGTCTCACGGATTAAGACCAATTTCAGACTTTATATCGGGATTCTTCTCAACCGGAAGTCATACATGGTACGAAGTTCATTGGTGGGCTCATAATATAATAGTACTATTGTTTCTAAACTATCTCCCTTATTCAAAACATTTCCATGTGTTATCGTCCGTACCTAATACTTTTTTATCAAATTTTAAAATAGATAAGAAAAACGTACTGAAACCTATTAACTTCGATGACGAATCTCTTGAACAATACGGTGCAAAAGATATCGAAGACCTTACATGGAAGCAGCTTCTCGACGGTTATACTTGTACAGAATGCGGTAGATGTACAGAAGTCTGTCCGGCAAATTCTACAGGCAAACTTCTTAATCCTAAAAAAATTGTTACAAAAATTCGTAAACGAACGATGGCAAAAGGTCCTCTTGTTGTCAATAAAGTTGAGACCCATCCCGAACTCGAAAAAACTCTCGTGCACGACTACATATCCTCCGAAGAACTCTGGGCTTGTACTACTTGCGCTGCTTGCGTGGAAGAATGCCCGGTGATGATAGACCATGTTACTTCAATCGTTGACTTGAGGCGCAATCTTACTATGATGGAATCAGCTTTTCCGGCTGAACTTAATACAGTATTTAAAAATCTTGAGAATAATGAATCTCCATGGGCTTTCCCCCCTGAACAAAGAAATGACTGGATTGACGAGTTTTCTGCCGAGATAGAAAATGAAGGTAAGGATCTTAAACTTAAGAAATTAAGCAGTATCGGTTCTGCAGATAACCTCGAAGTCCTTTTCTGGGTTGGATGTGCTGGTGCTTTTGATAATCGTTATAAAAATGTTACTAAATCATTCGCTAAGATCTTAAACTATGCTGGGATTAATTTTGGTGTTCTCGGTAATGAAGAAAAATGTAATGGCGATACTGCACGCAGACTCGGTAATGAATTTCTTGCTCAGCAATTTATGCAGCAAAATATTGAGACTTTTAAACGCTATAACATCAAAAAAGTTGTGACAGCATGCCCACATTGTCTTCATTCTCTTAAGAATGAATATTCACAGTTCGGTGTTGAACTTGAAGTTACTCATCATACCGACTATATCAGTAAACTTATTTCTGAGGGAAAAATTACTCCAAATAAAAATACTGATAAGAAATATACTTACCATGACTCATGCTATCTCGGAAGGTACAATGGTATATATGACGCTCCCCGCAAATCTTTGATGCAAGTCCCCGGTCTTGAAATAGTTGAAATGAAACGCTCAAAAGATAAAGGCTTTTGCTGCGGTGCAGGTGGCGGTAGAATGTTCATGGAAGAAACCGAAGGCAAACGAGTGAATATCGAAAGAACTGAAGAAGCTCTCAGCACTGGTGCCGATGCTGTCGCATCCGCTTGTCCTTTCTGTATGACAATGCTGACTGACGGCATCAAGGAAAAAGGCAAAACCGATGAAGTGAAAATAAAAGATATCGCTGAAATCATCGCCGAAAGCCTCTAACTAGTTAATAGTTAATAGTTAATAATTAAATGTTATAAGTTAATAATTGCATAAAAATATTTATCTTTGAATTATTTCTTATCTTATTCTTTCTTTATTTATCAATGTGCCAATATTTGTTAATTTTACATTTCTCATCTCCTTATCAACTTCTACGAAACTTAATTGAGTATATGTTTTATTAATATGAATATTAGTACTTTTT
>CAZVCC010000089.1:0-7951 GCA_964626015.1 uncultured Ignavibacteriaceae bacterium
ATGACACCTACATTCTTTAAAAATCAGAAAGAGTTCAGAAAGTGGCTTAAGTCTAATCATAAGAAAGAAGCGGAACTAATTGTCGGCTTTTATAAGAAGGATAGCGGTAAGTTTAATATGTCGTGGTCGGATGCGGTGGATGAAGCTCTTTGTTTCGGCTGGATTGATAGTACACGCAGGTCTGTTGATGCAATTTCTTATTGTAACCGCTTCACGCCGAGAAAGAAAACGAGTAAATGGAGTGCGATTAATATTGCAAAGGTGGAGGCATTGACGAAGGCAGGAAAGATGATGCCGGCTGGTATTGATGCTTTTAAAAATCGTAAAGAAGATAAGTCGAAAGCTAACGGTTTTGAGAATAATGCTATTATCCTTAGTGCTGAACTTGAAAAGAGGTTTATAGCAAGGAAATCTGCCTACGAGTTCTTTCTGAAACAAGCACCTTCTTATAGGAGAATAGTAGCGCATTGGATTATGTCTGCAAAGAAAGAAGAAACAAGAATGGCAAGACTTGAAAAGGCGATTAAGCATTGCGAAGAAGGGAAGAGAGTTAGTTTTATGTAATTTGATTATCAACAAATTGTAAAAACTATCCCTCTTTAAGAGTATTAAGATTTACTTTATGTTTGAAAGTCCTCAAAGAAATATTCCATAAATCAAATATACTTATAAAATGCCTTCAGCATTACGAAAACATGAAAAGGTTTTGCGTTGTTTAAAATCCTCATTGTAGACATTTTTGTAATATACCTAAGTAATAAGATTAATAAATCATTTTAAGTATTATGGGTTTAGAAGATTTGGAGTTTAATGAGAATCTTGAAAGAATCAGAGCTAATGAAAATGTTTCAGACTTTGAAATCGGTAGAGTGATAGCAGAGCATAAGGAGAGGTATGTTGTAAAGACTGATATGGGTGTGTTTGATGCTGAGATTACAGGCAATATGCGTTTTACTGCTAACGACAGAGAAGATTATCCCGCAGTTGGTGACTGGGTTGCTGTGACAACTTATGATTCGGATTTTGCTGTTATTCATAAAATCCTTCCGAGATTTTCAGTCATCAAAAGACCGGCAGTTGGGCAGTTTGGAGGAATTCAGATTATTGCAGCGAATATTGATTTTGCATTTCTCATTCAGGCAGTTGATAGGGATTTTAACCTTAACAGACTGGAAAGATACCTCACAATCTGCAATACATCGAAAGTAAAACCGGTAATAGTTCTCAGCAAAATTGATTTAATCGATGAAAACAGCTTGAATGAAATTTTGGAAATTATAAATGCACGCATTAAGAATGTTCCTTTAATTGCATTAAGCAATGAAACGAAAAACGGATACGACGCTATAAATAAACTTATTGAAAAGGGGAAAACTTATTGTTTACTCGGATCTTCAGGTGTGGGAAAATCTACTTTGCTGAATAACCTTGCAGGTAAAACTGTTATGAAAACAGAGAAAATCAGCGGGAGCACAAACAGAGGTAAGCACATAACAACTCATAGGGAATTAATTGTTCTTGAAAATGGTGGAATACTGATTGATAATCCAGGTATGCGAGAGGTGGGGATTGCAGACACTGCCAACGGGATGGAAATAACGTTCGATAAAATCTATCAGCTCTCGGAAAACTGTAGGTTTAAAGATTGCACTCATAAGCAGGAAAAGGGCTGCGCCGTACTTGAAGCCGTTGAAAATGGAGACCTGGATATAGATTCATACGAAAACTATCTGAAGATGGAAAAAGAAAAAACTTATTTTGAGTCCACAGTCTCAGAAAGACGAAACAAAGATAAACGTTTTGGAAAGATGATGAAAAACTATAAGAAAACTAAAAAGAATAATAACTTCTGAATACAAATGTTCCAAATCGTCTCTGATGCAGAAAATCAGAGAATTATTCCGAGTTTTATTATATTTTTGCTATCTGCGTTTTTTATCTCAAGTGTATATTTATCACCGAATAATAAATCGAGTCTGCGTTTAATATTTTTCAAACTTAAACTGTTTATACCTCCTCCACTCTTTTCTTTAGTATAACTCATAACTTCGAATGATAACAGATTATTTACTACTTTAAGAGCAATTTTAATTCCGGGAATCCGATTGGAAATATCTCCTCTTATGAAAACATCTTCTATAAACGGCATAAATATCAAAGGAGGAACCTTTAGTCCCTTTGTATCCTCAGTAACATCAAAACAAATAAAATCAGGATTGTACCTCACACGCTGGAGGTTTAAATAATTGTTGATATTATCTATCTCATCTTCAAGGAATACTTTTTCCTTCGATGAATCATAAAGCATGTAACTCATTATGTCTGAAAGGATTTCTATGCTGTAAATCGCTTTTTCTGTCTGTGTTTCAATTAAAGACCTGATATTTGTCAAAGTATTGAATAGAAAATTCGGATTAATCTGAGACTTAAGCATTGCAAGTTCATTCATAACTAACTGTTTCTCAATCTCTTTTTGTTTCATTACACTTTTGTACCATAACAATGCTGTCTTCATTAGCGAGCCCGATATTGCATAAAGAAAATTTGTCTCGAGAAAACTCATGTAATATTTGCTGAATTCAAGCACGGACGTTTTTCCCTTAAGGTCAAATACTTCCTTTGCGAGTGAGATTACATATATGTATGTGATTGAAAATGTAATTATTATAATAAACAATAAGCCGTATAATATTAGAGTTTTGATTTTCTTCTTTTTCAGATGTTCGATTTTAATGGAGAAATAGAACGAATAAAATATCGCAAAAAAGGATATTACATACAGCAAATAGTCAATAACAATTACATCATTAGAAAGTTTACCGATTGAAGGAATTGTCTCAAGCCCGACAAGCAGCAGTGTCGTTAACCAGAAGACTGTATGAATCAATATGATGTGTCTTTTTTGCATCTGATATTTTTCATGTTTTCTTTCCGGTCAAAGATATTACCTTAAAGAAATTATCTTTGTATTTATTCCCAATGGGTAATTCCTTGTTCGCAATCTTGACATACTGTCCTTCGATAGAATCAATTTTATTCATCGATACCAGATACGATTTTTGGATTCGTACAAACTCCGGCTCTTTAAGTGTCTGTTCAATATTTTTGAAACTCTGAAGAGTAATTATTTTGGAAGTTTTTGTGTATATCACAATGTATTCGCTCAATCCCTCTATGAAAAGTACGTCGTCGAAGTTGACCCTTATCATTTTATAATTTGATTTTACAAAGAAGTAATCTTTATTGCCTTTTTCAGAATCATATTTATGTTTCTTCTCATTAAGCAGTGAATAAACTTTCTCAACGGCTTTCAAAAACCTTTCGAATGAAAAAGGCTTAAGAAGATAATCGGTTACGTCCAGCTCGAAAGCATCAACAGCATAATTCCTGAACGCAGTTGTCATAATAACTTTCGGCTTCTTCTGAATCGTCTTAAGCAGCTGAGTACCGGAGATTCCGCCCATTTCAATATCAAGAAAAATCAAATCCACATTGTTTGCTGCAAGGTATTCAATAACGCTGATTCCTTCATGAAAAGTTTTCATCAATCTTAAAAAAGGAACCTGTGAAATATAATCTTTAATTATATCAAGGGCTAAAGGTTCGTCATCAACTGCAATACAGTTTATTGTCATATTAAAATTAGATTTAGTTTTACCAAATAAATTTTGTTTACATTCTCGATATTCAGTTCGTATTTGTTACCAAACAATAAATCGAGCCTGCGTTTTATATTCGCAAGGCCGAAACCGCTGTTCTTGCTATGCTCATAGGAATTATCTTTTGTGAAGTTTCTTATCTCAAAATATATGTTTGATTTCTGAACGTCAATAAGAACCTTTATCCCCGGTACCGGACAAAGTCTGTTTCCGTGCTTGAATGCGTTTTCTATGAAAGGCATAAAAATCAACGGAGGTACGTTAATTGTTGAATAATCGCCGGCGATTTTAAAATCTATAAATTCAGCTTCGTTGTACCTGATTCTCTCAAGGTCTAAATAGTTGTTTATATGTCCGATTTCATTCGAAAGGGGAACGGATTCCTGCGACGATTCGAAAAGCATGTACTGCATTATCCTGATTAATTTATCGACGCTGTTTATTGCTTTCAAAGGAAGACTCTTAGTCAGTGATTTAATGTTGTTTAAAGTATTAAATAAAAAGTGCGGATTAATCTGTGCTCTTAACATTGCAAGCTCATTTGATATATTATGCCTTTCTGTCTCTTTCTGTTTAAGCTGATTTCTGTACCATATCAAGGATACCTTCGACAGAGCACCTATTATAGATACAATTGAAAGGTAAGCAGCTGCAGCAAAAATTCTATCCTTTATACCGTTTGCAAGTGTATACTCAAATGGGTTTGATGGAGATTGAATGTAAACGTAGGGGAAAAACGTCATGAATGCAAATATAAACCCGATAACTGCTAAATATATAATTTCAAAAAAGATTAAATACATTATTCCCTTTTTGCTGAACACAAACGGTGTTACAAAGAAATAGAATGCATAGAAAGTGAAAATCTTGAATGATAACCGAATAATCATCGTTGGATAACGATGAGCTGAATATGATTCAGCGTTGTAAATAAATGTATCGAATAAATTTATTGCTGTTAGAATTATCCAGAATGTTGCATGAAGTCTTATAAGTTTCTTTTTTCCCATTTATTTCAATTACGCGAATTTACTAAATCTCATCATTTAAAAATAATCAATTTAAACGAACTATCCATTATTCTAAGTGAAATTCATATTTTGACGGGTAATCTAACGATAGATTATTTTTACTCTAATCTTTTCCATTTTCGCTGATTTATTCCCTCACTTCACTGAATACAGCTTTCCTCTATAAATTAAAATCGTATAAACAAGCAAAAGATTTACTAATTAAAATTATAAAACATCATGAAAACATTTTCAATTATCATTCTCTTTACGGCTTGGCTTAACTCGTGTTTCGCACAGCAAATCCCAACTGATAGTTTGTACCTTGGGCAAAACCCTCCCGGAAACATACCTAAAGTATTCAGTCTGCCTGTGAGTGCAGGCTCCTTTACAGCAGAAAGAATCGCAATATCAAACGACTGTAAAGAAATTTATTATACCGTTATACATAATTATTATCCAACGTCAGGAGATACAATAAAATATTTCAAATATGACGGAAATAGGTGGACAGGACCATTTAATCTCTTTAACGGATATCTGGCTCCGGCATTATCAATTACAGGTGACACAATGTATTTCCAGAATAATGAAGTACCTTACCAGACATTTTTTTCATACAGAACAGGAACCGGCTGGAGTAATCCTCAAAGAATTTTATACAATTTAAATTCAGCGCATTATTTACAGGTTACAAACAACGGACATTATTACATTTCTTCAGTTTCAAATCCGGGTATAGGAGCATCTGACTGGTGCAGGCTGTACATGAATGGAAATGATACTAATGCTGTAAGTTTAGGACTGCCTTTAAACAGCTCGGTTGATAATCTTGATTTCAGTGTATCAAGGAATGATTCAATTATGATAATATCCAAGTATTCAGGAAATTCGGCAAAATTATTCGTATGCTTTCACAAAACAAACAATGATTGGACTAATCCGAAAAACTTAGGACCAGCAATAAACTTCGGTCTTGCGATGTGGGGTGGATACATTACGTCTGATAATAAATATCTTTTTTACACTACTGGAACAAACCCGAATTATTCAGATGTAAGTATCCGCTGGGTACGTATTGATTCCCTCGTTAACAGTCTAAGACACACTAACTTTATTCCATACCTTAAGAATTTGATTCCGCAGCAATATGATTCGGTCGGAGTTCAGTTCAGTTTTATCATTCCTGATACAACTTTTATCGATGACGACGGTAATAATACACTTACGTATTCTGTAGCATTGAACGATGGCAGTGCATTGCCATCCTGGTTGAATTTTAATCCGCAGACAAGAACTCTATGGGGAACTCCAACAACTGCAGGTACAACACCGATAAAAGTGACAGTGACCGATTCAGACTCCGCAAAAGCCTCGTGTTTGTTCAATTTAGTCGCAGTCCCGCATACATCAATAAATCCTATGAACGAAAACATAATAAACAACTATAAATTATTTCAGAATTTCCCGAATCCTTTTAATCCAAGTACATTGATAGGTTATACTTTACCGAATAACAGTTATGTCAGTTTAAAGGTGTATGATATTCTCGGAAAAGAAGTAGCTGCTCTCGTAAATTCATTTCAAAGAAGGGGAGCGTACGACGTAACGTTTAATACAAACAATCTGAATTTATCATCAGGTGTGTATCTTTATACTCTGACTGCAGCAGAAACGAATTCAGGAAAGGTTTTCACAGACTGTAAACTAATGAACTACATTAAATAACTTACAAAAATATTAATGAAAACAATTGTATTATCAATATAGTAAACAATGTATATAAGCTTAAAATAATACATCCATGAATATAATTCTATTTATCACGGAACAAATCATGATTACATAAAGAGCGGGTAATTTTTAGTGAAGTAAAAATATTAGCAATTAATCAACTATAACTATGAATATCGAAAACATTAAAAAGAAAAGTTTTGCATTGTCATTAATCCTGTTTCCTTTGATGCTCTTCATTGGTTTTGTAACCCATCCGAATTTATTGGCGATGGAGCCCCTGCAAACGACAGAACAACTTGTAAACAGGTTTCATAATAATTCTATGTATCACATCGGACATCTGATTGTTACGTTTTCAGTCCCCGTTATCATTGTATATTTTATTGGTGTGATGAATTTATTGAAAGGAAACGGGAAGGTACTGGGATTCTGGGGATGTGTTATAGGTGTATTCGGTGCATTTATTCTGGCAGTTGATAAAGGTGCATTATGTTTAACTATGTCTGCATTTGATACACTTCCCGAAGATCAGTTTGCAGCATTAATTCCTTTCTTGCGTGTTATCATATCCAAAGAAGGCTTGCTATTAATTGTGTTGCTGCTATTTGCTCTGGTTGTAGGAGGGATTGTTCAGGTTTTTGGTCTGATGAAAGAAAAAGTTATCCGTAAATGGCAGGGGATTTTAATTATTGCGGGTTTGTTACTTTTGCTTAATCCCGATATTGAGTTTATAAGTTCAGTCGGTTCTGCTCTGATGTGCATCGCATACATACCGTGGGGACTAAGAGAATTAAAGAGCATTTAATACCAATTTGTGTTACCATGTTTTAAAATAGTGTAAAAATATTTGCTTCCCTTGCGACTATGCGTTAAATATTTTTATCAACAATAAATTAATTTGCTTTCACTGAGTTCGACGTCTACCCCGAGACCTCGGGGTGTACGCAGCGGTTGAATCCTCTGCAATTGTTAATCTTTTCAATGTTTACAGAAGATTCGCCGCGGAGAATAGCTATCGGCTACGTCGTGCTACTATGTTTAAAAACTGTGTAATAAAACAAACTTTTAAAAAGAAAAAATCTCAAGTGTTTTCTTTGCGTCCTTTGCTTCCGAGTCGAAGATCCGCCGTCTTGTTGGGCGGACGACCCTTGCGGTAAAAATCATCTTTCTTGTTTTAGTATTTGTTCTCTGCGCTCTCTGGGTGTCGAAGATCCGCCGTGGCGGACGGTTAAATTCTTTGTTAATGTTTGTCTTTATTTTGTTTGTAGCCATCGGTTACGCAGTGCCCTCATTGTTCTCAGTAGTAAGATGCTCTTGCTCTGAGCAATAAAAATATTATTTCTCTGTGTCCTTCGTTTTATCTCAGGGATCTCTGTGAAAGTCTTTAAAGTTTTGCTCTTAGCTATAAATCAATTCTTTACACTGTGCATTCTGTGTTACTATGTTTGAAAACTGTGTAATAAAAACAAACTTTTATAAAATAAAATACTTAATGGTTTTCTTTGCGTCCGACGTCTACCCCGAGACCTCGGGGCTTTCTTTGCG
>CAZVCC010000090.1:0-7890 GCA_964626015.1 uncultured Ignavibacteriaceae bacterium
GCGTTTTCTATTACTTCGGAAGGGTACGACTGCTCGCTATGCGAAACGATTGAAAACTCGCTGTACCTGTTATCGATTTTAGGTTTAAAAACCTTAACTCTTTGTTTAGCAATTTCAGCTCTTCGAATTCGTCTGATTAATTCCTCAGTTTTACCCGAGAACATACTGCCGCAAATTACTTCTATATGTCCTGTTTTCTTGAAAGTTCTAATCTGGAGATGTTCATTCATATCCATAGAGCAACCCTTTCATTAATGTAGTTTGAAGATAAATTTATGAGGGAAAAGATTTTGTAATTTATAAATCTGGTAGTTATTTTTCGACTTAATGAGTATAACGTCCATATTATCCGAGAATTCGGACAGGAATTGCCTGCATGCCCCGCAGGGGAAAATTAATTCCTTACCGCTTGATGCAATTGCAACAGCTTTAAAGATTTTATGCTTGTCCGTAATAGCTTTTACTGCGGCGACTCTTTCGGCGCAAATAGTCAGAGAATAGGAAGAGCATTCTACGTTAGCGCCCGTATAGATTCTATCATCTTTTGTAAGCAAAGCAACACCGACTTTGAATTTTGAGTACGGGGAATGCGATGATTTTCTTGCGTCCAGAGCTTTTATTATTAAATCCTCATACATGGTTTAAAATGTAAAACTTACATTTGCAAAAGGTGTAACGACTGATTTTCCGAGCTTATGCGAGAATACAGGCTGAAAGCTTACACCTCCTTTAAGAACGTACTTATTGTTATAAGAATTAACAGAAAGAAATCCGTCAACTGCCGATACAAGATGATTAAGAACAACGACCATTAAAGTTGTCGTTCCGTTGTTGTAATAATCGTTAGCTTTTTGTCTTTCATCCATGTAAAAGCTTACCTGCGAAAGTTTTGTTGTTCCGTAGTTGTTTTTATTGATAACGGTAACGTCAGCCGTTGACCAGCCAGTAACGTAATTTTGGTATTTCCCGATAACTTCGTAGTATTGCTGCTCTCCCGGAGGGGGAAGCTGATGAGAGAAATTAATCTCTTCGCAGTAATTTATCTGAAGCCTTAAAGTATAATCATCAGCAGACATATTAATCTGGTCAGCACGCTGAAAGCTCTGGTCTTTCAGCCATTGAGCATACTTTCTCATATTCCAGTTCTGATTAGCGTAGTTTTCGTAAGACGTTGTCTGGTCGTTGCCTTTACCCTGAAAAACAGCATAAGTAATCCATAATCCTGCTTCGACTGCAAGGAAAACAGCTGACTTTATGAAGCTCTTTGAATAAATCTGACCTGCTCCGGGAATGACAGCAGACATCGTTGCACCAAGAATCGGGCTTTTCAGTTTTGAGGAATCTACGTTTAAAGATAAAGATTTTGAAATACCTGCCTCAGACTCTTTTTCCAGAATCTTTTCTTTTATTATTTGCATGGAATTATTCTTATCGATATTATCGTAATTTCCGAACGAATCCTGTGCGTTAGTTTTAACGCCCGCGGCAAAAAGAACAGTAAAAATTACTGTGATGATTATTTTATTCATTAATAATAGATTTTGTTTAAAAATAATGCATTAGCAGGTAGATATGTAGTCTTAATTTTTTCTCCGTTAATTAATTTATTATAAGTATCTTTTAATTCAAGTTTCCCGCGCCCGAGGTCAATCAGCACACCTATTGTTGCCCGAACCATAGAGTGCAGATACCTATCCGAGAGAATCCTGAAGACAATAGTATTCTTTGCTTTATTTATCCTGTATTCCAGTTTCATAAGATTACAGAAGAAATCGTGTTTATCTTCTTTATTCCTGCACAATGACTTAAAAGAATGATATCCGACGAGTATTTTAATAAATTCGTCTATAACTTTAAAGTCAAGTTTGTAATTTAATTTGAAATAATAATTCCTTCCGATAGAAATTTCACGGGTTGTAATCTTGTATAAGTACTCTCTTCTCTTCGCTGAATACCTTGAGTGGAAATCGTTATTAACTTTTCTTATTGATTTAACAGTAATTGAAGAGGGGAGTATAGAATTCAAAGAATAAAGGAATTTGTCTGAATCAGGAATTAGAGTATCGGTTTTAAAATTTGCTGTCTGGTTGTAAGCATGAACACCTGCATCTGTTCTGCCGGCACCTGTAACAGGGATACTTTCCTTTAAGAGTTTACTTAAATTTTCTTCTATACATTCCTGAATTGTATTCCTGAACTTTTTCTGTCTTTGCCATCCGTAAAATCCACTACCGTCATATTCGACCGTGATTTTATAATTGTTCACGTTTGGATGATATTAAAAAGACTTTACAAAGTTCAGCTTAATTCCGTCTATTTTGTTCGCGGGGGATTGTGTGAAACCGCTACTGACTTTAATACCCGAAGAATTTATTTTATTTGTTAAAACCAGAGCGCTGATTCCGCTAACCAATCTGTTAATAATAAGTCCTGTCACAAAGATTGTACTCAGGTTGTAAGTTCGTTCACTTTTTTTCCTTTGCTGGTCGAACTCTCCCTGATTGGACGGAGAATCCCAGTTCCAGAAATGAGTATTAATATCATAAATTTTATCGTACTGTCCGCTTTGCAGTTTATCGTTATTATACTGGTAAATGCTAAGAAAAGAACCGACGTTGGCAAAATAATCGTCATCTTTTCCGTCTTTACTAAGACCTGCATGTACAGCCGCAAAAGAACGGGAATCGTCTTTTAAAATACCGCCGTAATAATTAACGCCAAAGATACCGAGCCACATAGCAGCCTCAGCACCGAGAAAGTAAGCACCGACATCCATTCGTCCTGCATAAAAGTGACCAGCACCCGGCAGCAGTGCAGAAAGCAGTACCGAAATACCCGGTGATTTTTTGTCAGTGTTGGAATTAACTGATTCCTTTTGGCTGCTCAATGAATCCTTTAGAAGTTCATTCGAAAGATTCAAAAGCCTGTAACTGTTATCGCTGTCTTTTATTTGTTGAGCTGACAGATTTCCCGAAATCAGGAAAACCGTCATTAGTATTAAGGTTATCTTATTTCTCATTTAATAGTTTTTCAATTCTTTTAGAAAATTCTTCAGGTTCTAAAAATCCTGTAACGCGAAGTTCTTTTATTTCTTCGCCGTTTGGTTTCATGAAAATAACGACAGGAAGACCTTTAATGCCATATTTAGAAGTAATATCGGGATTTTCCTTTGTTAAATCAATCTTAATATTGTTTAAATTTTTTGAAAGTTCAACTACTTTTTCGTCTGTGTATGTATACTTATCGAGTTCCTTGCATTGTGCACACCAGTCAGCATAAAAATCTATTACGACTGGTTTGTTCTCATTTTTAACGGATGATTCGATTTGCTGAAGAGAGGTCAGGTTTGTCCAAGAAACTTCAGCCGAATGTGATTCAGGTTTTAACAGCCAAGTACCCGCTGCAATACCCACTATGGCAATAATGTACTTAACTTTAGTGTACACTTTAGCATTGAGGCCTTTGTTATCGAAAATAATGAGGTAAACGCCTGATAGAAGAATCGAGAGCGGGAAAACGATATTATAAACACTTTCCGGCATAAGCGGACCAAGAGTATTAATAGCCATGACAATCAGTACGAGACCGAAAATTACTTTAACGCTTATCATCCATTCACCCGAACGCGGGAGTTTACTGATTGAGCTGGAGAAAGCTGCAAGAAAAATATAAGGGACACCGAGTCCTAATGATAAAATGAAGAACAGGAAGAAACCCATGAAAGGATTTCCGAGCTTACCCACGTAAACCAACAAACTCAGCACGATAGGACCAATGCATGGTGCGGCAATAAATCCTACGAGTAAACCCATCATAAGAGAGCCGAAGTATCCCGAGCGGTTTTTATTCCCCGCGAGTGCAAGAGACTGCGGAACCCTGATTTCCCACAAACCGAACATTGAAGTTGCCAGAGCGAAAAATATTGCTGCAATAAAAATAACGACTATTGGATTTTGCAATGCAGTTCCGAGCATGCTGCCTGTCAAAGCAGCAATAAGCCCCATTAATGAATAAGTAACAGCCATGCCGACAGCATAAAAAACACCCATAAGAATACTTTGAAGTTTGTTTCCGCTGGACTGAGCACCGAAATAACTAATCGTGATTGGAATCAATGGATAGATGCAAGGAGTCAGGTTTAAAGCAAGACCCCAGATAAAAATAATTAGT
The DNA here is from genome assembly GCA_964626015.1 of uncultured Ignavibacteriaceae bacterium. Lineage (GTDB taxonomy): Bacteria > Bacteroidota > Ignavibacteria > Tepidaquicellales > Tepidaquicellaceae > CAIKZJ01. The sequence continues at coordinate 4,171 of CAZVCC010000090.1, forward strand.
ATTCCCAAAAGCAATCCTCTTTCTTCGATGAAATTTGAAACTTTCATCTCATCAGGATTTTGTCCTTCCTGTCTAACGTTTTCTTTCAAAGACGATTCTTTATCCGATATCCGGTTATCTGTTCCGGCAGGTTTTGTAAAGTCAATCTTTTCGAAAATCTCTTTATTAGCAAAAGAACCGGTTTTTGAGATATTAACTTTTATTTCGCTTTTTATTGTCTTAGGCGGATAACATGCATTATTATCGCATGCCTGATATGTCATTTCGATTGGTATTACATACTCGCCTTCTTTTGCATTTTCTTTCGGTAAAAATGTAAGCCCTATTAGAAATTCACCTTCATACACAGGTATTTCCGTATCTGAAAAGGAGAATTTATACATTTTATGCTGAGGATAAAAAACAGCTATTTGCTTAAGATTCTCTGATTTCGAAATTACCTCGGTCTTTATATACGAATCGTCAGATGGGTTGTAAGAATTAATGTGGTACTTCTCATTAATTTTTACCTTAAGTGCTATTTTAACAGTATCTTTTAAAGAGTATGAGTTCCTGTCGCTGTAAACCCGGTAAGATAGATGTTCTGATTCCTGCGCAAAAATATTTATGGCAAAAATCAATAATATTATAGTAAGAATTGAACGCATCATAATATGAAATAATTGTTTTGTAAATAATAAAATTATGTTGAATGCGTGTTATAATCAACGGAAAAAGCCTATAAAATACTAAACGTATTGATTATCTCTTGATTTTATGCTATTTTTGTATATTGTAAATGAAAATTTACTTCTTTTTGAGATTTATAAACAATAATAAAGGAGATAAAATTTGAAACCAGCAGCAAAAACTAAATCAAAGAATGACAATCCTCTAAGTGAACTTATCGACGATGAAGTATTCAATACTTTGAAGAAATATAAACTACTCGATGAAAAAGCAATAAGGGACTATAAAATCAGACAAATGTATAAAGATATGAGACGTGAAATGAGCGCAGGCGAGGCAATTGATAAAATTCAGGAAATGTTTCCGTACCTTCAGTTTGATACAATAAGAAAAATAGTGTATCAGGTATCCAAATAAAAATTGTCATTAAAATTTTACAAGCCGGTAGCTTAACTATCGGCTTTTTTTATTCCTATCTATTGTTTAATTTTCCTGAAAAATAATATTACTATGATTAATTATAATAAAGTTGAGCAGATTCTTACAGCTTTTCTGAAAAATGAATTTAAAAGAATCGGACTTGCGAAAGCTGTTATTGGACTATCAGGAGGTATCGATTCGACTGTTTCCGCTTACTTGACAGCAAAGGCTTTAGGGCATGAGAACGTGCTATGCGTAATGATGCCGTATAAAACCAGCAGCAAAAACAGTCTTGCAGACGCACAAAAAGTTGTTAAGATTTTAAGCGTAAGGTCGAAGATAGTTGAAATTTCAAAAATGGTTGACGCTTATTTAGATACACTCGAAGGTGAGGTCTCAATAGTTAGAAAAGGCAATGTAATGGCACGAATGAGGATGATTGTACTTTATGATGAGTCGGCAAAAGAAAACGGACTTGTTGTAGGGACTTCTAACAAGACCGAGTTACTTCTCGGTTATTCGACATTGCACGGTGATTCAGCTTGTGCTATTAACCCGCTCGGTCAATTGTATAAAACACAGATTTTTGAACTTGCAAAGCACTTAAACGTTCCAAAAGAAATAATTGACAAGAAACCTTCTGCGGATTTGTGGGAGGGTCAAACAGATGAGGAGGAAATGGGAATTACATACGCGAGGGTTGATAAATTGCTCGAATCAATGGTTGACGGGGGAAAATCAAATGCGGATTTGCAAAAAATGGGCTTTGAAATGGAGTTCATCGTAAAAGTAAAAGGAATGATTAAACGGAATGAATTCAAGGGATTGCCTCCGGTTGTCGCAAATCTAACGGACGTAGATTTGTCATGATTCTCCGCTGTATAATAATATTACTTCTCACATTTTCAAGCCTTTATTCGCAGAATTATAAAAATGCAGTTGTAAGTTCAGCGAATGAAATAGCATCAGAAGTCGGAATTAGCATACTCAAACAGGGTGGGAATGCTATCGATGCGGCTGTTGGAGTAGCGTTTGCGCTTGCTGTTGTTTATCCTCAGGCAGGCAACATAGGGGGCGGGGGATTCATTGTACTGCGATCTGCGGAAGGGTACGAAACGTCAATTGATTTCAGGGAAACAGCACCCCGATTATCTTCGAAGAATATGTACCTTGACAGCGTCGGTAACGTTATTGCAGACTTAAGCACTCTGGGGCATCTTGCATCGGGGGTACCGGGTTCTGTTGCAGGTTTGCTTTATGCACTTGAGAAATACGGAACTATGCCGAGAGAAAAGATACTTTCTTATGCTATCGAACTCGCTGAAAAAGGTTTCAAAATTAATAAAGAACTTGCAAATTCGATAAACAACAACAGAAATGATTTTAATAAATTTGAAGGCTCGTCAAAGATATTCGGGAAGAAATTTCGTCAGAATGAATTATTTATTCAGGCCGACCTTGCTAATACATTGAAAGAAATTTCATTAAAAGGCAGAGATGGATTTTATAAAGGCATTGTTGCAGATTTGATAGTTGCAGAGATGCAAAAGGGAAAAGGTATAATAACACACGAAGACCTGGCAAACTATAAACCCGTAGAAAGAAAAGTAATAAAGGGGAAGTACAAAGAATACGATATAATAACCATGGGACCGTCTTCGAGCGGGGGAATCTGTTTAATCTACTTGCTTAATATTCTCGAAAACTTCAACCTAAAATCACATGGCAAAACAAGCATAGAATACATTAATCTTCTTTCTGAGGCGATGAAACTCGTTTACGCGGACAGGAGTGAATATATGGGTGACATGGATTTTTATGAGGTACCTGTTGATGTCTTGATTTCAAAGTCATACGCAAAAACAAGAATCTCAGATTTTAAATTCGGAGAGGTTATTCCTTCGGATAAAATTAAACCGGGATACATTAACAGTGAAAGTCCACAAACGACTCATCTTTCTGTCGCCGACTCAAAAGGGAACATGGTCTCACTCACGACAACGCTAAACGATACGTACGGAAGCAAAGTTGTTGTTGAAGGAGCGGGATTCCTGCTAAACAATGAAATGGATGACTTTTCTGTAAAGCCCGGAGTTCCGAATATTTTCGGATTGGTTGGTAATGAAGCAAATGCAATAGAGCCGGGTAAGCGAATGCTGAGTTCAATGACTCCGGTATTATTACTCAAAGATTCAAAACCTTTTATGGTTGTCGGTTCACCGGGGGGAGGCAAAATCATAACATCCGTGCTACAGACAATACTTAATGTAATAGAATTTAATTTGAATATTCGTGATGCTGTTGATTCTCCCCGCTTTCATCATCAGTGGCTGCCGGATTTACTTCAGGTTGAAAAAGCTTTGCTCTCGAGAAATAAAATAAAGAAACTTTCCGAACTTGGTTATGGTATTAAAATAGTATCTGATTTCGGCAGGGTGGAAGCAATAGTGTTTAATCAGGACGGCACTCTCTCGGGTCACTCCGATATACGCGGAAACGGAATGGCAGTTGGATACTGACTCAATGGTGACCTGCCCGCTGTTTACTTATTTAAGAATAAATTCATAATAGAAATAATAAAAACCCGCGAATGAATCTGCGGGTTTTTGAGTTGTTGATAAAAAGTTAAGA
>CAZVCC010000091.1:0-7221 GCA_964626015.1 uncultured Ignavibacteriaceae bacterium
ACAGGCTAAAGAGAGTGAGCGGCTCGACAGACCAGTTTACTTATGATTATAACGGGAACATGACAAACGATTACATGAATAATAATACAGGCATAAAATACGACCATAGGAATCTGATAACAGAAATAACAAAACAGAACTTAAAACAAGACCCGCCAACAACATATATTACAAGATATAGGTATGATGAAGCGGGAAATAGAACTCGAAAAACTGTTTTCCTGAGCAATGAATATGATCCGAGGCCGCTTCCCGAAGAAACCGAAGACCTTCCTCCCGGATGGTCAATTATAGTTGATGATTATTATTCAAGAGACGTATCAGGAAAAGAAATCGGAGTTTACTCAAGCTATACACTCCAGTACTGGAATGTATGGTCGGGTAATGAAATCACAGGCAGAATAAATTATGAAAATAACAGCAGGTATTATTATTTAAAAGATCACCTTGGCTCAGTGCGTGCGGTGATTGACGAAGATAAAAAAGTAATCACTGCACAGGACTACGACGCATGGGGATATTATCTTGAAAACAGAATGTATGAACCCTATACCACCAAGAACAAATTCACGGGAAAGGAAAGAGACAGAGAAACAAGCTATGACTATTTTGGTGCAAGATATTATGATTCGAGAGTGGGAAGATGGTTTTCTGTTGATCCGTTATTTGAGAAACATATTCAGTGGACACCTTATAATTATGTTCTAAACAATTCTATGATATTGATTGATCCTGATGGAAGGCAGATTTATTTTTCTGATATTCAAAATATTAGAAACGAACAAATTACAAGTTTAAGAATGATGATAGATCCCAAATATGGTAACTATATAAATTATACTATGAATGATAATGGAGAATATTTATTAGATGTTGCTTCTTTAAACGAAAACATGCCTTCAAGAGTAACTGATTTTAATTTTACAAATCTACTGACTATTGTAAATAGTAATGAACCTGTCCAGATAGAGTTAAGAGATGCTGATGAAATATTTCACGAAAACCAAAAAATTACATTTAATCAAATAGAACAACAACTTAAAGAGGGTTCAAGTAAAAATTATTCATCTTATGGTTTAACATTAGTTTCAGGTAATAGATACACTCCAGAAGAGCCGAAAGCTGTTTCTGTTAACGGAAAAACTGTCATTTATATAAACAGAAAATATGGTACAAAGGAAGGGGTTAAAACATTGGCACATGAATTTCTTCATGCAAAGTTATATATTCTTAATGTCGAATGGGGAGAAAATAGTAATAGATTTATTGAATTATCAAAAAAGGCAGAAAATCAAGCAGGAGAAAATTATGATAAATGGAAGAAATAATAATGCAAAAATATTATATACATTTATAATATTAATTTTAATACTATATTCGAAAATAGCATTTAGTCAAGAAAGAAATGATTTAATTATTGAATTTGAAAAGAATGAAATAGGTGGTGATGATTTTAAAGGTAATTTAAGTATGTCAATTAAAAATGTTTCAAGTGATACAATCTATATAGCGATGGAACCGATAACATTTAGTTATTATTGTAATTCGGATACTTTAATTTTTTTCCCAAGGGGAAGGAGTGGATATTATAATCCTTTATTATTGCAAATTATTGAACGAAATGCAAAAATATTTTACGTTGATGTTAGGTCACGTATCTCATATTTGAAATTCCCTAGAATACTTTATTTATATCCGGGGAGCAGAACGACTATATTCTTTACTATTGAGAATGCGAATTTGCTATTTTTAAAAAGTAATAAATGGGATATTTATAAAGAAGTTGGTTATTCTTACAAATCTAATGTGGATACTACGTTGATAAATAAACCCGATTATTTGAAATGTGAATTTATTGAATCCATATTTTATAAAGATACTATTGATATAAAATTGACTTTAAAACCAAAATCGCTAGATGATTCATTACTTTTTATCTCTAAAGATGGTATGAATTATGATTATAATTACGAATCTATCTACGATTCTATAATATTTAGGTGTTTTATTCAAAGAGTATATGATAAATAATTTTTGTAAATTGGAAACCATTTCTAATCAATATGATTTAAGCTTTAATTATTCCTACGACGAATCAAACCGCTTGCTGGAAGCAAACTGTACAAGTTTTCAGGATAATACATTCGACCTTATAAACTCGTATGACCCTGACGGAAACCTCTTAACTCTTCAAAGATACGGCTCGAATAATAATTTATTTGATAATTATAATTATGCTTATTACGCAGGAACAAACCGGCTAAGGAGAGTAAGCGGCTCGACAGACCTGTTTACTTATGATTATAACGGTAACATGACAAACGATTACATGAATAATAATACAGGCATAAAATACGACCATAGGAATCTGATAACAGAAATAACAAAACAGAACTTAAAACAAGACCCGCCAACAACATATATTACAAGGTATAGGTATGATGAAGCGGGAAACAGAACTCGAAAAACAGTTTTCCTGAGCAATGAATATGACCCGAGGCCGCTTCCCGAAGAAACCGAAGACCTTCCTCCCGGATGGTCAATTATAGTTGATGATTATTATTCAAGAGACGTATCAGGAAAAGAAATCGGAGTTTACTCAAGCTATACACTCCAGTACTGGAATGTATGGTCGGGTAATGAAATCACAGGCAGAATAAATTATGAAAATAACAGCAGGTATTATTATTTAAAAGATCACCTTGGCTCAGTGCGTGCGGTGATTGACGAAGATAAAAAAGTAATCACTGCACAGGACTACGACGCATGGGGATATTATCTTGAAAACAGAATGTATGAACCCTATACCACCAAGAACAAATTCACGGGAAAGGAAAGAGACAGAGAAACAAGCTATGACTATTTTGGTGCAAGATATTATGATTCGAGGGTGGGGAGATGGGGAGCAACGGATCCACTATTCGAGAAACATATTCAATGGACGCCTTATAATTATGTTCTGGGGAATCCTTTAAAGCTGATTGATCCTGATGGAAGACAAGCAATAGTTATTTTTGGTGGGTTTGGTTCATTTAGTAATGGAGGTGAAATAACGGAATATTTATATAATCCAAAAACCGGAACTGATCTCATAGCGGCGAAAGTCAATAATTTCTTAATTAACAATAAAGATGTATTTACTAATGCGGAACTAAAAGAATATTCAACATCTTGGACTGGGTCTGAAGTTGCGGAAGCGGAAAAATTTATAGAAAACCATATGAAAGATTATCCCGATGACAAAATAATTATATACGGTTATAGTATGGGTGGAGTAAGAGCAAATGATTTGGCTGAAAGTTTGAATGGGAAATATAATGTTTCAGTCGAATTTACTGTAGATGCATATTCATTTCCTGAAAATGCTGGTCGATATTACGGTTTAGAAATACCCGAAAATGTGAAAATTAATTATAATTTTTATCAAGAAACAGTAAGCCCATCAACAGGAGCTCGAGGTGGTAAAAATTGGGCAAAGACTGAAAATACTAGTGTAAGAAATTTTCCACCCATCAAAAACACAACTCATCAAGACATAGATGAAAAAACAAATGATGTTATTTATAAATTTATTAAAGCTCATTTATTAATTAAAGAGTAATTTATATGAAATCTCTGAAAGTTATAAACATTATTTGTGCAATTGTAAGTAGTTACCATATAAATTATATGGGCATAATGATTTTTAATAAAGACGGATTGAATTTAAACTATCCCCATTTATTAGGGATAAATCCAATTGAATTATTAGTTTTAAATTTCTTGCTCAATATTGTAATATTAATATTAATAATAATAAATATTAGTAAAATAGTTTGGAATAAATCATTTATATTTCCATTATTTGTAAATATTGTGTTTATCATTTCTTTTGTTATATATAGTGGATTTTTGTACAAATATTTAATAGATTTTTACAATAAATAATTTTGATATAAAAATAGGCGAAACAAGTTTTGATATTACTAAGTATGTTGTATCAAATACTAACTACAAATCATCAACAAATAGTAATTGCCACGGATTTGTTGCTATTACTAAAAGTAAATCAGGAATTGAAGAATTTGAGAAACAAGGTCAAGATATATCATATAAAGGTGAAATTGTTGAATCACAAAAGTCGGGTGATTTGGCAGTATTTTATTTAACAAAAGATTGGAATATAGAGGGGTTTATTATAGGTAACGATGTTCCAATGCATTCTGCGATATATTTAATAAAAAATCAATTGGGTGTCAAATATTTTTTAAATAGGATAGACACAAAAGAACCTGTTAGTATTAGTTCTGAAACAGATATCATTAATTCATATAATAGAAATAAATCAAAATATATTAACAACCAACCCCCGGATTTAAATAATCCGGTATTTTATAGAGATTGGGAACAAATAAATAAATAATATGACTAAAATAAAAAACTGGTGTTATGTATTCTATTTTTTGCTAATAATTTTATTTACTTTTAATGCAAATGTATTCTCACAAACCAACAGTCTTTGCATATTTGAATATCAATCTTCTGCTATTCATAATGAATATTTTCTATCCAAAGTCGCATTGCGTCATTAATAATGTAACCATGGGCCGGGTGAATAAGGGCGTTGAGTTAAATTATATAAGAAATTTTTCTAGACTACAGCAAATTATTCTCTGTTGATATAAGTTTTAAGGCTAATTATGAAAAATCATTTGAGAAGCACCAAACGCTTCACATCCGTAAATTTCTCTGTCGAAGATCCGTTGCGGCGGACTTCTATTTTGTATAAATATACTCCGCTCGATAATCCTTCTCCACTAAATTCGACACTAAAAGTCCCTGCATTAAGATTTTCATTCACAAGTGTTTGTACCTCGCGACCCATTGCATCATATACTTTCAACACTACATTACTAAAATCGGGCAACTGAAAACGAATAACTGACGTAGAATTAAACGGATTCGGATAGTTTTGACTTAAAGAATATTTAGACGGTATTTCACTGCTGATGTTATTTACAGAAACAACACTATCCGGGTTTGTGTAGGAGCGAACATTTAAAAATATTTGTGGCTGATTGCTAAGCCGCAAGTCTTTCCATACATTGATAAACTTGTTGTTAACCAACACAACATCCGAGCTACCTTTATCTACCTCAGGAAACTGATTTGTTACAGGAAAATAACTTCCTATAAAATTGTCATTTTTATCAATTCTTAAATTGTTTATATAGCCGACGCTTCCATCGTAGCTTAGTAAAAATATTAGGTTCCCAACTTCGTCAATGCTCACGAAAGCTTCATAAGCTCCGGTTCCAATAATTTTATTAATCCCAATTTTATTGCCACTGTTGTTGTATCTTTGATATTTAATTCTATCTACACCAGTACTATATGAAAATTCAGAAAAAGAAATTACATAATTCCCTGTTGAATCAACAACAACTTCTGTGTGTGTTTGATTATTTAAAGTGTCAATACCTACCTCCAAATCATTTACTTGTTGATTACTTCCAATCGGAGTACCATTTGCAGAAAATAATTGACTGTAAATATCAAAATGGTTTGGTTTAGGTCCCGAACTCTCCCATGCTATTACAAATCCGCCATTTTGTTGAACTCCAAGCACTGGTTTCCCATAACTCGAATATTGATTCACTTTAACATTGTTACCAACTTTTACGCCATTTGAATCAACTATTTGGAAGAAGATGTCTTTGTGATAAGAAACAGGAGCAGTATAATCGAATGAAATAATGAATCTATTTAAATTATCTGTACCAATTCTTATGTTAGGGTCAAACCCTTTTATAGTATCGTTTAATTGAATTTCCTGTGAGATAGGGATACCATCTTTATTATATATTTTTAAAAGAATTAATGAGCCACTAGGACTTACAGAAACACCTCTCCAAACAATACCAAATGAGCCATCTTTCCTTACTGCAACATCCGAATTTATTGAACCACTTGTAGAATTAACCTTAAAATTATTTCCTACTCTATTGAAGCTACTATCAAATATTTGTGCGTACACATCTATTGGTGAATTAACCCCATTTTGCCATACGATAACAGAATATCCTTTTTTGTTTGAAGAAACTTTAGCAAAATATTTAGGTACTGATAATGCCGTATCAGTGTTTACTCTGAAATCATTCACAAGTTGCGCGAACAATGAATTAGTTATGAAAACAATTGATATTAATACTATCAATTTCATACAAAGAATAATAAATTTATTAGCATACATATAGTTTAGTATTTTTATTTATACAAATAATACTAGTTTGTAAACATCCCTATTAAAGTAAGTTAGAAAACAAACATTTAAAACAAATCATATTTCAAATAAGGGTTGGCATTTAACTGTCAACCCTTAATGAAATTAAGAATAATTACTTAATTAAAACCATTCTCTTTGTTTGAAAAAAATTTCCAGTTTGCACTCTATAAAAATAGATCCCAGTTGATAACTCGGAAGCATTTAAGGTAATAGAATAATAACCTGCTTTTTTTATTTCATTTACAAGTGTTTTTATTTCTCTTCCTGTAATGTCGTATATTTTTAAGGAAACGAATCCATCCTTCGGTATTGAATACATTATTGATGTTGTCGGATTAAAAGGATTCGGGTGGTTCTGCGAAAGCTCATACTTTGCTGGAATACTATTGTTTGAACCATTCTTATTCTTTGATTTATACTCTTCACTTCTAATTGGAGGAACATTAGGAATATAGTTATTAATCAATATTTCATACATCATTTTGTCTTTCATTATCTCCTTTAACTGATTGTTTGATTTATTGTTTAAATCTTCAAGGTTTTTTGGAATTCTTTTTAGCAGATAATCAAACTTTGAATTACTTGATTTAATTTTAGTCATCTCTTGCTTGCTATTCATCATAGATTTATTAGAAATTTTACTTAAGTCCGATTTCAATAAATTGTATAATTCTGGTATTGAAATAATACTATTACTATTATCACCACCTGAAGAACTATCAAGCATACTTAAGATTCGTAATTTATCAAGATTAGCATAAAGTAACTCATAAGAATTTGAAGCATTTGCAATTATAACATCAAGCTCAAATAGAGCGTTTTGTAACTCCTCGTTTATAACCTGGGATTCAATTTTCAGTCCGTTATAATACTTTTGAAGTAAACTATCATTATTGTTTATATTTGTTAATTTCGTCTAAAATCTGACCAAGATTTCGCTTAAAATTGACCACTCA
>CAZVCC010000092.1:0-7196 GCA_964626015.1 uncultured Ignavibacteriaceae bacterium
TTCTTTATCTGTGAAAATCATACTCTTTCATTCCTTATCAGTGTGCAATCTCTTTTCCTTTTAGTGCTTTTGCGTTTTGGTGGTAAATATTTTGAATTAACTAACAACTACTTTCTATTTGTTTGAATTATTCTTATATTTATCTATGAACGGCAAGATAAATCCTAAAATAATTAACTGTTTAATTAGTATTTCGGGTGAAAACAATATTTTTACCGATGCTGAAAATATTGATAAATATTCACGCGATGAAACTGAGGATTTATCCTTTCCACCCGAAGTTGTCGTAAAACCCGGTACTTCTAAAGAGATTTCCGAAATACTTAAACTTGCAAACAAAAACTTAATCCCTGTTTATACAAGAGGCGGTGGCACTGGTCTGTCTGGTGGAGCGTTGCCTGTTTATGGTGGAATTGTACTTTCAATGGAAAGATTCAATAAGATTCTTGAGATTGATAAACAGAATTTTCAGGCTGTTGTTGAAGCAGGAGTTATAACACAGTTATTCCAGGAAGAACTTGAAAAAGTCGGACTTTTCTATCCTGTCGACCCTGCATCTCGCGGCAGCTGTTTCATAGGAGGTAATGTTGCAGAATGCTCTGGCGGTCCACGGGCTGCAAAGTATGGCGTCACTCGGAATTATATTCTTGGACTCGAGTTTGTTACCCCGACAGGCGAAATTATTTTTACTGGTTCAAGGACAATAAAAAATGTTACAGGGTATAGCCTTGCCCAGCTTATCTGCGGAAGTGAAGGAACACTTGGCATCGTTACAAAGATTGTTTTCAGGATTCTTGCTCTGCCAAAATATAAAAAGATTCTGTTGATTGCATATAATATTGTTCGTGATTGTATTTCTTCAGTTTCTGAAATTTACAGTAATGGTGTTAATCCCGCTGCACTTGAATTTTTAACAAAAGATGCCATTAAAGCCGCCGAAAATCAGCTCAGCAAGATATTTCCTAATAGCAGTGCAGAAGCCCAGCTTCTGATTGAACTCGACGGAAACAATGAAGATGTCCTGAATAACGATATACAAACAATTTCCGAAACTGTAGAAAAATATAATGCCGTCGATATCATACTTGCTGAGGACAGAACCAAGATGGAGGAATTGTGGGCATTGCGGCGCTCTGTCGGTGAAGCAGTGAAATCTATTTCTGCTTATAAAGAAGAAGATACAGTCGTTCCAAGAGCAAAACTTCCTGAATTGCTCGATGGTATTATGAATGTTTCTGCTAAATATAATATTAGGATTATTTCTTATGGACATGCCGGTGACGGCAATCTCCATGTTAATATTCTTAAAGAAAATCTTCCGGAAGAATACTGGAATATTAACGTTAATTCTGCAATTAAAGAAATATTTGAACATACAGTTTCACTCGGAGGAACAATTTCTGGCGAACATGGTATAGGATACACACAGAAAGAGTTTCTTCCTATTGCATTATCAAATGAAGAAATTGTACTGTCAAAAAACATAAAGAAAACTTTTGACCCTAATAATATTTTAAACCCGGGAAAAATATTTAATGATTAATATGATATCAAACGAAACACAGTTGAGAATGTTGTACACCCACACCGACATCATGGGAGTGGTTAATAACGTGCATTATCTCGAGTTCTTTGAAGCAGGCAGAAACGAACTAATGCGTTCAATGGGTTATCCATATCCTGAGCTTGAAGCTAAGAATGTGGGACTTCCGTTGATAGATGCATACGTAAAGTATATTTCACCCGCTAAGTATGACGACCTAATTCGTATAGTAGCATCACTTAAGGAGATGCCGACCGTAAGAATTAAAATTGATTACGAAATCTATGTTGGTGATAGACTTGCCGCAAATGGATATACAACGCATTCATTCCTTGACCTCAAGAAGTTTAAACCGGTAAGACCTCCGGAAGACTTTATGGACGTAATAAAAAAGTTAATGAAAAAGTAAATCTTATTAATATGTCAAATAAATCATTATACAAAAACTTCGATTTTGCAAAAGCCGAAATGATAATAAGGCAGGCACTCAAAGAAGATATCGGGAATGGTGATGTAACATCGAATCTTCTAATTCCGAAAGATAAAATGTCTGTTGCAAATCTCTTAATGAAAGAAGCAGGCGTTGTTGCAGGTATTGAAATATTTAAAATGGTACATAAAATAGTCGACCCGAGATCTATTGTAAAAACAGCCTGTCCCGAAGGACAGATTATAAGAAAATGTTCTCGTATCGCTATCATACAAGGAAATTCAAGAAGTATGCTGAAAGCAGAAAGGGTTTCACTAAATATTATACAGCGAATGAGTGGTATTGCTACAGCAGCATACAGCTTGAAGAAACGGCTGAATAATCCGTCCATAAAGTTAGTCGATACAAGGAAAACAACTCCAAACTTTAGAATGTTTGAAAAGCTGGCAGTTAAAATCGGAGGCTGTGAAAATCACAGGAATGGTCTCTACGACATGGTGCTGATTAAGGATAATCATATCGAAGCTAACGGCGGAATTGCAAACACACTTGTAAAACTTAAAAAAGTTCTGAAAAGCAGGAACATTAAAGTTGAAGTTGAAGTTAAAGACCTGAGTGAGTTTAATTTAGTGCAAAATCTTGGAAAAGGTTTAGTTGACATCGTTATGCTTGATAATTTTTCTTTAGACGACGTTAAGTCAGCAGTAAAACTCAACAAAAAGAGATTTAAATTGGAGATTTCTGGCGGTGTAAATGTAAGGAATATTGGAAACTACAGCAGCCTGAAAGGTGTTGATATTATATCAGTAGGTGCACTTACTCATTCCGTTAAGTCGATGGACTTATCACTGGAATTTGTATCTTGACATATAAAACTGAAAAACTTAATTTAATATCTTTAAAAATTTAAAGACTTAATCTATGAAAAACAAAAAATACAACTTAAGTTTTGTAGTAGCTCTTTTAGTGCTGATTTCTCTCGTTGTTGCTTGCGGTAAACTAAAAGATATCGCCAACGAAGAAACAAAGAAAACAGAACCTAAAAAAGAAGAATCAACTACTAAAACTGAAACAACAACCGAAACAAAGAAAGAGTCTTCAAGCCAGAAAGAAGGTCTCGCAAAACTTTATTTCTGCGAACAATACCTAAACGGTGAAGAAGTCGGCGTCAGCAAAAGATTTACACCCGGCTGGCTTACTGTTATGCTGGATACGCGTCCCGCAGGTACAAAACTCGGTACCGGTAAAGTTGAATTAAGACTCTCAAAAATTAAAAATGCTTCTGGCGAGGAAATCAGCGAGAAAATACTGAAAACTGTTCCTTTCGATGTTCAGGCGGACTGGGATTATACATATTTTACAGACAAAAAGAATTAAAAATTTGATTCACCGGGCACTTACAGAGTGGTTTGCCAGAAAAAAGACGGTACACCTATTGCCGAAGGTGAGGTTGAAGTCGTCCCTAATTAAGAGTTTTTTATTAAATAAAAAGGTCTATTTTAAAGACTAAAGGAGAAAACATGAAAAAGCTATTTGTATTCTTTTCCGTATTTGCTGTGTTTGCAATTTTCGGATTCACTTCAAACGTTAATGCTCAAAACGGACCTGTACTTTATTTTTGTGAAAAGTACGGCGACGACGGAGAAGTAGGCATAAGCGACAGATTTACTACCGGTTATTTAACTGTAATGGTCAAGTGTGATTATGCACTCGGCTTAAGCAACGTTAGCATTCAGTTCGATAAGTACAATGTTACTTCAAAATCTTTTGAGTACTATAAGAAGTTCTCTTACGTTGTCGAACCGACTATGAAGTATATTTATTTCTCAAAGAACTCAACTAGCGATATGAAGTTCAGCGACCCGGGAATATACAGGGTATTCCTGCTCGACGGAAATGGCTCAACCGTTGCTAGCGCTCTTATAGAAATTATCAATTAATTATTATCTGTATTTTTTATAAAAGGGTTATTCCTTATTTTTAGGAATAACCCTTTGTATTTGTAATGATTGATAAGTTAAAGTCGCTTTCTAAAGATACGCTCATTTATGGTACAAGCACTATTCTTGGAAGATTCCTGAATTTTCTCTTCGTTCCTATTTATACAAATCTTTTCCTGCCCTCAGAGTTTGGTATCGTTGCAAATATTTATGCTTATATTGCGATTTTAAACGTGTTTTTTACAATCGGACTTGAATCGGGTTATTTTAAATTTGCATCTACCCTTGAAGTAGGCTCGGAAAAGGAAAATTTCTCCCATCCATTCCTCGGGATTTTCTTTAATTCATTCATTCTCTCTGGTATATTATTCTTTTTCTCATCCGGTTTTACATCGGTCTTTCAGATTGCAGAATCAAGAGAAATTCTTCTTAAATATACTGCCTTGATATTATTCTTCGACGCAATGTCAACTGTTCCGTTTGCATACCTGCGGCTCGAACACAAACCCTTAAAGTTTGCTGCTATCAGGCTCGTAAATATTGTGGCTACAGTTGCATTTAACGTGTTCTTTATCGTGATTCTTAGAAAAGGCATAGAATATGTTTTTATATCAAACGTCATAGCATCGGTTCTTACTTTTATTTTATTAATACCTGTAATAATAAAGAACCTAAAGATATCATTTAACAGAGCATTAATAAATGAATTGCTCAGATTTTCTTTGCCCTACATTCCGGCGGGTATCAGCGCCAATATAATTCAGGTCGTAAACAGGCCTATTCTCACTGCGTTGACTAACGACCATACTGTCGGAATTTTTCAGGCAAACTACCGCCTTGGTATTTTTATGATGCTCTTTGTTTCAATGTTCGAGTTTGCTTGGAGGCCGTTCTTTCTGCAGAATGCAAAAGACCCTGATGCTAAACAGCTATATTCTAAAGTCATGACATTCTTCCTGACAGTAGCAGCTGTCATTTTTATTTTCCTGACACTGTTTATTGATAACATAGTTGCAATTCCTCTGCCCGGACGCGGATACCTCGTGGGTAAAGCTTACTGGGAAGGGTTAAGCATAGTGCCCGTGATACTGCTGGCTTATGTTTTCTATGGTATTTATGTTAATCTTATGGCTGGAATATATATTGAGAAGAAAACTAAATATTTGATTTATATCACGGGCAGTGCTGCGGTAATTAACATAGCGGCAAATTTTATCCTTATTCCCGTTATCGGAATGATGGGAGCTGCAGCTGCAACACTCATCAGCTATATTGTAGAGGTCGCTGGAATATATTACATTGCCCAAAAGTATTACAGGATTGATTACGAGTTCAAAAAGATTGCTTTCATATTCGTTCTGATTGTAGCAGCACTCTTTTCGTATTTCTTCCTGAAATATTTTGATTCTTTCATCCTTAAATCTGCAATATTTATTATTATAACAAGTTTCATTTTCGTTCTCAAAATAGTCGATATAAAAATTATAAAAAGATTAATGTGATGAGATTCTTATTGCTTGTAATATTTCTGCTTTCTTTCGGTTATTCGTACAGTCAGTTTGTAAAAGATAATTTTGAAACTGGAAATACGGTGCTTGTGAAAGAGCATATAAATACAATAAAAGGGAAGCAAGTCGGTATTATCACAAACAGGACTGGCGTTGATAAGAACGGAAAACATATTATTGATTTGCTTGTTGAAGCGGGGATTGATGTCGCTAAAATATACACTCCCGAGCATGGCTTCTCTGCCGATGATTCTTACACATCCTCGGGCGTAACTATTCCGGTCATTTCTTTATACGGGAATAAATACTCTTTCTCAAAGTCTGATGTTGAAGATGTTGATGTTATAGTTTTTGACATTCAGGAACTGGGGGCACGCTTTTATACATACACATCAACTCTTTTCCTTACCATGCAGGATGCGAAGAAATACGGTAAGGAATACATCGTATGCGACAGACCTTCTGTTGCGAACATTAACAGCGCAGAAGGGTTCAGTCTCAATGAAGATTTTTCATCTTTTGTGGGTAAAATCCCGACTCCTGTCATTACAGGGCTGACAATAGGGGAGCTGGCTAATTATCTGGACGGAGAGTATATAAATAATGATAAGTTTCATGTTATAAAAATGAATGGGTATGACAGGAACACTAAATATGAAACGGTTATGAGTGAATGGATAAACCCGTCTCCGAGTATTACATCTGTTGAATCCGCAAGAATTTATCCTGCTCTTTGTTTCCTCGAAGGGACGAATATATCCGAGGGACGAGGTACTGATACGCCGTTTCAGGTATTCGGAGCTCCATTTATTGATAATGATGTGCTTCTCGAAAATTTAAATGTTTACGGTCTTGAAGGAATATCATTTGATAAGATTGAATTTATTCCAAATCAATCACTCCTTCCGTCCTACACAGCTATGAAATACGCAGGTAAAAAATGCAGCGGTTTGAAAATTACGGTAACCGATGTTTTTAAATTTAAACCGTTCAGAACTTCTGTGGCAATTTTAAAAGCTCTCAACAGCATAACTCCCGAATTCAAATGGACTCAAAAGAATTTCATCGATAAACTTGCCGGTACTGATAAACTCCGTAAAATGATTAACTCCGGAAACTCACTCGACGAAATAATCGAAGCCTCTTTTATTGACGCAAGTTCTTTTATGAAAACAGCCCGTCAGTATATACTTTATTAGTTGTTAGTTCTTAGTTGTTAGTTGATAGTTGTCAGTTGATAGTTGTCAGTTGATAGTTGATAGTTGTCAGTTGTGCGTTCTGTGTCGTAGATCCGCCGTGTCGGAATAGATAATTAGATTCCTTTGTAATATTTAATAAATCCGTTTAATAACTTTTTACATTCAGTAATCAAATCAAGAATAGATACAAACTCATCGTTTGTAATATATTTCTGGTCACTGCATATAAATAATTGTGTCTCTAATTCATATAATGAACCCCGTGAAATATAAAAATACTGTACAGAATCTTTTTTATATTGTCTCCCTACACCTTCTGCGATGTTAGAGGGAATTGATACTGCACATCTTCTTATCTGATTAGTAATCCCGTAAATTTCCTCTCTAGGAAATTTTTTCGAAATATTATAAATCTCATTAACCAGCTCTCTGCTTCTCTTCCAGACCTCCAGTTCATAATAATTATTCATCTGCAATACTATATTATTTCTTTTAATTGTCAACCATCAACTAACAACCATCAACCAACAACTACCAACTATCAACTAACAACTACCAACTACTTCTCCGCCTCAT
>CAZVCC010000093.1:0-7053 GCA_964626015.1 uncultured Ignavibacteriaceae bacterium
TAATTACATTGACGAACGGAGGGTTGGTGCTTATAGAAAGACTGTCCTTCGGAGCTATTAAAGCCTTATATTCCGTTAATGTCTGCAAGTTGTTAGTGCTGTCTGAATAAATTAACCTGTCTATTCCGGGTGTTCCCGCATAAAAACAGTTGTTATTTGAAATATTAATATTATTAAATATTCCCGATCCCCCTCTTCTGAATACTACCGTTTTACCCGAACCGTTTGGCTTAGAAAGATTAACGAATATATTATTCCTCATATCAAGCGCGGATGTTGTCGCAGTCGAAGAGTATGCGTGATATATACATGAAGTTCCGTAATTTCCACCGACCGATGCTGTATCATTTAAATAAATTGAATTATAGTATACCCCTATCGCTGAATTCACAGTACTTGATGTGATACTAATTCCCCTTATAGCGTCAACATTACTTACCGCTGATAATCTTAAATCACTGATTATATTATTATAAATATAATTTGTCACACCTCCCTGAACAGATATACCATATACAGATTGAACTGTTCCGGATAAATCATGTATCTTATTTCCGTAAATATTGCTTAATACACCGCCACTTACTTTTATTCCGACTATACTTTCACCGAGCGAATTACAATTGATACCTGTAATTATATTATTATATAAATTGACTGAACCATTACTAATACTAATTCCCTCTATCTTTGCAGTACCTGTAGTGGTACTAAAATTTGAGATGCTGTTATTATATGCGTTTACAACACCTGCGCTAAAAGCAATTCCATAATAGGTTCCGCTGCTTGTATTAACAGTATTGTTGGAAATGATATTATTATACACATTTGCAGTATCTATCGAACCTGGAGCAATTAATGTAGAAGTACCATTATTAATTGTATTGTTGTTAATTAAGTTAGAGTAAATATTAAGAGTAACGGAGCCTACACCGTTGCTTATTGCACTAAATCCTCCCGAATTACCAACAACACAATTCTCAATTATATTATTATGTATATTAATGGTACTGTTTGCATCTCCGGAATTATTTCCGATTGCGTAAGCTAACCTCGTCCCTGAAGTTGTTATATTTAGTATATTGTAACTGTACGTTGTATTTGCGGCTTTTGTATAACTTGAAAAAATAGAATAGAACCAGCACAAACTCGGCACCCCGCCTCCCGCAGTATTATTTAGACTATTATATGAGGCATTAAAATTATTGCAGTATGCAGAATAAATACCAAATGTTGAACCTCCTGTACCCGACCACGAAAAATTCTGTATTGCGTTCCCCGCTCCCGGTATTCCGATTTTTATATTTTGATCGTAATAATCGTATGGAGCGGTTGTATGATTATATCCTGATACGTAAACTCCATGATTGACGTTTATTATTGAATCGCTGCACACAACAATATTTTCATTTCTTCCTGTATAATTCGATACGGCAACACCGGCATTCGACCCTAAGGTTATAGGTCCGTTTGAAATATATATACCTATATTAATATTTGCAGCAGTACTTTTAATTAGTGTTATAGAACAATTTCGAATCGTGTCGTTCTGGCATCCATCTGTTCCACTTGGTTTAAACGTATAGTATCCATATTCTATCGTTGATTGCATTGCTTGAACATCAATACCGTTAAAAACAATATAATCAGTTCCGTAAAATTGAATGATACCATCACCGTCACCCCCAATCGATGTTGTTGTTTTAGTCCCGGCATCTGTTCGGGTTATTTTAGGGTTTGTACCGGTTCCGCTTTTTTGAAATATTATAGGCGATGTTGAAGTTCCTGTTGCAGTGATGGTTAGTTGAGCGCTTGTACTCTCTGTGTATCCGGCTGTTACATTAAATGTTACACCACCGACCCCCACACCATTTGTGTTCAGAGCGCTTATTGCAGCCGCTATTGTTGCATAATCTCCGGGAATGGTTTTTGCTCCGGCTATTGGTTGTGATTTTACATTTTGGCTGCAAATCAAAATGAGAATTGAAATAGTAGTGATTAAAAAATTTTTCATTTCAGTATTTTAGATTAATAAATGACGTGCTTATATTTATTATGCGTTTATATTCAATAAAATTATTATCATCCATATTTTTAATTCTTACAGAGAGGTAATTATTAACATGTGATTTTTTCTATGGCATATATTATTACCCCGTATATGGGTAATAATATATTATGAATATATTGTATTGTCAATGTAATTTGAACAGTATTACTTATGGGGGGGGGTAATAATAATTATTACTCTATCTATGGGTAACAGATATTATTATCATTTCTTGTTCAATAAGAAGCCGTGTGAAGCAGTGATTAAATGATTTTATTATTATAACCTAACCGTATAGAAATGGTTAAGTTTTATTTGGTGAATTGCCAGATAGGCTTAAAGTGATACGAAAAAAGATGGAAATATTCTTTTTGTATGAATTTAATTAGCATTTATTAGCTACACTTGATATAAATGCATTATTATTTATAAACATATTTGTTATTTAAATGGAAGTGATTTTTCCCATAACCAGTTAAATAACATCTTGCATGTTAATGCAAGTTCATGATGCTCCACAAATATCATAGTAATATTATTGGATTCACCATATTTTTGAAGTAAAGGAAAAATAACAGTCCTTTCGTCACACACAACCATTTTTATCGGAAGGGATGGTATTAATCTTGCTTGCTGACCGAGTTTCACCTGATGCCTTAAGTATTTTTGAAGCCATACTATCTCCATAAGCTCTTTCTCCTCATAAATATTCCTGCAAATTACTCCTCTTTTTATCAACTTTGCTTCTTCTTTTTCTTGTTCTGATAAGCGTTTAGAGGTATCACAAACGTATGGACCCTTGTTAAACGTTAAAAAATCATACTTTGTTTTTTTAATTGCCTGAACATACTTATTTTGTATTTGAACTTTATCTCTAAACACTTCAACAAAATCAAGAGGACCGACAATATCTTTGTTCTGTTGATAAATTGGTGTATATGTACTAATAAGACTTTCTAACGCGTCAATTTTTTTCTCTATCTCAGTCTGATACTCATTTTTAAATTCATTGAGCACGGTTCTGAATGCCGTCTTAGGCTCTACTGCTCCATAATACTTTTCTCTCCCCGAACCCCACTGAGTAACAATTCCTCTTGCTACCATTTTTTGCAATACCTCATACATTTTTGTACGGGGAATATCTACAGAATCCTGAAGTTCTAATGTTGTAAATCCTTTTCTGGTCAGAAGTCTAATATAAACCTTTGCTTCCCTTTCGGTAAGCCCTAAGTTTATAAACATTTGTATTTGCTTTCTGTTGTCGCGTACCATATTCTAATCCTTAATTTATTTTAAATTAGTTATACATCCTAAAAATAATTTAACTAATAAATATTATTATTAAGTTCACGGTCTCGTCGTTAATGTTGTATATCCCTTTTAAATTGGTAGACTTTCTATTTTTATATTTCATTTTTTTAACTTATTAAAAAGTTAGAATAAAAGCAATCATATAATTATTGGCGTGCTGAAAATTTATTGATTGAATCTTCGTTCATATTTGATATACAAAATTACTATTTGAAATGTTTCTGAAGAGTCGTTGCACGATTAAAAATGGACTAAATTAACTTTTGTTTTTCAAACATTACAGTCGCTTTTTTCATGTTTCTGATTTATCTAATTGAGCTGATTGCCATATTACACTGTTGAGATTCTCCTATATTGTAGCAATCACCTCTCATAAATAATTTAATAGTATAAGATAAATAAAGGAATTATTAGATTATGATGAACTCTTTAATCGTTGAATATTTTTCCTCTCCTGAAATTAAAATAGCTGATAATATTTACAACTAAACCGATACCCAGTAACATTCCTAAATATCGCAGTAATTCGAAAAATCCCAAACCTCGCCAGAGAACTGCAATAAATCCTTCTACCGACCAGTAAGTTATCGTAAACCTGCTGAAGAATTGAATTATCTCCGGCATCATGGAAACTGGGAACCATGAACCGCCGACTGCACTCATCGTCAGTATCAGAAGTGTTCCAAGCCCGTTTGCCTGTGCGGAGGTTTTTGTGAATGAAGCTAAAAACATTCCGAATGCAGTGCAAGCGATAGAGGATGCTATGATTAAAAGAATCAGGTTATGAAAGTTTGAGAATATATCAATCTTAAATAAAAGTGCACCGCAAAGAAAGAGAACCGTAAGCTGTAAAATACCAATTGCCATGTTATAAAGATATTTACTCCAGAGAATCTGTGTGCGGGTTACAGGCGAAGAAAGAAGCCTTATCATAACACCCGTTTGTTTTTCTTCAAACAAAGAACGTGCAGCAGCAGATAGAGAAAAAAGAAGAAACATCATCGCCCATCCCCCGACGTTCCTCGTTGCCATCGAGTTCGAAACATTCTTCCCAACAAGCTGATGCTTTTCCATATTAAGCATGTTATCAAAAATATTAAACTCGCTTTTATTAGTGTCGGACTTAGATTTGGTGCTATTAATATTTCCAAATATATCCGCCGTATCAACGTTAAAATATTTACTTACAACCTTATTGATTTCAGAATTAAACATTTTACCGCTGTCTTTTCCAAGAACACTTTCGGATTTTTTGTTCAAACTCTGAGTAAAAACTTCGGGAATGCTCTGCATTATCGTCTGTTGCAAAACTCCCTCGATAATCTGGCTTTCCATGTCGTTCTTCGGGTCATAATAGTATTTGATTTTAAGACTGCCCGATGTATCAGTGAAAGCATCTTCTGGAAGTACAATTGCAGCTGAAAACCTGCCCGAAATCACGGCATTCTTTATTGTATTGGAATCATAATTAACTATTTCACCTTTATCATTTTTGAAAGTTTTTATAAGTTTGAATGTTTTTGTTGTGTCAAGCGTGCTCTCGATTCTTTTTCCAACCGAGCTTGTACTCTGATTAATGAACCCGAGTGCGAGTTTTTCGAAATCTCCTGCTCCTCCGAATACTGAGCCAAACAATGCAATCAGGACCATCGGAACTATAAATGTGAGACTGAGAGCGACTTTATCCTTTAAGAAATGTGTGAAGTCTTTCTTTATTAGTTGTATAATAATTCTCAATCGCGCAGCCTCCGTCCTGTCAGATGAAGGAACAATTCTTCAAGTGTTGGTTTCTGTAACGTAAGATTTTCAATACCTATTCTGCTTTCTTCAAGGGCTTTTATGAACTCAGAAAGCTTCGTTCCTTCGTTTAGTTTAATTTCATATTTATCCGAATTCGAGGCAATGCGTCCGAATCTTTTAAATTCTTCCTTAAATGAATCGGGCAGATTATTCTTTGACACATAAATATGCCCTTTAACCGGCAGAAGTTTCAACAGTTCATCAGTTGTACCTAACGCAATTATATTTCCGTTATCTATTACAGCAACACGGTTGCATAACCTTTCTGCTTCCTCCATATAATGCGTTGTGTAAACTATCGTAAGCCCTTCTTTATTCAGTTTTTCAAGAAAATCGAAAATGGCATTCCTTGATTGAGGATCAACACCTACAGTGGGCTCATCGCACAACAGGACTTTAGGACGATGAAGTAATGCGGTAATCAGATTAAGTCTTCGCTTCATCCCTCCGGAAAAATTCTTTACTGTATCCTTGCGTCTTTCATACAATCCGACTGCGTTTAGATACTCGCTTATATTTTTCTTAAGAACAGATGAATCCATGTTATAAAGCGAACCGAAAAACTTTAGATTCTCTTCAGCAGAAAGGTCTCCGTACAAAGCAACAGACTGAGGAACAAAACCAAGCTCGTTTCTAAATTTAAGCTCATTGTCACCCACCTCTTCTCCGTTAATATAAACTGAACCCGAATCAGCAGAAAGATAACCTATAAGAATATTCATAAGCGTCGTCTTGCCCGCACCGTTAGGACCAAGCAGCCCAAAGAATTCACCTTCCTTGATTGCTAGACTTACGTCATTCAGCGCTTTTATAGTTTTGAATGATATCGTAACATTATTCAAGTTAATCATGTCAGTAAATACTTATTTCATTGACGCAATTCAAGACTAAAAAGCTCAATTCACTGACTGTATTCCACCCGCTCTTTTCGGTGCAACAACCATTCTTCCCTGCGGCAAGAGAACAGGAGGAGGGAGAGAAACAAACAAATTTGTCGGGACCTCCCATTTCTTTGAGCCCAAAGATGAAATTGAACCTGCTAAAATGGGACTTGGACTTCCGTCACCTATATAATAAACATTGTCAGCATCATCAAGAAGCAGACCTTCAGCACCCAATAAATTATTAAACGGGTGGCATCTCCAATTCTCTGCTCCTGATGTATCAAAAGATATAATGTTACTTCCTATTGATGCAATTATATCATTTTTTGATGTTATGACCGGGGACGAATAGCCATTTGCTCCTGATTTTGTCCACCGTGTTTCTCCAAGTTGATTCAAACAATAAAGTTTATAGTCAGAATATCCGACAAAATATATATTTCCGAATCCATCCATTACGATTCCGGCTGATGGAAAGGAATAATTTTTCTGCCAGACTACGGTACCCGATTTATCAGTTTTAACAAGATCAGAATTTTGTACAAAGGTATATATATTATCATCACGGTCAATCATGATTTTGGAATAATACATTCCTTTTAAAGAAGTATTTGTCCAAAGTATGCCTCCGTTTGGAGAAATTGCCGAGAGCCCGTTTTGCAAAAATGTATAAAGGGTTCCGTCTTTACCCACTGCCGGTATACATACTTCTGCATTACTAATAAACCATTTTTCTGTTCCGGAAGAATCAAGACAGTATAGCCTGTCTCCTGTCCCGGGTTTAAATGCAACAAAGTAAATTTGTGTCTCATCCCTATTCAGACTAATTCCTGCATAATTCCATTGAATCAAAGAATCTTTTTTCCAGACCACCTCTCCGTCGGGAGAGAATTTATACAATGCACCAAGAGGATGAATTTGATGTATATAATATATGAATCCGCGTGAATCAACGCAGAACTCGCTGCCGTCGCTGTAACTGCCTGAAGGGAAAGTGTACATCCAGCC
>CAZVCC010000094.1:0-7030 GCA_964626015.1 uncultured Ignavibacteriaceae bacterium
TCTCTATGGTAAAGTTCTTATTTGTTCACACCCGACGACTTCCCCGTGCGTCTGTATTAAAATCATTTTACTCTTTTATAATTTTTCTTCAGCATCCCCCTTTCATCTTCTGCCATTAAACGCTTTATACATTCTTTATGTTTTAAATTATGAGTATTTTTATCCATTAATAACCATTTCATAATTTATGAAGAAAACATTTTTTGTATTATTATTAACTTTTATTTGCGGTTATTCCTTCTCTCAGGAAAACCTAAAAGAAGTTTCTATTCTTCACTGGAACGATTTCCACGCTCGAAATTTACCGTATAAAACCTCTAAAAAGAAAGACGGTGAAACTATTAATTATTTCGTCGGCGGTACTGCTTCCATGCTTGGATACCTCAATAAATTCAGAAATGAGAATTCTCTCGTTCTGCATGGCGGTGATGACTATCAGGGAAGCCCCATTTCTTCCATAACAAAAGGGATGTCACAGATTGAACTTCTGAATCTTTTTAATATTGATGCCTTCGTTATCGGAAATCACGAGTTTGACTACGGCTCATCCGAACTTGCAAATGGTCTAAGTCTGCTCAACTGCGATGTTCTCGCTGCGAATATTTTCATTCCCTCTGAAGATAAAAACTTTGCAAAATCATACACGATAAAAGAAAAGAACGGAGTTAAAATAGGAATTCTCGGTGTTTCTCCCGATGATTTAAAAACTCTCACACTTCCTAAAAACGTAGATTCTATAGTCGTCCTGAATATCGATTCCGTTATTACTGCTAACCTTTCTGAATTAAAGAATGTAAACTGTGACCTCATTGTCCTCCTTTCTCATAACGGTGTTGAAATGGATAGCGTCTTCGCGTCAAAGTTTCATAAAGATCTTGATGTTATCGTTGGCGGACATTCTCACACGCCGATTTTCAAACCCAGAGTCGTTGAGGGTACTTTAATCGTTCAGGCTGGGTCATACGGTAAATTTCTCGGTAAACTCGACCTTAAGGTTGATATTGAAAAAGATACCATAGTAGAATATTTCGGAAAACTAAATGAAACCGTGCTCGATTCTGCCGTCTTCGATTTAGTCGCCGCAGCTAAAGTGGATACCATGATTGCTGCAATCGAACCCGTTATGAAAAGCGTTATTGGCACTCTTGAAGTTGACTGGAAAAAGAATAATTGCGGTCAGTGGACTGCAGACGCTTTAAGAACAATGTTCAATACCGATATTGCTTTCCTGAATGCAGGCAGTATTCGTAAAGATATGCTTAAAGGTGATATAACCGTCGGAGATATTTGGGAAATAAATCCTTTCGGAAATAATATAATGACTTTCTCCGTCTCGGGTAATTCCATTCGTAAAATGATTGCTAATAACGTAAGAATGGCTTCTAAAGATGAAGAGCTGAATAGTTACGACATGATTATCTTCTCTGGAATGATTGTCAGAGTTGACCCCGGTAAAATAAAAGATGATAACGATGATTTCGTCCTGAGTGTCGAAGTCAACGGCTCTCAGATTGACCCCGAAAAAATTTATTCCGTTGTTACCAATAGCTATACAGCTTCTCAGGCTAAAAAATATTTCGGCGACTTCGGCGAACAAATTAATCCATTCGATACTAATGTTATCGATAGAGATGCCTTACTCGATGCCGTTAAGCAACAAAAAGTAATTAATAACGTATTTGAAACAAGACTCTTTTTAGTAAAGGAAAAATAATATGCCAGAACCAAGAATTGTACATTGTGTTAAATTGAAGAAAGACCTGCCCGGTCTCGATAGACTGCCCGTGCAGGGTGAGCTCGGTCAAAAGGTCTATGATAATGTTTCTAAAGAAGCTTTTAAAATGTTTCTCGATTATTTTAAAATGATCGTTAATGAATACAGACTCGACCTTTCAAACCCCGATACTGATAAGATTTTTCTCGACCAGATGAAAGAATATTTGTTCGGCTCAGGCGGTGAATTGCCGAAAGAATACACACCCGAAAAAGAGTAATTATTCATGGTCACGGCTTTCGAATTTGACAGGTATCTTGAACTTTCTAAAGAAGATTCCTATAAACTGCATCAGGACGAGAAAAACTATTCCGCTCTAAAGAAGTTTGTGCTTGTCTTTAATATTGTATTTGGATTTGTTACTCTCACAACACTCTTTGACGGCGAAATCGGATTCGATTCTTACTCTACATTCCTTATTTTCGGTATTTCACTCGTTATAAAAATCTTCTATCAAAAGATATTTACTGAGAAGAATATCCGTAGAAGAATCTATACCCTCGTTATATCAGCACTGTTGCTCTTCTTGCTTTCTGATATTCTTCAGAATATAGTCGAAAGCAGGGAACCCGTTAAAACAGTCGTTGAAAAACTCGATAATAAAAGCAGTAGCATAAAAGTAACCCTCGATGAAAAGAAAAGCGATACGAATAATATTATTATATTCTTTGCACTCTCTCTTCTCTTTTTTCGCTTTAAAAAAAGTGATATCATAAGGTTATACGCTCTTGTTTTCGGACTTCCCGCTCTTTCCGAACTCATTTTCTTCCGTAATATTAACTTCCTTGATATTTTGCCGGGTCTCATAATTGCATCCGTATGTTTTCTGATTGCTTACTCTACTGAAAACAGAAAGCAGAATAAGTTCAGCAAGAACTACGATGTCTATTATAAACGGCATTATGAAAGCATTAGAATGAAAAAGGAACTTAACTATGCGCGCGAAATTCAGCTTTCAATGCTTCCGGAAAGTGATAAAACAATCGGAGACCTTAGCATCGCCGGAACTTCCCTTCCCGCGAATGAAGTAGGTGGTGACTATTATGATTATTTTAAGATATCCGATAGCCGGACTGGAATCTTTATCTGCGATGTGTCGGGTCATGGTGTCGCAAGTGCTTTGCTGCTTTCGGGACTCAGAAGCTGTATGCACCTGATTCTTGAAGATACCGCAAACCCCAAAGATGTTTTTGTAAAACTCAATAAAATGATTCGGCGTACCCAAAACAGAAAAATGTTCGTTACCGCGGTTTTTGCAGTAATCGATTCTATTCAGAATAAATGTACTTTGTTCAACGCAGGTCATCTTCCCCCTTATAAGATTTCAGCAGACTCAAACGAATTGTTTAAAATAAGACGGCATGGTGTCGCTCTCGGTGCCGTAGATGCTTTCGCCAGTATTAACGAAGATAATCTCGTTACCTTCGATTTTAAAAAAGGTGATAAACTCCTGTTGTACACTGATGGTATCATAGAAGCTATGGATAATAACAGGAATGAATACGGTTTTGAAAAATTTGAAAACTATCTTTATTTGCACACGGAATGCAGTCCAGCGGAACTGCTCGAGGGTTTAATTAAAGACGTTAATCGGTTTACCGGTAACGCCGAACAGATAGACGATATAAGTATTCTTGTTCTGTCAAGAAGTTAAAATTAAAACATTATTATAATGGCAAAACCTAAAGTTGGTATAATCATGGGCTCTGATTCAGACCTTCCCGTTATGAATCTGGCTTGCGAAATACTCGATAAGTTCGGAGTATCTTATGAAGTTAAAATTACTTCGGCACACCGTACACCCGATTTTATGGCATCTTATTCTAAAAATGCCTACAAAAGAGGCGTTAAAGTAATAATCGCAGGAGCTGGCGGCGCTGCGCATCTTCCTGGTATGTCTGCTGCCTATTCTCCCGTTCCCGTAATCGGTGTTCCGGTTGAATCGAAAGCCCTCAAGGGTCTTGATTCTCTTCTATCAATCGTTCAGATGCCTTACGGCGTTCCCGTCGCTGCCGTTGCAATTAATAACGCCCGTAATGCCGCCTTGCTTGCCGTTGAAATTCTCGGTACTTCCGATAAAAAACTTTTAGCAAAGGTACTAAGGTTCAAGCGGGATATTGAAAAAGAATCCCTCGAAAAAAATAAAAAACTAAATAAAAACTTAAAATGAAATTCTATCTCTTCTTAATATTGATTTCTCTTTTTATTGGAAGTCTTCACGCTCAGATTGAAATTCCTAATCAGGATGAAAATGTTGAACAGGATGATTTATCACTTCTTGCCTCGTACCTGGAGGGTTCATTCTCAAGCGAAGAGCAGTCGCAAAAAGATACATCATACTTCAACATTGTTCTTCACATGAAAAGAATGTGGCATCAAAGAACTGACGGTATCTGGATTTATGCCGAACAGGCTTCCGCATCCGCAGCCGATAAACCTTACAGACAAAGAGTTTACAGACTTACTCAGCTATCCGATGGTTCTTTCGAAAGTGCGGTATTTACTTTTCCCGACCCCTTGAAATATGCTGGCGAATGGAAAAATGAAAACCCCCTCGAAGACCTGAACCCCTCTAAACTTTCACTAAGAAAAGGTTGCTCAGTTTTTCTGAGAAAAAATGACGACGGCTCTTTCAAAGGCTCAACTAAAGGAAAAGATTGTGAAAGTGAGTTGCGAAACGCCAAATATGCAGCGAGCGATGTTATTATTAAAAAAGATGCCATGATTAGCTGGGACAGAGGTTTCAACGATAAGGATGAACAGGTTTGGGGCGCCGCTAAAGGAGGCTATTTCTTCAAAAAACTTAACCAGTAATCGCATTTGTTTTTAAAGGTATCGCAAGTCCATGTTCCGGCTGTTCGGAACATCCTTTTTTGCGTCCTTTACTATGCCCTCTGTACCTCCTTATACCTTCTGCAGCTTACCAAATGGTCATTCACCATTCCCGCCGCTTGCATAAACGCATAGCATATCGTCGAACCAACAAACTTAAACCCTCTATTCAGCAAATCCTTGCTCATTGCATCCGACTCTTTTGTCTTTGCAGGAATTTCCTTTAACGTCTTCCATTTATTCACTAACGTCTTCCCCCCCGTAAACTGCCAAATGTATGCATCAAAACTCCCGAACTCTTTCTGTACCTCAAGAAATGCCTTCGCATTCGTTATCGTTGCACGTATCTTAAGTTGATTCCTTATTATCCCCGCGTCATTCATCAGCAGCTCATATTTCTCCTCATCGTATTTCGCTATTTTCTTCGCATTAAAATTATCAAACGCTTTTCTGAAATTCTCTCTCTTGTTTATAATCGTATTCCAGCTTAATCCCGCCTGGAATGCATCCAGTATTATAAACTCAAAAAGTTTTCTGTCATCATGAAGCGGAACTCCCCACTCTTTATCGTGATATTCCACCATAAGCGGATTTTTTCCCGTCCATTCACAGTCTTTAATATTTTTCTTCATATTTTATAAAATAAATTATTAATACAATCACTTTCAGAAAATATTCCGTGCTTGCGACGAAATCTCTTTCTAATTTAAAAGTACAAAGTCCCATAGGGACGGCATATTCGAAAAAAATACACTACTTCTTGTGGTATCAAACAAAATCTAAAAACACAGTCCACATACTATCGATTTTCTCAAATCCAGCTTTTTTTCTATAGATAGCCCTTAGAAAGCCCTTAGATAGCCTTTTGTCAGCTCTTTCTTAGCTTTTCAGAGTTTCTGCCTTAAACTCTCTAAAATCGCATCTTTCCAAATCTCCTCCATAAAAACATAGTATTGATACTCTAAATCTATTTTATCTTATATCATATTTATCAATAAGATAAACTAACGCCGCTATCGAAGCACTTCCAAGCTGAAGCTCCCTTCTGTTCACATTCTCGAACACATCATTTGCCGAATGATGATAATCAAAGTATCTTTGAGAATCCGTAATCAAACCTATAAGAGTTGTTCCCGTTTCCTTAAGAAAACTTACATCAACTCCTCCTCCGCCTTTAACGAACAAATGCATCCAGTAAGGTGCAAAATATTTCTGCAAGTCTTTGTACTGCTGTAGTTTTTCCTCGCTCACCTCAAAAGAAAATCCATGAGGCGTAAATCCTCCGCCGTCTGTCTCTATTGCCGCAAGATGTATTTCATTTTTAGCCTTAACAATCTCTGCATATTTTCTCCCGCCCTTCTGGTCAATTTCCTCATCCATAAACCCGACAAACCTTATAGTATGTCGTGGCTTTATTCCCAGCGTCTGAAAAATCCTTAATACTTCTATCGATTGCACAATCCCCGTTCCGTCATCATGCGCCCCTTCTCCCAAATCCCACGAATCTACGTGACCGCCCACAACAATTATCTCCTCGGGTTTTTCACTGCCTTTTAGTTCTCCTATCACATTAAAAGATTCTGTGTCCTCGTCCTGATGGCATGTCGTTCTGAAATAAAAAGTCATATCTTTATCTTCTTTTAGAAGACTGCTTAGCACGTCTGAATCTTTCGTAGATATAGCTATTGCAGGTATCTTCGTCAGTGAATCGTTGTATCTCATCACTCCTGTGTGGGGAAAATTATCGTAAGATACCGTCGCCGACCTTACAATTACACCAACTGCCCCATACCTCGCTCCTTCAATCGCACCCCTGACTCGCTGGTCAACCGAACTCCCGTATCCGTATCCCGTTGTGTATCCGCGCTGGTCTGCTGCTCTGCTGAAAAATACAATCTTTCCTTGCACATTCTCCTTGCCAAGGTTTCTAAGCTCATCCCAGCTTTTTACCTCCACAATCTTCGCCTCTATACCCTTATCACCCGTTCCCACCGATATTCCTAATGCACATACATTAAAATTCACTCTCCCCTTGTTCGTGTTCGCATATCCAACCTCCTTTTCGCCTCTTTCCCAGTTCCTTACCTTCATTTCCTGCAAATAAACATTATCAAGCTTCATTTCTTTAAGCCTGCTCTCTATAAACGTAACCGCATCATTCGCATTCTTCGAGCCCGTTAATCTACCCCCGATGTTCTTGCATAAATCCCTTAGCATATAATAAGAATCAAAACTCGTCAACGCCTCAGAGTAAACATTCCGTATAACTATTGAATCATTCTCTTGTGAATACACATTAAGAGAAATAAAAATTAAAACTAAAGTAAAAAATTGTTTGATGTATGTTGGCATAATAATGTAATACGCATTTTAATCCGCAAAGTTTAACAATATATAAAATTCTTTCATAATATTAATTACTAA
>CAZVCC010000095.1:0-6989 GCA_964626015.1 uncultured Ignavibacteriaceae bacterium
ACATTTATTATTAACATATATTAATGAATTCATACAAAAGTTTAAAAGAACCGCACTCAAATAATAGTTCACAGAATAAGGAAAACTCAGAACTCTATGCAGCTTTGAAGATGTTTTTCGAAAAGAGCACGGATCTTATGTGCATACTCGATAACAGCGAATATTTTCAGCTGCTTAATCCTGCATGGGAGAAGGTACTGGGATATTCGAATGAAGAGCTAAAGAGCAAACCCTACTACATGTTCATGCATCCTGATGATGTTGATAAGACCAGATTTTCAGTTGATGAGAATATGAAAGAAGGCAATTCAAGTCCGAGTTTTATCAACAGATACATAGCAAAAAACGGTTCGATAGTATGGCTTGAATGGAAAGCGGTAATGTTTCAAGACGGTATTTCGGGCTGTGCCGTTGCGAGGGATATTACGGAAAAAGTAACAGCAGAAGCAGATTACAGGAATGAAAAGGAAAGGTTTTACCGTTCATTTAATCTGCCTTTAATAGGCTCTGCAATCACGTCGGTTGACAAACAATGGATTGAAGTGAATTCAGAACTGCAAAAGATGTTCGGCTATACTAAAGAAGAGTTCATCAGATTAACCTGGGCTGAATTGACGCACCCAGAA
Source organism: uncultured Ignavibacteriaceae bacterium (assembly GCA_964626015.1). Classification (GTDB taxonomy): domain Bacteria; phylum Bacteroidota; class Ignavibacteria; order Tepidaquicellales; family Tepidaquicellaceae; genus CAIKZJ01. The sequence goes on from CAZVCC010000095.1 coordinate 627, forward strand.
GACCTTCAGAAAGACATTGACCTGTACAACAGGCTATTCACAGGAGAAATTAATAATTATTCACTCGAGAAAAGATTCATTAAAAAGGACGGAGATGTAATCTGGACTATTATGTCAGCGGGTTGCGTACGGAAAGAAAACGGAGAAGTTGACTACATTGTCGCAAAGATACAGGATATAACGTCCCGCAAAAAGGCTGAGCTTCTGCTTGAAACGAGCGAAAAAAGGTTCAGCAGGATAATTGATGCAACGGAAGACATTATTTTAAGGTATGGTAAGAATTTTGACATACTGTACGTAAATCCATCCATAAAGAAATTCTGCAAGCCATCTACTATTGCTGTCAATGATAATTTAGATGAAAGCAAAGTTATAGAAGTAATAACAAAATCTTTGCGCTTTGAGATTAAAAATGTGTTTGATACAGGGACGTCCGAAAAGGTAATTAAAGTAATGAAATGCGGCGAGGATGAATGCGTATTTCAATGTTTCATAGTACCTGATTCTGACGAATCCGGAAAAGTAACTACGGTGCTGACTACATTAAGGGATGTAACGGAAATACACAGGGCAAATGAATACATAAAAGAGCAGGCGGAGTTTCTTGAGAACATAGTAAAAGGCGCAAGCATAGGTTCTTGGGAATGGAATATTCAGACGGGAGATGTGAAGATAAACAGCAGGTACGCAGAAATTTTAGGATATAAACTGAATGAACTTGAGCCATACATTATTGAAAGATGGGAGAATTTATTACATCCTGAGGATAACAAGACAGCAAAAGCCGGAATAGAAAGAATTGTTAGGGGCGAATCGTCTGAATACAAGCATGAAAGCAGGATGAAGCATAAGACAGGGAAATGGGTATGGGTGCTCGATATAGGGAAAGTTGTGAAATGGGGTCAGGGCAAGAAACCATTACTCATGGCAGGAATAATCATTGATATAACTGACGGAAAGAATGCTGAAAAGTTAATGAAAGAGGAGGAAAAGCTGTTTCATGATATTTTTGAGATACATGATTTTATAAAACTACTAATAGAACCTGAGACGGGAAACATCTTTCAGGCAAATTTTGCAGCGTGTGATTATTACGGTTATGAAAAGAAAGAACTTGAAAAGATGAACATAAGGGATATTTACTTTGGAGGCGAAGAGAAGATAAAGAAGATGATTAAGAATATCATGGAAGAAGATATAAAAGAGCACAGAATCAATCTAAAGCTATCAAGCGGTAAAGTGAAAGAGGCAGAGATTTATTCAAGTCCGATACTCAAAGGAGAGAAGTCGCTGATATTTTCTATAATAATTGACGTTACGGATAAAAATAAAGCACAGCGAGCTTTGAAAGAAAGCGAGATGAACCTCAGGTTAGCGAATGAAGAAAAGGACAGGCTGTTTTCAATCATTGCGCATGACCTTCGCGGACCGTTAGGCAGTTTCATGAATTTATCAGAATTAATAAGTGAATCACTGCACACGATGACGAGAGAAGAATTAAGCAATTTCATAAACATTATGAAAGGTTCTGCGTCGGGTGTATATGACCTTCTTGATAATCTGCTTGAATGGTCTATGGTAAAAAGAGGAATGGTAGACGCAGAAAAGAGACAGTTGGGACTTTTGAAAACACTGGAGCCGACCTTAAAAAACCTGAAAGCAGAAGCAGCTGCAAAAGAAATAGAATTCAAATACACAGTACCCTCCGAACTGACGATATTTACAGACGAAAGAATGCTGAACATAATTGTAAGGAATTTCGGAGCGAATGCTGTAAAGTTTACTCCTCATAAAGGAGAGATTAATGTAACAGCCTCAAAACAGAAAGAGAATGAAATAATAATTTCGGTTACGGATAACGGGATTGGAATGAGCAAAGAGATGATTGAAGACCTATTTAAAATTGATGCACAAACCGGACGCAAGGGCACTGATAATGAGCCAACCAACGGATTGGGTTTGAAATTATGCAAAGAATTCGCGGACAAGTTAAACGCAAAAATAATAATTACAAGCGAAGAAAATAAAGGAAGTACTTTTTCGATAGTACTGCCGGAGAATTAAAGATGGAATGAAGTCCTGACGGGACTATAAAGTCAATATTAAACAAAGAACCCTCTTCGTTTGTACGGAGAGGGTTCTTGATTTTTAGACTATAACCTTTATTGATTTGCTGTCAGTTTCATTTCGATTTCCTTTTCACTGCCGCCGCGTATGACTTTTAGTTTGAGCAAGTCCCCTACTCTGAGGTCGTTTACTTCAGTAATCAGGTCCTGTTCATTTCTAATAAGAATACCGTTAGCGGAAATAATCACGTCTTCGGGTTTTAGACCAGCATCGTCGGAAATACTTCCTCTCTGCACCTGTGTAACGACAACGCCGTTTTTATCATTCAGACCGAGATACTTTGCAATCTGGTCGTCTATGCCCTGAATCCTGAAGCCGACGTTATAATTTCTGTCAATCTTACCGTTCGCTTTCAGTTCATCGAGAATAGTTTTTACGCGGTTAATCGAGATTGAAAATCCCACGCCGATGCTTCCCTGACTGAACTGTCCACCTGTATAGATAATCGTGTTCATGCCAATAACTTCACCATCGGCATTTATAAGAGGTCCGCCTGAGTTACCGCTGTTGATAGATGCGTCAGTCTGAATCATATCTTTGTACGCACGTTTCTGGTCGGCTGTAACCTTCATGTTGAGGGCGCTGACAACGCCTACAGTCACGGTCGGCTTATCGTTTATTTCAAAAAGACCGAAGGGGTTTCCGAGTGCTATGACCCATTCGCCGATTATAATATTGTCAGAGTTTCCGAATTTCACTGAAGGAAGACCTGACTTATTTATTTTAAGAAGAGCTACGTCAGAAACGGGGTCGGAGCCAATCAGCTTTGCCTCGACAGTTTCGCCAGTAGTAAGCGTAACAGAAATCTTTGTTGCATTACCCGCAACGTGGTCGTTCGTAAGAATGTATCCGTCTTCAGAAACTATAAATCCCGAGCCGAGCCCGCGAATAGTCTGTCTTTGAGGAGCCATCTCACCGAAGAACTGCCTGAAGAAGGGGTCGTTCATAAACGGGTCTCTTACTTCCCTCACCTCTTCGACGTTAATACCTACGATTGTATTGCTAACCTTTTCGATAGCGCGTGTAATAGCCGTTTGCCTGTCCTGACTAATCTGTTCATTCTTTTGTGTTTTATCAAATGAAGCCGTGTTAAGATTATTCGGGGACTGCTTAAAGAATTTTGTAAACAGCACGCCGCCCGCAATTACGCCCGTGATTAACAAAAGCACGGCAACGACTGCAGCCGTTACTTTAACCTTAACTGAATTTGCATTAATGCTCAATGTTGACATAGTTTTTTATTTCCTTAAATGTTTTTTAACTTTCCTGATGATTTCTTCATCATTTATTTTATACTTACGCATAAGCTCTTCCATTGTTCCGCTTTCGCCGAATGTATCCTCGACAGCGACGTAGTCCATCTGTGTGGGACGATGCAGAGAAAGCACTTCAGCAACGGCACCGTAAAGCCCACTTTGCTTCTGATGGTCTTCGCATGTAATCACAAGGTTCGTTTCATTCGCAGCTTTCACGAGTGCCTCTTTATCAATAGGTTTAATAGTATGAATGTTCATAACCTTTGCTTCGATACCGTCTTTTGCGAGTTCCTTTGCAGCTTTCAGGGCTTCCCAGACAAGCAGACCGCTCGCAACGAGCGTAACATCCTTGCCTTCTCTAAGTATCTGCGCCTTACCGAGTTCAAACTCTTCATTTGCATTCGTAAAGTTCGGAGTCTTATCCCTGTAGAACCTCACGTAAAAAGGACCCTCAGTCTCAACGCATTTCATAACAGCTTTATAAGTCTGGTTGTAGTCGCATGGAGTCACGACCGTCATGTGCGGCAGAAGCCTCATCAAGCCGACGTCTTCGAGCGACTGATGCGTGGCTCCGTCGGGACCGACCGAAATACCGCAGTGCGAGGCACAAATCTTCACGTTCATTTCGCTGTAAGCAATCGACTGGCGAATCTGGTCAAAGGGTCTTCCCGTGGCAAACTCACCGTAAGCAGAAGCAATCGGTATTTTTCCCGCAACAGCCAGACCGGCCGCAACGCCCATCATATCAGCCTCTGCAATACCGACGGAAAAGAACCTATCGGGATAAGCATCACGGAATGAGTTCACTTTTACAGACCCTGAAACATCGCCGCCGAGCACGACAACTTTAGGGTTTGTTTTGCCAAGTTCCATAAGAGCGTCTGAAAACGCCTGACGGGTTTCTTTCATGTCGGGGTTTTCAAGATTAATATCAGTTTTATCAGTTTGTAATTTCATCTAAAGTATAGTTTATTAATTAATAAAATTCGTAAAATTGCAGTAAATTTTAAAGTCGATAAAGACGTAAATATAACATTGAAAAAGTATATATAAATCCGTAAATAAAGTAGAAAAGATTCTATCACCGAGACCACCGAGTTAATCACGGAGAGCGCAAATAAGAAAATATTTTATAGTTTAGAAATAGAGAGAGGATTTCACCATTCGCCTCTGAGAATCTTCGACTCGCACACATACTGTCATCTCCGCTCACACACACTGTTATAGAGGAGAAACAAAAACGAGGTGAGATCCCCTCCTAATATCCCGACGCGTCGGGATGCAAAGAACGCACATGAGGGGATGACAATTAAATAAAAATGCAAGGTTGAGGGATAAAAAAGGCTTTAGCCAAGATATATTTTGACGAAAGCCTTTAGACATGTTTTAGATTTAATCGTTTGAATAAATTAACGATTATTGTATTTTATTCATTGTACATCACGAAAATCATCCGTCAAATCAATTAAAACTAATCCGGAATTCCGTTTCTGTCGTTATCCCTGAAAGCTTTGATATTATCGTTAATGTTATTCTTGATGTTGTTAGAAATATCATTCATGTTAGCAGGGTCGGATGGGTTCATCAAAACACCGCTCTTATAAAACCATTTATAAGGTTCTGCTTTCAGAGTTATATTAGTCTTAGATGCACTGCTCATTGAAATGCTCGTCGGGAAGTTTAATTTCTGGTGAGCAGAAGCTGACGACTTAAACACGAAGTACGAACCATTAAAGTAACCCTTAACAATAGTCGAATACCTGCCGTTAGCGTCGACGAATTCCGGGTCAATAGGAGTTTCGCTGTCTTCGATTTTGTGAATCTCGAATTTAATCTTGTCATAATTCCCCGCAGGAATTTGTGTTGTAGTCATTAAATTCACGTTACTTGATAAATTCAGGAACAGCACAAAGGGACCCGTTTTAAAGTTAGACGAATCGTTCGAGCCCGCAGCATTAAGCTTAATATCTTTCAAATAAACCTTAACAGTGTCTATTCTGAGAGAATCGGCTAAATCCGTAACCGAGCTTGTGCTGAACGAACTTAAGTCTGCATTGTCAAATGGGGTAGAAGTTGTAGTTTCACTGCAGCCTGAAACGAATGCTAATGCACCAATCAGAAGAAATGATGCAATAACGCTTTTAAGTTTTCCTATCATATTTCTCATTTTAATTAAATATTTTTAGTTTATAAACTGTAATATTAATACACAATGTGATAAGAAAATGTTCCTGGAATAACAGCTCTGCTCTTAGGGTAACTCGACCTTCCAAGGTTGAGGAAGAGCAGTGTGGAAGAGTAGTGAGAAAGTGAGTAAGTGAGGAAAAAAATATGAAAAGATGTAAGGATGAGATCCCCGCCTAAAACGAACGGGGATGACAAAATTGAGAATGAGAATTTGTTATGAGTCATTTGTTTGTTTTGATCCCTTTGGCTTTTTGAAGATGTTACTGAACGGAGTATTGGGTCTTTTTTGATATTCATCGGAGTTTGATTTACGCTGTTTCTTTTTAGACTTTGGTCTGAAGTACATGAATGTTTTTCCGTTTATGGTCTTGAAGACAAAGTCACCGACTCTGCCTGAAATTCTACCGAGTAATGGGTTTAATATAATTTGTGCCATTTTGTTATAGTTGTTAGTTGTTTGTTGTTTGTTGTTTGTTGTTAGTTGATAGTTGTTAGTATTCATAATATTTTAAATTAATGCAGGGGGATGATCAGTCCCCCTGAGAATATGCTGATTTTGGATAATGCGAGGTAAAGGAGGAGACATGCATCTGCCATTTTATAATGGAGGATTTTCGGTTGATAAACCGATTTCTTTAATTGATACACGCTTTCCTTTACCTTTGCTGTTGTTTTATTTCTGCATTTCATAATCAATCGATTGATTTAATTAAATATTACGATGTAAAGCTTTCAGAAAAATGAATTGCGTTACCGCTATCATCAAGAGTCACAAGTGCAAGGTATGTCAAGT
>CAZVCC010000096.1:0-6851 GCA_964626015.1 uncultured Ignavibacteriaceae bacterium
AATTCAGCTATCTCTTTTACGGCATTAATGGCTATATCGATTTGTTCTTCAGTATTAAAAGGACCGATACTTAAACGGACAGTGCCGTGGATTTTATCAGTTCCTAAAACTGTATGAACATTCGGCGCACATTGTAAACCCGTACGGCAGGCAATATTATAGTCAACATCAAGTATTGTACCGACATCCCCTGCTTCAAAACCCTTTACGTTAAAACATAGTACAGGATTACGATTTTCATTACCATCTGCACAGTATGTTATAACATTTTCTACATTCTGAATCCCGTTCCTCAGTTTATTCCACAATTCCATTTCTTTGTTATGAATGTTTTCTATACCGTTCGAAAGAATCCATTTTACTCCTGCATTCAATCCTGCTACACCGAGAAGGTTTAGTGTACCGCACTCAAGACGGTATGGAAATTCTTCAAGATGTGTCTTCTGTGCTGAACGGACACCTGTTCCTCCATACCGTGTATATTTCACTGGTACATTGTCCATAACGTATGAACCGCCGATACCCGTAGGACCCATAAGACATTTATGACCTGTAAATACTACAACGTCAATTCCCATTGCCTGCATGTCGATTGGTACGGCACCAGCACTTTGAGTCGTATCTACTACCAGTAATACACCGGCTTCTTTGCATATCTTACCAATTTCTGCAATCGGCTGTATCGTTCCGATAACATTCGAGCAGTGATTTATAACTGCCATCTTCGTGTTATTGCGTAATGCTTTCTTAATATCATCTGGATTAATATATCCCTGTTCATCGAACGTTATGTGAGTAACCTGTATGAGTCCGTTCATTTCCAGATGATGTAAAGGACGCAGGACAGAATTATGTTCAAGCATTGTTGTTATGACGTGGTCTCCCTGCATTACTAATCCCTGAATTATCATATTTAGGGAATCACTTGCGTTATAACTGAATGTTAACCTGTTTACATCGCCTCCGGCATTAAAGAATTCAGTCAATAGTTTTCGTGTGCCCATTACCATCTCTTCAGCTTTAATGGCATCGTCAAATCCTGACCTTCCGGGGCTGACTCCATTTTCCCTGTAAAAACTATCCATGAATTTATACACACTTTCAGGTTTGGGATATGTTGTTGCAGAATTATCGAGATATATTATTTCGTTCATAATATTAGTTTAGTTTCTTATATGATTTATGTAGTAATTCTTTATTTTTCAAGAACAATTGCGTCAGCAACAATTTCAGAAAGGGTTTTTACCTGCACCCCAAGCTTAAACTTATTGTCAATCTGCATCAGCTGGTCAACACAATTATGACAAGGCGTTACAACAACTGATGCTCCTGTTTTACGTATCTGGTCTGCTTTTATTTCGGCAATTTTCATTCTCCTCTCATTGTATTCACTCATTGCAAGCTGGCCTCCGCCTCCTCCGCAGCAGAAATTTTCCGTACCGCTCGGAGTCATTTCAACAAACCTGCTTGCTGCATGTTTTAGAATGTATCGCTGCTGGTCGATAATGCCTCCCTCCCTCACTAAATTGCACGGGTCGTGAAGCGTTACTATTTCCTTATTTATTTCTTTATTAAGTTTTATCTTCCCCTGTTGTATATATTCTGCAATTAACTCAACTGAAGTGATTACATCAAAAGAATATTCCTTTTGAATATAATTCGGTCCTTCCCAGCGGAACGCTCTTGAGCCGTGACCGCATTCAGCAAGCACACAACGATTTGCTTTTAATTTAAGCACTTCATCATATAATCTTTGTGAAATTGTTTTTGCCTCATCAGGGTTGGACGTAAAATAAGCATAGTTTGTAACATCATACATTGCAGTTGAAAGCGTCCAGCTTTCTTTTGCCGCATAGAATATCTTAGCCATCGCTGTAATTGAAAGCGGAAAAAATTTTGGCTCGCGCGGATTTAGTGTATAAAGAATGTTAACATCCGGTACATTAAGCGGTATTGAAGCCTGTTCGTCATCCACTTCGGCTTTCAGCTCATCTTCTAACCATGCTAATGTATCCGTAAATTCTTCTGTCGGAATTGACATGTTATTACCTGAGTTAATCGCAGCATTAACTGTCGATTGTAGTGACGCGGGAACAAGGTCCATCGCTGAAAGCATTCCCCTTCCCTGTCTTACGAGGTAGGCAATATCAATGCCTATGGAACAATGTTTCGTGCATCTTCCGCATAAAGTACACGAACCAAACATCTGGTCAATCATTTCATCGGACATTTTTTCATCTAACTCCCTTGCACCTGTAAGCCCGGGAAAGTGTTTTCCTGTAAATGTACAATAACGCCTGTAAATGGAAGAGATGAGTTCTACCTTGTGTGCAGGAATGTATTGCTCTTCTCTTGTTGCGAGATAATATAAACAACTCTCCGCACACAGTCCGCAGTGAACACAGCTGTTCAGGTATGAAATAAGTTTACTGTCCTGTTGTTCGGAAAGAATCCTTGTTGCTTTATCTATTTTATCATTTGAATTTTTCATTCGATATGCCCCCTGCTTTTTAAAGGCCAGATTCCCCGCCATCCATAGAAGAATCCAAGGTGATATCGTGCAGCAAAGAAATACAAAGAATGTTTAAGCTTTCCAAGAGGCAGATACAAAAACAATAAACTGATGCATATAAAATAGTAAGGTGAAAAAGATTCTTCCAAAAGTACTACAAGAGTCAATATCTGAAAACCTGTAACAATCAAATTTGATACGTAGTCGTCAGGATTTGAAAGATTTCTTAGTTTACTTAATGCAATTCGCTTCACAAATATACCCAAACCGCTAAGGCTTGATGCAGCTAAAAAACATACTAAAATCCATTGTATTGAATCTGCAAAACTGACATTTAAAAGTAACAAAAAGTAAAGAGCAATACATACAAAAGTACCTGTATGATACAGAAGCCCCGCTGTATATGTCGGTAAATGTAAAAATGCAGACTCTTTTATAAGCGGGTTCATCGCTCCGGTAAAAGAATAACCTATTGCAGCTTTCAGGTTACCTCTTTTATTGGAATAATCTTTTGGTGAGCCAAGTCTTATAAGCCTTATAAAATGAAAGCTCAATACTATAAAACAAATCAGAAATGCTGAAAGTGAAATTGCTTTATATAAAGTCATATTAATTTAATTTTGCTATACACATCCATCAGGTTTTGGTAAACCTGCAACTCGGCATGCACCGCGTGCAGGACCAAGGGGAAACAACTCATATATCTCTTTCAGCCTAACACCTGTTACCTGACAAATAGACCGAATCATTGGTGCCATACCTTTTTCTTCCCAGTTTTTACGTATAAAATTTACTATTGCCCAGTGTTTTTCGGTTAGCTCTTCGATTCCGTCATACTTAGCAAATAATCTTGCCACTTCTTCATTCCAGATATGTGGGTCTGATAAAAAACCGTCGCCATCCACCTGAAATACTTTTCCATCTATTTCCATTTTTGTGATTAAATTTGTAGTGAATAAATTTATAAATGAGACAAACTAATAGAATTAATCCAAATTAGTAATAATATTCTAAATATTAAATTCATAAGTTTATACAACACATGCAGATTAATCTAAACACTACAAAGCGAATATCAGACATCGTGAGCACACGGAAAAACACATGAAGAAATAATCTAACAAGCGGAATATATTTCAATAAAATCACTGCAGGAAATCATGCAGTGACGAGAAAAATTTTTCCTTTTAAATAGCGAAAGCTATTTAATCTGTAATCCTCGATAGAAAAACGTATCTGCCTGGCGCTGACAGGTCTGGACTATTAATAATATAATATCAGTTTTATCGTAATCCTTCTGTTCTTTCCGTGTGCAATCTCTTTCCCTCTTTTCCCGCGGGTAATATTCCAAAGCTCTTAATCCGTGTAAATCAGCTCAATCCGCGATCATCCGCGTTCAATTTTATAATCAGTGTTTATCATAAAATATCAGTTCTTTCCGTGTGCAATCTCTTCCCTCTCTTTTCCGCGGGCAATAAATTCATCCTCTCTATCCGTGTAAACCTGTCTGCCTTCTCGTGGGCAGATCCTCTCAATCCGCGATCATCCGTGTTCAATTTTATTATCAGTGTACATTATAATCCATCTGATCTTTGTTGTGCCAATTTCTATAAATTCATTCCCTTTTTGTATTTCAAGTTAAATCCTATAATCGTAACTTCTTTAAATTAAACTCATTTATGCGAAATTTCTTAACTGATGCTCAGCTCAGGTCAGAGTTTTCCCGATGCGAATTCTGCGAAGAAAAACCCTGTAAAGAAGCGTGTCCCGTCGACTGCTCACCCGCTGATTTCATTATGGCTGCTAAAAGAGGTCTGCCTCAGGATTTTCAGCGTTCAGCTGCTATTATTATGGGCAGTAATCCCCTCGGTGGTGTCTGCGGATACGTCTGCCCCGATTACCACTGCATGAAAGCATGCGTACATAAAACTTTCGATAACGCCGTAAGCATTCCTCCTGTTCAGGCAACTATCATCAAGAAGGCGAAAGAAATTAATATGATGCCAGATTTTAAACTTGCCCTTCCTAACGGCAAGAAGATTGCAGTTATCGGCTCTGGTCCCGCAGGACTCGGCGCTTGCTCAGTTCTTGCACAGAAAGGTTATCAGGTTGATATATTCGAAAAAGATAATAAACCCGGAGGCATGTGCAACCTTATTCCTGAAATCCGTCTCGATAAAAACGTTCTTTATTCTGATATAGATTTTCTTAAACAGCTCGGCGATATAAACTTCATCTTTAATGCTAACGTTGTTCAGCCCGAAGAGCTTCTTGCTGAGTATGACGCAGTCATTGTCAGCTCGGGACTCGATATTGAAAACCGGCTTAACATAAAAGGCGAAGACTTTGCTTATCACTGGATTGAATATCTTGAGAACCATAAATCATTGAACATAAAGGGTATGAACGTTGCCGTCGTTGGCGGTGGTGCAATAGCCGTTGACGTTGCCGTGACAGCAAAACTGCGCGGTGCAATGAACGTAGAAATGATATGCCTTGAGAAGTTTGACGAAATGCCGCTCACAAAACATGAGCGTGACCTTATTCTTGAATACGGTATTGAAATAACAGGCAGAACAAAAGTTGATTCTGTTAACGGTGCTTCAAAAGGCAAGGTTAAGAAAATAAAATCTATAAAGACTTCAAAAGTAATATTGCCTAAAGGCGAGAAGTTTCTTCCCGCAAAAATGAAACCTGATAAAAATGCAAATCCTCAGACAAGAAAGTTTGATATTGTTGTAATTTCTGTCGGCAGTAAGTCTTCAATAAAACCGGCAAGGAAGAAAGGTCTGTTCTTTGCAGGCGATATGGTTAACGGACCAACCACTGTCGTAGAAGCAGTTGCTGCAGGAAAAAATACCGCCGCTCAGGTTGATGCTTTCATATTCAATTATACAAAACCTAAAATTAAAAAGAATGTAAAAAGCCGTGTACAGCTTGCCGGCAAGGACTTGATTCCCGTTTCTCTTGAATCGGATTTCTTCGGCAGAAAAATTATTTCACCGTTCCTTCTGTCCGCTGCTCCGCCGAGCGACGGGTACGAACAGATGAAGAAAGCTTACGAAGCAGGGTGGGCAGGCGGCGTGATGAAGACTGCTTTCGATAATGTTGATATACATATTCCCGCAGAGTACATGTTCGCTGTCACGCAATCAACTTACGGAAATTGTGATAACGTCTCTGGTCATCCGCTTAATCGAGTATGCGAAGAAATTAAAAAACTTGTCGCTGAATATCCCGACAGGCTTACTCTTGCTTCAACTGGCGGACCCGTAACAGGCAATGACGAAGCCGACATGAAAGTGTGGCAGTCGAATACAACGAAGCTTGAATCTTCAGGAGTCATGGGTATTGAGTACAGCCTCTCCTGTCCTCAGGGCGGCGACGGTACCAAAGGCGATATTGTTTCGCAGGATGCAGAGCTCACTGCAAAGATTATTGACTGGGTGATGCAGATAAGCAATCCCGAAATACCAAAACTGTTCAAGCTTACTGCAGCAGTTACATCAATCTATCCAATCATGTCTGCAATCAAAGAAGTGTTTGATAGACACCCTGATAAAAAAGCAGGCGTTACTCTTGCCAACACTTTCCCTGCTCTTTCATTCAGAAAAGGCAGCAAGGAAAACTGGGAAGAAGGCGTAGTTGTCGGACTTTCGGGCGAAGGCGTTATTCCAATCAGCAATCTTACTCTTGCAAATGTTGCGCGTCACGGTATAACAGTCTCGGGTAACGGAGGACCAATGGACTATAAAGCAGCGGCTGACTTTCTCGCACTTGGCGCAAAGACGGTACAGTTCTGCACAATAGTTATGAAATATGGTTACGGAATAATAAACGACTTAAACTCAGGACTTAGTTATCTGCTTAAAGAGCGCGGATTAAACTCTGTCAACGAGCTTATCGGTTACGCATTCCCGAATCCTATCACAGGATTCATGGAACTTACACCTGTTAAGAAAATATCAGCTGTCAACAAAGAACTTTGCGAGCATTGCGGTAACTGCGAACGCTGTCCGTACCTTGCAATAGAACTCGACAGCAGAAAAATCCCTGTTACCGATGCATCAAAATGCATAGGTTGCTCAATCTGCGCCCAGAAATGTTTTGCAGGCGCATTGTACATGAGAGAAAGAACACCAGAAGAAATGAGTGTATTAAACGAAGCATAAAGATTAAAACAGTGATTAATTGTTTTTCTTAGTGCTCTTATTTATAGTAATAAATATATAAGTTCTTTTAATAATAATATCTTAGTGACCTTAGTGCCTTAGTGGTGAAAGATTTTATTCTTCTTTCATTTGGTGCTTTGGTGGTGATATTTTTGCAATAAATTATT
>CAZVCC010000097.1:0-6846 GCA_964626015.1 uncultured Ignavibacteriaceae bacterium
TCCGTTCAGCAGGAAAATACATTACCGAGTTCAACGGCTCGAACATGGCAAGCGGAATATATTTCGCAAGAATACTTGTAAACGACGGAAAAGATTTTATTGCTGTGAAGAAGATGGTTTATCTCAAATAATTAATAATCAAATAGTATTATGTATTATTATTTTATTTTCCTTTGAACGAGGGACGGCGTTTTTCTTTGAAGGATTTAATGCCTTCGAGATAGTCTTCGCTACAGTACACTTTTCGTCTGAGGGATTCTATGTGTTCAAAAGCGTTTGGAGTAATGGGATGAGCGTTTGTAAGAATTCTGAACTGCTCTTTGATAACGCTTATAGAAAGCGGAGAATTGTATGATATTTTCTTTGCAAGGTTGAATGTAAAGTCATCAATCTTATCGTTTTCAACAATATGGTTTACGATACCGAAGTGAAGAGCTGTTTCAGAATCAATCGGAGAGCCAGTGAAAAACATTTCCTTTGCATGGCTCAAGCCAAGACGGTTTATAAAATGAAGAATACCGCTTGCGTTGTAGGGTACGCCAATCTTAGCGGGTGTGATTGCGAAAGTACAATCGGGAGAACCAATAACCATATCGCATGTAATAGCGAGGTCGCAAGCACCTCCCCAGACGCTTCCTTCAACCATTGCTATAACGGGAGCGGGAAAAATCTGGATAGCATTCAAAGCCTGTTCGAGCGGTTTTTCCTGTCCGAGAGGGTCGATACCGTTTAAGGGAAGCTCATCTATGTCGTGACCGGCTGACCAAACTTTTGCATTCTTTTCAGCACGAATGATAACGGCACGTACTTGCTGAGATTCAAATTCCTGTAAAGCCGATACAATCCGCAGAAGCAATTCTGAATTCATTGCATTCTTTTTAGAAGGATTATTGAAGGTAATAATCCCGATATTATCATTTACTTCAGTAAGTATGAGGTTGTTCATTTTTGCCGGTTTAAGTTTTTAAATTCAAAGTTCGTCTTTAAGACCCTTGAGCAAATTAAGTGCTTCAAGGGGAGAGATTGTGTTAATATCAATATCTTTAAGTTTATTTTTAAGGACGGTATCTTTTGTAACTTCAAAGAGACTAATCTGTATATCGTCCTTATGTGTTTTACGGTACTTTTTATCTTCGAATGATTTAAGGATTTCCTTTGCACGTTTAGTAACGGATTCGGGAAGACCTGCCATTTGTGCAACCTGAATACCGTAGCTGTGGTCGGCGGTACCTTCGGTAATTTTTCTGAGGAAGATAACCTTATCGCCGTATTCACGGACTTCGACGCGGTAGTTCTTTATACGGTCGTAGTTTTCGGCGAGGGAATTAAGTTCATGGTAATGCGTTGCAAAGAGTGTCTTAGCACGAATGACGGGATTCTCGTGAAGATATTCCGTTATAGCCCATGCAATAGAGATTCCGTCGTAAGTGCTTGTACCGCGTCCGATTTCATCGAGGAGAAGGAGGCTTTTGCCTGTTGCATTATTGAGGATGTTAGCTGCTTCATGCATTTCAACGAGGAATGTACTTTCACCTTTTGCTATATTATCGGAAGCACCGACTCGTGTGAAAATTTTATCAACGATACCAATCTTAGCTGACTTAGCGGGAACAAAACAACCTATCTGAGCAAGAAGAACAATAAGCCCAGTCTGTCGCAGGTAGCTTGACTTACCGCTCATGTTGGGACCAGTGAGGATAAGAATCTGGTTGTTTACAGTATCGACCTTTGTGTCGTTGGGAATATACTTCTCCCCTGCCGAGAGGAGCTGTTCGATAACGGGATGCCTGCCTTCAATAATTTCAAGTTCTTCGTTATCGTAGATTTCCGGCATGATGTAGTTGTACAATTCGGAAACTTCAGCAAAACTGATGAGCGTATCTACTGTTGCGATTAACAAAGCATTTTTCTGAATGCTATCGGTAAACTTAAGAATAAACTCACGAAGCTCCTGAAATATTTTGTTTTCTATATTAACAATTTTCTCCTCGGCGTTGAAGATTTTATCTTCGTAAACTTTCAGCTCTTCTGTTATAAACCTTTCATTGTTAACGAGGGTTTGCTTGCGTATATAGGAAGGAGGTACTTTATCGAGGTTAGCTTTTGTGACATCTATATAATATCCGAACACTTTGTTATAATCAACCTTAAGGGAGCTTATACCTGTGCTTTTTCGCTCTTTGCTCTGAAAATTTTCAATCCATGTTTTTCCATTTATATGAATCTCTTTAATTTCATCGAGCTCTTTGTTGTATCCCTTATTTATTACACCGTAATTATCGCTACCGGATAGAAAGTTTTCATTTACAACAGTTTCAATTTCGTTTATTAGCTCCTTACATTCAATTAGAGCATTTTTTAAAGCGATGACAGAATCAGACTTAAAATCACTGAGAAGTTTTTTAACAGCGGTAACATTCTTAAGAGATATTTTAAGCTGGATAATATCCCGGGGAACTGCCTTGCCTGTTGCGACTTTAGATAGGAGACGTTCAAGGTCTGCAATAGACTTGAGGTTTTCGATAACAGATTTTCTTAAAGCTTTATTATCGAAGAAATCCTTTACAGCATTGAGACGTTTTTCAATCTGTTCTTTTCGTTTCAGGGGACGCGAGACCCACTTTTTCAAAAGACGTCCGCCCATAGGGGTTTGAGTCCTATCGAGAATAGAGATAAGAGTACCTTCCCTGCCGCCTTCACTTATAGATGCAGTGATTTCAAGGTTGCGCTTCGTGGAAGGGTCGAGAATTATATAATCAGTATAATTATATTTGTAAATCTTTTTGATATGCTCGAGCTTACTTTTCTGCGTCTCGTTGAGATAGTTCATAACACAGCCCGCTGCAATGACACCTTCTTTCATATCGTCAATACCGAAACCTTTGAGAGATTGAGTACCGAACTGGTTTGTAAGAAGTTCGTTTGCATAATCGAGATTAAACACCCAATCATCAACCTTCGTTATAGTGTACTTAGGAGCTTCACCGTCGTAAAGAGGACCGGTGTTTATGTTAAGAAGTTTAAAAACGGCTTCTTTATTCTTTTTGGGAATCAGAATTTCGGCTGGATTAATAGTTTCAATCTGTTCAAGAAGATTTTTTTCAAGCACTTCAGTAGCGGCAAACTCACCTGTTGAGACATCGCAGAAAGCGAGACCGCAGATTTTATCTTTCAGATAAACAGCGGCAAGAAAATTGTTTGACTTATGGTTTAGAAGCTTATCGGAAAAATTGGCGCCGGGTGTAACTACTTCAACAACATCGCGTTTGACGATACCCTTTGCAAACTTAGGGTCTTCGAGCTGTTCACAAACCGCAACTCTAAAGCCGGCTTTAACGAGTTTGGGAAGATAATTATCGAGAGCATGATGAGGAAAACCCGCAAGCGGAACGTCTGAAGCACCTCCGTTAGAGCGTTTAGTAAGAGTAATACCGAGAACTTTGGAGGCTGTGACGGCATCATCTTCGAAGGTTTCAAAGAAATCACCCATACGAAACAACAGAATCATATCAGGATATTTTTCTTTAACCTGACGGTATTGCCTCATTAAAGGTGTTTCATGCCGCTTCATATTCTTAGAAATGATGAATTTTATCTTTAAGAAATTTATTTAACAACTCGCGACCTCTGAATATATGTGCTTTTACGGTACCCAGCGGGAGGTCAAGCTTAGAAGCAATCTCCTCATATTCCATATCTTCCTGATGTCTCAGAACAATAACAGTCTTATACTTTTCGGGCAGGCTGTTTATAGCGTCGAGTAATATTTTCTGCTTTTCGCGTTCGAGGATTCCCCTGTCGGGTTTATAATCGTTATCGGGGATTTCAAACCTAAGGTCATCGTCCTCACTGTCAATTTCTTTATCGATAGAAACAGTACTGAGTTTCTTTTTTCTGAGATAATCAATGCAGTTATTAGAAGCTATTTTATACAACCACGTTGAAAAGGCAAACTGGTGGTCGAATTTATCGAGAGAATTAAAAGCTTTGATGAAAGCTTCCTGTGCAAGGTCTTCAACGTCATCTTTATTATAAATCATACGGTTAATAAGGTTAGAAACAAGTCTGTAGTATTTCTTCATCAGGCGGTCATAAGAAGCCTGATTACCTTTCATAGCACTTTGAATCAGGTCGTAATCTTCAAGTTTCGAAGCACTTTTATTGTTATATGCAGAATTATTTTCGCTCATCTACTTCGGGACATCAGTTTTAAAATTTTCAATTGAAATTACATCCGAGCAAAGCTTTGTATCCTCGGATTCGTTTGTTGCGAGAATTAGAATACCGTTTTCTTTATGTTCATCCGCAATTTTATAGACCAAGTCAATACCCTCGCTATCGAGATTAGTGCGGGGCTCATCCATTAAGAGAATTTCGGGATTGTTAATAATCGCAAATGCAAGCTTAATCCTTTGTTTCATACCTGAAGAAAAATTCTTAATCTCATCATTCCTTCGGCTGAAAAGATTGATTCTGTTGAGCAGATATTTCAGATGTTCCTTTTTATCTGAATCGGGACGGTTACCGCATTTAAGGTCGTAAAAGAATTCAAGATTTTCAAGAGCAGTAAGTTCATCATAAAGATTAAGATAAGGGGCGATCATTCCAAAACAGTTGTGAACTTTTTCGGCAGGAACCACACCTGAATCAAAGCTAACTACAACTTCTCCCCTATTCGGTTTAATAAGGTTTGCTATAACTTTGAGAAGGGTAGATTTACCAGAACCGTTTCGTCCGGTAACGGCGAGAGAATCCCCTGATTTAAGGTCAAGGTTAACATTTCTGAATATAACTTTATTCAGAAAACTTTTCTCGAGATCAACAGTTTTTAGAAAAACTCCGGACATAAGTATATAATTTACTGAATGAAACCTGATTGTTCCTGAACTCTCTGGTCGCGTCTTTTCTTAGCATGTTCAAATCTTCTTTTTTCCTCATCGGATTCGGGAATAATTTCCGGAACAGGAATCGGTCTTCCCGATTCTCTATCCACATTCACAAAGGTTAAATAGGCACTATTTGAGTGGAACACCTCACCAAACTTAATGTTTTCGACTTCAACTTTGACACCAACTTCCATAGAAGTTTTAAACGCTCTATTTACAGAAGCTTTAAGCCGAACGATATCGCCAAGTTTAATCGGCTTATGAAACTGAAGGTTATCTACGGCAGCTGTAACGGCAATATTATTACAGTGTCTTGAGGCGGCAAGTGCAGCTGCGATATCAATCCAGTGCATAAGTTTACCGCCAAGCAGATTGCCGAGCATATTGGTATCGTTCGGAAGAACGAGTTCGACCATCTGAACCTGAGACTCACTTACAAATTTAGATTTCATAATTATTTCGGCAATGTACTTTTAATTGATTTAACTTTCGGCAGAAAAGGACTTTTAGGAAACCGGGTTTCAAACCTTTCGATTTCAGTTTTA
Organism: uncultured Ignavibacteriaceae bacterium; assembly: GCA_964626015.1. GTDB lineage: Bacteria > Bacteroidota > Ignavibacteria > Tepidaquicellales > Tepidaquicellaceae > CAIKZJ01. Next base: position 5,432 of record CAZVCC010000097.1, read on the forward strand.
GCATCTGCCGGTTTTTTCCTTACAATGAGTGTAACAATTTTTCCGTAAAGAGCGTCATCGGCATAGTCTGTATCAAAATATTCGTTAACAACATTTTCATAGTATATCGTTGCAGCCCTATAATCACCCAAAGTTGAGTATAGTTCAGCTGCTTTAATTTCCTTGTAAGCAAGTTTGTTGCGCAGCTCACGAATTTTCTTTTCAGCTTCGGGAGCGTTTTTATCTGCTGGATATAACTCGAGAAAGTTTTTCAATTCCATAATAGCCTGATACGTATACGTCTGGTCTAGAGAATACTTAGGGGACATACCGTAATAGCACAAAGCAAGCCTATATCTTCCGTCAACAGCCAGCGGGCTTGTTGTGTAATTTTTCAGAAGATATTCGAATTCATAAGCTGCAAGAATATACTCTTCCTGTTTTAAGTAGCTCAGAGCCAGATAATACTGAACCTTGTCGCTGACACTCGTGCCGGAAAACTTAACCTTCATGAGTGAAAAATCTTCAATGGCATCTACATAATCTTTGTTGTTGTAATTATTCATCGCGACGGCGAAAGCTTTTTCGGGGTCGTCGATTTTGGTTATATCCGAAGTACCCGAGCCCGAGCAACCTACTGCAAGGAAAGAAAGAATCACAACGGTTAATAAAAGATAATATTTCATTAATATGTTAATTTTATTTGCTTCTAATTGTAAAAAATAAAATTGCTGCAATTGCTGATACGGCAACAATGATAGCAGGCACTAAAACCTTCTTTAAAAAAGGTTTATCCGGCAGACCTGATTTCATAAAGCCAAAACTGTTTTCCTGAATGTAATCATAGTACTCAGTTTTTACTTTATCCCTGTAAGTTTTCGAAACTAACTGCTGCCCGTTACCTGAATTCAAAACGGAAAACTTAAAAGCCGATGATAAATCACGCACAAACATTTCATCTCCTATAATTTTATCAGCTTTTAGGTCTGAATAAGAAACAGAAAACTTAATGCTGCTGAAGATGACATTATAGTCAAAACCGTCATCTTTTTCATATATAAAGTTATATGAAGAGAATTTTTGTTTTACGTTGTTAATTAGGAATTCTGCTTCTTCTGACTTTTCATCAATGCTGATTTTAAAGATCTTTTCTTTTCCGAGAACTGTCACAACATCCTGCAACTCATCAAGTCCTGTTAAAGAAAGTTCCGAAAACAGCGCAAAGTTATTCTTAGGCAAACCATGGGTATCAACTTGCGGATACAACTCCGCAATCAGAAAAAAGGAAAAGAACACCGTTAAAATGCCAATAATAGATTTTGCCATAGTTTATCTGCTAAAATGCAGATTATTCAACAACTTTTTAGTATAAATAACAAATAAATTAACTTAAAGGCAGTATAGTTACAATTCAAAAACTGTGACAAAGGAGAAGA
>CAZVCC010000098.1:0-6596 GCA_964626015.1 uncultured Ignavibacteriaceae bacterium
CTCTCTCCGAGCATTAAAATTCTTATCAATTTTAAATTTATACTTATATGAAAAAATTTAAACCTCTTATTTCTTTTATTTCCCTTTTTATCATATTGCTGTTATCTTACAGTTCAGTAGATGCACAGCAAATAAGCTATTCAGGTAACTGGGGACCAAACGGATTTACATTAACATCTCAGAAATCTACAGGTGTCGGTGTAAATTTTTCCGTTACAAAACTTTATTTGGAAGACGTTGATGTTAATGGTTCAACGTTAAAAGCTGCAAAGATAGAGGGTGTTTTCCTTCCTAATGATGCAGGAAAACCCGACCTTGCGGGTACAGGCAGATACATTGCAATTCCGCAGGGCGCTGTTGCAACATACAGAATCGTTTCCGTAAGAACAGAAGTGATAAAGAATGTTGACATTGCACCCGCACCCGTTATCCCAAAAGACGACGACCCAACCCCTCTGAAATACAATAAGGATTTCAGTGTTTACGGTAAAAGTGGTCTTTATCCGGAGTCGCCTGTAATTCTTTCAGAAAGGCAGCAAATACGCGGTGTCGATGTTGTAATGCTTGGAATTACTCCTTTCCAGTATAATCCTTCAACCAAAGAATTAACTGTTTACAAAGATATTCAGGTAGAAGTTAATTTCGTTGGCGGCAACGGACACTTTGGAAACGATTCTTACAGAAACAGATGGTGGGAACCAATCCTTAGCGATGCAATAGCAAATTATTCTTCTTTGCCAAAGATTGATTTCTCTCAGATGCATAGAAATATGATGGATGCATACGGATACGAATATGTTATTATTATTCCTAACAATCCGGTCTATGCCCCATGGGCTGATACGCTCAGAAAATTCAGAACGGCACAAGGAATTAAAACAGGTGTTTTTACATTAGCTCAGATAGGCGGCAACAATGTTGAAGGAATCAAAGCATGGGTTACAAATGCTTACAACAACTGGCCTATTAAACCCGTTGCTGTTTGTTTAATGGCAGATTACAGCACTGACCCTTCGGGCAATACGGGAATAATTTCGAAACTGCAGCCCGATTCAGGTTATCCTGACTTTGCTTCTGATAACTATTATGCTGACGTCAACAACGATGAAATGCCGGAAATTGTATTTTCAAGAATCATTGGAAACAATGACACAGAACTACAGACTCTTATTACTAAGAATATTAACTACGAAAAGAATCCCCCGACAAATCCAAACTTTTACAGCAAGCCAATTACTGCATTGGGATGGCAGACTGAAAGATGGTTCCAAATTTGCTCGGAAGTACTGGGCGGTTTCTTTAAAAGCATTGGTAAGACTCCAACAAGAATAAATAAAATATACTCAGGAACACCGGGTACATCGTGGTCAACTGCTACAAACACTGCAACAGTTATAAATTATTTCGGAACAGCCGGAAGTCTTAAATACATTCCTATGACACCGGATTCTCTCGGTGGATGGGACGGCGGTACAGCTGCTATGGTTAACAATGCTATTAACCAGGGTTCCTTCCTTTTACAGCACAGAGACCACGGCATGTACACAGGCTGGGGTGAACCATCTTACACGACATCAAACGCAAGCGGATTAACCAATACAGACTTAACCTTCATATATTCAATTAACTGTCAGACTGGTGCTTACCACAATCCGTCTGGATGCCCTGCCAACGGCTCTTTTGTTGAAGTTTTTTACAGATATAAATACAACAATCAGAACTCCGGTGCACTCGGCTTGGTATGTCCTGCCGAAGTATCATACTCATTCGTTAATGATACATACTGCTGGGGTATGTATGACAACATGTGGCCGAACTTCATGCCCGGTTACGGTACAACTCCTCCTTCAAGAGACGTTAAACCGGCATTCGGCATGGCAGCAGGAAAATATTTTCTGCAGCAGTCATCATGGCCGTACAACACAAGCAATAAACTTGTAACATACAGACTTTTCCACATGCACGGTGATGCATTTTTGAACTTATACTACGAAGTTCCTCAGAACTTAGTTGTTAACCATGCTAACGTTGTTCTTTCTGGTGTTAACACTTTCAGCGTTACTGCAAATGCAGGTTCATTCATAGCTATCTCTCAGGATACAAGTGTGCTTGGTACTGCTACCGGAACTGGTTCGCCGGTATCCTTAACAATTCCGGGTACTCAGGTACCGGGACAATTTTTAAAAGTAGTAGTGACAAAACAAAACTACTACAGGTATGAATCTAACGTTCAAGTTATTCCTCCGTCGGGTCCTTACGTTATTAAAGACTCTGTTGCTATCAATGACGCATCTCCTCTCGGGAACGGTAACGGATTAATGGACTACGGTGAAACGAATAAACTCTCTCTCAGAGTTAAAAACGTCGGTTCGGCGACAGCCACAGGCGTAACGGTAAAAGTTACGGAAAACGACCCGTTCATTACAATGACGGACTCAACAGAAACTTACGGCGATATTTCAGCAAATACATCAATGCTTAAGACCGATGCATTTACATACACAGTAGCCAACAATATTCCAGACGGAAGAAGTATCGACTTTACAGTAACTGCAACAGGCAGTTCAACAAGTTGGACAAGTAACTTCAGCATAACAGCACATTCACCTATTATCAGAATGGGATCGCTCACAATTATTGATTCAACAGGGAATAATAACGGCAGATTCGACCCGGGTGAAACGGTAAAATTTAATATACCTATACTTAACAGAGGTTCTTCGAATGCTTCAAATGTATGCGCCAGATTGTTCTCACTTACTTCCGGCGTTACGATTGCAGGCGACAGCTTACATTACGGTTTGATTAACTGCAATGACTCACTTAGGAAGCAATTTAATGTTTCAGCAATACCTACAATACCTATAGGTACATTAGCCAAGTTTGTATTAAAATCTTATGCGGCAGGCGGTGTAATAACATGCATTGATTCATTTGATGTTACTGTCGGACAGAACTGGTCAATAATCGGAACAGGAACAACTTCGACCAGCTATCCATTCTATACTCTTTACGAAGACTCAAGAACACAAATACTTTATAAATCTTCAGAGTATCTTGCAGGAGGCGGTTCTCCTGGATTCATTAATAAAATTGGATTTACAATATTAACTCTCGGCTCACCTGCAATGAGCGGTTTCTCAGTAAAGATGCAGACCATTTCCGCTTCTACAATTTCCACATGGACAACAACAGGATGGACAGAAGTTTATACATCTACTTCATACATCCCTGCCGGTACCGGGATTCAGTATATCGACCTTGCCACACCTTATTATTACAACGCCACAGGCAATCTGCTTATCGAAATATGTTTTGATAATTCTTCATGGTCTGCAAATACGACAGTCGCAGGGACTTCACAGACAGGTACTGTCGTACACAACCATGTTGACGGCGGAGTTGGATGTAATCTGACTGCTACATCCACGGCTGCTACTCGTCCGAATGTAACTTTTATGTTTAACACAGCAGTCGGTGTAAACCCGGTCGGTACATCAATACCGAAGGTTTATACATTAAGCCAAAATTATCCAAATCCGTTTAATCCTTCAACAAAGATTAACTTCGATTTGCCTAAACAGGGATTAGTAACTCTCAAAATTTACGACGTACTCGGCAGAGAAGTAAGAACACTCGTGAATGAAGTTAAAACTCCGGGAAGCTATACTGTCGATTTTAACGCTTCAGATTTCTCAAGCGGTGTTTATTTCTACAGACTACAGGCAAATGAATTCACAGACATAAAGAGAATGATGTTAATAAAATAAGATTATTAAACTCTTGATTCCAAGGGTGCTGAATTTATTCGGCACCCTTTATATTTGTCATTAATTTTCGCGCTATCATAATAATTTAAAGCTCTCAGGGGTTCATTTTTGAATAGAATATCAATATTGAAATTATTAATTTTATAGATAAATTTCCCGGGGTAATCATATTATCTCATATTGTTAATGAAAAGCTAAAAGTTGAATAATCTTTATATCTTTTATATTTTAATCAATAGGATTTCCAAATCTAAAAACATTTCTTTATGAACAAATTTATTAAGTTTTTAATTTTCCCGCTTTTTATATTATTGTTTGCTTCTTTTGCTTATTCAAAAGAATATCCAAAGGGTGTTAAATTAATTAAAGACGGTAACAGCTACATCGTTGAGTATTCTTTACCGCAGTACATGATTTCTGAAATCAAAGGCGGCAATGAAACATTTACATCTCTCGATATTCCCGAGTACGGGATTACTTCGCAGGTAGGACAACCTAAACTGCCCCAGATTTCTTTCTTTCTTTTAATCAGCAAGAATGAATCATCACCGGGAATAAATATTATCAGCAGAAACAAAAGTACAATAGAGCTGAGTTCTTTAATTTACCCAACTCAAATGCCTTGGGAAAAAACCCAAAAGCTCGAAGATAGACCATTTACAATCGACAGAGCTTATTACAGCACAAAAGGCAGTTCAGACGGTCCATTTGTAACAATATCTGAACCTTTTGTTATTGCCGGAGCAAAGGGCGTTATGGTGACAATATATCCTTTTGCTTACAATCCTTCTTCAAATAAGCTGGAAGCTTCAGTTCAAGGTAAGTTCAGGATTAACCTGCAATACGAAGCAAACCTTGATTTCTCTCCGAGGCCTGCAATGGACGGATTCTTTGACGTTAACTTTGTCAACTATGAATTCAAGAATGCAAAAGGTACAAACAATTATCTAATTATTACTGCACCTGATTACGAAAGCGGTCTTTCACCGTTTGTAACTCATAAACAGGGACTTGGTTATAACGTTACAGTTGTCAATACGGGTGTAACAGGCACAACGAACACAGCAATAAAAGCATATATACAGAATCTCTACAATAATATTTCCACAAGGCCTGAATTCATACTTATGGTTGGTGATATTGATAAGATTCCCGAGTTCATCGGTACGGGTACAGGTACTCCCCATACAGACTGGAACTACGGTCTTCTTGAGGGAAGCGATATGTATGTTGATGCATTTGTTGGAAGGTTCCCTATTCAAAACCTTACACAACTCGGGAACATAATCACTAAAACCATTTACATGGAAAATGGAGTTAACAGCTTATGGAAAAAGAATGTGTTCATGGCTTCAACGGATAATCATGCCATTAGCGAAGGCTCCCATAATTTTGTAATCGATTCATTCTTTGTTCCGGGTGGTTTTACGGTTAATACAAAACTCTGGTCTTACAGCGGCGCCACTACTTCACAGGTTTCGCAGTCAATTGACTCAGGAAAAGTTTTCGCTATTTATTCCGGTCACGGTTCTGAAACATCGTGGGCAGACGGACCCTCATTCTCGCAGTCAAATGTCAATGCATTGAATAATACTATTTTTCCATTTGTTTATTCATTTGCCTGCATTACTGGTTCTTATCATATCTCAGGTGAATGTTTTGCTGAAACATGGATTAGAAGCCCGAAAGCAGGTTCAATTTTCTGGGGTTCATCAGTCAATTCTTACTGGGATGAAGATGATATTCTTGAAAGAAGAATCGGTAGAGCTCTATTCACTGAAAACCTGAAGAAAACCGCCGAGAATTTTGTAAGAGGTAAAATTCTTTTGGTTCAGTATTTCGGTAGTCTTACAGGTATGATGCAGAGATACATAGAAATGTACAATTGTATGGGAGATCCCTCTATTTATCAATTATCCTATGGACCTTCAATAGCACACACACCGCTTTCTAACACTGAAAATCTTACAGGACCATACATCGTCAATTGTACTGTCAGTCCTTCAGGTAGTGCTATTACAGGTACCAAACTTTTCTGGTCAAGAACAACAACTTACGATAGTATTACTATGACAAACACAGGCGGTAATAATTGGACTGCAAACATAACGGGAAATGGTGCATCATCAACTTATAGATATTTCATCAGGACTCAGGATGCAATGAACAGAGTTACATATCTGCCAGGCGGAGCTCCTACAAACTATTTTACATTTACTGCAGCTACAGATATTAATAAACCTGTAATTTCCCATACCACCATTCCGGACGTACCCAGAACTCAATGGCCTGCAACCATTACTGCAACCGTTACTGATAATATTGGAATCGATTCAGTTTGGGTTAAATGGTATAAGAATTCACCCGCAGGAGGTATCAAGACGTTTAAACTTATAAACACAAGCGGTTCCATTTTCAGTGCACCGTTCAATTCTGTTATCTCGGATGTAAATGTTAACGATTCAGTATTTTATTGCATCTGGGCTCAAGATAATTCCAGTCAGCATAACTGCGACTCAACTACTACGAGGTCATTCAAAATTATCTCTCAAACTACAGCTTGTATCGGAACGGGTACAACCTCAACAAGTTATCCTTTCTACACGCTTTACGAAGATTCAAGAACACAAATTTTATACAAATCAGATGAAATTATAGCTGGCGGCGGTGGTGCAGGATATATAAATAAAATTGGATTTACTATATTGACAGTAGGTTCACCTGCAATGAGTGGTTTTTCAGTAAAGATGCAGACCATAACTGCATCAACAATTTCATCATGGACAACTACAGGATGGAGTGAAGTTTATACTTCTTCTGCTTATA
>CAZVCC010000099.1:0-2185 GCA_964626015.1 uncultured Ignavibacteriaceae bacterium
GTGACTAAGTATGGTGTAACGAGCATGCCCGGTACATTAATAGATAAAATAATGATATCGAAGGGCTCTAATTCGGTGATGCAGGGATATGAATCAATCAGCGGGATAATGAACGTGTTACTGAAAGACTATGGTACATCGGACAGGTTTATGCTGAACGGGTTTATGAACAGCATGTTAGAGAAGCAGATGAACATAAATACAACCGCAAAACTAAACAACTGGAACACTATAGTTTCGTTCCAGACTGTACAGGAGCCGAAAAGAATGGACGAGAACAACGATTCATTTCTTGATGCACCGCTGACGACACGCTATATGTTTTACAACAAATGGGTGCACGGTGCGGATGAAGAAGATGATAATACTAATGTAACTATAGGGATTAAGTATCTTGATGAGAAGAGAATAGGCGGACAGACAAACTACAACTTCGATACGGATAAAGGGTCGAGCAATGTTTACGGGCAAACGGTTGACATACAGAACGGGGATGCCTATTTAAGAATAAGCCAGAAGACGGGGGAAGAATCGCAGCTAAAGTTCTTCGCATCGGGGCTTTTCTTTAATCAGGAATCATACTACGGTGTTACAAAGTACAATGCAGAGCAGAAAAATTTCTATACAAACGCAATCTTTGAATTTCCCGTTATTAAGAAGGGATACCTAAGAGCGGGTGCTTCTTATAAATACGAGAACATAGTAGAGAACATAAACTTTCTGCAGGCAGTGCCCAAGACATACGCGGGAACATACGACAAGCTTGAATCCGTACCGGGTGTGTTTACGGAAGCCTCTTACGACGCAGAGCCGATAGAAACATCGTTTATTGCGGGGTTGAGGCTTGACGCACACAACAAATACGGATTAGTAACAACGCCAAGACTTCTGATAAGGCATCAGCTTACAAAAGAGACTGTGATTCGGGCTTCGATAGGAACGGGATTCAGAACAATCAACTTATTCAGCGAATACTCGAACCTTCTGGCAAGCGGAAGGAACATCCTTGTTCCGTCGGAGCTGAATCCGGAAAAGATGGTTAACTTTGGTGTGGACGTGCTACAGTATTTTAATATCGGTCCTGTTTCGGGAAACATTAACTTTGATTTTTACAGGACGGTTTTCAGCAACAAGATAATACCCGATTACGATGCGAACACACTTGCTGTTACGTTCGTTAACAACAATGATGCTGCTTCGAACGTATTTCAGGTGGAATCAAGTTTTACGATACTGAACAATCTTGACCTTAAGGTAGCTTACAAGCTGATAGACCAGTACTACTACCAGAACGGTGTAAAGACTGAGCAGTACTTCAGTCCGAAACACAGGGTGCTGTCTTCGGTATCTTACAGTCCTTACGACAGAAACTGGAACATCAATTTTTCTTTCCAGTGGTTTGGTACACAAACGCTGCCATCAACGAAAGATTACCCCGTTGGGTTACAGAGACCTTCGCAATCGGAGGCGTACTCAATACTTAACGGACAATTCTCAAAGAACTTTAAACACTTTGAGGCATACATAGGAGTCGAGAATATATTCGACTTCACGCAGTCGAATCCGATAATAGACCCGCAGAATCCCTTCAGCCAGTATTTCGATACGTCATACATCTGGGGACCAACGGCGGGAAGGTCTTTTTATCTCGGGTTCAGGCTGTTATTTGATAAACTATAAATTAATTTAAAATGTTAAACATAACAATAAAAGAAAGGAAAACCATTAAAATGAAGATGAGAATCTTATCTTTGGTATTATTCGCTGCATTAATATTCGCAGCAACTACAATAGTAAACGCACAGGAAAAAAGCTGCTGTGATGAAAAGACAAAATCAGAATGTACGACAACAAAAGGAACTGACTGTACGACAAAAACCGGAAACTCACAGGGAACGGTTTCGGACTCTGCAAAGCTCTGTCCCGTATCGGGCGAGCCGGTTGACCACGAAGGTGCATCGGTGAAGTTCACGTATTTAGGAAAAGAATATGAATTCTGCTGCGGCGGATGCCTAAAGAAATTCAAAGCAGAACCGATGACATACATAAAGACTGAAATAATGTGTCCGGTTATGGGTGAAGCAGCATCAAAAGACGTTTCAACGGTAGTTGACGGTGTGAAGTATTATTTCTGCTGCGAGGGATGCATTGCGAAATTCGAGAAGAATCCGAGCAAGTACTTAGA
>CAZVCC010000099.1:2285-6416 GCA_964626015.1 uncultured Ignavibacteriaceae bacterium
GATTTATTGCCCGCGAGAAAGAGAGGGAAAGAAAGGAAGCAAATCATTTGAACGCGGGTGAGCACGGATGAAAACTGATTATCGCAGATTTTCCTTTGTAAAGACTGCGGATAAGTCATTTGTTATATATATTATATTTGAATAAATACAAATCTTTTATGAAACGAAATGTGATTTTATACGTCTAAATAATAAAAGGAATATTATGGAAGAGACTAATTTATATATAGATACAAAAGGCAGCATAACTACTCCGATGGTTGAGGCGGATGCGGGGAAAAGACTGTTAAATCTTATAATAGACATTGCAGTTGTTATATTTTTGATAGTAGTATTTAACACCGTAATTTATTCGAGCAGCATATTTTCAATTCTTGGGTTGATGAGGGTACTGGATATGCTGATTGTTTTTACTTATTTCTACGGATTAGAAAATTCATTGGGACAGACTGTCGGGAAAATGCTGACGAAGACAAAGGTTGTAACGCTTGAAGGGGGCAAGCCGACAACACAGCAGATGTTAGTCAGAACATTTTCGAGAGTCATACCATTTGAGCCAATACTTCTTATCGGCGGGAAATGGCTTCATGATTCGCTTTCGAAGACAAAGGTAGTGAACCTGTAAGGGAGAAGAATGTTAGCCGGTTCGCTGCCAAACTAAGGTTTATGGTTGAGATTGCTACGTAATTAAGTTGTCCTTAATATCTTTTCCATTTTTCTACCTTTAGCCAGTTCGTCCACTAACTTATCGAGATACCTTACTTGTTTTGTAAGGGGGTTTTCAATTTCTTCAATACGATAGCCGCAAATTACACCTGTTATAAGTTTGGCGTTAGAATTTATTTTTGCTTTACCGAAGAATGTTTCAAATGTTGCTTTTTCATCAATTAATTCCTTCAGCTTTTTATTGTCAAAGCCCGTAAGCCATTCAATTACCTGATGTAATTCTTCTTTTGTTCTTCCTTTGCTTACAACTTTTGTGACGTAATGCGGATAAACCGATGCAAAGGTCATTTGAGCTATTCGCTTGTCGTGTTCGGGTGTTGTTTTCATATGTCAAGATTTTTAAACCATTTTTTAGCCGATGCTCTGCGGTGCGGACAGCCGGGCCAGCAACATGGCTGCCGTTTTCCTTCTTTTAATTCTACCAGCAGACGGTGAATATGTTCTGTTCTCGTTTCAGATTTCCTAACGATAGTAACCCAGCAAATCCATTCGTTTCGCTGAATGGGGGTGAGTCTGTTCCACCGTTCAAGAATATCCGAATCTTTTTTCAATGCCTTTTTCAAATCATCGGGCACTTTGTGCAGAATGCCATCGGCGACAATTGTCTTTGTCATTTAATTTATTTGTTATTTAAGCCGCCTTAAAACGCCTTTTCGTTTAACAATGTTTTTATAGTCCCACTGAATTTCTTTTGATTTTTTAAGCCAACGATTCAGGTCTTTGGTGCTAATATCCGAAACATCGCTGTAGAAAACGGAAGCGTCTTTAAATTTTCCGCCGCGTACCCCTAATCCCTTTTCGGAAAAATCTGCACCGCTCCAAAACATTAATCTCAATCCCCGTTTCTCTTTGCTGTATCCTACGATGGGGTTACCGTCTAAAAACCACACAGGATGCCCATGCCAGACTTTATATTCTGCTTCGGGCAAAGCGTTACAAATTTCCTGATAGAGCAAATCACAGATTTTCTTATCAGCGGAAGTTTGTTTGGCGTGATAAGAAAGGATGTCTTTGCTGAAGCTTTGGGTTTTAAGCTTGTTAGGATTTTTATTGGATTTTTGCGGGGATATTTTCATATCTTCTTCAGCCCTATACCTTACTATCTTTTTTATCAATGCTAAGGGCAGGGGTTTTTTAATTGAAAACTGAATTGCCCCTTTTGAAGTTTTATAATTTTTGAGTTCTTTCTTAAAATGAACAATCGGTTTAGGTGTCGGGTAGAAGCCTATATGTTCTTTATGTACGGCATAGTAAACCAATGTTTTGTTTTGGCGGAATGCCGGCATTCCATAGCTGATAGTTTCCGCCGCTTTTGGTGCGGCTTGCTTGATTGCCAGCCGAAGCTGCTGAAGGATTTTTCGAGTTTCAGCAGAACAGGATGAGTGATACCCGTCTATGTCTTTAAATTTCAAGCTGCTTTTATTCATATATCAAATTGTATTTTTAATCGATTTAAACTTTTGTGGATTCGGAACAATTTGTTTAAAGTCCTCCTTTTTGGTAAAATACTCGAGACTTAAGATTAACAACATTGAGCTAACCAAGGTTATTTTCTGCATTACAGCCAACAAGCCCCAATCTCCTGCACCGTATAAGAATAAAGTATAATAAAAAGTTAACATACAAATGACACAGCAGAATTTCAACAATTGAAGTTTTGTCTTAAGGATAAAAACCGTTATATAAAACAATCCAAGCAAGGATAATGTGCTGGATATTGTAATCATTAAATCGTGAAGAGGTGTAGCAATGAGGAAGTTGAATAGAATGTTTGCAATCCCAACAATTTTCAAGACAGTTGCAGCATGTTTGGACGACATCTTTTTTGACATGTTGATGAAAAACAAACCATAAGCGACGGAGTGGAATGCCATGCCAATGATTGCATAAATTCTATACGAGTTCTCTTCGCCGTTAAATGCTTTTTCTTCAAACAAGTTACTTATAAAATTTTTCGTCCAGTCAAATCCTGTTGAATTCTTATCGAGTAATGAACCCCCCGGATAGAATGAGACTGTTACTGCCATTAATATCACGGAAATAATTAGAAGTATTAATACTGAATGTTTTTTAATCATGTGTTTTATTGTTATTTGCTTTCTGCACCGTTAATTCTGTATACGACACAATAAGAATCTTTGTTTAGAGGACTTTTAAGCAGTTCGACAGAAATCCATTTTACAACATCAAGATGCTTTTCGATTTCCCGAGCATCTGTTATGTTGTTGTTTAAAGTAGTACTATTTTCGTAAAAGTATGTTATATAGTACAGGCTGCTATTTAAATCAGATTGATTTTGCTGCTGAATTATATCCGTATAATTAAACTGAGCACCGAGCTCGTTTTTAAAAAAGTTTATAATTTTATTGTAGCGGGAGACAACAGAATCGAGATAAATGCTTCGTGATACGTCGGGCGTAGGGATTATGTCATTAGAAATAATTTTCATCTGATTGATTTGAAAGAGTGTACCATTGATGGAATGTGATTTTTGATTTCGCTTAATGTTTATCTTTATATCGCTTACCTCCGCAAACTGCTTTACGATTTCCGGGTTGATTTTATATTTCCATTCACCGATATCCGGAAGGGTGTCATTTATAAACGAAGGAAAGCCTGCATCGGCACCATTCAGGCTGGTTTTAATGAGTACAATGATTGATTTTTGCTGTGCCTTGCTTTCTGATAAGCAAAGGCAAAAGAGAACCGCCAGAATTGATACTATTAAAATAAACTTTCTCATGGTTAATATTACTGATTGTTTATTAGAAAAACAAAATTTAAAAAACTTAAATTCCAATGTTTGATAAAACAGTCTGCTTGATATATTTTTCCTGCTGTAATTTTACTGTTGAAATATCTTTTTGGAATAGTTATTTATTGTATAAACAAACAGCACAATAACATGAAGAATACATTTAGACTGATAGCAAGCGTTTTGATAAGTCAGGCGGCGGGTGTGATTGGCTCGCTTTTTACCGTACAGAATATACCTACCTGGTATGCAACGCTTAACAAGCCATCGTTTAGTCCTCCGAATTATTTGTTCGGTCCGGTGTGGATTACGCTTTATTTCATGATAGGGATTGCGTTTTTTCTGGTCTGGAGAGAATCGGATACTTTTAATATAAAGATACCTGTGATAATGTTTTCGGTACAGATGGTATTGAATGCGGTATGGAGCATAATATTTTTCGGTTTGAAAAATCCGATGTTTGCTTTTTTTGAAATTATACTGCTGTGGGTATTTATAATACTGTGTATAATAACATACTATCCTGTATCAAGAGCGGCTTCGTGGATGATGGTTCCTTATCTGCTGTGGGTGAGCTTTGCGAGTGTATTGAATTTTAAGATATGGATGCTGAATTGATTCGAGTAAGAAATTGGCACGCAGATTTACAC
>CAZVCC010000100.1:0-6287 GCA_964626015.1 uncultured Ignavibacteriaceae bacterium
GGTGTGAGAGGTGCACCGGTGGGCTAAGTGCTCACCGGCCGCCTACTCGATTGGCGGTAGTTTTTTCTTTCTTAAACCTAATAGGATTGTAATTTTTTATTTTCGGTTGTATTAAGTTATTACTAAAAAAAATGATTTCTTTTCCCATTCTACTTTCATAAGCTGTATGTTTAAAAGAAAACTCTTTATTATTACATTCAGAGTAGAGTTCCTGTATTTCTGGAACATTATCATATGAAACAATCCATTTTATATTTTTAATTGCTTTAATTTTTTCACTAACCATTTTATGGCTTTCAACTTCATAATGATTCATATAAAGTGTACTTGCCTTCAAATAATAAGGCGGGTCAAAATAAAACACAATATTTTCATTATCTGCTTCTTGTTGTATTTTGTCAATAAGTTTTACCGCATCTTTTCTATAGAGTCTAATATACTTTTTATGCTTGGCAATTAATCTAATTCTCTGAACTAATTCTTTTTTATTAAATCTGCAATCCATTAAATAATTCCCATTTTGTTCAATGCCACCCATAACGCCTCCATTAATAATTCCAGACCTATTTGTTCGGTTTAAATAAAATGTTGAAAACCCAAGAGAAAGTATATCAATTGTTTTCTTATTTGATTGTATTACTTTTTGTTTTTTCCATTCAGAAATTGATAATTCGGCATTTTCAATCAAATCACATAATTCATTTGTTCTATTTAATACTGAATACCAAAAAGCATAAATTGACCTGTCTTTATCGTTAATGGTAATTTTAGAAACAAAGCCTTCCAACAACAAAAATAACGCAACTGAAGCTCCACCTGAATATGGTTCAACGTAGTGTCCATTAATATTGTTATCAATACAAATCTTTGCAATGAATGCAGAAAGCTTGTTTTTCCCTCCTGGGTATCTTAAAGGTGAATAATGTTTCATTTCTTATTTAAATCTAGCCACAATGTTTCAAAAAATAATTGTAAATTATCCCATTTCAATTTTAACTCGTTTGTTGATGGTTGAGTAGTTGTTGAATGAACATACTCGTGAAAATTGTCAATTGAAAGATAGGTGTTTTCCTTTTTTGCTGAACCAACTTTATTAATATTATTAAATATTTTTTTGTCATATCCTTTGTTCTCTAAAGAATTAACTACCCAAGGAATTTTTTGACTGAGAGTGTCGTCTTTTTTGAAAATTTTCTGATTCATTTTTGCATAGTGGTCAAGGCATATCTCTAAAAACACTCGAAAAAGAACACCAACTGCATTAGGAACGGCATTATTTGTTTCATCAATAAGCAAGTTTTCTCTTAATTCTCTGTAAATATTATTGATTTTGACCTCTGTAATCCTCAAAGAACAAGACATTGGAATTAAGTATTTTCTTGAAGTTGATTTTGGGAGAACCTTCTGTTTTGAAAGATTTGTCCCAACTGTTACAGTTTTTTCGCCAAATATATTTTCTGTAGTGTTTTCCTTAATTTTTTCTTCTACCTTTTTTGTGTCTTCAACTTTTACAGATTCCAAGAATTTTTCTACATCTTCCTTTTTATTTAGTGTTCTTGAATCAATTTTATTCCCTTGGATATCTTGTTTGTTTAAAACCGAAAATATAATTACTTTAAGTTTTTCTTTAAAATCATCATCTTTAACTTTAAATTCTCCATTATCGAAATAATAACCATAAAGTCTTTGAGCCGGTTTAGTTGTAATTGTTCTATAAAATGTTGTGACATATCCTTGTCCTAAAATCTGCTCTTTCATTTCTTCGGGCAAATCTAATTCTCGCACAATTTTAGCAATTCCAATTTTGATCAATTCTAAAGGATTTTCGCTTCCTCTTCGTTTGCTATATTGAGCTCTTTCAGTATCTTTCCAATTAACTTCGTTGTTTCCATTAGAATGCTTTCTGTCAATGTAACGAAATGCAACTTCTCTATCCTCAACAAGTATACATTCAAGGCTAAAATTATCAGATATTATAATTTTCTGCTTTTCAGTTTCCAAAAAATCTTGTAACTTCTTATCTTTTGCTAATACTGAATTATTTAGTAATTTGTATGCAGTAAGTCTTCTATTGCCTTCCAAAACAATATTTTGCTCTCCATCATTCCAAACAACAATTTTTTCTAGTTGTGGCAAGTCAAAATCCTTTACAATTGATTCTATCAATAACTTGATTTTAAAGTCCTGCTTAGAAAGAAAATAATTTATCAATTCTGCTTCATCTTGGTTGAAAAACTTATCAGGGAACCTTGCGTTTTCATCCCAAAGTGTCAAGTCTTTAATTGCAATGTTTTTTGTCTGATTTGCCATAGTTATTTTAAATTACTTAGTCATTCTAAAATTATTCAACAGTCTGTTTTAGTTGTTACTTTATTCAAGGTCATTTAACTTCAAAAATTCTTTATACAGCTCAATAAATATTTTGTCTATCAAGGTTAGTAAAGCAAACCTAACGAAGTAGTTATCATATCTGTAATTTTCGTTGACTATTGTCGCCAATGTCGGCAAGTTTTGTTGATATGATAACGTGTTATGTGCACTTCGATTTCGATGGCTATATAGTTGTTTATATCTTTCTTGTAGAACATTTTCAAAAAGATTGCTCATGCTACCAAAAAGATTGTTTTGAATAAGAGTTGCATTGTTTGTAAATTCAATAAAGTTCATTTGTGACCATGTAGATACGTTGGTATCTAAAAAAAAATTACGAATTTCAGAAAGTGTTTCGATTCTGATTTGATCTTTATTTAGAAAAAGAGAAACATCAAAGTTTGGAATATGCTTTTGGATTTGTTCAATTAAATCCTTGTATATTATTTTTTTCTCATCGTATGTTGAACATTCTCCAAGTTGTTTTAAGGTATATCTTCTGTATCTATATTCATAATCGTAAGTGGCTAATTCCCAGCAAATACATTTCATTTTTTGCTCTTGAAAACCTGTCATTTTAAGAAATACAGATTGCATTATATATTCTCCCAATGGATATGTCTCAATACCATCGCCAATTCCTGCGTTTGCAGTAACAACATCTTTAATAATGTTGGTTATTGGTGTAAGTATAAAATCTTTATGGCTATTCATTTTCATATTTTTTATAAATAGCAATAGATGAATCAATACGCAATTTGAGATATTTCAAAGCACCAGGGGCTCTTGTGTGAGAAAAGTCATTTTTGAAATTAATAATTTTTGCTGCTAATTCATTTTTGAGATTTTCTTTTTCATCTACTTTTAATGACTTGTTTTCAAAAATTACACTATAGATTAAGCCAAAGAGATAAATATCCATATCGATGATTGATGTGTATTCCTTTAAAATATTCAATGAAATAATTGTCTGTTCTAAACTTTCAAATCTTGCTTTAAACTCTCTTTTTGGAAATACTACTGAAAATTCGGGAAACATAATAGAAGAATTTTCGCCAACTGCTGAATAAATATATTCCTCATAATATTTTTCCATTTTGGGTTTATACCCTCTTGCAATTCTATATGAGCCTCCATCTTTTCTATATTGTGAAAGTAAGGATAAGAACCTAACAAAGTCAGCCTTAGTAACATTACTGATATTTTTAATAACAAAAGACTTAATGAAACTTGGATTAAAAAACTCTACTAGGCTTTTGTCCAAAAAATATAAAGATGCCCGACTCTCTTGAGGAAGTAAAGCTTCTCCTTGAATATTTATGTTTCTAAATACCGATGAATAATACTTTTGTTGAATTTTTTCTTCTGTAATATATGGTACTAAATAGGAGAATCCTAAAAATGTATTATTTAGAAAAATGTCGTCGACACCAAAGTCAATTTTTTTATAATTTCCTACAGCAATTTTTTCAAGTATTACCTCTTTGTTTCTGCCTTTCTCAGTTAAAGTTTTAAAAGTCCATTCAAAAATATCATCAAGTTCTTCTTCCTCTTCAACCAATTCGTCATTATCATTAGCAAATTTTTCTAATGCTTTTTTATAAGTTCCTTCATCTGGGAACAATCCAAGATAGGATAATAATATGCTTGTTAATCTCTGTTGTCCATCAAGGATAAGATTTTGACTTGAAATTCCATTTTTGAATGCTCCAATTGTAATTGGAGGAACAAATTGCTTCTTTTTAAAAGTGTCTATCAGAGTTATTACCTTTTTTTCTGACCAAACAAAATATCGCTGATAATCAGGTAAAGTAATATTACCTTTTAGTATTAAGTCAATCCAATGTTTAAGTGAATATTCTCCGTAATAAACTCTATTATCCATTTAAATTTATTTTATAAGTCATTAGTTTTTCTTTATAAATGTGTCACTTTGTAATTATATTTATCTGTTAGTCTATCAGTTACAATTGACCGATGACATGCTTCTGGAAATTCTTCCACACAAAAGAAAGCCACACGGTTTGCCCCAACTTGGTCAAGTTTTTCTATGAATGTTTCAAAGTCAAAGTTTTTTAAAATCTTGTTTTTATATTCAATCACAAAAACTTTTCCTAATTCTTGACGTTCTCTTTTTAATTCTCCTTTCTCAAGGTCAATTTCCTTTTGTAGTCCTCTTATTTCACTTGTTGGGGCTAATTCAGGTACGTAACCATATTTAATTTCTAATTCATTTAATTTTTGTTGAAGTCTATTGCTATTAACAAAAGAATATTTTGCACCTCTTACACCTCTACGTTGTCTGATGTCACAGAAAGTGTCAATATTATTTTTTGTAAGTTTTTCAAAAAACTCTTTTTCTGTGGAGTTATATACTCCGATTGTGAAAAATTCCATATTATTTAATTTTTCGTTTAGATGTCATATCAATTTCACCCCATAAATTTATAGGGCTTTTCCCTCCATTTATTAAATAATTAACCTCATTTTGGTCAATCAATTTACCCATTTTATTAATGTGTTGCATTATTATACCATTTTTTTGAAGTGCGACACCAATTAATTTGCTTCTATGACATTCTTCGGGGCTAAGTTCACTGCACATTACAGCAATTTTTAGCCCTTTAGCGTCAGCAGTTTTCAGTCTTTCTAGTCCAGTTAGAAAAAACTCTTTTTTTTCAATTTTACTATAATCAATTTTTCTTGCTTCTTCATGTTTTTTGTCTGTGTATTCAATATAGCAAGTAGGGTCTTTTGGCAACCCTCCTAACACATCACCTAAATAAACATAAGTAAAACCTTTTTGCTTTAGTAAATTTGAAAATGTTTCTCGATTAAATATTGGAGAATATTTAGAATAAGGTGAAGACCGCACATCAATAAGATATTCGATTTCATAAGATTGAAGCAATTTTACAAATTCTTCAAATTCTCTATTTCCATGTCCAATTGAAAATATCATACTTGTCCACCTATTTGTTTTTCATAATATGAGAATGATTTGCCATCGAATAAATCAGGAATTGTAATCAATGCTGTAACTTGCTCCCAATATGGACGACCAAGAAAAGCCCTTGTTAAACCAATTCTAATAAACCGATGTGGATTATTATTAAAACGGGTTATTAAATCCTTTGAATACTCTTTTTTATTATTGACCATATATCGAACATAAGCAAGCAAAAGTAAGTCTGTTGCTGGAAAACGTTCATAAACATTTCCATCATAATCTACAAAGGTAACTCTAACCTTGAATTTTTCATACTGTTCATGCCAAATATTAACAATACTTTTAACCTTAACGACAAATAATGACTTATCCTTTCTTTCAATTTCATTTTTCAAGTTTGTAATCGAAACTTTATTTAAAACATTCATTATTTCTTCGTCTGTCAAGTGCTTTATAAATCTTGGTGCAAAATTTTCATTTATTAACCAGTCTTCTGTGTGGTACTCATTCGATGGTCTATATTTTTTTAATTCCATTTCTACAACATTGAAATGTCTTACAACTTGAGATGTGCCCTCCATTACAAAATCTCTGTTTAGCCCTGATGGAAATACTGGTCTAACGAATTTCCAGGTATCAGGATCAATTCCACTTACGCAAACATTTCCATGATTCATTCTTGTGATACCTGTAATAATTATTTTTTTTCTAAACAGACCTTGACTGGCACAATCCCGACATAATTGTCCTGTGTTAGAAATAATCATATTAACGAATTTTCGTCCGCATGCAATACAATGTGTCTGTGTTATAGTCATGGTTCTGTCTTTTTTAAAATTACCGCCAACGGTTGCGTATATGAAACGTTTGGCATTTCGAAGCACTTTCCTGTCAAGTTACAAGTACTTTTGATACGGGCTGAAACGCTTGATAAACCACTGCCTGCCAAATGTTTTATATACGATGT
>CAZVCC010000101.1:0-5872 GCA_964626015.1 uncultured Ignavibacteriaceae bacterium
TTATGCCTCCTTCTTTTATAAGAAATCTTGGAAGACCGCTCAGGCTGCCGTCAACAAGGCGGGCAGTTCTTCTTTCTGATATGCTACCGAGCTCGGCAACGGCAATCTTCAAGAAATCAGAAGCGAGAGCAAGTGGTTCCCCGTGAAAATTTCCTCCTTCAAGGTGTTCTTTTTCTTTTGCAAAGATTAAAGGATTATCGGTAACGGAATTGATTTCAGTATTAAGAACATTCAGGCAATAATTAATTGCATCTTTTACAGCACCATGCACCTGAGGAATACACCTGATAGAGTAAGCGTCCTGAACTCTCGGACAGTCTTCATGTGATTTAATAATGCCGCTGTTATAAAGCAATTTTCTCAAATTTTCTGCAGAAGCAATCTGTCCTTTGTGCGGGCGAATTTTCTGAATACGTTCGTCGTAGGCAGTATCAGTGCTTTTAGTAGCTTCAACAGTGACAGCACCTGCTATATCGGCAAGTTTCGAAAGTTTAACGGCTTCCTGTAGAGAAAGACACAGATAGCTGCTCATCATTTGAGTGCCATTGATAAGCGCAAGCCCTTCTTTTGAAGAAAGAGAAAATGGTTTAAGACCAGCCCTTTTGAGAGCATCTCTGCTTATCAGTATTTTGCCTTTATACTTAGTTAAACCTTCACCGAGAAAAGCAGAAGCAAGATGTGCCAGCGGTGCAAGGTCGCCGGAACAACCAACAGAACCCTGTTGAGGAATAACAGGAATAAGGCGAGCATTAAAGAATTTCAAAAGGAACTCTATTAATTCATACCGAACGCCTGAATGTCCCTGAATAAGCGAGTTGATACGAAACAGAATCATCAGGCGAACAACTTCATCTTCAATAGTTGAGCCGACACCGGTAGAATGTGACAGGATAAGATTCCGTTGAAGTTCTTCGGTTTGATTCTGAGAAATAATTACATCTTTAAATTCACCAAAACCGGTATTAATACCGTAGATAACTTCTTCTTTTGCAATCCAGTGTTCAACAAGCTTTCTTGAATTGCGAACTTTCCTTTCTGCCGGTTTAGAAACTGAAAGTGAATAATTTTCTTTTATTAGTTTAACTGAGTTAATAACATTGAGATTGCTGCCATTTAGTATAAATTTATTCATACATGCATTTTAGTGAAATAAAAAATCCGGATTTATAAGATTAATATAAATCCGGATTCATAAAAATTATTAAATTATTTTACAAGCATTAATTTCTTTGTGTCAGAGAAACTTGCATCTCCTGTAACGTTCAGTTTGTAAAAATAAACACCGCTGTTTAATTCGCTAAAGTTTGCATTAACTTCATACTTGCCGGCATTCATATTTTCGCTTACAAGATTTTTAACTTCTCTTCCGTTTATGTCGTAAACTTTCAAAGTAACAAATCCCGTTTTTGGAATGCTGAAATTGATAGTTGTTGTAGGATTGAAAGGATTCGGATAGTTCTGTGAAAGATTGAAACTTTCTGCAATAGTTGATACAGGATATATTGCAGAACCTGTAAACGGCCATGCAATATTTGCCCAGATACCGTCTATATCAAGAATAGCAGCAAGTGCAAAAGAACCTTGCCTCAAAGCAACTCTACCAAGGCCTGCAGCGTCAGTTTGAGTGGTAGTCACCGGACCTGCATAAGGTGTGACAGGCTCAACGGCTGGTACGTTGGGTGAAGTAAACACGAATAAACTTACTTCATCATCAGTATTTGTACCTGTATTAAATGTATATTTAACTACTAACAAATAAGTCGTACCATAAGATAATCCACCCGGAGTTCCCCATGCGGGTAAATTAGAAGCACTAATAGAAGATTTGCTGATGCCAAAAGTGAGACCACCTAAAGTATCCTTTGCAAATAAACGAGCAAAATAATTGGTAGTAGAACTTTGGGGTAACAGAGCAGTAAAATAATCTCCTGTTCCTGCTGCAGAGTCAACCTTTACCATATAAGACATATAAACAGAGCCGCTGGAAATATCACTACCAGTGAAATTTTTATAATAATCCAAACTGCTTCTATACATCGTTGCACAGTTACCGATTCCTGATTGGGCATAATTAGTGTAAACTAAACCGGGAGATTTTACAGGAATATTATTAGTGGTACCGCTAAAAGCTGTCCATCCATGCGATCCTATTGTATCGCCGGCAGGATAGTCGAAATTTTCAATAAATACCTGTGAATTTACTGAAGCTGCTACGAAAAGTAATACAAATAAAGATAATAATTTTGTTTTCATGATTATTTAATAAAGTTTATAAATATTTTATTTAATATTAAATTTATGAATATATTTGAACAAAAACTATGATAAAAGTTGAATTTAACATTAAATTTACATTCGATATAGAATATAAGGTTAAAGTAAATATTTTCGATAAAGCCATTTTAAAATCCATGAATTCCAAACAAACAAGAATAATGCAAATAAAATTAAGAAAGGCAGTTTACAATTGATTTTATAGTGTCAAAAGGATAATTTACCAACAATCTTTATTTTTGCACATCCAATTATAATAGATTAGTAAATTAATACATAAGTTTTTTACAAATTAAATTCGAGTAAAATGAAAAAAGCTCTCTCCATTTTGGCGATTTTTACGATTGGTTTTATTGTTTTTACCGGTCAAAAATTCGACAATAATGACCCGCGATGGAATCCCCATCCGGCATCGACAAGGTTTATTCCTGTCGGTCAGTACGACAATTTACCAAGTTATCCAAATACGGATAATTACGTAAATAAAAATACAAAAAATACATATGTTCAAACACCATTAGGTGTTATGGCAGTAAGTCCAAACTTCAGATTACACCCAACTAATGCACCGGGTACACAATCGGAAGTTATAATAACTTCAAGTTTGAACAATCCTAATTTGATGTTTGGGTCAGCCAACATATTCTGGGGCGGTCCATATTTCAGTACAGGCGGTTATATATCAACAAACGGCGGTATGAATTGGTTCGGTGGTGATACTACTGTAAGAAATAGTGGTGATCCGGCTCCTATGATTGATAAAGATGGTGTATATTTAATATCTTTTATAACACAAGCATATTCAATGGGTGCAAGTTATTCAACCAATTTTGGTTTAACTTGGGCACCTGCAGTCACATTTCCTGGAGCAACGACCAGTGCTGATAAAAATTTATCAGGAACAAATTATGCTTCTTCAAGCCCCTACTATGGGCATTCATATACAGTGTACACAGAGTTTGGCGGGACGTATACTAACAGAATATTATTTACAAGAACCACAAATAGCGGTGTAAGTTGGTCAAATGTTCAGGTTATTAGCCCTCCGCCGGCTTCAGGTCATCACCATCAGGGATGCGACGTTACAGCCGGTCCTGAAGGAAATGTTTATGCAGTATGGGCAAACTGTACTTCAAACGGACAGAACTCTACAGAAGATTCTCTTGGTTTTGCAAAATCAACAGACGGCGGTGTAACATGGACAGCAAGAAACAATGCAGCAGATATGAACGGAATCAGAGCATCATCATTCGGACCATGGGGAGTTAGAGTGGCAGGATTCCCAAGACTTGATATAGACAGAAGCGGCGGACCGAGAAACGGATGGATTTATGTAGTAGCACCTGAGAAAAACTTCGCAGGCGGCGATGCAGCAGACATATTTCTATGGAGGTCTTCAGATCAGGGAACGACATGGAGTGCACCTACAAGAGTAAATCAGGATGCACCAAACGGAAAACTCCAGTATCATTCAGCAATAAACGTTGATGCCGGAGGCGGAATAAACGTTGTATATCATGACTGCAGAAATTCAAACAACAATGACTCTGTAGATACGTATGTTAATCGTTCGATTGACGGCGGAGTAACATGGTCAGAAATAAAAGTAAACGACGCTAAATTCAGACCAGCACCAATTTCAGGAACAGCTTCAGGATATCAGGGAGACTACATTGGAATCACCTCAGCAAACGGTAAAATATTTCCGAACTGGGCAGACAACAGAGTCGGCAGATATCAGTCATGGGCAGCAACAATAACGCTTGATGCAGGTCCGCTTATGCCATTTAACTTACAGAGCCCTGTGGCAGGAACAACTTTAACATCTATACCGGGATCGACGACACCCGTAACGATAAACTGGGATACATCGAGAGCTAATGCAAGTTACAAATGGATATTTGGTACTGCATTACCAGCAAGAATTCATACTATTTCTGCGGGTACGAATTCAATTACAATGACACTAGGTCAGTTAGACGTATTACTTGGAGGACTTGGACTTAATCAGGGCGATTCTATATCAGGTTCGTGGGATGTATGGGCATTCAGAGGCAATGACCCGCTATACGATTCATTGAAATCAGCAAACGGTCCAAGAGCAATTACTTTAAAGAGACAGAAACCGGCGTTGACACCATTCGCACTTGTCAGCCCTGTTTCGGGTGCAAAAATTGAAACTGCTGGCGGCAGCAACGCACCTGTTGTTATTAACTGGAGAAAGTCAGGAGCAGGTACAACTTATAAGTGGTTCTATGCTTCACCTAACTTCAGCAGTGCATCAAATATTAAGTTCCGTCTGCCTGCTGATAATACAGGTTTTGACTCCACTTTATCAACGACATCAAATGCACTTGACGGAATGCTGTCAGGAATCGGTGTAGCCATGGGTGACTCATCAGTAGGTCAATGGAGAGTTTATGCTTAT
Source organism: uncultured Ignavibacteriaceae bacterium (assembly GCA_964626015.1). Lineage (GTDB taxonomy): Bacteria > Bacteroidota > Ignavibacteria > Tepidaquicellales > Tepidaquicellaceae > CAIKZJ01. The sequence continues at coordinate 4,703 of CAZVCC010000101.1, forward strand.
TCAGGAAACGATTCACTTGCATCATCACAAACAAATAACATTACTTTCAAGAGACTTCCGATAGCAACAGCATGTATCGGAACGGGAACAACATCAACAAGTTATCCGTTCTACACACTCTATGAAGACTCAAGAACACAGATGCTGTACACGGCAGCAGAAATTACGGCAGCAGGCGGTTCCGCAGGATTTATCAACAGACTCGGATTCACAATCTTAACTGTCGGCTCACCAGCTATGAGCGGATTCTCTGTAAAAATGCAGACAATAACCGGAACAACTATCTCGACATGGACAACAACAGGATGGTCAGAAGTATATACTTCTTCAGCTTATACTCCTCCGGGAACAGGACTTCAATACATTGACCTTGCAACACCATACTTCTGGAATGGAACAGGAAGCTTGTTAATAGAAGTATGTTTTGATAATGCAGATTGGTCAGGAAACAGCACCGTTGCCGGAACAACTCAGACGGGAACGGTTGTACACAATCATGTTGACGGAAGTTCAGGATGCACCTTAACAGCTACATCAACGGCTTCAACACGTCCTAATATATGTCTTGTTCTTAACACAGGTGTAGGTGTAAATCCGGCAGGTTCAACAGTACCGCAGGTTTACTCATTAAGCCAGAACTATCCGAATCCGTTCAATCCTACAACGAAGATAAACTTTGCATTACCAAAGCAAGGACTTGTCACGTTGAAGATTTATGACATTCTCGGCAGAGAAGTAAGAACACTCGTAAACGAAATCAAGACAGCAGGCAACTATACGGTTGATTTTAATGCTTCAGAATACTCAAGCGGTGTTTACTTCTACAAACTGGAATCAAGCGGTTTTAGTGATATTAAGAAAATGATGCTTGTTAAATAATGTTTGACATTTCATGATATTTTAAAGGCGGTCAAGTTGGCCGCCTTTTTTCTTTTTGCTGCTTTTCAGGAGAATCATTTCTATACAGATTTCACGGGTTCAATGAGAAATAATTAAATTTTATCAATTATAATATTTTTTTAAAATTATTGTTTTTTAAAAAAGTGCAAACAATTATTAAATATATGTTGATTATAAAATAGGAAAAGGATAAATTAATTATACTGAATAAAAAGTTTAATTAGTTAATCCTTAAAAAGTCTTTAAGCTGTTTGAATTTTTGATTTTTGA
>CAZVCC010000102.1:0-5743 GCA_964626015.1 uncultured Ignavibacteriaceae bacterium
CACTTTATCTAGTTTTACAAAAAGAGATTAGTCAATAAGCTGGTTTTATTGCTAAAATAAAAGAAAAGAGCATATGCTTTCTGAAAAAAGCTTTGATCTAGAAATAAACTATGTACTTAATAAAATTAAAGAGTGCCATACTTTTTCAAACGATAAAAACTTCATCCAATATGTAATTGAATTAGTGCCTTTAAACCACAGAATTCTAACACAACAAATTGAATGTGAAATACTAAAAGTTTTAAACGACAATGAGATAATAAAAATCTTAAATCGCCGAATCAACCTTGAGTTAAGAGTCCTATTTTATCTTAAAATTATTCAACCAGCCTTTGACTCAATCTTACGAACTTATGAGGATATCAATAATCTAAAACCTCTTACGATAGATATTATCAATAAGCCTCACTCAAACGCTCAAGCCAATAAATATTCATTATCGAAATATTATATTATCCATGAAATTAATAGCATAAAATTGATTCTAAAATATCTATTATCTTCAGGAGTCTTAAAATATAAAAACTACAAGTACATCTTTGTAATACTAAACTCCTTAAACTCTTTTATCAAAGATGTTTTAGATATTAAATATGCCGAAAACATTAATGAAGATTTAACTTACAAAATTAAGCAGAAAAATCGTAGTAACAATCAAAGTAGTGGATCAGACGAATACACTAATAGCAATATCATTCAAAAATCACTTTTTGCGAATAAACCCTTGCCAATTACTGGTGAGATCAAAGTGATTGGCTTAGATGAAGGATTGAAAGCCTTAAGCAAAAAAGGAGTAGAAGAGTCAAAACCAAAATTCCCCTACAAAATTCCTGCGGGAACGCAATGGCATAATGTGATAATGAAATTCATAGATAATGAAAAAATTGAAATTCACGTAAAAAGATTAAAACATTCAGTAGATTTTAAAGAAATGGGAATGGTTGGCAAAGGTAAAAATCCAACACCTAATGAGCAATGGTTTTTCTTAAAAGTACTTGCTCAATGTTACGGTGAAATATCTATAAGAGACCCAGAAGCTAAAGACAGGTACAAAAAGCAAAAACAGGAACTTACGGAAACATTAAGAAATTATTTCTCAATAGATTATGATCCATTCTATCCCTATCATTCTAGTCCTGAAAAAAGGGGCAATTCCTATAAAATCAAAATTGTTTTAATACCTCCACCACAAATTAATCAAAAAACTGAATCTGCCAAAGATGATGATCCACTTGGAATCCATGAATATTTAAACGATAATTACTACAAATAATAATCCTTAGCGAATTTCATTAGCTAACATCGAACATATAATTCCTCAAAACATTGAGGAATCTTTTTATTTATGGGCAAATGAGTGAATTTCGCCATTTACTATTAGAAACAATATTATAAATATTATTTAATCTAATTAATAAATAAAAATATGTTATATAAAAATGTCAACAAACTAATTGAGTCAGACATTTTCGTTACTTTTGATCTTGGTTTGGCTGCTTCGTTAATAACACTTGGATATGCTCTAAAAAACCTTGATAAATCGAACGAGAAAAAATGTAAATTTATATTTGGCCGAGATGAACATATTGATAAAATGATCAATGAATATTGGAGCAATAAGCTCTTATTACCGGCAAGGACTTTAATTGAAAATATCAAAATGTTAAAAAACAGACTGTATTCTGTCTAAGATAATATAGACTAAAATGATGTGTTTGATAAAAATTGCTAATTAATGATAGGATGTGATATAGCCTATAAGATTAATAAAATCTTACCCTATATCGCACCTTAACAATTCTATGAAAGATTGGTCTATTCCGGGAAACCTAATTGAAAAACAATTTCTTTCCCCTAATGAGTTAAGCAAGATTCTATGTGTTTCACTACCGACGATTTACCGACTGACTTACAGTAGAAAAATTCCGGCTTTTAAGATACGCAATTCATTAAGATTCTTTCGTGATGATATTATTGCTTACCTGAAATATAACCGAATAGATCAAATTGATTAAATTATATGACCGTAAGAAAACGAGGAAAAGTCTTTTGGGTTGATTTTTCCTTTAATAAACTAAGATATCGCAAGAAAAGCCCCGACAATTCTTTTCATGGAGCGAAAGCGTACGAGCTTTTACTGCGCCAAAAACTAGCTCGTGGTGAACCGCTAGATGAAAATAAAGTAGAAATAAGGTATACGTTTAAAGTACTAGCTTGGCAATGGTTTGATGTTTACGTCAAAAACAATAACAAACAATCAGAAATAGGTAATAAGCACAGTATACTGAAATCAAGTCTAATCCCTTATTTTGGAAATAAATATATTGAGCAGATAAACAGTTACGATGTAGAAAAATTTAAGAACTATTTACTTAACGATTATGAGCTATCTCCTAAATCAATAAATAATAGACTAAGCACTTTAAGTAGATGTCTAAAATCGGCTATTGAGTGGGAAATGATGAGCAAGATGCCTATTATAAAATTATTAAAAGTACCACAACAAAAATTTGATTTTCTGACAACAAAAGAATCTGAAATATTAATAAATGCCTCAAATGGTAATTGGTCGAATATGATCCTTCTGGCTTTACAATCAGGATTACGATTTGGTGAAATTATCGCTTTAAGATGGGAAGATATAAATTTTGATGAAGAAATATTAACTGTAAATAAAAATATCGTAAGAGGGGTTGAAGTAAGTCCTAAAAGCAATAAAATCAGAGTCGTCCCACTTACTTCTAAAGTTATTAATATGCTAAAGGAACGGGAAAAGAGTTGTGAGTATATTTTTCATGATGAAAATAATAATCCATTAAAATACGGAAATTGCTTACGTCATTTACATAAAATATGCAAAGAAACAGGATTAAGACAAGTAGGCTGGCATATATTGCGACATTCTTTCGCATCTAATCTTGCAAGTAAAAATAATTCAATAGTGGCAATAAAAGAATTATTAGGTCATTCAGATATAAGAACTACAATGCGATATTCTCATATAAATATACCGATATTAAAAAAGGTTATTGCAACTATGGAATAATAAATGTCACAATAGTGTCACAAAGTAAAAAATCTAAAATTATATGAAGATAGAAAAAGTAAAAAATATTAAAATTTTCTAAGAAAAAAATAAAAACTGGACAAATCCAGTTTAATATTTTTGGAGCGGGTAACGGGAATCGAATCGTTAATTGTAAGTATAAAGAAGCTTAGCAAATATTAAAAAATATGTAAAGATAGCGATAAATCAATCTTGATTGCTTTTTCTGTATTAATCAATTAATGTCTGTTATGGTCTGTTCTTAGGCACAATAGCGTCACAACTTTTTAGTCCATTAGTTGTGAAGTTTGCGGTATAAGGAGAACGGACCAGAATTAAAGAACTATTAGATGTTTATATCTAAGAGTCTGATTATTTGATTAATATGTTATACCAAATACTTTCGGGAAATATGCATAATGATTACAATGATGTCTTTAAATTATTGTCGTGTACTGAGTAAACCCCATATTGCAATTATTAGTTTCTATCCGGCATAGTCGGGGTAATTCGAAGTGCATTGAAGTATTTAACTTTAAAATATTAAATTAGAGAAGTACTGATTATTAGATATTAGGTTAGAAGGTATAAACAGTAGATTGAATTTGTAAGTTCGGAGTGCAAGATTAATATTAAAATTTTAATTCTCAATAGTTTAACAAAAATGAATTTTAAACATTGAATAAATAAAAATTTTATGAAAACCCAATTTAATCTGCAGCAAAGTAATTATTTTCTATTAAACATTTTTATATTCTTTCTTTTCTTTAACTCTTCGCTTTTTTCGCAAACAACTAATATTCCTATGGATGTCAGCGGAATGTTCAACGAACGTGGTTTTTTGAAATCAGGTTACGTTTTACCAGACGAGGGGGAAATTATAAATAATTTTAACGGAAATTTATGTTATACTTTCCCGATATACGCATTGAAGGGGCCAGGGGACATAAACATAGAATTATCTTTAAATTATAACGGTTCAATAAATTATCAGTTAATAGCTGCAACAAGGAATTATTTACCAGGGAATTCTCTCCCGAGGTATAACTTCTCTGCTCCCGGCTGGATACTGAGTCTAAACGGAATGGCAATACAAATGTTAAATTTCGAGACGAACTTCTTCTCACCACCTAATGCAAATAATAAAGTTGAAAATTCAAAAGCACATTTTCTTGCAACGGGATATCATTTAACTGATAATCTGAAGGCAATAACATCTGGAGAAAATGACATAATAACACTAATGCGCGGCGACGGCTCAGTTGTATATTTAAAAAGAATTTCAAATACATGTTCATCTGATAACAATTATGCTGAATGTTATATCGGTGAATATTATGTTGAAGGAATAGGTGACTATTCAAGGGCAAGAGTAGAATATATAGAGGCAGGTTCGCAGCCAACATATAGAAACAGACGTGTATCATTTATGAAAGGAGACGGTCTAACATATATATATGAAGAATATAAAAATGGATATGCAGACTTTCCATATAATGCGACATCCAGTTTTATGTTTAAACCTCAGGTTTTCTTACTAAAATCAATAAAAGACAGATTTGGAAATAATATTCAATTGATTTATGATTATTCAATTAACTATGAAAACACTTATCACTCAATTTACGGTCGTCCCATTATAAAATCCATACAGGGAAGCTGGCAAGGTTCAGGAATTAATTTTAATTATTACATAAATCCATCATTAGCAGTAACAGTAAGCAACAATAACCGATTATACAAAATACTTTGCAATAATCAGCAGGGTAATTTTGATAGTTTAGGAAACCATAGATTTTATCCTTCTTCCTTAATAAATCCATTAAACGATTCTACAAAAATAGATCACCTAATGTACAGCAGGTATGCCGACAGTTTAAACAATCCTATACCTAATCTACAGCCGATGGAAGTTGTTTTAAATAACGATCAAGGGCTTAAAAGACTCGTTAGAGTTCAAAATACTTTTAACGGAATAAGGGAATACACATACGCTGACAGCGGCATAGTAAATGTATCTATAAATATGGCACCTGCGGAGAATGAAAAAATATGCAGCAGAACAAAAAACACAAATTACTTTGGACAAGGGAGAGACTTATTCTTTGTAAACATGGTAGGTTCAAAAATTGTATATGACGGCGGAACGCTTGAAAACATTACATCTTATAAATATTTTTACGGAACAACTAGAAATTGGATAATTCAGCCAATAGATGAAACAGATATTTACAGCACAAATATATTAACCATTAACCCGCAGGGAAAAGAAATCAATGAAACCCCATCGAGTAAAGGAATGTTAATAAAATTCAAAAATTATAAAATTGATATTTTAAGCAATGTACATCAGGAATATCCTGATTGGCTGGGACACACGAAACTATTTGAGACTTTGGAATATATAGGTGATACAAACACTGTTGTAAAAAGGACAATGTATAAGTTTGAAAGCAATTTAGATCAAGGTACGGCAAAAAGTTCATTTCTTGATACTGCAATCGTTGAAGTTGTCAACAATATAGAAAAAAGGATAAATTTTCTTTACGGCTATTTTACATCTCCGATTCAGAATGAAACATATAAAAATCCAGTTCAAAGCATATTGCAAATAGATAACTACGGTCTTAAAACACTTTTTAATAACACATTCATATACGATTCCAGTGCTCATTACGTAAATGCAAGATATAAAGC
>CAZVCC010000103.1:0-3048 GCA_964626015.1 uncultured Ignavibacteriaceae bacterium
TGATTTTTTATGATAAAAACTTTTTTATTGCTAAGAGCAGAGAAATAATAGAACACTGATTTTCGCGGATTAGACGGATTTGTTTTTATTGCAAAGAGCAGAGAAATAATAGAACACTGATTTTCACGGATTAGACGGATGGACACGAATTTGTTTGGGGTACTTAAGAGCTGAAATAGGAACATAAAGAGCGCACACTGATACAGAAAGAGCGCACGCTGATTACTACCAATGTGGTGTAATAAAAAATTTAGGAATCAGATAAAGTTAATTATAGATTCTGATTCGAGTTCTTTCATCCCAGATGGGAGTAGTAAGGCGGTAATCACCAAATCCGGTATAATCGACAAAAATATACTGCCTATTAATGTCATAATAGGTCCAGATTTCATAAGGCTTGGAATCGCTTTCAAAAGGATGCCTATCGATAACACTGGGATTTCCGTAAATGATAAAAACCATACCCATATCTGTTTTCCAGCCCTCTGTATAGTGCGAATATCTCTCGTTGGCAATTTTAATACGGTTATAATACTCTATCATAATTTCATTTTTTGGAGTTCGCGGAGACGGGTCTATACTTTTCCAAAATCTTACAAACCTTTTTAGTTTCTCTTCGTTATTGGCAGCATCATTTATATAATCGAGTTCTTTTGTTGTGGCAATGTATTGAAGCTGACTTACTGCCTCATCCAAGTCTTTCACGGTTATAGGAACATCTCCCCATCTGTAAACAAATTTAGTTTCTGTAAGCTCTTTCGACCCCTCAAAGATTTTGAGCGTATAACTGCCGATTGAGTAATCAGCGGCATCCATCTTAACAATGACGGGATTCTTTCCTTTTTTAATGTTGACTGAAATTGTGGTATCGAACATAACTTTTTCCTTATCGTCGACTGAAACAATCCTGAAAACTTTTGTAACAACTTCGTCAGTATTGTTTTGAATTTCAGAGAATATATAAAAATTTTCTATAGTACCGATGTTACCGCTTATAAGGGGAGTTATTTCCTGTTCGCCTTTAGAGTCTACGGAATAGTCCGAAAGAAGCATGATATCAGAGGCAAGAATCCTGTCTGTTTTGGGGTCTCTAACATTAACGGAAAAATCCTTAATGTATTCATTTCCCGAATTTTTGTCTTTAAGAGAAAAATTAATTTTATAGAAACCAGATTTCAGATAATAATTTTTAAGGTTTGAAACAGACTGCTCGGAAATATTTTTCTGTTCGTTTTTTGTGCTGTTAATTTTTTCGGAATAAGTCTGTGTGAAAACCTGCTGATCAAGGAAATCTTTAATAATTATTCTAAGGTCAAAAGAAGCCTCATAGTTATCGTTTGAGCCGGCTTTTTTAAATTGAAGATTTTCAAGAGGAATCTCAATGTAAACATCGAGCCTGCCAACGGACGAATCGAGGGGATAGAAAACGAGGGGGTCGAGATAGAAATATTCCTTCCCGACATTCAGATTCTGAAGCGGGTTTTCCTTGCCCTGTGCCTGAACTTGCAGAGCAGACAGGCAATAAACGATAAAAGCGAGTAATAAAATTTTGTTTTTCATAATTCTGAATTTTTAGTTATGAATTATTTCGCCAAACAAATCAAACTCTTCATAATCATAAATCTTCGCGTCATAAAAGTTACCATCAATCAATTTTTTGTTTGATTTAATGTAAACTTCCTGATCGATTTCGGGTGCGTCTTTATAAGTTCTGCCTATGTAATAACCGAATTCTTTTCTGTCAATAATGACTCTGCAGACCCTGTTAAGCATTTCGCGGTTTTTCTTTTCAGATACTTTTTTCTGTACGTCGAGAATTTTCTTATGCCGCTTGTTCTTTTCCCGCTGAGAGGCATCATCTTTATAAGTATGCGCATGAGTACCTTCTTCATGTGAATACGTGAAAACGCCGAGCCTATCGAATTCAAAGTCCCTTACAAAGTCGGCAAGCTCTTTTATATCATCTTCGGTCTCACCCGGATGACCAACAAGGAGCGTTGTTCTTATTGCAATATCTTCCACTTTATTTCTCAGAGATTCAAGAAGATGTATCTGCTGTTTCTTTGTGATACCGCGTCTCATAATCTTCAGCATATTATCAGAAATATGCTGAATAGGAATATCGATATATTTACACACCTTTTCATTGTTTGCCAGAACGTCAACCAGTCCATCGGGAAAGCGCGACGGATAGGCATACATAAGGCGAATCCATTCGATGCCATTTAGTTCAGAAAGTGCTTCGAGAACTTTTGTGATTTCGCGTTTGCGGTTAATATCCATACCCCAGTAAGTAGTATCCTGACCGATAACGAGAAGTTCTTTAATACCTTTATCGGCAAGCTTCTTTGCTTCGTCAATAATTTCTTTAAGCGGTTTTGAAACATGACCGCCGCGCATAATAGGAATAGCACAGAATGAGCATGGGTTATCGCAGCCGTCGCTGATTTTCAAGTATGCATAATGTTTGGTGGAAAGAGGGCGTTCGCCTACGAGGTTCATTTTATAGTCTATACCCATAGTATTCAGGATATCGTACATAGTTTTCGGTTTGCTTGTAGCGCCGAAGTATTTATCAACTTCCGGAATTTCAATTTTTAGCTCATCCATATACCTATCGGAAAGGCAGCCGGCAACATAAACATTTTTAAGCTTACCCTGCTGTTTGTTTTCGACAGCGGCAAGGATAGTATTAATTGACTCTTCCTTTGCGGGCTGAATAAATCCGCAAGTATTGATAATCACGGTGTTAGCTTTGTTTTCATCATCGACGATTTCCACGTTACCGTTTTTCAGCTGAGCGGAAATATGTTCAGAATCAACAAGATTCTTGGAACACCCGAGAGTAATAATCTTTACTTTATCTTTTTTAACTTTCATTGATGTAATTTACATCTAATCTTAATAACAAAATATGGAATACGGTCGTTGCAGGGCAATCAAAGAATTTAAGTATATAGAACGCACAAAACAATAAATAAAAAGATGAGACCGCACACTGATAAGAAATGATGATGACTGATTTTCGCTGATTTATAAAGTAAAAGA
>CAZVCC010000103.1:3148-5605 GCA_964626015.1 uncultured Ignavibacteriaceae bacterium
CTGATTTTCGCTGATTAATAAAGTAAAAGAGAATACAAATATTGCCTTATCCGGATAATTATTTAAGTATTTTTTAAAAACCTAAGGAGATATATTTATTAAAACAAAACACAACGACATGAAAGAAATATGTTCTTTAAAAAGCAGGAAAGCATTGATAACGGGCGGAACAAAGGGTATAGGGTTTGCGATAACGAAGCTATTCCTTGACCTTGGTGCGGAAGTTTTTATAGCTGCGAGGAATAAAAGTTTGATAGATGAAATGATTGACAAATATAAGGGCGAAAGAATAGACGGAGTTGCTGCGGACATAAGCAAAGCGGCGGGAATTGAAAAATTAATGAAAGCAGTTTCGAAGAAGTGGGACAATATTGACATCCTTGTAAACAATGCCGGGTTCAACATAAGAAAGAAATCGGATGAGTATTCAGAGAAGGAATTTAATCTGATAGTGAACACAAACCTTAAGAGTGTGTTCAGCATATCGGTAAAGTCACTGCCTTTGCTGATGAAATCGGAGGGTGCGGCTATAGTAAACATATCGTCCGTTGCGGGTATGACGGCTTTGAGGACTGGTTCTCCATATGCTATAACAAAGGCGGGGATAATTCAGCTTACGAAGAATTTAGCGGTTGAATGGGCGAAATATGGAATACGCGTGAATGCGATTGCACCATGGTACATAAAGACTCCATTGACGGAGAAACTGCTTAATGACAGAAAGTTTTTAAAATCAGTACTTGACAGAACGCCAATGAGCAGATACGGCGAAGCGGAGGAAGCAGCAAAAGCTGCGGCATTTCTTGCGTCAGACGCATCTTCTTATGTAACGGGACAGTGTATAGCAGTTGACGGCGGGTTTTCGGTGTACGGGTTTTGACGGAAGATGAAGTGTTTTATATTGTTTCACTTCGTTTTAACTTAGATGAAAAGAAATTGAATTAAAGTACAATAGATTTAATATTTAAGTTAATGAGATTATTGTATATTTTATTTCTAATAAGAATATTGATTAATTTATTCAATTGATTATGAAACTTCAAAACACTCTTTCCCGCATACTTGATGGATTAATATTGCTTGTATTTATTCTTTTCTTTTCGTCCGCCGGATTTCAGGATAGAAACACATCAGGCTGGTATCAGCAGTGGTTTCCGAATTTGAATGGAAGTACGATTAAGGATATTACTTTTCTTGATAGTCTTACTGGATTTGCGGTGACAGACGCAGCACAATCTTATATTTTAAGAACAACAAACGGCGGGGATAACTGGGAATTTAATTATTCCTCAGGAAATACCTGGGGATTTAGAAGAATTATTTCTACTGATTCTAGTACTATATTTGCCGTGCGGAGCTATACAGAGATACTAAAAACAACGAACAGAGGTAATAATTGGAGTGTAATACCATTAACAATATTTTGTGATGATGTATCAATTTTAAATAAAGATACTATGCTGGTTGTAAATAGTAACCCTCCGGAAGGCGGAGTTTACCGCAGTACAAACGGAGGATATAATTGGCAATACATCTGGACGAGTGGCACAAGCGGTAATCCTTCGAAGATATATATGGTAAATAATAATCTTGGGTTTACATGCATAGATTCACAACATCCTGAATCTTACCGTACCATAGACGGAGGCTTCACATGGTCGAATTTCAATGATAGCAATTTTGTGGGAATAGATTTCCTTGATTCTTTAACGGGTTGGAAAGGAAGTCACAGAGGAATACAAAAGACTACTGATGGAGGATTAACATGGATATGGCAGTTAACTCCCAAAGTATTTTCGTTTGTTTGTAATAGCATTTCCATAATTAATAAAGACACTTTATGGTTTGTTGGATGCAATATTATTAATAACAATAAATACTATGGTGTTATATGTAAGACTACTAATGGAGGTTTAAATTGGGGATATCAATTGCCCGATACGTCAATTTTAATTGGAAGGTATAATTATATCAATTTTGTTAATGACAAAACCGGATGGTCATATAATACAATATTAAATACTGGGGTTCATACAAACACAGGAGGAATAATTAACGGTATTAGTAATAATCAATATTCAATAATATCCGATTATCAGTTATCCCAGAACTACCCGAACCCGTTCAATGCTACATCAAATTTAAAATATAAAATATTAAAAAGTTCAAATGTAAAAATAGAGGTAATGGATGTACTCGGTCGAAGAATTCAGACGATAGTGAATCAAAAACATTCACCCGGAACATATCAAATAAGTTTTGATGGAAACAGTTTACCAAGCGGAATATATTTCTATCAGTTAATTGTGGATAATAAAACTTTGCAAACAAGAAGAATGACATTGCTAAAATAATAAACATAATATTAGATATTATAACTTATAAAATAATATCCCTAATAATATAAATATCAATGTTATGCAGGAAAATACATCACTGAGTTCAACGGCTCAAACA
>CAZVCC010000104.1:0-5547 GCA_964626015.1 uncultured Ignavibacteriaceae bacterium
GGAATCTATAAAGTAAATTATTTATGAACCGGTGTCTGCAAATAGCCGTAATGGCAATTGTGACGTATTTATACGATCACCTGGAGTAAAGACTCCTAAGCTCTTCGAGAGCGGAAAATCCTCCCCCTCGGGGTTGAGGTAAAACTAGCAGCCCGGTTCATTTTTTATTACTAAGTGCTGCTATATTCCTGTATTTTCATTTCTTTTAAAGAATATAAATTTTCCTTTGCGTCTTGAGTCAAAGATCCATCGTCTTATTGGGCGGACGACCCTTGCGGTAAAATCTTTTAAGCATAAAAATATTAATAAACTATCTCTGTGTTCTCTGATATTTTTCTCGGAGGGCTCTGTGGTAAAGTCTTTTCTTTGTTTATAGTTCTTGTACACTATAATTAGGACTTTTCATTGTTCACAGTTTTACTATGTCGTGTTCTCTTTTCTCTTAATCTTTATCTCTAAATTTCATATTTTGCATCTCTATTAATTATTAATACTATAAGGAATAATAAAAATGGCAGAATGGGATATTTTATCTAAGGAGGATATAAAACTTATTCAGGATTCTTTCGGCAAGCTCTCTGATAAATATCAGGAAACAGGCGATATTCTTTACAAACATCTTTTTGAAACTTCACCGGGAGTTACGAATATATTCAAAGGCGATATGAGCGAGCAGGCAAGGACGTTCATGAGGATGATTAAAACAGTCGTTGAAGGTCTTAATAATATTCATATTATAATGCCCGCTATTCAAAGCATGGGCAGCAGGCATGTTGACTACGGTGTTGCACCCAATCAATATTCTGACTTTAAGAAATCGTTAATGTTTGCTTTTGATAAAGTTCTTGGTAAAGATTTTGATGATAAGACTAAAGACGCCTGGAGCAGGCTCTACGACGTTCTTCAGGATTTAATGAAAGGTAACAACTGATAAATTTTATCGCAAAACATAAAGGGGCTTTAAAGCCCCTTTTTTGTTTTATTATTATATAAGCAGTTTATAATTATTCAACACCTTCATGTAATTAGCTCTTTCAAAGGCACCCGGGTCTGCGACTGATTTCTGGCTCATGCTTCCCTTCATCTGTTCAATCGAATCGTATTCTTTTTCCGTCATCCATTGCTCAACTTCTTTAAGTATCTCGGTCACTCGTTCTATTCCGTTTGCAAGCAGCTCAGATGTCATGCAGGTTATATCTGCTCCAGCCATTACCATCTTCAAAACGTCCTCGTACGTGTGAATGCCCGTTGTTGCAGCTAAATTCGCTTTCACTTTTCCGTAAAGTATAGCTATCCATCTTAAAGGAAGTCTCATTTCCCAGCCGCTGCTGAGGTCAAGATTCGGGACTACTTCAAGGTTTTCTAAATTAATATCCGGCTGATAGAATCTGTTAAACAAAACAAGCGCGTCTGCACCCGCTTTGTCAAGCTTTACAGCCATGTTCGACATTGACGAGAAATACGGACTTAATTTCATCGCCACAGGAATCTTCAACGACTTCTTCAGCTTATTCAAGTCTCTTAAATAAATCTCTTCTATTATTGTGCCGTCCTTTTCAGGATTGGTTGCAATGTAATACACGTTCAGTTCCAGTCCGTCCGCACCTGCCTGCTCGATTAGCTTGCCGTACTTCAGCCATCCGCCCGCCGAAACACCGTTCAGACTGCCGATTACGGGAATATCTACCGCACCTTTTAAGTTGCTTATGTGCTTTAAATACTGGTCGGGTCCGAGATTAAACTCTCCCGCAGCAGGGAAGTAGTTTAGCGCTTCCGCAAAACTCTCCGTGCCGTAAGACATATAGTGGTCGAGTTCATTTTCCTCATGCGTAATCTGCTCTTCAAATAAAGAGTAAACCACAACCGCTGACGTACCCGCATCTTCAAGCTTTTTAACCATATCAACGGTCTTTGAAAGCGGTGATGCTGAAGCTACGATAGGATTCTTTAACTTCAGCCCCATGTATGTTGTTGATAAATCCATTCTGTTATAATTTATGTTTTAAAATTTAATTATTGTTTGTTGTCGGAATCTTTCGCCATTTTCTCATAAATCTTCCATTTCTCATCAACTGCCTGCTGTGCGAGCTTCATAAGGTCAGCGGCGTGCTGCGGTTCTGACTTTGTAAGCATCTTGTACCTTGTTTCTTTATAAGCATATTCTTCAAACTTAATCTTTGCAGCCCCCGAATCGAGCTTTAACGGGTTTTTACCCTGTGCCGCATTTCTCGGGTCGTAACGGAACAGCGTCCAGTATGACGAATCAACCGCTGCCTTCTGGTTCTCAAGTGCCTTCTGCATATTAATTCCGTGCGCTATGCAATGCGAGTATGCAATGATTATCGAAGGTCCGTCGTATGACTCTGCTTCAAGGAATGCTCTCAGTGTCTGTGTATCGTTAGCACCCATCGCTACCTTTGCTACATATACATGACCGTAATTCATTGCCATCATTCCAAGGTCTTTCTTTGCTACAGGTTTGCCCGATGCCGCAAACTTTGCGACTGCGCCAAGCATCGTTGCTTTCGACATCTGTCCGCCGGTGTTTGAATAAACCTCTGTATCAAGCACAAGTATGTTTACGTTCTTTCCTGATGCAAGTACGTGGTCAAGACCGCCGTAACCTATATCGTATGCCCATCCGTCACCGCCCATTATCCATACAGATTTCTTTACGAGATAATCCGATATGCTTAATAAATCTGCGACTTCAGGAGATTTTATCTTTTCAAGTTTTTCCTTTAATATCTTTACTCTTTCTCTCTGCTCATGAATACCTGCTTCATCCGATTGGTCTGCATTAAGTATATCGTTTGCTAACTGCTCGCCAATCTGCGCAGCAAGTCTCTTCACGAGCTCTTTAGCGTACTCATTATGTTTGTCTATAGAAAGTCTCATGCCAAGACCGAACTCTGCATTGTCTTCAAACAATGAGTTTGACCACGCAGGACCTCTTCCTTCGTTGTTCTTTGCCCATGGTGTTGTGGGCAGATTGCCACCGTATATTGATGAACAGCCCGTTGCATTCGCAATTATCGACCTGTCGCCGAAAAGCTGTGATACAAGCTTTACGTAAGGTGTCTCGCCGCATCCTGAACATGCACCCGAGAATTCAAACAACGGCTGCAGGAACTGACTTCCTTTGATTGTTGAAACGTTTGCTTTTGTTCTGTCAAATTCGGGGAGCTCTAAGAAGTAATCCCAGTTTGCTCTTTCCTGTTCGCGAAGCGGAAACTGCGGTACCATATTGAGCGCCTTAAGTTTAACTTCCTTCTTATTCTTTGCAGGACATATCTCAACGCACAATCCGCATCCCGTGCAGTCTTCAACTGCTACCTGTATCGAGTATTCTGTTCCTTCTTCAAATTCTTTTCCTTTTGCTTTCATGTGCTTGAATGTCGGAGGAACATTCACGAGTGCCTTCTCGTCATAAGCTTTAATCCTTATCGTTGCATGAGGACAGATAACGGCGCACTTTCCGCACTGTATACATATATCCGGATCCCATGCAGGCACTTCAAGAGCAATGTTTCTCTTTTCCCATTGTGCCGTTGCCGATGGGAATGTTCCGTCAACAGGCATCTGGCTTACGGGTATATCATCTCCCAGCCCTTCCATTATCTTTGCAAGAGTTTTCTTCACGTATTCAGGAGCCTTTTCCGAAACAGTCGGCGGTATTTCTACTTCGCTTAACTTCATAGCGGAAATATCTACCTTGTGCAGATTCTCAAGCGTCTTATCAACCGCATTAAAGTTTTTCTTCACAATCTCATCACCCTTCATGCCGTAACTCTTCTTAATAGATTTCTTTATCTGCTCAATTGCTTCATCTTTTTCAAGTACACCCGATATTGCAAAGAAACAAGTCTGCATAATCGTGTTAACCCTTGAACCCATTCCTGTTTCTTTTGCTACTGAGTAACCGTCTATCACATAAAAGTTTAACTTCTTATCTTTAATTTGCTGAATCACACGTCTTGGGAGTTTTTCAAGAGTTTCATTAACATCAAAAGGACTGTTCAGCAGGAATACACCGCCTTCTTTTAAGTCCTTAAGCATATCAAACTTTTCAAGTAGATTGAACTGATGGCAAGCTACAAAATCTGTTTTCTGTATTAAATAAGTTGATTTAATAGGTTTCTTTCCAAAACGTAAATGTGAGACTGTCGTTGAACCCGACTTCTTGGAGTCGTAAACAAAATAACCCTGTGCGTAGTTATCCGTTTCCTCTCCGATAATCTTAATCGAATTCTTGTTAGCACCGACCGTACCATCAGCACCCAATCCGTAAAATAATCCTCTGAACATTCCTTCAATTTCAATCGCAAAATTCTTGTCGTAATCAAGACTCAGTTTCGTAACGTCGTCATTAATACCAACTGTAAAATGATTCTTCGGCTCATCCTTTTTCAGTTCATCGAACACAGCCTTAATCATTGCAGGCGTAAATTCTTTCGATGAAAGTCCGTAACGTCCGCCAACTACCTTAGGCATTTTTTCAAACGGACAATTTTCGCTTAACGCAGTGATAACATCCTGATAAAGCGGTTCACCGATTGCACCAGGCTCTTTCGTCCTGTCGAGTACTGCAATCTTTTTCACTGTTTTTGGCAGTGCTTCAGCAAAGTGTTTTATGGAGAACGGTCTGAAAAGTCTTACCTTTAGCAAGCCGACTTTCTCTCCAAACTTTTCGTTCAGGTAATCAACTGTTTCTTCTGTCGCTTCAGCACCCGAACCCATCAGAATAATTATTCTATCAGCATCCTTTGCGCCATAGTAATCAAACAAATTATATCTTCTGCCCGTAACCTCAAAAAACTTATCCATAGCTTTCTGAGTCAAGCTGATACATTCTGTATAAAAATTATTAACCGTTTCTCTGCCCTGAAAATATACGTCGGGATTCTGAGCTGTACCTCTAATAAAAGGATTATCAGGCGTCAATGCCCTTGCTCTGTGCATCTTAACGTAGTTATCATCAATCATTGCTTTTAAATCTTCAACATCAAGCTGCTCAATCTTAACAACCTCGTGCGAAGTCCTGAAACCGTCAAAGAAATGAAGGAATGGAATTCTTGATTCCAGAGATGCTTTCTGAGATATCAAAGCAAAGTCCATAACTTCTTGAACGTTGTTTGAACAAATCATCGCAAACCCTGTCTGCCTTGTTGACATAACGTCGCTGTGGTCTCCGAATATTGACAATGCCTGAGCTGCTAACGAACGTGCTGTTACGTGAAATACTGTTGGAGTTAATTCACCTGCTATTTTATACATATTCGGAATCATCAGTAATAAACCCTGTGATGCCGTGAACGTTGTTGTAAGAGAACCACTTTGAAGCGCTCCATGAACTGCACCAGAGGCTCCTCCTTCGCTTTGCATTTCATACACAATCGGAATTGTGCCCCAGATATTCTTTTGGCCTACTGCCGACCAGGCATCAGAAAATTCACCCATTGGTGAGGAAGGTGTGATTGGATAAATTGCTATTACTTCATTGGTCTGATGTGCTACATAAGCTGCGGCTTCATTTCCATCAATTGT
>CAZVCC010000105.1:0-5513 GCA_964626015.1 uncultured Ignavibacteriaceae bacterium
CATTTCTTTGGGATTTGTGAAAAATTTATCAGTAAAAACGGGTGTGTTTATAAGACCAAGGTAAGACTAATTGAAGTGCAAGGAGAGACTAATAAGGTTAGGAAGAGTTCCGACTAAGAACATCGGGATGCGCAGAACGCACAGACAAGGGCAGCAAGGGCAGAGTATTTTAAGTGCCAAGAGAAACCAATAACGTTATGCCAGGAAACAGTATAGATTTTTTAATTGCGGACCAACCGCTTATACTTTTTCTACATCAAACAATATGGCAAAACCTTTTAGATTGAATTCATAGTTATTAATAGTTATGTTTTAATACATATGCTATAATATGAAGATGTTATTTTTTATATTGTATCTACTTATAATTAGTTATTCCTTTGCTTTTTCCCAATCTGCATGGGTCTGGCAGAATCCATTACCGCAGGGAAATAATCTTGCAAAAGTTAAATACCTGAATCAAAATACCGGCTGGGCAGTTGGTGTACACGGGGCTATTGTTAAAACCACTGATGGCGGAATGATTTGGAATGTGTTATATAATGATTATGATTCCCTAATTATTGATTTTCATTTTATTGATTCCTTAACCGTTTACGCCTGCTCAATTAAAAACCAGATTATAAAATCAACAAACGGGGGCATAAACTGGAATATTATTTATAATTCCACCGACTATTTTTATAAAATATATTTTTCGGACGCTAAAACCGGTTATGTTTCCGGAGCAGATCAGACTACTTCTGGTATAATGCTGAAAACAACAGACGCAGGAGATCACTGGGTAAACATTTTTACGTATCCATATACGGAAACACAATTATATGACTTTCAGTTTTTTAATAATACTTTAGCTTACGCAACTCTCGGTGATTTTGATTTTGGGAAAACAACTAACGGGGGTCATAATTGGGGCATGACTTGGTGGGGATGGGGTACTTTAAATTTGTATTTTTTAGATTCACTAAACGGTTACACCGTTGGTGGCTATGTTAGCGGGTTTTCACCACATGGGACGATTCGAAAAACTACGAATGGCGGGTATAATTTTATTACTCTTTTAGATAGTGAATATACATATCAAAACTCAGGTGGTTATAAGTCTGTATATTTTACAAATTTAACAACCGGTTATGTTGCGGGCTTTAATGGGGAAATAAGAAAAACTACTAATTCCGGAATAAATTGGGCTGCACCAAAAAGTAATACCAAATACACTCTTAATTCCCTCGGTTTTATTAATACGGGAACAGGAGTAGTTGTGGGTGATTATGGTACAATCCTGAAAACTACTAACGATGGCAATAACTGGACGAATTACACTAAAGGTAAAAATAATAATTTACGTAAGTGTTGTTTTATAAACGAAAACACCGGCTTTGCAGGAGGCGATTATTGTTTACTAAAGACATCTAATGGAGGATTAAACTGGATAACAAAGATAGACTCAAACGCATTTGTAATTTATGATTTTAAATTTTTGAACCAAAATACCGGATATGCACTTAGTTCTAATCTTAGTTATACTTACTTATTAAAAACAACCGATTGCGGCGAAACGTGGAATAGTATTCTGGCGGCGACACCAATACAAGTAACACAGTACACATTTACGTCGTTATCAATAGTGGACGAATTTAACATTTGGATTTGCGGGTTCAGTAGATACAACGAGCATCCGTATTATAATCTAATAAGACCTGTATATTATCGAACAACAAATGGCGGTATAAACTGGTCTGGGTATACTGGCAGTGGAATTGAACCTTTTGCGAAAATAATATTTTTTAATAACAATAATGGACTTATTTTCGGTAGAGATTCACACATTCTGAAAACCTCTAATTCTGGCTCTAATTGGTTTAATATTCCTTTATTTATTTCCGGAAAAAACTTGGGTGATGCATGTTTTATCAATCAAAATACCGGTTGGGTTTCTTATTACGATAATTCTATAAGATATTCTTCAATTTTCAAAACTACAAACGGGGGGAACAATTGGTTCTTTCAGGACAGTATTTTCAATGCACATTTTTATTCTATCTGTGTTGATTCAAGCGGTAATTGTTGGGCCGTCGGTATCAAAGGTCCTTATCTAACAAGCAGTTATCAGTCGTCGGTTATTTATTCTTCCTCAAACGGAGGAAATAACTGGATGAAACAACGAACCCCAACAGATTATAGTTTAAACAGTGTCTCTTTTGTAAATCCAAATACTGGCTGGATAGTAGGAAATACGGGAACAATCTTAAAAACAACTCTGGGCATTATTTCGGAAGTAAATCTGCCCTCAACAAATTTACCAAAAGTAATCAATTTATTTCAGAATTATCCAAACCCCTTTAATCCAAATACTACTATTAAGTTTGAAACTACAAGCAAATCTCATGTTGAATTGAAGATCTTTGATATATTAGGAAAAGAGGTTAAGTCACTTATCAACCAATATTTAGCACCCGGTTCATATTCTGTTGAATTTAATGGCACTTCTTTGCCAAGTGGGATATATTTTTATAGAATGAGAGCGGGTGATTTATCAGAAACCAAGAAAATGATTCTCGTAAAATAAGGACATATGTCCTCATTTTACAACCACCATTTTTCGTGTTTCGACGAAACCGGCGGCTTCCATACTGTAGAAATAAACACCGTTTGTTAGCATAGAGGCATTGAACGCAGTTTCATAGGTGCCGGGTGAAAGTTGTTCGTTTATTAATGTTTTCACTTCACGGCCTGTTACATCAAAGACTGATATCTTAACTGATGACGAATGTGGAACCGAAAATTTTATTTTTGTTGATGGATTAAATGGGTTTGGATAGTTTTGAGAGAGTGAATAAGCAGATGGTATAATTGTGTTTATATTTTGAACTCTTACGGTATTTCCCGTTGGGTTGCGTTTATAATAGATTTCATAGTTCCCATTTCTTTTATCATTCCATATCACATGCACAATATCGCCAGAGGCTGCGATTGAAGAATTCTGAGAAATGGCACCGTCATTTGTCAGGCGAGTATCTGCTCCCCAATTCATTCCGTTATTTGAAGATCTTTTATAGAATATCTCCCAATTGTTTTCGCGAAAATCAAACCATACTGCGTGAACAAAGGTACCGGAGACGGCAATAGAGGGTGTATAAGAATAAGAATTGTTGTTTGTTAACCGAGTATCTGCTCCCCAAGTTATACCCCCATCGGTGGAGCATTTATAGTAGATTTCCGTGTTGCTATTGCGTAAGTCTTCCCATACAATATGCACAAATAAACCGGAGACGGCAATAGAGGGTGTGTAGGACGCAGCAGTATTTTCTGTGAGGCGAGTATCTGCTCCCCAGCTTACTCCTCCGTCAGAGGATTGTTTGTAGTAGATTTCCCAGTTGCCGTTGCGATTGTCGTGCCATGCCACATGAACAAACGAACCATATACTGCAATAGATGGCTCCCATGATAAGGAAACGTTATTCGTTAGGCGTACATCTTCTTCCCAGTTTAAACCTCCGTTTGGAGAGCGTTTGTAGTAGATTTCCCTGTTGCCGTCCCGGTTGTCATTCCATACAACATGTACGAAAGAACGGGAGGCTGCGACGGATGGACTGACTGAACTATCTATGGAATTAGTAAGGCGAGTATCTGCTCCCCAGTTAATTCCACCATCAGTGGAAAGTTTGTAGTAAATTTCGTTGTTTCCGTCTCGAAAATCAGACCATACTGCATGCACGGAGGAATCAGAAACTGCTACGGATGGATAAATAGAAGAATTGTTGTACG
Organism: uncultured Ignavibacteriaceae bacterium; assembly: GCA_964626015.1. Taxonomy (GTDB): domain Bacteria; phylum Bacteroidota; class Ignavibacteria; order Tepidaquicellales; family Tepidaquicellaceae; genus CAIKZJ01. The sequence goes on from CAZVCC010000105.1 coordinate 3,769, forward strand.
TAAGGCGCGTATCTGCCCCCCAGTTAATTCCGCCGTTAGTAGAGCGTTTATAGTATATTTCGGTTTTATTATCATTTATACTATTATCGCGGTTATCATACCATACAACATGCACAATGTTCTCGTTTGTGGCAATACACCATTGGTAAGAAGTTTTAGAATTTCCGATGGCATTCGTGAGGCGAATATCGGGTTCCCATTGAGCGAAATTGATATTTGCAAGCAGAAATAAAAGAACCGTGAATGTTGTGGTTTTTGTTTTCATAAAATTAATTTATATGTTATTAAAAATTATAACAGCAGTTGTCTCTGCGAAGAGGTTTTTATTAATATTTTTTATTTTCATCGTCATCAACTTTTGCATTTTACACAAAGGATTATTTAATTAACAACATCTTTTTTGTTTCGGTAAAATTATCCGCTGACAATTTATAAAAATAAACGCCGCTGTTGAGGGTGGAGCCGTCGAATGATGTTTCGTAGGAGCCGGGTTGTAATCTATCGCTGACGAGTGTGCAGATTTCTTTTCCAGTTATGTCATGAACTTTAAGAGTAACAAGCAGGGATGCTTGTTTTACGCCAGGAACATCGAGCTGTATCTTTGTTGTCGGGTTAAACGGATTGGGATAATTCTGATATAGACGGTAATTTTCCGGTTTGGTTTCGTTAATCATATTAATTCCGATTACAACTCCGCCGTTTGTTGTTTTATAGATTACTCCGCCGGGTCCCCAAACATAACCCGTATCAGGTGAAGTAAAAAATATATTATTAAACGAATTTGCCGATTGTGATGACCAGTTTACCTCTGAGTTTGTAGTTTTGAGTATCTGTGAGCCTGTAACTGCGAATCCCGTTGAAGAATTTACAAAATACACAGAGCGTGTGTTTTCCGAACTTATAGAAAACCAGTTCGTGCCGCCGTTAGTGGTTGAGAGTATTCTGTTGTTCGCGGCAACCCATGCATAATCGGGTGATACGGCAAAAATCTGATTACAGGAAAAGGAAGGATGACTCTGTGAAATCCAGTTCGTGCCGCCGTTTGTAGTTTTAAAAATGTATGAACTTCCCGCCGCCCACCCTGTAAGTGAATTTTCAAAATGGAGAGAGTACAACTGGTCATTCGGGATTATATTAACTGACTGAGGCGTCCAGGTATTTCCGCCATCTGTAGTTTTCAACATAGGAGGAGAATCGGGAATACAGGTAATCCATCCTGTTAAAGCATCTGCAAAATAACAATCGTTTGTAGGATATACGGATACGGCAAAGAAATTATCTCCTCCGTTAGTGGTTTTAAACACTCCTTCGGCGCCCGACACCCATCCTGTTTCTGAATTTATAAAGAATAAAGAAAGTATTCTGTTACCCGTGGGAAAGTTTTCTGTCTGGCTAAACCACGATGCCCCTGCGTTTGTGGTTTTTATAAGAATAATTCTTGTCGGCAAGGGTTGAAAACCTCCTGCCCATCCAGTTTGCGAATTCACAAACTGAATTCTGCTCAGATTTATATCCGTACCGCTATTTAGAGCATTCCAGCCGGTTTGAGGAAAAACGGCAGTAAATGAACAATGAATCATCAGCAATGTTAACCAAAGAGATTTCATTTAGCTTTATTCTATTTCAAGTATAAACTAAATCTATTTATTATTTTTCCAATATACAAGAGATTATATTGGATGAGAATCTCTAGATAACGTTCCAATTAGTGTGTAAATTTTAAGTCTCCGTTAGTTGGTTTACAT
>CAZVCC010000106.1:0-5424 GCA_964626015.1 uncultured Ignavibacteriaceae bacterium
TGAGTGGTCAATTTTAAGCGAAATCTTGGTCAGATTTTAGACGAAATTAACAAATTGTTATAATTTTAGGTTTCGTGGAGGCGACGTGAAAGTGAATTTAAGAATTTTATTAAATCTATTTAGCAAATTTGATGTGAAAAAGTATTAATTAAAATTATACCTTCGTATAACATTTACATAATTTCTAAGAATTATAATTACTATTTTATACAAACCAAAAAGTAATTGCATTGAAATGACATTACGGAATTTACTAATAGTATTAATAATTTATTTTTGAATGTATTATTAACAATAAGAGTTTTAAATTTATTAAACTTATAATATTATGAGTACAACTCATAGAATAATAAACGGCGATAGCAGAGATATGAACATGATACAATCAGAATCAATTCATCTTGCAATTACATCACCTCCTTATTGGCAATTAAAAGATTATGGCTCTGAAAATCAAATAGGATACCATGATAGTTATGAGAATTATATTAACAACTTAAATCTTGTTTGGAAAGAATGTTATCGTGTTTTACATAATGGATGCCGATTATGTGTGAATATTGGTGATCAATTTGCACGTTCAATTTATTATGGAAGATATAAAGTAATTCCAATTCGAGAAGAGATTATTAAGTTTTGTGAGAATATTGGATTTGATTATATGGGTGCAATTATTTGGCAAAAAGTAACTACTTCTAATACCACAGGCGGCGGTTTGCAGATGGGTTCTTATCCATTCCCACGTAATGGCATTCTTAAGATTGATTATGAATTTATTCTATTATTTAAGAAACTTGGTGATGCACCAAAACCCACACCAGAGCAAAAAGAACTTTCAAAAATGACATCCGAAGAATGGAATACCTATTTTTCCGGTCATTGGAATTTTAACGGTGTAAGACAAGATAATCATATTGCAATGTTTCCAGAAGAATTGCCCAAAAGATTAATTAAAATGTTTTCTTTTTCGGGTGATACTGTTCTTGACCCATTTGCTGGTAGCGGTACAACAAATCTCGCAGCAAAGAATCTTGGAAGAAATTCTGTAGGATATGAAATTAATCCTGAATTTATTTCTGTAATGCAGCAAAAACTTGGGGCAAATCAAATTGACATGCATGAAACGCAATATGAATTTCTCAATCAGGATACTATTGTTGATTTTGATGAATTAATAAAAAATCAACCTTACATTTTCAAAGACCCTCATAAACTCGACAAAAAGGTTGACCCGAAGAAATTACAATACGGTTCTAAGATAGATAAAGACAGCAGTAGTAAAAGAGAAGAGTATTATACTGTTAAAGAAGTAATCTCACCTGAATTACTTAGACTCAATAATGATTTAATCGTTAGGTTAATTGGAATAAAACAGAAAGATGAAAGTAAAGATGAAGCAATAAAATATCTATACGCTAAGACAAAAGGTAAAAAGGTTTTTATGAAATATGATGCTCAAAAACATGACGATGAGAGTAATTTGTTATGCTATTTATACCTTGAGAACAAAACATTTATTAATACGCATTTAATAAAAAGTGGGCTTGTTAACGTAAATGAAATAATTAGTTATAAATATTTAAATAAATTTAAAAATCTTATAATATGAATGCAGTCATTATCAACATTTCAAATGAAGATTATTTCTTAAATATATGTATTCCGAATGGTTTTCTAAGTGTGAATATTGCTGGAAATTTTGATACTCCTCAGGGATTAAGCAATGTTTGCAAAACCTCATATAGCATGTATGCAGATATGAAGAACATAAGAGTGGGTGATATTATTTTTGTTCATTCAGGGTCGAAAATATATGGCCCGTTTAGAGCCGAATCTGAATTTGTTGAGGATCCATCGGTTCTCGCATTATTTCAAAGTAAGAATATTCATTATTACCCAGACCCAAATGTTGCTGGTAGTGGCTGGCAAGGTAATATTACAGGCCCTCCAGCTATTAGTGATTATAGAAGAATATGCATTTCTCATTTTACAGATAATAATGGGGTGAATTTATCTTTTACTAATGGTGTAGATGCAAATGAATTATTTAATTTAAAATATCAGCATAAGATTTTTTCAATTGCAGAAAAATGGAAATATCCAGATTCATCAAGAACTATTAGACCAATTTTTGAATTTGAATATAAAGAAATCTTAAAACTTCTTGAAATAGAGAATATTGAGAATAATAACCGCTTTACAATTAGTCCTTTAAATTTAAGTTCATATTTACCAATCGATTTTATTTTAAATAATAATATTATTGAGGAAGAAAAAATTGTTGAGGGATGGATATTAAGCCAAATAGGTCGAAATACAAATGTTGATAATATTTTTGGTGAATTTACATCTTTTGGTAATAATGTGCCTATTGGATATATGAAATTTATGGACATAATAGGATATAAAGAAATATCTTCAAACATAAGAAAATATAAAGTACTTGAAGTCAAGAAAAGTGATTGTATCTTCCCAGAACATATTAAGCAATTAATTAAATATACAGAGGAAGTTTCAAAAATTTTATGTGACAATAATGATAAACTTGTTGATGGATATTTAGTCGCCAAAAATTTCACACAAGAGACAATAGATTTTGTTAATAATTTCAATAAGACCGCAAGAACAATAAGGCTAATTTCATTTGATTATTCACCACCATTATTTAATACTTTAACACTACAAATAATTGTGTGAATTTATTAATAGATTCGATTATAATAAATTAATTTTAATTATATAAATATCAAAATGGAAAACAGTAATTTAGAAATATCTCCGATTCATATTGAAGTTGAAAATGGCAAAAAAAGTTTTTACACCGATGGTTACTTGATGTCAATCGGAGAATTAGTTAATATGTATAAAGAAAAGGAACTAATCCTTAATCCCGATTATCAAAGATTATTTAGGTGGAGTTTAAGGCAACAATCTCGTTTTATTGAGTCGATTCTTCTTGGTATACCTCTTCCAACTATATTTGTATTTCAAAATGAGAAAGGAATTTGGGAGATCGTTGATGGAGTCCAGAGGATATCTACTATTTTAAAGTTTATGGGAGAACTGAAAAAAGTAAATTCCGAGGAAAAGGATGAACCAACTGAATTAGAAGCTACAAAGATTTTACCAAGTATGAAAGGATTAAAGTGGGTTGACCTTCCTAAGGAACCAATGCAATTGGATTTTAAAAGGACAAAAATAGAAATTAAAATAATTAAATATTTATCGGATACAAGCGCAAAATTCGAAGTCTTTCAACGATTGAATAGAGGAGGTACCGATTTGGCGGATCAAGAATTGAGAAATTGTTCTTTAATCATGACAAATAAACCTTTTAATGATTGGCTTGAAGACCTTAAATCAAATTACGATTATAATAATTGTCTTAATTTATCTGAAAAATTAATTAAAGAAGATTATCATAAAGAATTAATTTTAAGATTGTTAGTTTTCCCGAGATTTACATTTACCCAATCTCGAGTTGATGAATATCTTGATGATTCGATTTTTTATGATGATGATTGCTTGTTAAAGCAGATTGAAAATAAAGTTTTCCTCTTTGATGTTGAAAAAAATAAGTTTGAAAAAACATTTTCAATATTATTTACCAATATTGGGGAAGATGTTTTTAAAAAGAATTATAAAGGACAGTTCCTTGAATCATATTTTGAAGCAATTGCCATTGGTTTATATTGGAACGTAGATAAATATGAAGAGAGTGACCTACCTGCACTTAAATCAAAAATTGATAATATTGAAAAAGATGAAGAATTTATTAAATTGAAAAAACTAAATGTGAACACAAAAACAAGAGTACCGAACATGGTTAATTTTGGTAAATCTTATTTCGATAATGAGCAAAAGAAATCGTAATATATTTGAATTACAAGAAAGCATCGATAAAGAATACTCTTTAAGAATTTCCGAATTATCTTTTTTAAAGGGAAAATTATATCCATTGACAAATATTGAGAGTAAAATATATGCACGAATATTAATAGTTTTGTTATATGCACATTGGGAAGGATTTATAAAAAACATTAGTCAATACTATATTCAATTTGTTTATCATCAAAATCATATATCCAAAGATCTTATTTATGGGCTCGTTACAATTAGCCATTTAAGAGAGCTTAATTCATATATAGAATCAAAAGTAAGTTTAAAAATAAAATCTTTAAAATCAATTTTTAATAATCTTGATAGTAAAGCTCAAATACCATATGATTATATAATAGCCACTTATTCAAATTTGAATACTGATGTTTTAACAGAAATATGTTCAATAATCGGATTAGATGATAACAAATATTCATTAAAAAAAGGGATTATTGATCAACAATTGTTAAAGAATAGAAATGATATAGCTCATGGTGAATTAATTTCTATAGAACCTAAAGAAGCTGAAGAAATATTCGATAAAATTATAAACATTATTAATGAGTTCAAAAATGATGTATTGAATTATGCCTCTATGAAAAAATATCTACTACTTAATAATATTTAACATTCTGAAAATGAAAAAGTTTTCGTTAGAATTCGGTAAAAAGGAAAAGGTTTTAAACTATGCCTGTCAAACATATCAACTCTCTCGTCCAAATAAAGTTGGCACCGTAATGGCTCTTATAAGAGAATGCCAACCAAAAACAATTGAAGAATGGGAAAAATGGTATTTTGAAAATGCTAATACTGATGGAAAGAAACCAACTAGAGTAACAAAAGAAAGTCTTGAAGAACTAGGGGAAAGGCTTTATACAAAAATTAAGGAAATTGTAATACCTGAATGGACTGAAGCCTTTAATCAGTTAACTTTACAAGATTGTATCGATTACATTTATAATCTGACAATTAATAGAACTTTCGACGGTTTCCTTAGAGAAAAATCTGTAATTGAAGATAATCTGGCAAAAGTGTTCCCACAAGTCAGATTTGAAGAAAGTGATCCCGAGCTTGATCATGCTGGGGATATAGATTTCCTTGGGTGGGTTGATGAAAAAGCTTTCGGAATTCAAATAAAACCTATTACTGCAAAAGCAAATTTTGGAAATTATTCCGCAACGGAAAGAATGAAGGCAAGTTTTGAAGACTTCACTGCAATATATGGTGGGAAAGTTTTCGTAGTATTTAGTATTGATGATAAGATTAGTAACGATAATGTTATAAAAGAGATCGAACTTGAAATAAATCGTTTATCTAAATCAAATTCCATTTAATACGGATTCCTCGCCTGCAGCAGGCAAGTAGATAGAACATTTGTGAATGACATAAAACGAATGATAAACATAAAGAATGGCAAGCCGAAATGATTTCATATTACACGACTTGCAAATATCGTTCAATATATATAGTTTTGTAATAGTTCTTTAGATATAAAGTATTGGGGTGCTGCCCTGCGGGAAGCAGGGATGCTGAGATTAAACCCTT
>CAZVCC010000107.1:0-5380 GCA_964626015.1 uncultured Ignavibacteriaceae bacterium
GAATCCGCCTCGGCGAACAAACAAATAAAAACTCTACCACAGAGTTCACCGAGAAAAATCACCGAGAACACAGAGAAAAACATTAATTATTTCAAAGAGAATTTATCACAGAGTAAGAGCAGAGAACACAGAGAAAGGATTTGCTTTATTGCTAAGAGCAAGAGAAATTTTATCACTGAGGGTACGGAATGGCTGATGACTACAAGTGTATATTGATTTATGAATATTTTAAAATGGTATTGTAATAATTATAAACAATATGTACGTTTACATAGGTTAAAATAATTTAGGTTTAAATAGCAATCAATTTTATTTTTAAACCTGCATAGGGAGATAAAAACCAAATCATTTGATGCACAAAAGAAATAATACAGCATATATTATTGAGTGCAGAGATAATTTAAATTTCGTTTACAGCAAAAACGGATTATTTCATTACTATCTCATATTTCTTCCAGCCATTAATAATATCGTTCGATACGATAGCACTGCACGGCATTATTCATACATGATTGTTTCCACTTACATTTTACATACATTAATTATTCTCAAATATAAAGAAAATTTTACGGGAGGCAGTAATGGACAAGGGACCATAAAGAAAAGGAGAAAGTCTTTGCTGTTTAAAAGTTCTTAACACATAGAGAGGAATTCAAAAACAAATATAATGATTTTAAAAAGGAGCCGGCACAATCAGTAGAATCGCCCCCACAGGATAGATTCAAATAAAATTATAGTAAAACTATAAAAATATTGATGTGTCAGCCCTTTGACAAAGAATTTAACTAAATTTGAATGAACATTAAATGCTGTAAGTAATGAATGAAACGGTAAAGACGGTGGTGGTTTGGAATCATAAATTCATTACGTTTAATTTCATTCAAAACAATCGCATTTAGCGAAGGAGCCAATTGACTCATAGAAGAAAAAGAATAAAAATTGATTTACTGAAGAGATTTGTGAATCCAAAGTTTTATTAAAAATTAGAATAGATTCAAAATGAATAACTATAAAAATGCTTTACCATGGTTTGTTGTTGTGTTGTTATGTTTAGGGCTGTTTTCATCGTGTAGCGAAGATAACCCAATTGTTCACTCTAACGACCCCGTCATCGTTGACAGTAATTACTTCAATTGGAAATTCGACACATTGCAGATTATGCCCTCATTCGGAATGTATATTGCCGATACAAACAATATATTTATTCCGGGTAATCATTATATGATGTATATCAATAAAGGTTCTGTGAAATATAAAAGTTACAATGATATTGACTTTGCAGGTTGGTGTATTGCTGGTACAAGTATTAATAATGTTTATATCGGTGGTTCATCTATTACGCTGAATAGGACAAAACTCAAGAGGTGGGATGGAACTGTAATAAGGGATATAGCAATGCCGATTGACACATCTACTTATATAGTTACAATAGAACCGATTTCAGAAAACGAACTCTGGATATCAACAACAAAAAACATCATTTATCATTACCTGAATGATTCCTTTACAACGTATAGACTTGATAGCAATCTTGTAGATGGATTAATATATAAAGATAATGTAGGTGGTTTATATGCTTCTTTTACTAAGTTTTACTATGGATTAAATGCTCATTTGAATTATATGTTTAAATTCGAAAATAATTCCTGGGTGGAAGTTAGTAAGGATTCTGTAAGCGTGAATAGTGAAATGCAAGATATTATAGGATTTAGTGACAATAAAATGTTACGCTCAGGAAAAACAGGTTTATATTGTTTTACAGGAAGTACCTGGGAAAAATATGTTAACTTACCTAATAGTCTATCAGGAATCCTACGGTGTAGCGGTAGAGATGCTAAAAGTGTTTTATTTCAAGCAGATGAGGATCATCAATCCTATCTTTTTTATTATGATGGTATGCAATTTTATAGAATCTCTAATTATGTATTTCCTTATCTTGGTCTGGAATCGTTGCAATATAAATTTGGAAGATATTATATAACAACTGGTGAAGACTTTTTGGGAAATAGTTTTTTATGTACAGCAAAATTTAAATAACAAAGTTATAAAAATAAAAATCAACTAAGATGAATAATAAATATTTTATAATATTAACATTGTTAATAATGTTACTAATCGGAAATTTATATGCACAAACCAGTACATATAACATTTCCAATATTAACAATAACACAACTGATAAATTTGATCTCGTAACAGATATGTGCTTCATGAATTTAAATACCGGATATGTAACTGCTACATGGTATAATAATGTTCCTAATCCCGCTAAATATTATAATTTTTTATATAAAACAACAAACAGTGGTATAAATTGGACAAAATTATGGAGTTATGAATTCCCGCCAATAAGCAGCACAGGAAAATTAGCGATTTCCATGAAAAATGAAATAGGGTATTTTATAAAGCAGGGTTCATATAAACGTGTTTTGAGAACTTCAAACGGTGGTGCTAATTATATGGAACTTGATTTAGAACCCAATAATCCAAGCTATACTTTTCCAAACTATCTATCTGAACCTGTAACAAGTATGAATTCGCTTAATGATTTATTTATAATACGAAAATTTAAAAAAGAAGTGGTTAAGATTTATTTATATATCGGGCACTATTACCAGTACACTTATTCTTTACCACAAGGTGTTGAACTTTATCATGTTGAAGTATCTCATACAAATAATATTGTATATGTTTGTGGTAGAAAACTAAGTTATGGTCAATGGAAGCCTTTTTTAGCAAAACTTACTCCTGAGCATGGTGCTTTGTTTACTACTATTCTTGACTTTGACGGTGAACATGATACTTATAGTATTGGTTCATTAATTCATATGAGTATAATCAACAATGGCAATGGCGATATTATTAAAATTTCAGGTGCAAATAAGTTAATTGAATACAATACAGTCTCGAATAATGTTTCTGTATTGACGAGTACCTGGTCTGAAGGAAGGAAAATAACCTTCAGCGATGCAAATAATGGTTTTTATATGAATTCAGATATGACAACTGATGATCCACCATTAGAATTGGGAAATTCAGCTATATATAGGACAACTAATAATGGTCAAAGCTGGTTACCTGACTTTTCTTCAACAACGGGTTCTTTAAGCTATCCCAATAGATTTTATTCATGCGGAAACATTGCCTATTTTACTTGTTCCGTCGTATCCAATAATCAAGCTTATTTTTATTCACGAAATTTAAGCAAATCATTAGCAACATATCATGACAATATTTCAAGTTCTGGTAATATTATAATTAATAATCAAACCCCACCATTCCAAACACCCAGCACAATAAATATAAGAGGGGGTAGTATGCCGCTTTGGACAGAACCTGTTCTAAATCAAGGACAGTCGGAAGAAGAAAAGATATTTTATAGATGGTCTTTTAACGAAATGATAAATTCAATTCCCAGCTATGACTTTTTCTACGATGGAGAATTGGCAGCACACTATAAAACCAAACAAAAAGCAGACAATGCATGGGCTATTAATAATGCTAATCAGACAAAAGCGATTAGGGACACTAATTATCTCAATAATAATCCACTAAATCTGATTCATCAAGTTCATGAGAGTATTGGGGGAATATTTTATACTCGTTCAACAAACGGAGGAGGAAACTGGTCAAGTGAAGAGGTAGTAAATTATAATCAATATACAAACGCCGCCTTTGGAAACAGGAATCCAAGTATAACAGTAAAGAGAATGGGAGTAAATCCAATCACTATATCCGAGCCCGATAAAAATGTCGCTGTAGTATGGGAAAGGTATAATCACGCAACAGGAAAAACAGAAATCCTTGCTTCAGAAAGAGGACGAAATATTCAAAATACGGATTATGAATGGAAAGGATATGATGATAATACAGGATCATTTATATTTACTTCTTTTCCATCATCATCAGATTTTCAGAGTACACCTAAAATATTTGTTTCAAGTTTTTTAACAACCAGTAATTTATACAATAGCGCTTTGGTTGTGCCGCATTTAGAGAAAAATGGAAATAATACTAAGGTAATAGTTTCGATCAAGTATCAGACACATAGTTATGACTTATTAGTTGATGAAGGAGATATTAAAAACCTTTCAGTATCTTCATCTTACAACTATTATGGTGTATTTGAATTACACATGGTTTATCAAAAAGATAATTCCATAAATAATATTGTGTATAAGAAAATAATGGCTGGATGGGATTTGTTAACCCCCTCAATACAACATGCTGTTTTAGAAACTGTTGAAAATCTTGGGAGCCTTGACGGAATGCGTGCAAGATTTACACCGGATATTTCAGTACAAAATGGTTTACCGGTTGTAACATATTGCGGTAATTATTACGACAATAGAATAATACAATATGAGGACGAAACAGTTTCAGATAATATGATGAGTTTACTAAATCATACAACGATTACTCTCTTTAAAACAACCAATAATGGAGCCTGGAGTGAATACGTAAGGTTTACAGGGTTAAATCCACAAGAGAATCCAAATGTTGAAGGTTCAAAGAATGCTATGGCATATTTGTTAAGCTTTAGAAAAAATGGATCATATTTTCAGTATGTAAAAATAAACGGACTATCACAATATTATTGTACTCCGGAATCTTACAGCGGGACTGACGCAAAATTTGTAAGGGGAAGTTATATTGGTCAATTTGGCAGTAATTATAATCCATTATTACTTACTTTATCGAATCCCGACGCTAATTCGCGTTACACAATAGGTCAGCGGCCTTTTTCTATTAGCAATATTGCAAGTAGTGACGGTTTTAATAATCTTGAGGCAACGATTGAAAGAGATAACACAACATACTCACTCACTTTAGGTCCTATTATTGCGAGTAATACAACGTATGGTTTTGAAGACGATACACCCCCTCAAACTGTTCATAATCCTGTCGAATTTAACGAAACAATGATTTCAGCAGTATTTTCATTAAGTGATAATGATACTTTATTAATTGGCGCAAACGGTAAATACACAACCGCTGATTCAGAGTTTCAACCTTTGAAATACCATGTAGATCTTGTAAACGCTTCAACGATGGAGATACATAGAGAACTTTTTAGAGATACCATTAATATTGAAGATTCTGTTGGAATCGAGTTTTTGCGAGGTTATATAATCAATAACATCTCAAATGGAACTGACCAGTTTTATGTACAAATGGTTGTTGATTCAGTTGATGCAGAGGATGGTGATTATGGGATGACCGGTGAATATGCTGACGATACTCCTCCTGAGGGTGATGCTCCTATGAACTATAAAACAAAGATATTCTTTGAAAATAGTTCTAATTCTCTTTCTTCTGGAAACCAGATACCAAAGAACTACGAACTTGCACAGAATTATCCGAATCCATTTAATCCTGT
>CAZVCC010000108.1:0-5209 GCA_964626015.1 uncultured Ignavibacteriaceae bacterium
TTGAGTCACAATATCCTATAAAGGTTTACTACGATAATTCAATTGTTGGTGAATATTATGCGGATATATTTGTAGAATCTAAAATAATAGTAGAAATTAAAGCAATAGAGATTTTAGTAAAGGAAAGTGAGCTACAGTTGATAAATTATTTAAAGTCCACGAACGTGGAAGTTGGATTGCTTTTGAATTTTGGTAAAAAGCCCGAAGTAAAACGGAAAGTATATACAAACGATAAAAAGAACTTTGAAATAAATCAGTGATAATCATAAACAATCAGATAAATCAGTGTGCGTTTTTATTTAAAATAATTTTAAATTTATAGGAGTAATAGAATGGCTTATTCAGAGGTTATAAGGAAAGCGCTATTGGATGAAGTGACGGGCATAAAGACTGCCGGCTTATTCAAGGAAGAAAGGGCGATATGCGCACCGCAGGATTCGGAGATTGAAGTTCAGTATCCGATTGGTAGCGCTGAGAAGAAAGTAATAAACATGTGCGCGAATAACTATCTTGGGTTGTCGTCGCATCCTGATGTTGTTGCGGCGGCACACAGGGGGCTTGACCACAGAGGATACGGTATGTCGTCGGTCAGGTTTATTTGCGGAACGCAGGATACGCACAAAGAACTTGAAAGAAAACTAACGGAATTTTTAGGAACTGAGGACACAATATTATTTCCGTCATGTTTCGACGCTAATGCGGGTGTATTCGAAGCAGTTCTGACAGATCAGGATGTAATGATAGCCGACAGGCTGATACATGCCTCAATAGTTGACGGAATCCGCCTTGCAAAAGCACAGCAGGATACGTTCAAGCATTCCGATATGAAACATCTTGAAGAAAAGTTAGTACTTCATCAGGACAAGAGAATCAGACTTATCATTACAGACGGTGCGTTTTCGATGGACGGTGACCTTGCAAAACTTGATAAGATAGTTGAACTTGCAGAGAAGTACAATGCAATGGTATTTGTTGATGAAGCCCATACATCGGGGTACATAGGCAGAACCGGAAGAGGAACGGCTGAGCATTTCGGAGTAATGGGAAAGATTGACATTATATCGACAACACTTGGAAAGGCGCTTGGAGGTGCTTCGGGCGGTTGTATTTCAGGAAGAAAAGAAATTGTAGAGTTATGCAGACAAAGAGGAAGACCATATTTATTTTCTAATGCTGTTGCTCCGTCGATTGTAGAAGCATCAATGGCAGTGCTTGACCTGATTTCAAAGACGACTGAAAGAAGAGACAAACTTGAGAAGAATACTGCATTCTGGAGAAAATCACTCACTGAAGCCGGACTTATAATTAAGGAAGGTGAAACGGCAATAGTACCGGTTATGCTTTTCAATGCAAAGCTTTCGCAGGACTTTTCAAAAGACTTATTTGCTGAAGGAATTTATGCGGTAGGATTCTTCTTCCCCGTAGTACCAAAGGGACAGGCGAGAATCAGGACACAGCTTTCAGCTGCGCATGAAATGCATCATCTTGAAAAAGCTCTTGATGCTTTTGTGAAAGTCGGGAAGAAATACGAAATATTGGGAAAGACAAAACAGGAAATAATAGACAGATACGGAATGTAAGAATATACAGTAAAAAATATACTTAAAGCCGAATCGAAGGGTTCGGCTTTTTTATTTCTACTTATTTTTAAAGTGAGGTTTATTATTATTGTAAAAAACATTACTTTATGTATATAAGGACCAAGTTAGATTTAGCGAAAGAACTTTCTGAAATTAAGAATTCAGGGTTATACAAAGATGAAAGAATAATACTTTCAGACCAAAAAGCATGTATAAAAGTGAAATATCCGGATAATTCAGAACCAAGGGAAGTATTGAACTTCTGCGCAAATAACTATTTAGGACTGGCTAACCATCCTGACATAATAAAATCAGCGCATGAAATACTTGATACACACGGGTTTGGGCTTGCATCTGTCAGGTTCATTTGCGGAACGCAGGATATACACAAGCAACTTGAGAAAGTGATTGCAGATTTTTATCACACGGAAGATACGATATTATACTCTTCCTGTTTTGACGCAAACGGAGGGTTGTTCGAATCGATACTCGGACCAGAGGATACAATAATTACAGATGCACTTAATCATGCAAGTATAATCGACGGAATAAGGTTATGCAAAGCACGCAGGCTTATTTACAATCACTCTGATATGCGTTCGCTCGAAGAAAAACTACAGCTTGCACGTGAAGGCTCGGATATCTGGGACCACAGCGGTCTTGAGGCACCGCCGCATCCGGCAAAAAACATAATGATTGCAACAGACGGTGTGTTTTCGATGGACGGCGACATAGGAAAGCTAAGAGAAATAATCGAACTGGGAAATAAATACGATGCGATGGTTATGGTTGATGATTCGCATGCGACAGGGTTTTTCGGCAAGACAGGAAGAGGTGCAGTAGAGCATTGCGGAGTACTTGGAGAGGTTGACGTAATAACTTCTACACTCGGAAAGGCAATGGGAGGCGCCACAGGAGGCTTTACGACGGGCAAGCAAGAAATTATTGACATGTTAAGACAGCGTTCACGTCCTTATTTGTTTTCTAATTCTGTAGCTCCGCCTGTTGTGGGTGCTGCAATTACAGCATTTGAGATGCTTGACAGAAGCGATGACTTAAGGGAAAAATTAAGAAAGAATACAGAGTATTTCAGGAGCGGAATGAACAAATTAGGGTTTGACATAATTGATAGTGTACATCCGATAGTTCCGGTACTTTTCAGAAAATTTGAGGATGATGCCGTACTCGCGCAGAAAGTCTCGAAGGATTTATACGACGAAGGAATTTATGCTGTTGGATTTTTCTTTCCTGTTGTCCCGAAAGGAATGGCAAGAATCAGGATACAGATTTCAGCAGCACATTCAACTCAGGACATAGAAAAATGTCTGGCGGCTTTTGAGAAAGTTGGAAAGAGACATGGTGTGATAAAGTAAATTTAAATGAATTATAAATATTAGTGGTTTTTATAATATTTATTATTTCTATATTATTTTGTTGCGTTTTTAGAATATTCTGTATCGAAAGATGGGAAATATAAATATATATATTTAAAAACACGAACATATGAAAGATAATGAATTCAATCATTTTTTTCAAACTTGGAAAGAAGTTTGCAATGACAATAAAGAAATTTTATTAGAGAATTGGACAAATAACAAAACATTTACAAATTTAATTTTGTATAATGATAACTCAATAGTTTCTCAAATAGCTAATAAAATGCAATTATTATGTTATACAGGCGATAGAACAGGGTATTATGGTATTGATGCTGTGTTTTATAAAAATAACAACAGAGTCCAAAATACAGGGGACCAGACATGGTTAACTAAAATTGAAATAGCATTTGAACACGAAAATGTTTTTAGTTCATATTTATATACTGAAATTTCTAGATTATTGACATCCAATGCGAATCTTAAAATTTTAGTAACTTATCCGAACAAAAATAAAAACAGGATATTTGATGAATTAAGAAAATGTTGTAACAATATCAATGATTCCATCTTAGTAATATTTGGTTCTATTAATAAAAAAGATATAATATGGGATTATCAAACAATATGTAACATTAAGAATTGAGATTATTTAAACAAATAATTATTTTTTCACTCTATTTCATTGGTTTTTCCTGTATTCCTCCTGAATATTACCATAACATAGAAGGTGAGAAACAGATTGAGCTCGATTTCAATACTGCTACATTGCATTATAAATTAGGGAAATATGATTCGGCATATTACAAATTATTAAAAATAAATGAAAATGTGACATTTTTTAGAGTGACAAATACTCAAAATGTATATTATCAAAAAACATTAAAACTAGGAGCCGAATGCGAACCAAAATTCAAAATGTTATGCACCGAAAATTGCATTAAGGCTCTGGATAATAACAACATAGATATGGCTTTAAAACATTTAAAAGGTATACGAAAAGAAGACGTTTTTGGTAAGAATATTTCGAATTTGTATTTAATAGATTCATTAAATTTTTTAATAAGTTCGAAATATTTATATGCAAATGATTATGACAAGGCATTTTATTATGTTTTAAATATAAAAGATTTAGCATCGAATCCACAGTTATATGTTCCTCACATTATATTAATTGGTGAGAAAGCTCTCGATAATGACGATTTAGATGTTTCAGCGAAAGTTAGTGATTTGTTGAATAAATTTGATCATTATTTCCGGGAAGATATTAATTTTTTTAGAAATCGAATGGATAGTTTACATTTGATAAAAGAAAGAGAATTAGCCGAAGAAATTGAAAGAATTGAAAAGGAAAAACCACAATTTGAAGTTGATGGGCTTAGAATAATAATTAATAAAGCAGGAAAATGGGTAGATAATAATGAATTTAATATACCCAAAAAGGGATTTGTTTTTTACGCTTGCAACATAACTATTATAAACATAAGTAATAAAAGGAAATCGGTTAATCCACTTTATTTTTCGTTAATTGATGAGGATGGATATAATTATGGATTTTATATTTTTGGCAAAGAACCGACACTTCAGTCAGGTGATTTAGAACCAAATGAACGAACGAGGGGTTATATAACTTTTGAGATATTGAATAGTGCAATTAATTTAAAAGTTCGATATAAACCATGGTGGTAAGTAATAAATTTTTGACAACATAATAATAAGGGCAGATTTATTATCTGCCCTTTTATTTTATACTTATTTAAAAGTATTTTACTATGAACAACCGCTTGTAGAGCCGCAGCTCATGCATTTGAGGCAAGTGCCGTTACGAACCATTGTTGCCTGCCCGCATTCCTGGCAAATATCCCCAGTATAACCTTTTAGAAGTGCCTCTTCAACCCTTGCCTTTTCAGTAGTTCTTGTGTTTCCGCTGCCGGCAGGGTTACTGACTATCCTGATTGGAACAGAATGGTCGATTACAATTTCGGTTTCTTTAGGTGTCTCTTTGATTTTCTCTTCAACTATTCTTTCACTGTATATTTTTTCCTCGTAGTATTCGATATCTTTATCCTTATCGGTTTTTGCGAGTGAGTCAACAGGACTGATTGCAATCTGATCTTCGGGTATATGCGCAAGGTCAGTACGCGCAAGATATGTAACAGCAAGTTCACGGAAGATGTAATCAATGATAGAAGTTGCCATTTTAATGTTCGGATTGCCTATTATAATACCGTTAGGCTCGAAACGAGTATAGAC
>CAZVCC010000109.1:0-5169 GCA_964626015.1 uncultured Ignavibacteriaceae bacterium
AATAATAATTTTTTTGCAGCTATGGATTAATAAATAAAATTCTAAATATTTTAAGGTCAGGCAATAATACAAGAATATCTAAATTATAAAGTAAAAAAGAACATCAAAAGTTGTATTTCAATTAATGTATATGATATTTGATAAAATTCTCTTAAATTATAATTAATTAAAATCTACTATGCCCAACATAGTTTCTCCAAAAAACAAGATAAAGATACTTGAGACAATACGCCAAGGAAACATTGGCGGAGGTGAGTCGCATGTATTAGATCTTGTTTTGAATTTAAATAAGGAAATATTTGAACCAGTAATATTATCTTTCACAGACGGTCCGATGGTTGAAAAGCTGAGAAGTTCATGTATTAAAACATACGTGGTTCATACAGAAAAGCCATTTGATAAGGGAGTAAGGGGTAAGGTGGGCGATATTTTTGATAAGGAAAAGTTTGACCTAATTCATGCACATGGGACACGTGCATTTTCGAATACTTATTATAATGCTATACAGAGAAAAGTACCAATAATATACACTGTTCATGGCTGGTCATTTCATCAGGATCAGAACTTCTTAATAAAGAAGCTAAGGATAATGTCAGAAAGGTTTTTAATAAAAAGAGCTGATCTGACAATCGTTGTATCGGAAGCTAATATGCGCGATGGGATTAAGCATTGCGGAATGAAACGATATAAATTGGTTCATAATGGTATAAACCTTGAAAAATTTAATCCAGACAAGAATTATCCAGACATTAAGGTGGAATTAGGAATTCCTGCCGGTAAGACAACCGCTGCTTTTATTGTCAGAATGACAAAGCAAAAAGATCCTTTCACTGTGATAAGAGCTGCAGCGTTAACAGCAAAAAAATCAAAGGATATTTATTTTTTAATGATTGGAGACGGAGATTTAAAAGATGATGCGATTAAACTTGCGAAAGAATTAGGTTTGGATGAGACTGTAATAAGATTTCACAAATTTAGGCAAGATGTTCCCTCTGTTTTAAATGCTATTGACATATATGTATTACCATCTTTATGGGAAGGGCTACCGATAGGACTGATAGAAGCAATGGGAATGAAAAAAGCAGTAATTGCTACACCGGCAGACGGTACAAAAGAAGTGATTCGGGACGGTGAAAACGGTTTGGTGGTCTCATTTGAGAATCCTCAAGCATTATCGGAAGCAATATTATCATTTCATAAAGACGAAAAACTGAGAAAGACATGTGAATCAAACGGAAGGATTATTGTCGAAAGAGATTTTGAACTGCATAAAATGGTACAAATAATTGAAGATATTTATTTGAATTTATATAATAAGGATTGAGTTTTGTAAAGGATTCATATTGGATGAAATCAGGTATCTTTATGCTTCTAAACAGGATTACTGATTTTCTTGCAGGGTTTGGTACTTTTTTAATTCTAGTTAGAATACTGCCTAAAGAGGACCTCGGTGTTTGGGTTCTATACGTTACTGTAGGGAATTTACTCGATTTCACAAGATACGCTTTTGTACAGAATGCTTTTGTAAAATATTCTGTTGCAGCCAGCGGGGAAGAGTATAAGAAAATACTTAATGCTTCGTTTTTTCTAAACGCAGTAACGACAGGAATTTCGATGATATTGCTTTTATCTTTTGGTGGTTTACTGAGTAAAATTTGGGCTTCAGAGAATTTACAGTATTTGCTTTATTTATATGCTATATTAATGTTAATCTACATGCCGTTTACACAGTCAATAGTTATAATGCAATCAAAATTCAACTTCAAGAATATTTTTTACTCTCAATTCTTGAATAACGTAGGTTTTTTTATTTCTATTCTTTTTATTTATATATTTTCTGTAAAGGTAAATCTGTATCAATTAGCGGGTTTACAAATTTTATTTGCATTACTTGCTGCATTTTTAGCTTATCTTTTAGTCAGAAAGCATTTCAATATTTCAGCAAAGGTAGACCGAGAATGGGTAAAAAAATTATTTAGATTCGGAAAATTTGTGTTCGGAACGACGATTACATCAACAGTAGCTAACAGTATGGATAAGTTTTTAATCGGAGGAATATTGAACACTTCGGAAGTTGCTACATTTAACACTTCGACCCGAGTTTTAAATTTAATAGATGTACCTCTTTTTTCGATATCATCAATTGTGTTTCCGAAGAGTGCAGAAAGAATAGAAAAAGACGGTAAGCAGGCAGTAAAATACTTGTATGAAAGGTCTATAGGGCTTATGCTGGCAATGGCAGTGCCATTTGTAGTGTTATGTTTCATATTTGCAGAGCAAATAATACTGATTATTGCCGGGAAAGATTATCTTGATGCGGTTCCACTTTTAAGAATTGTTATATTTCTGAGTTTATTAAAACCGTTCGACAGACAATCAGGTTCATTTTTAGACGCGATTGGAAAGCCTAATTATAATTTTTATACGGTAATAGTTAATTTTGTTATAACAATTACAATAATGTACTTTGCATTGACCTATTACGGGGTTTTCGGTGCTGCAATAGGTTTGCTTGTATCACTATTTATTGCTGTTGTTATTACCCATGTGATAT
This sequence comes from uncultured Ignavibacteriaceae bacterium, assembly GCA_964626015.1. GTDB lineage: Bacteria > Bacteroidota > Ignavibacteria > Tepidaquicellales > Tepidaquicellaceae > CAIKZJ01. The sequence goes on from CAZVCC010000109.1 coordinate 2,555, forward strand.
TGTACAAGCTTTTAAGAATAAATCCATTTAACACTTTTATTTATGCATATCGATTTTATGTAGATGGTTTACAAATTTTAAAAGTACGTTTTAAAAAATTAAAAGGTTGAAAATGGGCAAATTCTTTTTACCATCATGGTTAAAAAATCATTTATTCACTTACAATAATATAAATGATGTATCGCAAGATAAGATTGACAGAATAAAAGAAGGTTTGAACAGATTAAAATCAGATACGCCTGATGTTTCGATAGTTATTCCAGTCTGGAACGAAGAGAATAATATACTCAGGACTTTATCTTCTATTTCCGAAATTAGAACAAATTACGAATGTGAACTGATTTTGGTTAACAACAATTCTACGGACGATACTCAGGGTGTAATTGACTTATTAGGAGTACGTTCTGTATTTGAAAAAGAGCAGGGTATTGCACATGCAAGGACAGCGGGGCTTAAGGCTGCGAGAGGTAAATATCATCTGTGTGCAGATGCTGATACTTTTTATCCTCCTAAATGGGTTGATGCGATGGTTGAAGTTTTGAAAGAAGAAAATGTTGTATGCGTTTACGGTAAATATTCATTTGTACCTCCTGAGAATACAAAAAGATTCGGTTTAGCAATATATGAATCGATATCTGAGATATTATTCTTATTGAGAAAAAGGGGGCATGAATATATTAATGTACTTGGTTTCAATTTTGGATTTATAACTGAACTCGGAAGGAATATAGACGGTTTTAGGATGGAAAAATCAAGAAAAGGAGAGAACATAAAGGGTAGTTCTGATTACGTACAAGCGAGTGAAGACGGAATGATGGCTATGAGGATAAGTGAATTCGGGAGAATAAAAAGAGTGAAATCTGAAAAAGCCCGTGCATGGACGGGTACGAGAAGGTTGTTAAAGGATGGAAGTCTTGCAAAAGCCTTTAAAAACAGAGTAAAAACTCAGAGCGGAAGATTATTAGAATACATAAAGGGAAAGAAGTAATTAGATTATTTCATTCTAAAATGAAAAGCTAAATCTGATTAGATTTGATGGATTTATTAAGATAAATCGCGAAAGTTTTAAAAAATAGTAATAAACAAAATGTAAAGTTTTCTGTAAAGACTTTCAAGAAGAAATACATTAAATTGAGAAAAAGTATTAAATTTAAACTTAACAGATTATGGACTTAGAAGGGAAAAAGGTACTAATAACAGGTGGAGCCGGATTTCTCGGTTCTCATTTGTGCGATCGTTTCATTAAAGTGGGATGTCATGTAATAGCAATGGATAATCTAAGCACTGGGACATTGAATAACATTGAACATTTATTCCCGTTAAAGAATTTTGAATTTTATTTTTATGACGTTACAAAATTTGTTCACATACCGGGAAAACTTGATTACATACTTCATTTTGCATCGCCTGCAAGCCCAATTGATTATTTGAAAATGCCTATTCAGACTCTTAAAGTAGGTTCACTGGGTACTCATAATCTGCTTGGACTCGCAAAGGAAAAGAAGTCCAGATTTTTAATTGCATCAACATCAGAGATATACGGAGATCCCGACGTACATCCTCAAACAGAGGATTATTGGGGAAGTGTTAATCCTATCGGTCCAAGAGGAGTCTATGATGAAGCAAAAAGATTCATGGAAGCAATTACGATGGCTTATCACACTTTTCATGGAATTGATACAAGGATAGTCAGAATTTTTAACACTTACGGTCCGCGAATGAGGTTAGATGATGGAAGAGCGTTACCAGCATTCATGAAACAAGCTATTGAAGGGCATGACATAACGGTATTTGGAGATGGAAGCCAGACCAGATCATTCTGTTTTGTGTCGGATTTGATTGAAGGTATATACAGACTACTTTTAAGCGATTATGTGTTTCCAGTTAATATTGGGAATCCGAACGAAATAACGATAAGACAATTTGCTGAGGAAATTATAAAACTGACCGGGACAGATCAGAAAATTGTTTATAAGGAATTACCAACGGATGACCCCAAACAAAGACAACCTGATATTACAAAAGCAAAAGATATACTTGGCTGGAGTCCGAAAGTTGACAGAGCAGAAGGTCTCAAGATTACTTACAACCATTTTATGAAAGTATTGGGTAGAATATAGGTTAGTGGCAAGAGAATTGAAAGATAAAGATGAGCTTAAAGACAATAATGAGATTGAGAAAAGTATTGCTCAGTTCGATAGGTTAAATTTTGAGAGCAAGGAACCGCTTGATGAAAAATTGAATGAACTTATTGAGCTTTTAGAAACAAGTGAGTTAGACAGTGATAAGGCACAGGAATATTTGAACAGAATTGAAAACTGTATTAAGAATCAGTCATTAAAGAACAAATTTGAAAGATTCAAGGACGTTGCAAAGGATGAGGATATTTCCAGAGACAGAATGCTTAACGAATTTGAATTTTTGTTATCATCGAGTGATTTAAACAGTGAAGATGCTTACAAATATTTAAAGAAAGAAAAGCATAAAATTTTCATTTTAAGCATACTCGGAATACTTTTTATAATTCTCGGATTAGGAATGATTATACTTCCCGCACCACAAAACTTCGAAATGTTTACAATTTTTTATTTCACGAGAGATGACGGTATTACTTT
>CAZVCC010000110.1:0-4905 GCA_964626015.1 uncultured Ignavibacteriaceae bacterium
GCGCAGAGAAAAGATTTATTTTATTGCTAAGAGCTTTGCACAACAAAGAGCAGTGAACTGTGAGCTGTAATCTGTGAACAGGAAGAGCAAAACTATGAGAGCGGATTTAGAGCAGTTATGGGGTTATGAAGTTATGAAGTGAGGAGCAGGAAAAGGGTCAGGGTTTTGGGATGATTCTGTATGTTTGCCAGAGGAAGGCGGGGGTTGATTTGAGGTTATCGATTGCGAGGTTGCCTTTGATGTTTTCGAAGTCCCATGCGGCGACGGCATTGGCGGTATCTTTTATGAAGGCTTTTTCTATGGGGACGGGTGCGTTATAGACTACTATGTTGTCAAGCAGGGATTTTTCTGTATAAATGCGGTGAGCATAGAAGAAGGTGTAGTTTCCAAATCCTGTGCCATAGAACCATTTTGACAGTTCGAACGGTGTTTTAATGGAGTCTATTTCACCGATTTTGACTGTATCAATATAGAAAGCAAAGGTATTGATTCCCGGGTTGTACCGGAATGTGAACCTGTGCCATTCTTCCCAATAATGGAAAGGAAAGGCAATCTGCTTTGTTATAGAATTAATTTTATCAGCTGCGTATAGTACGGCTATTGCAGTATCGAATTCAACATGTATATCGTATTCAGGGCGGGAGAAAATTGACAGCAGCCTTCTTGGTCCTGAAAAGCTGCGGTAGAGAAAAGCATCCATGCTGATTGTAAAGCCTTTATTGTTTTCAAAGAAATTTTTTGAGCAGAGCATTAATCCCCGTTCTGATATTTCAATGCAGTTATCGGATGCTGATGTTTGATTTTCTGCGGGCTTAAGTTCAGTATAATAATCGAGCACTCTCACGGGTCCGCCCAAAAATCTGCCGGTAATATTATTGTCAGAAAGGTCGTAAACTGTTTCGTAGTTGCATTCATCAAAATCAAAGTCTGCTATTACCGAGTTGTTTATGCCGTATATTTTAAAATCTGATAGAATGAATTTTAAGAACCCTAGATGTCTCGCTTTTTTTTCCAATCTTTCGGGATAATCAGATAAGCCAAAATAAATATAATCCTCAATCAGAGTTACGCCTGTTGTAATCTCTGCGCGGGTTAGAACATTGTTCAAAGTGAAGAAGACCTTGTTATTATCAATTTTTAAAGAGACGTGGTTCCATTTATCAAACTGAATTTTATTTGTTGTTTTCACTTTATCATGAGTACCAGAAGAGTTTTTATTTACGGATAAGTACAGGCACGAATCAAAATCAATTCCGAGATGAAATTTCGGGAAGGAGCCGTTTTCATCTGCAAGAAAACCGACGGGAGTGCTGAAATCTTTTACATTTTCAAATTCGAGAGGTTTAATCCAGAAGTCGAGAGTAAAAGATTTTCCGAGGAAATTGGATTTATTGTTTATAATAAAATAGTCTTCGGGATTGCTGAACTTCAGCGAATAACCGTTTTTATAGATGCCCGATTTTGCTTTCAGGAATATTTCTTTGTTTTCATCGGAACAACTGATGATTAACTTAGCTGATTTTGCGCCAGTATCTGCAAGTGAGAGCGGTCTGAATTTAAGGTAAATTCTCTGGGGCAGTTCGGGTTTAATTTCGGGGAGCGAATTCTGTCCCGGTTCATCGCGCCAGACAATTTCAAAATCATCTTTATCCTTTCCTTCTATAGCGAATTTAAACTTTTCCGGTTTGTTCGATACATTGCGGAATTCAATCATAGGATACCACATATCACCAACGGCAGTTTCGCCGAAATTGAGAGTATCGTTTTGAATTCCCGAGTTTTTAAAAATCCATTTGTTTTCAAGCGAGGGTGTATAGAGAAGATACCTTGCACTTTTTATTTCGGGAATTGAAGCGGGGAATGTGCTGTCCCAATTTCTAAAAATAAGCGTTAATGAAACAAGAAAAAGAAGAAGGGCGATACCCATAACCGCGGCTTTATTATTAGCAGCGAGGAAATCCATTAATCCGATTTTGCTTTTTTTGAGGAAGGCGGGGTTATCAAGAAGGTCGGAAACGGATTTGGCGCTAAATACATTAAAAATTTTCCCCGGATATTTGAGTTTCAGTTCTCCGGAAATTTTTTGTGCTTCATCAAAGTTAGATTCCGGGATTACAACACACCGAATCCACGAAAAGAAAGCCGACTTTATTTTAGCCGCAAGAGAGGCGGCGGGCAATTCTGCCATGCTGCCTCTTTCATCGAGAACACCCGTAAAAGCTGCAGCATTGCTGATTGAGAGAATCGTCCTTTTTCCTGTGAGATTATAATATTTCACGAACATCAGCAGAACTATGCCCGAAATAAACGAGCCCCCCCGATAAATACTCAAGCTTTTTTCGAAATGAATGCGAAAAGATTTACGGGTTGGGGGTTTAAGATTATACTTAAATAAAAGCAGCTCGAAATTCTTTTTAATAAAGGAAATATATTCAGAGAATTTTTTATCCCGATAATCGAAAATGTTTTCAAATACAATATTGTATGAAGAGATATTTTTATCGTGTATGACATCGATAGTGCAGTTAAATACGAGACCAGTTTGGATACCGAGCTGAGAATCGGAAGAAGTAAACAGAATATTGGCGGTATTATCGGAGAATTTAAGGATTCTATCTGATTCATCTTTTATTTCATTCAGAACTTTAAAAAGATAAAAATTACCCGGTTGTTGTATTTCGGCGGGCAGGTTCAGGTTTTGTACATCAGAATGTTTTTTAAGTTTCTTTTTATCTGTTTGCGTGTTGACAGAATCTATAACCGTGGGATTAATGCCCGAGTATTCTTTAATCAAGTCAAGACCGTTTTTTACTTCGCCCAGATTGAAGTAAGCCTTAATAAGTTTCAGTTTTAAGTTTCTTACAGCTTCTTCGGATGATTTGAGAAAGAACTCATCTTCATAACGGCTGCCCGAGAGGGCGATGTTAAAGATATCATTAGCATAAAGCATATACTCCGGGTCGATAAAATTAATATCGTGATGCATAAAAATATCCACGAGGTGCGGGATGAAATCACCCGCAAAACCCTGGAAGATGCGAAAGGAAGAGTTTTTATTGCAGAGTTTATAAAACTCAATAATCGCGATAAGGTTCTTTACGGGGTCTGCGGAACCCTCGATATTATTAATTGTCTCTTTATATTTGGCAATTAGAATTTTAAGCAATCAAAATAGTATAATGTTATTTTTATCTTCAAGCAGTTTTGTATTTACGTTAAACCCGTTACCGGCCGGTACGATAATTTTTTTGAGCGAGCAATTAACCAGCAAGGCAACAGAAAAATTAATAGAAACATCAAGATTAACAGACAGGTTATCACTTTCTTCATGCAGCGAAACGATGCTATCGGAGAATTCCGTAACGATATGCCATAAACCCGCAATCTTATAAATTTTTATGGCAGCTGAATTTTTTACAAGTTGAAAATTAAGTTCCTTTAAAGAGATACCCGAAATGTTTGGAACCGAGAAACACAGCCCTGAATCCAGAACAAAATGTTCATCAAGCTCGCGGCAATAAACGAGGCAGGAATCGGGCTGAACATTTTCGTTTGTAATCATTCTGCACCTTAGTTCATTTTTCCCTGCAAAGATTTTAATCGCATATTTATCATCGGGAGATATAAAAAACTCGTTTTTATCATAAACTGGTAATGCAGAGGATTCAGCCGCAAAGCCAGAAACAGCAGCGGTGTGTTTGTGACTGGATTCCGTTTCATAAATTAAGCCAATGACATTTTTAAAAGACCGAGAATCAAGTTCAGCAGCAAGAAAAGAATCAAGGCAGTCAAATTCGTGTTTCAGTACGCCTTCCCGCTTATTCTCATCATTGAGTAATATTTTTATGAAATCAAAGTTTAACATTTAAGAATTTATACTAAAGTTATTTATGATGAGCAGAGAAAAAAGCTCATTCTCAAAGAGGTTAACGCAATATTTAAGCTTATTTTCGAGAAGTATAATCTCATCCTTGTTGTAATAGCTTTTCAAATAAAAGTGGAGTTCGTTTTTACGGGATGAGCTGCAATAACATTCCATTATTTCTCTTATGATATTGAGGAAGTTTACGGATGTTTTTTCCGACAGTCCTACTTTTGAAGTATAGGAATCGAAGACTGCACGAAAATTATCGAAGGCTTTCCTGACGAGGAATACGGTTTCAAATTTTTCCTTATTTGATGATGCGTCCCGTGTAAGGATATGATTGATGTAATTATTTACATGAAGCTCTCTGTAAACAGAAATTATTTCGTAATAAGGCAGTGCATGAACGCAGCCGCTGAACGACTCAAGTGTATCGAATAATTTATCGAGGAAAGCGGATGTATTATCAAGAGATGATGAATCAATATTGAGACTATTTATTAATGCCTCTCTGTCAATCAGGGATTGATTAAAATCAACAATTTTTCTGTGGATATACCTGCCTGTTATCAGTGGTGTAACATGATATCCGTTTTTTCCGATTACGAGATTAACATTATCAAGAAGCTTGTAAGTAAACGGGTCGTTTGATTTGTAATAATGAACAAGATTCCGGTTGACAACATCAACGATATAAACGGCAAGCCGTTTCTGATATTCGGGGTCACTGTTTAATGTTTCGATTGAATCAAAATAATTTTTAAAATGTATGAGCGTCCCGTTTTTTACTTCGAAAGTACCGGCAATAAGGTCGATAGCAAGGTCGTAATAATCAGTGTCGTATTTTATAAACAGTTTTCCGGAGAAGTGAAGCTGTTTAAGATGTTTAACAGATATACTGACGCACCGGTTGAGAAAGTCATTTAATTCTTTGGTGCCGGTAATGTTAAATCCGTTATTGTGCAGATGAATCATATACGGAAAAATAAGAATAATATTTTATAATAGAAGTATTATTAGGAAGGGGGAAGGGGAGAAAG
>CAZVCC010000111.1:0-4596 GCA_964626015.1 uncultured Ignavibacteriaceae bacterium
CTAGCGTGGGCTTTTCTAACTTCTTAATTACTTTCAGCTTTGAATTGCAGCCTGATTTTTTTAGGTCGGTGATGATTGTTTGAAGGGTCATAGACACGCTCCTAAAACGGCAAGTCATCGTCAATTATGCCGTAGTGATTGCTAACGTTTTCAAATGGACTAGGCTTAGGTTCTTCGTTCCGCATGTAATCGTACGGTGTTGGTTTTGGCGCTGGTATATCTTTTGGGTAATCAGGGCTTTCGCTTTCATCTACTTCTATATCGTTTTTGCTACCAACAAACTCAATGCTGTTAACCTGGATTTTCATCCCATAATGTTTCACACCTTTTGAATCTTCATAATTGTTGTTTTTAATCTCCCCATAAACGCAGACTTGTGAGCCTTTGCTGAGATATTTTGTCATAATCTCGGCTGTCTTTCCCCAAGCTGTGCAGCTGATGAAGTCAGCCTTGCCCTTTACTTTGGTATTAACGGCTAGTGTAAAATCTAGTTTCTGTTTGTCGCCTGCGTTTACTAGTTCTGGTTCTTTAACTAATCTACCAATTAACGTTACTTGATTCATTTTTGTGCCTCCCTTATTACTTTCATTTCGTATTCATGGCTTGGTTGTATTTGGCTGATGTAGCCATTTGATTCATATTTTATCACTAAGTGTGAACCCCTGTCTTCAATTTCCTTGACCGTGCCAAAGAGATTGCATATATAATCATTTGGCATAATTTCTTTCGCCCTTAGCAGCAACGTTTGTTTCATGATTATTTCCTTTCTACTCTCTTTTTTTCAATCTCAAATAGCACTTCTGGCCTTACCTTTTCCATTTTCTTTTGGTAGGCAATCAGAGGTTTCATCCTCTTGTTTATGTCGTGATTTCGTGCCTTAAGCTCGTTTAGTGAATGTTCCACTTCTAGCCATTCGGCTGCAGCTTCTTCAACGTTTAGTTTGCTGAAATCTTGAGCTAGTCGGTAACCTTTTTTACTAGAATACGAAATCACGGGGTGAAACTTTGAGATGTTTGATACTTCGTTCCTAACTACTCTATCACTTAAACCTACAGCGTCTTGCAGTTCACTTCTTGTCACGGGTGTAGTAATTTTTAATAAATCTAATAACGGCGACCAAAACTTTTGTTTATTTGCCTTTGTTTGTTTTAATTTTAATGTTTTTTTCATTTCCTTTCTCCTGTTCTTGTTATTCCGTTTTCCATTAGTGTTTTTGCTAATTTCCTAGCGTTTTCTTGTTTTTTTATTTGTCTTAAATCACTTTTAATATTTTTAATAACTCCCTTAAATGTAAGGTGCATTTGATGTGTTGCAACTAAACACATCGTCGTGTGGTTAAGAGGACAATTTTTACAATCAGGAAAATCATAGCATCTCTTATCTAGGTTCATGATCTCTCCTTTAACGCTTCTGGCGTTTTGGTTTCAAACTTCGCTTTTAACTTCTCCATTTCCTTTTCGACTTCCTCTGGCGTGAGTACTTTCTCTTCTGGTTCTTCAACGTTTTCATAATTTTTAAGCCACTCAGGAGATTGTTTAACTGTTTTAGCGAAGGGTTTACTACCGCTCCTTGCATAATTCCATATAATTCCTTGATAATTGCAAGACATAGATTGCTGTATAGCGCTGGTTACACTATCAACACCATACTTGTCTACGTTGTTTTTAGTTTGAGTAACCAACGCTTCAAGCCCTTTAGGTTTATATGCTTGTCTTTTCTCTTTTTTATATTCAAGCCAAGAAATAAAGGTAGAATTAAGGTTAGAATCTTCAAAATATGTAACGTCATTCGTAACGTTACATGTAACGTTACTCTCTATATTCTTATTCTTAATATCTATTTCTTTTTTTTCTTTAGTATTTAATAATAATAATTGATTTTCTCTATATTTGGCTTGTCTTAATCTCGCTTTTTCTCTGATTTCATCTAATCCCTTTACACTTTGTATCTTTTCCCAATTAGGAATTGTAATAACACAATCTATGATTTCAATCATTCCAAACTTTTCAAAGGTATTTAGCGCTAAAGTCACAACGCTTTCTTTTCTTCTGAAAATTGTTGAAAGCATTTGATTGGTATAGGGGAGTCTATTATTCAAAACAAACACCCCACCATTATTTTGTTTACCAGCCAAGCAAAGCAGCTTAAACCAAATTACAATGATTGAATCAGCTTCAGGCAGTTGTTCGATCAAAAGTATTTTTTCATCATCGAAGATATCGGTAACTATTTTGATCCATTTTACATCACTCATTTTTAACCTCTCTCATTTTGGGCATACATAAACCATACACCCCGTTATTTCTTGTATTTTTCTTTTAAATTCTTTTTCGTTTGAGTTTTTATCGCTTAAATGCATCAAGTAAACTTCTTTTAACCTGCTCAAATCATTAGCCTTAAAAAACTTAATGCAATTATCAAGGCTCATATGAGAGTTATATAACCTCTTGTATTGCAATTTAGACACTTCCTCGCTCGCATACCTGCGTTTTAGGATTGACTCATCGTAATTACACTCAATCATGATGTAATCTAACGCATCAAACTTGTTAGATATATAATATGTATCGGTCGCAAACAGCAGTGTCTCATTCGTTATGATGCTTTTTAACAAATAACCAAACGGCTCTTTCGCATCGTGTTGTGTTTTAAACGCAATAACTCTGAACGTTCCAACCGATTCTTCTTTCCCCGCTTTTATAATGTTTTTTTGGTAGTTATACACACCAAAATCCAAGCAATCAAATGTTCCTTTAGACGAATACACTGGCATCCACCTTGCAATATGCTTTGCGCAGCTTGCGTGGTCACCATGCTCGTGGGTAATAAGACACGCTCTAATGCTTGTAAGGTCAATTTTTTCTTGTATTTTTTCTAACTTTACTCCTGCCTCGAGTAGGAGGATGGTAACGCCATCTGATATTAGATAAGCGTTACCACCGCTTGATGATGCAATTGGTGTGATATCCATTGCTTAATACCCTGGGTTGTCATCATCAATACTCGTTTGCCTGAAGTCTTCACTTGATGCTGTTTGCTTAAGTGGTGAGGTATTAACAACTATCTCCGCCTCAGGTGTAGGAGTTTCTTTTGTAAATCCTACTTTTTCGCCCTTGTTTGCATTCAGTTCAATTTCTTTCTTTGCGTCTTCCACAACCTCAGTTTCAGGAAAATTATAATGTTGGTCTTCATTTTGGATGATGTTTTCCGCCAACAAATCATCATCGTTTGTCGTTTGAAGCAGCATTTTAACTAAGCGATTGATTGCTGTGCGCTTAACATATTCTCCCGTAAATTCTTTATGTTCAGCATTTGTTTTTGATTTAGACCACGCTTCTTTAATTTCTTTCATTGTCATTACCACACTTTTTGTAATTCCTTTATATTTCACGGTTGCATATGCACCAATGATATTATTTTTAACCTTCGCGTCCCATGACTTGACATGATTTGCGATAATTTCTTCGTTTAGTTCATTTAATCCTAATTCAAACGAATCGCCCTCATAAATCAGTGTTCCTACTGGCTCAGTTTCAAAACCTTTAACGCGCCTTAATGCAGCGCATTTGCCAAAATAAGATGTAAACCAAGATAATTGATTGCCGTATGCGATGAAATAACCTTGTTTTTTAGCAGGATTTAACCCCATAATTGCCATATCAAGCAGCGCGTTTGCAACTGATTCTTTAGTACAACTTGTCAGCACAGGGCGTTTTTCTTTGTCAAACGTATTTTGTAAAATTAACCACGCGCTTGTAATAGCATTGCCGACCGAATAATTTGCTGGAAGATTTAGTCTCCCGTCTTTAGACAGCTGGTTTACACGATTAGTCACGCTGTCACTAATATTCTTTTCAAATTCAATAATTTTTGTTTTTTGTATTTCGTTTTTTTGATTTTCCATTTTTCTTTCTCCTTTTTTTATTTTAATGGCTTTTTATTGCTTGGATCTCGATTAGTGCTTCGTCGGGGACTCCATATTGCTTGGTCACTTCTCGCGTTTCGTTGTCAATTACAATTGCGTCATATTCATTATAAAACTTGTAAAGGTAATCGTTAAATATACTTTCGCAGTACCCTTTTTGTTTCAGTTCATCGTTAGATAATGGTGTAATGATAGTCATTGTTCCTCCCTCCCCTATAAGATTTCTATCGATTCATAAGCTGCATCAGCATATAATTTAATCATTTGCGACTCCATTGATATCTTCCACTCCGTTACAGCTTCTGCATTATCAATAAATATCGGCATCCTAACTTGATATATCTCTTGTAATCCATTTATTATATCAAGTCCTGCTTGTATCTTGGCTCCTGTATTAACATCTGGAAATGGCACTCCATTGACTGTTGCGATGCAAGTTGGATCAACTGTTCCATTGTCGTTTTTGTTTGCCAGTTTGAACTTCACTAGTTTGAATGGTTTGTTGACTCTATCAGCTAGTACATCGGCTTTTCTCTCCGTAAATGTGTCAATTAAAGACATAACTTTGCTCGATTTTTCAAACTTCGCTAGGTTTTCTTTCATCTCTTGTTCTTTAAGAACGATAGATTCTCTCCTTGCTCTGTCGTTAAAATAGTTTACTTTGTATTTTG
>CAZVCC010000112.1:0-4592 GCA_964626015.1 uncultured Ignavibacteriaceae bacterium
CAAGCGGCCTGAAACCCGCGTCAATTATAGAGTTATTAAAGTGCGAAACTTGAGTCATTTAACTTTTTCTCTCTTTCTTCAATAACTTTCAATAAGGAATTGTAGTTTAAGATTAATTCTTTTTGCTTCTTTTCAAGTTCTTCAAGACGCTTAATACTTGCGGCAATCCTTTTATTTCGATCTGTCAAGTAAATCATTTGTCGGGATTGAAAAGTGTTCTAATTTTTTGCTCTCTTTGGATTTCCCATTCAGATTTTCCATAATTCCAATTTTCCTTCCAGTAAGTTTTCCTTTCAATACTGTCTTCACTTTTCAACTTTTCTTGCAAGGTTTTCATCTCCATTAAACATGAATTAATTTCAGTCTCAAACTGTTCAATCGAAATTTTTTCTGCTCGCTTTAATAATTCCAACACTTTCTTTCTATTAAAAAGAAAGTCAAACAATTCTTTGAAGCATTCATATAATATGTAAACAGTTACAGGTATAGTGATAATTCCCCAACTTAAATACATTTCAAAAAGATTCTTAAAATCTGCGCCACTAAAACTTGCAAAGATAGCCCCATTGCCAAGCAACTTGGCGTTAACATAAGTCATATTTAACTGAAGTTTATGTATGGTATAGTTCATTTTTTCTTTCTTTCTCATGCTCAACATATTCGGGAAAGTTCTTTATTAAATAATTTTCGATTTCATAAATCATGCGAAAATATTCAGCTAGTCGTTGTGAAACACTTTTATCATTATGTACATTAATTGATGATTCATTTGTAGGTATGATCTCATGAGATATTCCATAGGCAGCCTGGAACATTTTACTTTCCTTCAAGGATGTAATAATTTTTATTAATTCAGTATCCAAGTAGTAAAAGAATTTCCAAACCTCATTTATATAAGCAATAGATTCATCCGCAATTACATATTTAAAATATTCATACCAATTATATCGTTTCCCATTTCCTTTTTGACATATTGAATTCACAGGATCAAGCTTTTTCATGAGAATATCCAAATCTTCCTCACTCGGAGGGAATGACAGTGTTTTTATATGAGAATTGATCTTCAGGCTATTAAAAACTCGATATGCGTTAATTGTTATGATAGACAATTTTGAAACTATAAATTCTGAAACGTTCTTTTTGTCTTTCTCTGTCTTTAAAAAAACAACAAGGAAATAGAAAACATAACTTATCAAATATCCTTGAGCAAGGCTAGAAAGAACCATTCCTAATTCTGCCCCTAGCGGAAACAGCTCTTTCGTATTATTAAGGAGTATCTGAGTTGCAATAGTTAAAATTGATACAAAAAACCAAATAAATAATACTGTCTCTTTTCTAATAAACTTGATTATCATATATTTAATGGTTTTTTATGGTGATAGTTTAACAGTCTAAATCTTTTCAGGGCTATTTTCTCAATTAATTTGCCGCTTGCGGGTGGCCTGTAAAACGATGTGCCGTCATATCCTTTGCTAAGCAGAAAACCCTTATCAGTATTTGTCGTACAGGTTTGTTGGGTAAAGTAAAAATTGTATATTTTTAATTATCTTTTACTTGTCATGAATAAAACTTTTCCAATATATGAGATTCTTCGTTTGTGCCTTTTGTTCAATTTATAAGTCTTAATAATACTTAAAACAGCTTCCCAAACATGACCTATGCAAATAATATATCCGTTAACATCATATAATGGTCGCTTTATGTGAACTTCTTGAACATCAAAAGTAAGTACACCAAAATGTTCATATTTTGAAAGATAATCATAAAACTCATATGCATTGGCAGTCCATGCTAATTCAGGTTTTGATTTTAGATAATTAGTGATCTTTTTAAAATCAATATGTTTTTTTGGTAGAAGTGTTTCAGAGTTTGGTTGTAAAAAATCTTTATAGGTATCAAGAAAGGTTTTCCTGAGATTTGAATATTGCTCCGTATTTATTTTTCCCAAACTCTTTTCCTCATTCAGATGTTTTTCAAGGTAATGTAAATTATCAGCAAGATATCCTTTGAATTCTGTGTTGAATTCACCTTCATCTGGATTTGTTCGAGCCATGTAAACAAAATAATAATATATTAAAACGTCAGAAATACAAGTTCTTAAAATTATACCGATTGGAATTTTGTAATAAAGATCCTTTTTTAATAATGGCAATAAAGCACGAATCCCGATAGAATTAAAATAAAAACGTTGAAGAAAGACATAATTGCAAAAACCCAATAAATCTGTTTTTCGGTCCACCCTGGGAAAACTAGAAATTACTATGGCGATTAACTCAGTGTACTTGCGAATAAACAAACTGAGCCTATCAATATTCTCTATGTTTTCAAATTCGTTCATTTTCATAAGACATAGTCTTCTACAAACAATCAGGTGAGTAGAAAATTAATAGACATAATAGAATTTTTCTGGTGATGCATATTTTCTGAAAAGAACTTTCATGTCTGATTTTTTTCCACAAGTGTATTCGTAGTCTTTTTGAAAGAATTCATCATACGGCATATTAGAAATTTCACTGATAAAAAATACATTTTCAACGACTATTGGACTTAAGCAAGTTGATTCCATGCAATAACAAATTCTATTACTAAACACATATGGACTGTTTTCCTTGGTGAACGACATGGATTCAACACCTTTAGATGGAAATTTTATTAAATCACAGTGTCTGTATCTATTTGATACAATTTGATATTCGGAAATCATTTTGGCGGTTTTAGGCGGAATCCGAATAATTGTTGGTTCATTATAAGTAACAGAATATCCCTTAGATACAGTCGTACTCTGGCTGGAAAATCCACTTTCTGTAAATGATAAATTTTCAGAGTAGGAAGAACTGATACCTTTAGTTTCTGTTGGAATTATTCCTGTATAAGCCGCATTGAAAAGATTTGTTTCACTTTTCGAATATTTAATCGTTCCGCCAGATTCAGATCCTGACGATTTTGTTGATGAGACCCCTTTATTGCTTGAAATACCATAGCCTGAGGATTTGGTATATGCTCTATCTTGGTAATAATCAAATGAAAAACCATTTAGAACAAAGAAACACTCGTCCTTATTAATTGATATTAACTTATCAGATTTATTGTAAAAGATAAAGCCAATGTTGCCATTTTCAGCCCATAAATTATAGATTATTTTGCAGTTGTCATCTTCGAACACTAATGCATCCTTTTGTTTTTGGAGGTTTTCAGTCTCCGCTTTATAAACTTGATAATAGTTAAGAACTGGAGCGCATGATGTCAAAAAAGCGAACAACATTAGAATCGAAATTTTTGTTTTCATAGGTTTCTGTCTTTGGTTTTAGTTTCATTAATTTTATTGCACCAACGTGCCGCCTGTAATTGCTGCAAAGGTCGATCGCCGAACCGAAGATATAGTGTTGATATTGTAGCATTTACAGGCATGTTAGGTAAAGTTGCATTTTTTAAAAGAAATCAATTTTTCTTGAATAGCTTCAGCCATTGGTAATTCAATAATTTTACTTGTCACTTTTAATAAGCCTTTATCAGGCTCAGCTGTTCCATATTCTATTATACTTTCTGGTCCTGTTGCATGTACTTTATATGCGAAAATGATTTCAATTATTTTATTTATATGCTCTTCGTAGATTTGAAATATTTTCATCTCAAGTAATTTGATTGGTTTTAAAACCTCATAAAGTAGCGGTTTGAGTGGAAAAAATTCGTTATAAGACTTTAAATCTAATTCTAATTTTCTTTTTATCAATTTATCCTTTAATTAACTATATTTGCTAAATCCAATTTTTAATTCTCTTAATCCTGCCGAATAATCCCTTTCTTCATTAAAATAATAAATTGGAAATTCTCGATGTTGAGTGTAATTTCTAAGGTTATAAAATAATCGATACGAAAAATAGCTATCATATAAAAGAGTGATCTGCGTCTTAAACTGCGAATACTCTTTAGATTTCTCGCCAAATTTGTAAAAATGTTTATCTAGATAATCGGCAAAATATTTCAGAGAAGATGAAAAATTGATAAGTAATCTATTTATATCAATGTCAGCTAAATCTATATCGTTTATGGACAAACCTTTGTTCGTTGATAAGCCCTCATACTGTTCGATGGTCTTTATTAAGGAATCATAGTTCAATTCAATTTCCTTTATTCTTCTCGCGAAATATCTAAATTCATGAATGCTACTTTGGGCAAAATTCAGCTTTCTTAATTCAATTGCATCTAAAGTAGCAATAAATCTTGTCTTAGTTTTGATGGATTCTTGAAGTATGAATTTTGGTGTTTTCATTCAAATGCAATTTTACCTAACTTCCTTATACCCCCAACTCCTTTTCTCCTATCTGAATTCACCGGCGGGTGTAAGGCGAATGATCTGTTGCTCCTATACGCTGCCGTAAATGTAAATAGGCGAATAATAGATAGCTGAAAATGGATCTTATAAATTTGGGTTATAGCAAATATAGGTAATAATATTGAACATAATAAAGTATTTCGGATCTAAGTACATGACAAAATTTGAATGCAACTCTTGAAATCTTTGATTGGTAGCGGGTTCAGCAAAGAATGGGCAATAAAAATCAGCCCGAATTTGAAAATGCTATAAGCGCGCC
>CAZVCC010000113.1:0-4476 GCA_964626015.1 uncultured Ignavibacteriaceae bacterium
TTGCTGCTATCCATTGAGCATTTGGAGCAACACCAACCGTATCACCTGCTGCTGATCTTCCGCACATTATACCCATTGTATGCGTGCCATGTCCGTCGCAATCTGCGGGAGCAGTAGTGCTGCCGTTTTTATCAAACCATGCTCTCCACCAAGGTTGACCATTATTACCGCGCCATCTGGAAGCAAAAGCAGGATGCGTACCCTCAACTCCGGTATCAATGTTCATGACGAGTCTTCCAAGTCCTGTAATACCAATTTCCCATAACTTATTTGCTTTTATTACTTTAAGTCCAATTTCGGACGCCTCTGACCCTTCAGGTGAAAATACTGGCGGATCAACAGGTTTGTCGTAATCAAGCAAAGCATCTATATCGATTTCCTCAATATCGGCTCTTCTTATTAAGTCCTGAATTGTTTCAGCATTAGCATCAACAAGTATCATATTACTAATCCAGAAAGATTCATAGTTTCTGACTTTTCCCGCTAACTTCTTGTTTTCCAAAGCTGCAAGAATAGGACCTTGTGTTAACCGTGCTTTTTCCATTAAAGCTTCAATTACAGTTTTTGCACGGTATTGTGCATTTGCCTTTTGTGAATACAACTGTGCATCAAGAGCTTCTACATTGACCCTGTCCTTTAGCAGAACAAGAACGGATGTATATTCCATAGGACTCATTGATGAAAGCTTTTGTTTAAGTCTTGTGCTGACTTCTGCAAACTGTGCGTAAGAAAAAGTATAAGCAAGAAGTAAAAAGACTATAAAGAATAATTTTTTCATTATATTAATGATTAATTTTAGTAAAGACAGTTCGTTTGATTATTATTCAAAAATAACAAATATAATAGTAATATTAAACTGTTTTGATGATTTTGTAATGGAACAATTAAAAGCCAGTGTTCTCCAAATTATAGATAATTGAAAATAATCGGGTAATTTCAAGTTTAACGAAAATAAAAAAGGCGGCCTGTTGTGACCGCCTTTGTTATAAATTATTAAGATTTTATTTTATTAACATCATTTTCTTAATATCGGTAAAGCTGTTTGACTCAAGTTTGTAGAAGTAAACCCCGCTTGAGAATTCAGAAGCGTTGAAATCAATAGTATAGCTGCCTGCTGATTTTACTTCATTTACGAGTGTTCTTACTTCTCTTCCGAGTATATCATAAATTTTCAATGTAACTAATCCTTGTTTTGGAATTGCAAAGTTAATCTTTGTTGATGGATTAAACGGATTAGGATAGTTCTGACTTAATGAATAAACTGATGGAATATTAGTCCCAAAAGGATTCACTGCTGTTGCAGTATTAATTACCATGCATAAATTAGGACGTGTAGAAGAAGTTGATGTCGAGGTTAAACTACATCCTGCACTGTTGTCAACATGGTTGTGAACTACTGTTCCTGATTGTGAAGTCCCGGCAACTGTCGAGTTAGACGACCATGAATCATTATCAAAACAGATTTCTATTAGTAAATTCCCTGTACCGTTCCAGTAGTAAGGTGTTGCAAGTTCAATGTATTGCAAACCTGTCCCTGCTGGTGTATATGAGGAATTTGTGTATACGGTTGACCATCCTGAAGTTGTCCACGATGTTATCGTTGATGCCGTTATTGTTTGCATCTTTATTGAGAAACTATTCATAGCAGGGGAGCCAACTGTTAATAAAGTAAAACCAATCTTATTTATAAAACCTGCTGCACCTGCACCTGCGATAATTTCAGATGCTTTATAAAGTATCTGAGTTCTGGAGTCTTCATATAGTGTATAAAAAGGATAACTTGTTGATGTTGTACCCGTTCCTATACATGCTGTAGTTTGAGAAATCATCTTAAACGACCTCAACGTTGTCGAATCTGTATTGTGCTGACTTGAATTATCTCTGGCGAATACTCTGTAGAATATCGAGTCGTTAACATGTACATCTCCCGCCGCAGAATTAAACGCCGCAGCAAAGGAAGAGCCGCTTGCATTTGCAAGTTTGAAATGTTTTATTCCTGTTGATGTATTGTTCTTATACCATCTCACCCACACGGAATCAATTCCGATGTTATCAGTCACGTTAGCCGTTACAGTAGCAGGCCATAGCGTTAATGGTACATCGATAAGTGTTGTGTGAGTAATAATTGGCTTTTCAATATCTGTTGCAGCGTTAAATGAGAAATAATTAACAGGTGCGCCGCCCGGAGAAACTGAAGTTCTGCCCATTGAATCTATAGTTGCTATATAGTATTTATAAAGAGCTGGGGAGCCGTTGCCGGGGATATTGCCTGTCCAGTTGTTTCCGCCTGAATTAACCATTGTAACGCTGTCAAAAGCAGTCGCTCTTGTCCAGAAAAGCTTTGTTCTGCCTGTTACTAAACCTGAATTGATCGTATTTATTGTTGCATTTACCACGTAAGGTCCTGACATGTTTTCCGTGTTTGGAAGCTGGCTGTGAGAAATTGCAGGTCCAAGCGGTACGCCGCGTGTTAAGAGCAATGAACAATCTCCAAATATATTGTATTGTTCCATCAGTTTTAAACCTTCACCTGTGCTGCCGCCCCATTTATCCATAGCATACATAACTCCGAAGAACGACATCGCACCGGCAGTTTTTCTAAACTGTCGCGCCATTAGATGGTTTGCATAAAGCTGCATATCACAAGGTGGTACCCAGCTTGCGTTTGTTGAAGATGCATAGATTCCGACACATCCTTTTGGGTTAGCAGTATCGCCTGCTCTTAATAAAGCTTCCGCAAGGCATTCTCCGAGAGTGAAATTACCATTCAAACATGCAACGTCGAAAAGATAAGGTTGTTTCCATCCGTTTGCAAGCTGATATGCATTTGAAACTGCAAATCCCGTATTACTCCATGATGTTCCTGAACCATGTCCTACATAGTTTAATACGTACCTGCCGTCGTTTAAAACGTTAATTAATGTCTGAGCAGTTGCAACCGGACCGTTTACCTTGTCAACATGCGTAAATCCGCCAAGCATCAAAGTATCCCTTACAAAATTCATTCTAATTGAATCTGCGTAAGAAGGTGTGCCTCCTACATCCGGTCCGCCGATACCGGTACCTTTATTGTACCATGCTGCACCGAATTCTATATCTCTTTCAAATTTAATTGCTTTTTGGATTACATAGTTTACCTTCTCAGTTCCCTGACATGATATACGTGAAATAAAAGCATCAGGATAAGCGTCTGTTCCCGCGAGTTTTACGTAGCATGGGTCTGAAGGTGCCGATTCATACTGTCCGCTTAATGTGGGAATATCAGTGCTTTCTCCTACGAGTACTATGTACGTAACAGAACCCGCAGAATTATACATAGTTTGAATATAATTCTTTATTGCAGTATTTCCTGAGCCTGTTGCAGTTGGATATTCGGCTACCGTAACGTTAAGCCCGCGTGACATTTTCCATTGAACAAACGGTTGTATTGTCGCCATGTAAGCCGTGGGACAAACAATTAGCATCTTGCCCGGTTCGGGAATTGAATCGAATCTCGTTGAGCCTTTGCCGTAATTCATGAAAAGCTCATAATACAAAGTAGAGAACTCATTTGAGACTTTGTCAAGAGTCTTGAGGCGTAAGAATGGATTGACTACCTGTTTCGAATTATCCGAAAATACTTCAATAACAATTCTCTTTGTAATCAACATCTTTCCCTTAACAGGATTGTATTGAATTGGATTAAATTGAACAGTCATTCCTCTGAAATCCCTTACTATATAAGGCTCATCAAGCGATATGATGTTTTCCGGATAATATTTGTCCGTAGAATAAACGCTGCTGAATGTATACGGAACAGAATTTGGGTCAATATCTCTTGTGAAATGACCTTTTGAAGGCATTATAGGAAGAGTATTTATTTCTTCCGCATCCTTTGAGATAATACGGTAATTCATTCCCGAATTATCTGGAATAAGCAGGCTTTTTCTGAATGTAAGGAGTTCGGGGGAACCCTTTTCCATTATGTAAGCCATATCCGGAGCAGTCATATAAACATATGTCTTGCCGTTAATAATCATTTCTTTTTGATCGTAACCATTAAATGTGTATTCAATCTTCGTATATCCAAGTCTTGATTCGAGTATATTAACATTGGTACCTTTGCCTGTACTGTTGAAAGAAATAGCATTTGCAAAAACAAAAGCCGGGAGAAAAAGAAACAACAGCACTGCCGAAGCCGAGCGTAGATGTTTTTTCATTATAATAAAATTAAATTATTAAAATCAATATTTAGTAATTTAATAAAGATATTTTTAAAATAGAAGAGAGAAAAAATATCTTAAAATTTACAAATAAAAAAGGCGGTTATTTCAAACCGCCTTAATTTTACAATTTTGTTTGCTATCAACTGACAACTGACAACTATCAACTGACAACTATCAACTATCAACTGACAACTATCAACTAACAACTATTTTACAAGCATCATCTTCTTAATGTCTGTGAATCCTTCTGACTGTAATCTGTAGAAGTAAA
>CAZVCC010000114.1:0-4280 GCA_964626015.1 uncultured Ignavibacteriaceae bacterium
CAACCAACAACTACCAACTATCAACTAACAACTACCAACTACTTCTCCGCCTCATATACCGCCATCGCCGTAATATTAACAATGTCATCTACATAATTACCCGGTCCCAGCAAATAAACAGGCTTCTTAATCCCCAGCAATATAGGTCCTATCGCAATCGCTCCCCCAATACTCGCAAGAAGCTTATATGCAATATTCGCAGATGTCAAATCAGGACAAATCAGAACATTAGCTTTTTCTTTCAGACAGCTGAACGGATAATACTCATTTATAATCTCAGGACTCATCGCCGTATCAGCCATCATCTCGCCCTCAACCGCAAGGTCGGGTCTGAGTTTTTTCACAATCTCCGTTGCCTTCCTTACTTTGTTCGTATATGGATGATTAGTGCTTCCAAAATTGCTGAAAGAAAGCATCGCAATCTTTGGAGTAACACCCAGCTTTTTCACCTTATCAGCAGTGAGTATCGTTATCTCAGCAAGCTGTTCTGCGTTGGGGTCAACGTTTATAGTCGCATCTGAAATAAAAATTCTCTGGTTCTTGAAAATCATCATGTACATTCCAGCTATATTCTTCACGCCTTCATCCTTGCCGATTATCTGAAGTGCAGGTTTCACAGTCGATGGATAGTGCTGAGTCAGACCGGAAATAAGTCCGTCTGCATCACCGTTCCTGACCATCATCATTCCGAAAATATTTGGGTTCTTAAGAAGTCTTTTCGAATCAATCTTAGTTACACCTTTTCTATTCCTTAGCTCGAAGAAATCCTCAGCATACTTTTCAAGATTAGGAGAAATCATAGGCTCGGAAATTTCTAAGTCGCCTCTTTCAAAATGAAGTCCGAGGTCAACAATATTTTGAACAATAGTTTCCTTATCGCCAATCAGCACCGGCTTTGCAATACCTTCATCAACGATTATCTGTGCTGCACGCAGTATCTTCGATTCTTCTCCTTCGGGGAATACAATCTTTTTATTAACTCTCTGCGCCTTATGTATAAAGAATCTCATAACTTCATTTGCCTTGCCGAGCCTTGCTTCGAGCCTGTCCTTGTACTCGTCAAAATCCATTATCGGATTCTTGGCAACATTAGTAAACATCGCTGCTTCCGCAACTGCAGGGGCTTCCCAGAGAAGTACCCTCGGGTCAAACGGCTTTGGTATAATATATTCTTTTCCGAACTCAAACCTCTTGCCGCCGTAAGCGCGTAATACAGAATCGGGAATATCTTCCTTCGCAAGTTTCGCAAGTGCCATCGAAGCCGCAATCTTCATTTCATTGTTTATTGTGGATGCTCTCACGTCAAGCGCACCCCTGAAAATAAACGGAAATCCGAGAACGTTGTTCACCTGATTCGGATAGTCGCTTCTTCCCGTTGCCATTATTATATCGTCACGTACTGATACTGCCTCAGGGTAAGTAATCTCAGGGTCGGGATTTGCCATGGCAAATACGATAGGGGAGTCTGCCATGCTTTTCACCATCTCTTTTGTCAGCACGCCTTTCTTTGAAACACCGCAGAAACAGTCCGCTCCTTTTATAACCTCAGCAAGTGTTCTGTGTTCAGTATCCTGTGCAAAATATTCCTTGTACTTATTTATTCCTTCCTTACGTCCTTTATAAACGACACCCTTTGTATCAACAAGAAACATATTCTCTCTTCTCACGCCAAGCGTCTCGTACAATTTAGCACACGCAATACCGGCGGCACCCGCTCCGCTGAAAACAACTCTCACTTCACTTGCTTTCTTCTTAACAATCTCCAGTGCATTAATCAAAGCCGCACCGGTAATAATAGCAGTACCATGCTGGTCGTCGTGAAAGACAGGAATCTTCATCGACTTTTTCAGCTCTTCTTCAATGTAGAAACATTCCGGAGCTTTAATATCTTCAAGGTTTATCCCGCCGAAAGTCGGTTCCAGAAGCTGAACAGCTCTAATAATTTCATCGGGATTTTCTGTGGCAAGCTCAATATCAAACACATCCACGTCTGCAAACCTTTTGAACAAAACTCCTTTACCTTCCATAACGGGCTTGCCGGCCAGTGCACCGATATTGCCGAGACCAAGTACAGCCGTTCCGTTCGAGACAACAGCCACAAGATTTCCTTTAGCAGTGTATTTATAAGCATCGTCAGGATTTTTTTCAATTTCCAGACACGGGTCTGCAACACCCGGAGTGTAAGCGAGTGATAAATCTCTCTGAGTAGCACATGGTTTTGAAGATATAACTTCAATCTTGCCGGGTCTTCCCAGCTGATGATAGTCGAGCGCGTCCTGTTTCCTTATCATTGTGATAGATTTTATTATTTGAGGTAAATCAAATATATAAAAATTGCATAAGTAATATAAGTGAAAACAAATCACACAAAATCACCCATCCCTTTTTCCCTCTCTCCCTCTCTCACTTCCTCACTTATTCACACCGCGTTCTTTGTCGAAGATCCGCCGTCTTATTGGGAGGACGTCCGCCGTGGAGGATTTGTAGCTGGAATCCAGAAATGGAACAACTCTCTTAAACTAATTTGCTCTTATTGTAACTCAACCTTCCAGGTTGAGAAAAGAACCCGCAAAGCAGGTTCAAGATAAATATCCTCCGACGAAGTCGGGGGTACAAAACAAAACACCCCTACCCTAAAAGGGTTTAACAAAAATTCCCCCTAAAAATTATCATCAAATGATAATATTTGCATTCACAAAATACCTAAATTTGTATAGAATCAAAAAATTGGAATCATGCGCTTAATTTTTTTATTGAATTTAACATCTATTGATTGTATTTTACAAAACTACCTCAATAAAACAATCTCGCCAAAGGGGGTCTTGGGTTGACGAAGAATTTTGAATTTGGAAAACGCTTATAAATAACAGACACAAAATATTTTTTAAACAATATGAAAAAACAGAAATATACAGTCATTCAACATATAACAGAAACCATTCGCTTGTGGTTGAATAATTCGACATCTGAACAAAGAAATCTTGTGACCCTTTTCAAAATATGCTTATTAAGTCATTTATTTAATGACTGTGTTGTAATTGAGTTAATTTATAGTTTATCATAAATTCCGAAAAAATGTGATGTTAATTTAATTTTATATGTTTGAAAGAACTAAATTAAAATAATTCTTAATTATAGAATGAATAGCAAAAAGGAAAAATATCTTCAAATATTTAATTATTTATTAAAGTTTTCAAAATTACGTAGTAATCCAGTCAGAGATATTTTAAATTCCCCATCAAATTATCCTGAAATTATTTGGTTTTCAGATATTCCCTTATGTGATGAAATTGATAGTGTGTTTAATAAAAGTTATGATAATGATTCAGATTATTGGTTAAAAATTAGAAAACCTCGAAATGAACCTGTAAAACCCCAATTAAAAAATATATCAGCTAAACTTTCAAAATGGATTGATTTAAATAGTAAGGATGATATCAATCTTTCACCTAAATTATTTGAAAGTATTACTGAAGATAATGTTACAATTGTTCTTAATGAAAACATAGAAATAAAAAAAGTACTTGACGAGTATATAAGTAAATATTGGCAAGTTGATTTCCATAATTATAAATTAGATTTACTTGATTATCAAAATAAATTAATAATATATAATAATCATAATGACATTTATAAAAAGTTCTTCACTATTTTCAATAAAATACAAAATTTTGGAGAAGAGTATGAACTTATCTTAGGAATAGGATTACTCAATTATAAAGAAAATGACAATACACCATTAATTTGCCGACATATATTTACCTTAAAAGTTCTTATAAACATCGAAACTAGTAAATATGAATCTAGTATCCAAATTTTACCAAGTTTAGAAAGTAATGTTCAAATTGAAACTGATGCATTTATTGATTTGCCAGAGCAATTTGATTCTATTGATATAATATCAGCTGAGAAGAGTGTAACAGAATTTATTAATAAGAAAGAAATTCAAGATGATCCCTTTAATAATGATTTTAAAGATGCAATTCAAATGTTTGCAGAAAGGATGTCATCTGATGGAAAGTTTTTGGATTCACAAAATAAACCCGAATCACTAAATAATAAACCGACTTTATATTATGCTCCTGCTATAATATTAAGAAAGAGAAACACAAAAAGTTTAACATCTATTTATGAAAAAATAATTGAGGATATATCAAAATCTGATTCTGAAATTGATATAACATTACTTAATGACCTTATTGATGATAATTATAATCCAAATATTGTGTTAATTTCGTCTAAAATCTGACCAAGATTTCGCTTAAAATTGACCACTCATG
>CAZVCC010000115.1:0-3885 GCA_964626015.1 uncultured Ignavibacteriaceae bacterium
TAGGAAATGCAGGACTGATAAGAGACCCTGCTTCGAACTTACCTGCCGATTCAATTCAGACGAGGCATAAGGGTTGGGAGTGGTCAAATCAGGGAAACCAATTTCTTACGGGGAGCAAGTACATAAAAGATCCATCAAGGCCGTGGCAATCAATTTCTCAGTCAATTTCATATCCAATGGCGGGTACATTTTCGAATTTGCGGTCAGCATTAACGGCAGAAAAACTGAGGAAAGTAACAATACAATGGACTGCACAGAGTGAAGGACAGTATGCATACTGGTATCAGGATACTTCAAAAATTAGTGATAATTATTACATTTACAGGGGAATGAAGAAAGTGCCCTTTAAAGTATTTGCCGACACACTGGTGATTGATAATCCTTCAATTCCTACATACAGGTATGAGAAAAGACAGGTAAACTGTGCATTTGTTGAATCGTCGGATATAAATCCGTTTACTAACAGCTGGAATCCGACCACAGACTCGCTTGGAGGAAAACTGCTGCTTTATACTTTTGGTTCGGGATATGACACGAGCATTACAACTCCATATAAAAACAGAAATCTTTTCCTGTATCAGACACAGTTTGATATAATGTTCGTGTGGGCACCAAGGCTTGTAAACACGGGCGGTGCAGGCCAGCCGGGAGAGGAATTTTACATGTATCCTTACAATGCAACAAGGGGATATTATAACGGAACCGCACCTTTGATTTATGAATTTTCTACGACAGCGCCAGTGGTACCTGTTATAAGTATATCTACAGAATTACCGATAAAATATGATTTAATGCAGAACTATCCGAATCCGTTTAATCCAACTACAAACATAAGGTTTATGCTTCCTGAGAAATCAGTCGTGACTATAAAGATTTACAATATTCTCGGGCAGAATGTGAAAACGCTAATAAACAATGAAAGACTGGATGCGGGCACACATCAAACGAGATTCAGCGGAGATGGGCTTGCGAGCGGGATATACTTCTACACGATTCAGACGGAGAAGTTTGTTCAGACGAAACGTATGGTGCTTTTGAGATGACATATTAATGACACATAAATATCTAAATATAAAAACGACATTCTAATAATTTTAATATTATTCTTATGAAAAAATTAATTTCTTTAATTGTTATATTTATTTCTTTCATAACGATTATACAGGCAAAGCCTGTAATATTAATAGGAGAAAATCCTTACAACCTTTTGCCGGAGTCAATAAATATACAAAGGTTGATACTAAATGCGAATAATGTGTCGGCGTATTTTTGGAATACGGGAATATTCGATCAGAATTCTACAAATAATAATTCTCCCGGTTTAGAATGGCCAAAAGGTTCAGGAAGGTTTGCATGCTATTCAGCGGGATTTAGCATTGCTTGCGGCATAAACGATCAGTATGCGCAGGTGATGGCTTCATATAAAGGTGAATATGCTCCCGGTACTTTCCAAAACGGGACATGGACGACAAACAGCGATTTCAAGATGTACACCGTAAGGTACGGAGATAATGCTTTCAACAATCCCGACTATGCAAACTGGTACAAGATGGTGCCTTACGGCGCGCCATACAAAGACGTTAACGGTAATCATCAGTACGATGACGGAATAGACATACCCGGAATGCCAAATGCAAGTCAGACGATATTTGAATGTATGGGAGACGGTGACATTACGCAAAGGTCGCCGGGAGAGGGATTTGGCGGAGGTGTTACAAATCCGATACTAAAAGCTGAGGTTCAATTTACTGCATGGGCTTACACAACTCCCGGGCTTGAAGATGTACAGTTTATAAGTTATACGATTATCAATAAAGGTACGGCAAGATGGGATTCAACATTTACGGGTATATATGTTGATCCTGACCTTGGAAATGATATCGACGATTACATCGGATGCGATACAACTCTGAATCTGGGATACTGTTATAATGCGGATAATGAAGATGACAACGGCTATCCGCCAACATACGGAGCAGCTCCCCCGGCATTTGGAATAGATTATGTCAGGAGTCCAATAAATAAAGTTACAGGCGATACACTTGGAATGACTTCTTTTGTATTTTTAACAAGCACGAGTTCTATGCCCCCGCCTTGTGAATCACAGGCAAACGGAGAGCCTGTTGCGGCATACCATTTCCTTCAGGGAATGAAAAAAGACAGAACTTCCTTAATGGATATAACTCATACGCCTCCAAAAAGGACGAAGTTCGCGTATTCGGGTGATCCTGAAACAGGAACCGGCTGGACTGAGTATAAAGGCTCAATGCAGAACTGCAACGGAGATACAACAGGCGTGCTTTTTTCAGTTAATCCTCCCGGAGACAGGAGAATGATTATTAATTCTGGTGCAATAGATCTTGCTGTGAATCCGGGAGACACGCAGAGAATAGTACTTTCACAGCTTGTACAAAGGGGAAGCGATAATAAGAATTCGGTAACGCTGCTGAAAAGATTGAGCTATGTGGCACAATTGTTATATGACAATAACTATAGTGTAAATGTGCTGCCGACTATACCAATTGTTTCTCAAAGCGTAACACCTTTGAACTCAACGCAATGCTCCGTAAATCTTTTATGGGATGATGCGGCTGAAGAATACATTTACTGGGATACAATTTTCTACCCGAAGAGCGACTCAAATATATACAGGTTTGAGGGATATGAAATTTATGAGGTTGACAAGAACCTGCCGAATTACAAACTACCGGATTTCAACAGACCACTTTCGATAGACCCAACAAAAATAAAACTGCTTAATATTTATGACCTTAGGAACAATATTGGACTTGTTATAGATACACTTCCGATAGCTATAGTGAACAATCAGGAAATATTCGGATCTATGCCTGTTGTACCTCCCTACGGAATGACGACGCCTCCTAACTTTCCGAACAGCGGACTGAGCAGGCTGATTAAAATAACAACCACAATGTTTCCGGGGAATTACGGAGGTGTTTCGCAAATACAGTACGGACAAACTTACAAGTTTATAGTTAATGCTTATTCAGTAAGTACATCGTCAAGAATTAAAAAAGGTTTTAAGGTTTTACGGAATCCGTTATCATCAGCGATTGTAACTGTAACACCTCAACCGTATTCGAACAACATAACATTTACGTATTACAACGGCGATACGCTTTCAAACAGCCTTATTGACCTCGGTCTAACTCCAGTAGTAGTTGGACAGCAGTTATTACAGACTGCTAAATACAGGATAGTTTACACTCCTGACACAGCATACTCCATACAAAAATCCGATAACAACGGAGCGAGTTATACAACGCTTAAATCAGGTTTAAAACCAACGTGGTTTAGAACATTATCACATGAAGATTCAAGAATTTACGACGGGATATTTTTCAAGGTTGATAAAATGAGATTCTCGGGGACACCGCCTAACTATATAGGAAATGCAGGACTGATAAGAGACCCTGCTTCGAACTTACCTGCCGATTCAATACAGACGAGGCATAAGGGCTGGGCATGGTCAAATCAGGGAAATCAGTTTCTTACGGGGAGCAAGTATCAAAAAGAGATTTCAAGACCATGGCAATCAATTTCTCAGTCAATTTCATATCCGATGGCGGGTACGTTTACGAATTTGCGGTCAGCGTTAACAGCAGATAAACTGAGGAAGGTAACGATACAATGGACTGCACCGGGACAAGGGCAGTACGCGTACTGGTATCAGGATACTTCAAAAATTAATGACAATTATTACATATACAAGGGGATGAAGCAAGTACCGTTTAAAGTATTTGCTGACACTTTAGTTGTTGACAATCCTTCAATACCTACGTACAGGTATGACAAGCGTCAGGTAAACTGTGCATTTGTTGAATCATCGGATATATATCCATTTACTAACAGCTGGAATCCGAC
>CAZVCC010000116.1:0-3843 GCA_964626015.1 uncultured Ignavibacteriaceae bacterium
ACATGAGTGGTCAATTTTAAGCGAAATCTTGGTCAGATTTTAGACGAAATTAACAGTTTAAACTAATTCTTTTACATCTCGACTCTATCATCACTTGTTTTCGAGTCATATTTATTCAAACATTCTTTATACATATTTTGTTTGTTAACGTCCGCTAACTCTATAACCTCTTCAAAATCTTCTAGGGCTAATTTATAGTTGTTTTCATAAAAATAGCATTCTCCTCTTTTTAATTTTACTTTTTTGTTTAGTTCATCGTCTTTATTTATCTCAAGACACTTATTTAAGCTGATTATTGCCTTGTCATAATTTAAAGTTTTCATCAATAATGTTCCTCTAATATAATGTGCCTCATAATTGAGTGGGTCTTTATACAAAATTTCAAACAATTTATTTAATAATACATTCGGGTCTTCTGAATTTAAAGAGGCTTTAATATTATTCAATTTCCCAGTAGTTCGTTTCGCATCAATATTATATTTAATTTTTCTATAAAAAGCTATTATAATAATTGTTAATGCTATTCCTAAAGCAGAACCTAATATTTCCCCCATAAATTATTTTCTTTAGATTTTTAATATAAGTTTATTAAATTTTACTTAATAATGACATATTAGCCATTCCAACCACTTGTTAGAAGGCATTACTTATTAATTGGGTATCATTTGTATGCCAAAAATTCTGAAAGTTATTTATCAAACTACATTGGAATTTTTAAACCACCAGAAGAAAATCCTAGTAGTTAATAATCTAATAATGTGATCGTAATATTATTACTGTTCAATCAATCTTTTAAAGCGCTTAATAGACCTTTCAAAATATTCAATACTACTTATCAAAGATAATTTGGCATCGCTTTCGCCCGCACATATCAGAACAAATCCATCCATTTCTCTATCTTTAATTTCTTTTATAGAACTTTCAGGTCTATTTTATGTTCTTCGAGTATATTAATGAATTTTTGAATATGTATCATAATTATTATTTAACGATTAACAATTTTATTATTGTTTTTTCCCATACCGGCTCTTAATTTGTTCCTTGAGACATTCGGAAAAGACCGCTAGTTCCTTTAAAACTGAGTCATTTAATATATTTATTGATATTCTCGTTTTTGGCATTATAAATGAGTATTGAGTAATTTTATTAGAAAATGTACTTATAATCAAGTGAAAAATTTGATACTAAAAACATTTTGTGTTACTTTAGAGTGCAACATAGACTTATTCGTCAAACATTCTTTCATAAAGAATACATATAAATCAGTCTGCTAACGAGATGTTAGGGAAAACCCATGCTATTCAGAATGATGCTCGTAGAAGTAAAAAGTTTGAAAGGAGATCCCCAATAAAAGCACTTAGAAATGGTATGGTAGAGAAGCCACAAAGCAACAGAGTGAGTCTTAAATATTATTGAATCATCCCCTCATATAAATCAATATTGCGGAAATGTCCGACGGACAAACGCCTGCGATTCTTCCCGCCTGCCCGATTGATACGGGTTTTATCCTTTTGAGTTTGTCCATCGCTTCTGAGGAAATGGATTTTATCCTGTCGTATTTGAAATCTGCTGGTATTCTAAGGTCTTCCATTCTGTTAAACTGTTCAACCTGCTCTGCCTGGCGCCTGATGTAACCCTCGTATTTAACGTCAATCTCTACCTGATTCAACACCTCGTCGTTATTCCTGATTTCTTCGACAAGACCGCTGCCGTTAAAAGCATCGAGCGCGAACAGCTCTTTTATGTTTACTTCATTCCGTCTGAGAAGGTTTGCGAGAAACTCGTTCTGTTCTATCGGGCTTGAATTATTTGCTATTAGCAATTGATTTATGCCTTTCGGTTTTATAGTGTTCGAATAAAGATATTTTATTCCCTCTCTGATTAGCGCCTTGTTCTGGTTTACCTTATCAAGATATTTTTTCTCTACAAGTCCGAGCTCATGACCTTTTTCTACAAGCCTTATTTCCGCATTATCCTGCCTGAGCGAAAGCCTGTATTCAGCGGACGAAGTAAACATTCTGTATGGCTCTTCCGGCACCTTGTTGATAAGGTCGTCAATTAGCACACCGATATATGCCTCGCTCCTTTTTAATATAAATGGCTCTTTTTTCAGTATCTTATTTGCTGAATTGATACCTGCAACAAGACCCTGTGCGGCGGCTTCCTCATATCCCGATGTGCCGTTTACCTGTCCCGCATTATAAAGCCCAGAGACAAGCTTTGTTTCAAGCGTAAGGTAAATCTGATAAGTCGGAAAAAAATCATATTCAACCGCATATCCCTGTTTGACAAGAACCACATTCTCCAATCCGGGCACAGTACGTGCGGCTTTTTGCTGAACATCAAATGGCAGGCTTGTAGAAAAGCCGTTCATGTAAATTGTATTTCCGTCGAGAGTTTCCGGTTCAAGAAAAATCTGGTGTCTCGGTTTATCGGCGAAACGTGAAATCTTGTCTTCAATAGACGGACAGTATCTCGGACCCACTCCCTTTATTCTGCCAGTAAACATAGGCGAATGCTCAAAGCCGGTTCTTAATTCTTCGTGTGTTCTTTCGTTTGTGTGTGTAAGGTGGCAATCTATCTGTTTTTGGTTCGGAAACTTATGCCTGTCCCATTTTATTCTGAAAGAAAAAGGCACGGGATTTATATCTCCAGGCTGAACCTCGGTTTTTGAAAAATCAATGGTGTTTATATCAAGCCTTGGTGGCGTACCCGTCTTCAGCCTTCCGGTTTCAAAACCCAGATTATGCAGGCACTCAGAAAGTCCTGTTGCGTGCTTTTCGTCAATTCTTCCTCCATGAGTTTGAGTTGTTCCCGTATGCATTACAGCGTTTAGAAAAGTTCCCGAGGTTATTATTACAGATTGGCACTCAATCTCATATCCAAGCTCGGTTTTAACACCTTTAACCTTGTATTTGTACCCCTCAGGACTACTAATTTCAGCAACGGTAATTTCTTTAACCATATCCTGAATAATGGAAATATTTGACACAGACGAGACATATTTTGCAGCTGCCAGAGAGTATAGATTTTTATCAGACTGACACCTTGGCGACCATACGGCAGGACCCTTTGATTTGTTAAGCATCTTGAATTGAATACCTGTTTCGTCTGCCAGAACACCCATTACCCCGCCGAGTGCATCAACCTCTTTTACAAGATGCCCCTTAGCAGTTCCCCCTATAGCAGGATTGCAACTCATCCGTCCTATTGCATTTATATCCATAGTAATTAAGCCCACTGATAAACCCATCTTCGCTGAGGCGGATGCAGCCTCTATACCGGCGTGCCCCGCCCCAACGACGATAATATCATAATATTTGTGTCTTTTGCCTGTCAAAAATGCTTAATTTGTATCTAAAACCAATTATTTATTTATAATGTTTCACGTGAAACATTTTGTATAATAGAACACTGATTTTCGCGGATTAAACTGATTTTCGCCGATAAAGAAAATAAATATTTTGCATGATCTAATTGTTTCATAAAACCTCCTCGCAGTGAAATATCACAAAGACAACAAAGTTAGTTAAAATCTGTACTTTATTTCTAGATTTTCTCTTTCCATGTTTTTCCCGCGAGCAATAAAACTTGGCTCTTTTCTATCCGCGTTTATCCGCTTAATCGGTGTAAATCTGCGTTCTATTTAATATTCTCTATCCGCGTTTATCTGCGTTCTATTTCTATTCTCATCAGTATAAATCATAGACTTTCATGTTCTTCGGTGTGCGCTCTTTCTGTTGTTTCACGTGAAACATTTTCTCTTACTTACTCACCTACTCACTTTTTCACCGCTCTTAATAAATCCACTGCGTCCTATCCAGACTTCTGTATTGCACAGCT
>CAZVCC010000117.1:0-3661 GCA_964626015.1 uncultured Ignavibacteriaceae bacterium
CCTCAAATCGCCCTCATTAATTCCGCCCCATTCTACAACCGTAAACCCATTCCTCTCAAACCTCTTTATTTCAGGCTCTTTCAATTCGTGTCTTGAGCTTAAAGGTCTGAAATAAAAATTTAAACGCAGTATCGTCTCCGGTTTTGGATTAATTATTAAATCCATGTTCTCGCTTAGAAATTCATCTCCGAGAAGTCTTATCTCATAATAATTTGCTCTCCTTAAATCTTTAAGCCAGTATTCTTTAAACTGTTCCTTCTCCTTAGTGTTCAAGCCCATCTTCGGCAGGTACTCGTCAAACCAGTTTTCTATTTCTTCGTAAGCAACAACCCATCCTTCAGCGGGAAGCTCTATCTTGTTAAGCTCGGCTTCATAGAAAAGATAATCGTAATTATTATCAATCAAACCATTCGGAGTCGCCGTTACATTCCATCCGTCGCCATAAAGCGGCTCCGTCAAAGTAAGTTTTCCGTTTACATTAACTTTCACGCCTACACTCATCGTCTCAACAGGATATAAATATACTGCTGGCTTTTTCACCTGAATCGGCTCTGTCGATTCGCCAAAGCAAAGCTTTTTGTAAGCTTTTACAAAAGTACCTGTGATTAAATATTTGCTGTCAATATTATCAGTTAATCCTCTTGTGGCACATTCCATCACGTCGCCAGTATTTTCAGCAAGGAATGTGAACGAAGTGCCGTTAAGCTTTGTATATTTTTCGTTCATGTTCTTACACCCGGAAACAATGAATCCAATTACAGACGTGTTTTCGTACCCATCGTCATTGTCACCCCTTTTCAAGTCTTTAATCCTGACTTGAACATAATATCCCGTTC
Organism: uncultured Ignavibacteriaceae bacterium; assembly: GCA_964626015.1. Taxonomy (GTDB): domain Bacteria; phylum Bacteroidota; class Ignavibacteria; order Tepidaquicellales; family Tepidaquicellaceae; genus CAIKZJ01. The sequence continues at coordinate 837 of CAZVCC010000117.1, forward strand.
CTGCCTCACCCTGGGGCACAACAACTATTTTGCTCTTTTCAATAAGTGAAAATTCAGGTATGTATGAAGTCTTTTCGTATGATGCTGTTTTACCCTCTTTGATAGTGCTTAGCAAAGAATCATAAGTCTTGCATTCTGCCTCACCCTTCTGCGCGTATGCTCCGGCGCAAAATGATATAAAATAAAGTATTGCAAAAATTTCTTTTACGTAATTATTAGTTTTCATCTTTATGATTTAACATTTGTTATTTAAACACGTGATACAACAAAATGTTTCTTGGAATAAACAAAGCAGATATAAAACATAAAGAATGCTAATTATTTGCGTATATTTTGCGCTGCTTAAAACGTTGGAGTGTTTTGCTCTCCAATCATTGTACTGCTTTTATAACTTTAAACAGCTCCTTGATATTCCGGCATCCAAACCATACATAATTTGAAATGTATTATTTATCCCTAAAATGTACTATATTGAATGGTTGCATTTAGTATAAATAAAATTGAAAAAAATAATTCTGTCATGTATGGTTCTTGCTTCCCTGCTTTTAAGTCTCAAAGCAAGTGCCTATGATACTACGTTTGTTTACGGAGTTACTATTGATGATATTTCAGGTCTCACAAACGTCGTTAATGCTTTAAACAGGCACGACAAAAAGGTCACCGTTCGTATAGTGTTCGATGAATGGATGCCCGCTACGTACTATCAAACTGCCGTCAATCAGATATATGATTCCAGTTATATTATGGGGGAATTGCTCGATAGCTATGTTATGAGCCAGTACAGCCTCGCACAGTATGTAGCACGCTCGAATGAATATCTCAATCTTCTCGGCTCAAAAGTTTACATCTGGGAAATCGGAAATGAAATCAACGGAGAGTGGCTCGGCTCCACTTCCTCCGTCGTTGCTAAAATGGATACTGCTTACAAAATATTTAAAGCAGCCGGTAAAAAAACCGCATTAACTCTTTATTACAACAAGGACTGCTGGGAAAATCCCCTGAATGAAATGTTCCGATGGGTTAACACAAACGTGCCTGCTCACATGAAAACAGGGCTTGATTACGTTTGGCTGTCTTACTGGGAAGATGATTGCAATGGCTTGCAGCCAAACTGGCAGGTTGTAATGGATAGTGTCGGTAAAATATTTCCTAACGCAAAAATCGGAATCGGTGAATGCGGTACTTCAGACACATCAAAAAAAACTCTCTACGTAAACAAATATTATGGCATTCAGGTAAATCATCCGCGTTACGTCGGCGGCTGCTTCTGGTGGTATTATAAACAGGATTGCGTTCCGTACACAAAACCTCTCTGGACAGTCATTAACAATGCTATGAATAATGTTTTGCTTCCTGTATCCGGCGAAAGCGAAATAGAATTTCCTGCTCAATATAAACTGTTCCAAAACTATCCCAATCCGTTCAACCCGGGTACATTTATTCGGTATCAGTTACCCGTTTCCGGCAGCGTTTCAGTAAAAGTTTATAACGTCTCAGGCTCGGAAGTCAGAACACTCGTGCAAGGTATTAAATCCGCAGGTACCCACTCAGCTTACTTCGATGGAACTGCTTTGCCTAGCGGAATATACTTCGTCAGAATGCAAATAAATGGCGGCAAGCAATACTCCTCAATAAAAACCATGATATTATTAAAATAATCCCTCTCTAAATAATAACACTTAATACATAAACGACAAACCCTCCTTTTAGGAGGGCTTACTCGTTATTATCCTGATTTGTCGGGATGACTGGATTCGAACCAGCGACCTCATCGTCCCGAACGATGCGCGCTACCAGGCTACGCTACATCCCGATTTTGTTACAATTATTTAAACTTATTTCTCACGGGATGATTCCGATTTATCGGGACGACCTCATCGTCCCGAACGGTCGCGTCCGCCGTGGCGGACTACGCTACATCCCGATTACAAATCAACACAATATAATGCTTATAAAGAAAATAATTTAGTCAATCAGTGTGTAATTCTTTTTATCTGTGTAAGTCATAATCTTTCTAATCAAACAGTGCGCAGTTTTTTTGTTTGGTAACTTGTTCCTAAGATTACAAATATTTTTCTCAGTACTGCTATCTTTTAAAACCTCTACACACAACAGTAAATGATTGATAAAATAAAGCTGGTATTCCCCCAAATAAGTTAATAATAATATATTTAGTGAAATTGAAAGGTATACCAAAATGCTTGGTAATTTAAAACAATTAATCAAAACAATTCTAGTCCTATTAAACGCAAGCTATTTACGTTCAGAATTTATAGCATTATTTCTGACCTCACTTATAAAATCAAAAAGTGTAAATCTGGCAGACGTAGCGGGACTATTCAGCATAACAAATAAATTTGAAAGTAATTACAAAAGAATACAGAGATTTTTTCAGGACTATATGATAAACTTCGTTAAGATAGGACATATGTTAAATAAATGCTTCCAGGACAATCAAAGTATGTCGTAGCAATAAAAAGAACAAATTGGGAGTTTGGTAAGACCCAAAAAAGTATAATGTATATATCATTAGTAAATAAAAACATTTCGTTGTCTGTATGTAGAATGCTGTTGGATAAGAAAGGATTCTCAAACCATTATAAGAGAATAGAATTACTGAACAGGCTATTTGAGATATTGCCAAAAAAACAGTTAGCAAATCGGTGTTTTTAGTTAACAAATAATTTGTTGGAAAATTAAATTTAATTAAATATTGTAGAGCTTGCTATCTTTTATAAACATCGGGCCAGCGGTAAAATATGTTCTGTGCTCTTTTCTGTTTGTAGCTCTTGCTGCGTCGTATGTATTGTATGGTCCTGAAGTAT
>CAZVCC010000118.1:0-3590 GCA_964626015.1 uncultured Ignavibacteriaceae bacterium
GATAACCTGTTTTACTTAGCCCTTTTTCTTCCATTTTATTTTGGACAGATGTGAATGCGACGTAATGCGCAGAGTAAGTGATGTCTTGACAAATAATGCGAAAATAAGTATATTTGAAAAAGTTAGTACCCCCCCCCCCCCGAAAAAAAATATAAGAGGGGATAAACAAAATAGACCATGAACAAAACTCATTTTCATATTTGTATTCAAAACCCCGGGGTACCTCACTTCATCTTTATATATTCTATTATTTTTCTACATTCTCTTTTTTACTCAAATCTAATTGTATTGAAATCCAAAACTCTTAATTTATAATCATGAAAAATCTATTCATAATACTATTAGTACTCACAGCATTCAGTGTTAATGCACAGTGGGTAGTCCAAACCTCGGGAATAACTGCTAACCTATACGATGTAGAATTTATTAATCGTTATACAGGCTGGACTTTAGGTGATGGCGGAAATATTCTCAAAACAACCAACGGAGGAATTAACTGGATTAACATTCCAAATCCTTCAATTATCGGAGGCGGGATATTATCATCAATTTTTCCTGTTGATTCAATGTACTGTTATATTTCAGGCGGGCACGATATTATTTTGAAGACAACGAATGGCGGAGCAAATTGGATTGAAATACATAATGGTAATCCAAATGGTGGTATTTATAATGGAGTCCATTTTCTAAATAGGGATACCGGATGGTTTTGTGGAAATACTTTCATTCTACGAACAACTAATGGAGGCGTATCATTTGATACTGGTAGCACATCTTCCTTTACGAGCGATATTTATTTTCGAAATTTCAACGAGGGATTATACTGTACAGCAGGAAGAGTATTTAAAACAACAAACAGCGGAATGAATTGGTTTGACACAAATGTCCCTACAAACGGTTGGGCTTATGAATTCAGAAAATTAAGTGTTGTTAGCAATCAGTATGTTTGTGTTGTTGCTGGTGACGGTCCTCTTTACAAAAGCACTAATTTTGGAACTACCTGGCAGGTTTTAGATTCTATTAAGTCATACCCACCGTCAGTAATGCAAGCCGTAGCATTCTCAAGCATAAGCACAGGCTGGGCTGGTGGAAGTTATGGTTATTTATACAAAACAACTAATGGAGGATTAAATTTTTACAGACAAAACACCGGCACCAATTTAGCTTTCTGGGGATCGATATATTGCTTTAATGATTCTGTAGTATGGGGAGTCGGAGGTGCAGGAAAGATAATGCATACAACAAATGGAGGAGAATGGTTAGTCGGGATTTGCAATAATGAAAATGAAGTACCTAAAGAATTAGCATTATATCAGAATTATCCTAATCCGTTTAATCCGATAACAGTAATTAAATTTCAGGTTGTAAATGGATTCCCTATAAAAACATTAGGGAATGACAAAAAAGTAGTGTTGAAAGTATTTGATGTGATGGGAAGAGAAATTCAAACACTTGTGAACGAATCACTGAAGCCCGGAACGTATGAAGTGACGTTCGATGGAAGCGATTTAAACACCGGTGTATATTTTTATAAATTAATAACTGGAGATTATACAAACACAAAAAGAATGATTCTTATCAAGTGATATTTTAACAATAAGAGTTTTGCGGAATTTATAAAAGGGAGACTCCGCTAGTCGCGTGCAAACGATAACTATTTCGATAAATCGAAATGTCTCCCTTATTTGTTAATTTAAACATAAGGAATTAAAAAAATGAGACCAAAAGTCACGTTTCTTATCGTTTTAGTTAGTGTGATATTATTATCACAAAATGTGTATTCGCAGTTCTATAATTTTGAATGCGGATATTTTGCGCCGCCATCTGGGGCAAATAGTTTAGTTACGAATCCGTTTTCAGGTTATTTTAAACCAACGAGAACGGATGTTAGTTCTGATCCTTATGCTGTATTTCCAATTCTTGTTGTGTTTGTACAGTTTAAGGATGAAGATTCATTACCAAGAAATATTTGGCCCAAAAATGGTCCGCCTGCTTTTCTTAGTAATTTGATAGCAACGCAAAAGAACACAAGTACAAACACACCATTTTGGGAATTATACAACCAGAATACACAAATGATTAGTTCCCGCTGGGCAGAAATCAGCAGGGGCGCATTTCATGTAACAAGCCCAAGCGGTGCGTTTTCAGTAGTATTACCAAAAACTGCGCGAGAATACTGGCTTGCAGCAGGTGGAATTATGAGTTCAATAGGGTCAGCTATTAACAGGGATATATGGGATAGCGTAAAAGCACAGGGGCTTACTGATTGGAGATATTACGATAGATGGAAAAAGAATGCATCAACAGGCGAATTTGAATTTTGTAATTTAGGTGACGGTGACGGAAATGTTGATATGATATACAAGGTGCATAAGTCACCGGGTGTATTCACGTATAATGGCATTACATACTCAGCGATGTATAATAAAGCAGGTTATAATTCTTTAGGATATACGGTTGATTCGAGTTATGTAGTTGACTCGACGCATAATATACAGGTCTATTATTGGGGAGGTCAAAAAGGTTCCGGAGTAACTGTATCATTTTCCGGCACAGTAGATAATTACATAGCGACTATGAGCCATGAACACTTGCATTTAATGACATATACTGTAGGGCACGTAACATATTCAAACTGTTCTTATGGAATCGGGATCGAGTATTCCTATTCGCCTTATGATATGATTTTAAATAATTACATGACACCAACTACGGCAACATTTGGACAAATAAATACATTAGGTGACTATTCTTCCAGAAATGCAGGAACAGGAGAAATATTAAAAGTACCAATCAGCGGGAATGAATGTTTTCTTTTAGCAAATCGAAATAAGGTTTCGAAATGGGATAGAGTCATGCTGGGTGATACAGCTTCTTTATCTCAATATGGAGACAATACAAATTATGGAAAAGGACTTTATATATATCATGTTGACCCCTCGGGTATAAGGTTTCCGGGTAGTGATATATCTCCCCAAGACATGGAATGTGCAGACGGATATTGGGAATGGGAATTTCAAGGAAGGGGTACTGTAAATTTAGTTTATGATTGCTTTGTTTCCGGAAACAATTGGAAAATTTATAAGAAAAAGAACGTACTTTACACTAATGATCCTTCTTTAATAAAAAATTATAATGCTTATGGTGATGAAGTAAGTTTCCATCATACTATTGATTATGGATCAAGCGATACTACATGGCCCTGCTGGTGGGGAATAGGCAAACAACCTATAAGTGCATGTTACATGGGAACAGACAGAATTTATACTGTTGACGAAGATATATACACAAAAAATGGTTTAATGGGTGATAGATGGGATGCATGGAAACCGGGATACAATGAAGTGTTTTCGCCTTATTCGAGTCCAAATACGTTTTCATGGAATAACGATACAACAGGGATTTTTATTTACTTTGATAGTTTAAGTGGTAATACTGCGAATATCAAAATTTACAGGGCAAGTGAATACGGGGGAGAAACCGACCTTGCGGACATTCTTGAAGCAACACCACCTTCACGTCCAATGGGTTTAGTTGTTACAGACTCAGATTGCATAGATGATAAAATATCTCCTGTTCTTACCTGGAAT
>CAZVCC010000119.1:0-3515 GCA_964626015.1 uncultured Ignavibacteriaceae bacterium
TGGCTGAATTTTGCAGGATTTTTACTTAAAGAAAAATAAGTGACGAAGTCAGGAAGAGTATGAGAATACAATTTGGAATATTTTATCTTTATACTGTCAGATGGCTCTGCCGATAAATCATAAATCGTAATAATGAATAGAACAGTTAAAATTGTAATAAATATCTTCAACATCAGAAGGTTTAATTTTAAATGGTACGGATATAATTGTTTTAAGTTGCATTCAGAAACACACTGATATACTCCTCGTAACTATAATCTTGCGTAACATCGGCTCTTGCGTAGAGACGTCAGCTCGAGCGTAGTAACATATTTGCAATCAACATATTCATACCATCCCTCCCTTTTTGGAAATCGCTTCACTAATCTCCGCAACGCATTCGTCTGTATCCTGCAATTGTGTGGTGGAATATCTGAGTATACTCCATCCTTTCTTGGTAAGATAATTATCCCGCTTATTGTCCTTTACTGCTTTCTCTTTGTCAATATGGTAAGCATCCCCGTCGCATTCTATGTTGAGGTTTCCTTTCCTGCAGAATGCCGCAAAATCGAGGCAGTAATATTTATTATTACCACGTATAAAGAATTGTCTTTCTGCAGCGATACTCTTTTCCTTCATACCTTCCCAGAGTATATCCTCAAGAGGACTTTCATTGAAGATGTCATTAAACTCTTCCGCATTCAGAAGTTTTTCGAGAGTCGTATTTATAAAATAATTTCTTCCTCTGCGACTGCATTTAATTGGATTCTTCAGCACATTCAAATCTCTTACATAAATTTTATAATAATCATCATTCGCTTTCGTATGCTTGTTTTCTTTCGGAAAGAGCTCTATCCGTTTTTTCACCTCAATCCTGTCAATTTTTGCATAGTGTGAAATCGTCCCTCCGTATTTCCCGAATATATGCGGCTGATAGAACCCAAGATATTTCACTTTGAAAAGATTATCCAGCCTTGTCGATACTGGTATTCTATACCATCCTTACAAAAGCAGCAATGATAAATCCCTCTTCTGCTTCAGCCAGCAGACGATGGTGTTAGAAGGAGAATATTTCAGATTAAGTTTTTTCACTAATAGAGTATACAATACTAATTTCTTGTATATTCATCTACAATTTTAACAAAATGGTCAAATAGCAATTTTCTACCTGATTGAATATTCTCATAATCGACATTTTCATTCTCGCCATCATTCATAATCTCAAAATCAATTTGGCACCAATGATTATCAATTTTAGTAAGTAAATGGCTTAATTTTCTTAATAATTCTATATCAATATTTTGTTGTTCATCAACCAAAATGCTGTTCAAATTATGTGCAACCTTGTTTCTGTATATCCTAATATTTTCTAGAGCAATTAATTCTTCGTTAGTAATTGCCTGCATTACTAACAGATAATTACATGAATCTTGATAAAGTGTTTTCTTATTTGGACATATCTTAAGATATTTTTCATCATATTTATACTCTTTTTCGTTGAACCCTGTAATGAAAAAAGACTTTAAGTCATCTATAATACAATTTTTTAGGAGTTCATATCCACTCAGAAAGAGAGAGGCAATCATTAAATTTTTTCTAATAATATATTCATCTAATATTTTCATTATGATATTATTATTTGCATCATTTATTTATTCAAAATAGTCACTATCAAGACGTTTGATATCGTAAGAATTGGATATTGAAACGCCAAGATTATAATCTATCATTAATTGTGCAAGTTGTTCACCATCAATTAGTACAATCTTTGTTTCGTTCTTTGGTTGATATTCTAATGCATCTTTAGTAAAATTCGATGTTGTTATAAATATACCTTTCTTTGCTCCTTGACCAGCTAATGCACCTACAAACTTATGCAGCTCTGGTCTTCCGATTACATTTCCCTGTTTCCATCTTTTTGCCTGAATATAAATAATATCAAGCCCAAGTTTATCTTCTTTTATTATTCCGTCAATTCCCTCGTCCCCTACTTTACCCATCGCTTTTCCTGCATCCTGAATTGAACCTCCATATCCCATTTTAACAAGTAGTTCAACAACAAGTTTTTCAAATCGTGTAGGGGATAGACTTATAACTTTTTCAAGAATATCAGTTGCTAATGCATCTCTTATTTGCTGATATGATTTTTCAAGCTTTTCCTCGGGGGTTTGTGTATCAAAAAATTCATCTTTTTCTTCTTCATCATTTCCAGTAATTCTTTTCGGTTTTATAAACTCCAAGTATTCGGGAAATCTTTTTAGAAATTTAATGTTTATCTTATCAGGCTTCTCATTAAGAACATCCAACCCTCTTTGTGATATATTTATATACGCTCTTTTTGGTACTTCAAGCAATCCAGCTTTCTTTAGGTGCATTTTTGCCCAGCCTACTCTATTTTCGAACAAATACATATTACCACTTGGCAATAGCTCTAATTTCTCTTCTTTAGTTAAATTAAATTCAACAGAAAGAACTTCTGCAATATCTTTATAATAATATTCTTTTCCATCTTTAACAGCCTTTAAAAATGGAAGCATCAATGTTTGAAAATCTGGTATTGGCATAAAATACTTTTATTTGATTTTAAATTAGTCCCCCTTTCGGGGGACTGTAATGCAAATATTTTACTTCTTTAATCTTTCTTCTATCTTGTCGAGTTCGGTGGTGAGTTCTTTCGGGAGTCTATCGCCGAAGATTTTGTAGTATTCGCGCATTTCCTTTACTTCTTCAACCCAGTCTTCTTTCTTTATTTCGAATACTTTCTTTAAGTTTTCGGGTGAGATATCGAGTCCTTCTACGTCAAGTGCTCCTTCAGCAGGTAGTCTGCCGATTGGCGTATCTTTATACTTGCCCGTTCCTGCAACGCGTTCGAGTATCCATTTCAATACGCGTATATTATCGCCGTATCCGTTCCAGATGAATTTTCCGTTCTCGTCTTTGCGGAACCAGTTCACGAAGAATATCTTCGGAAGCTTTTCAGGTGATGATTTCTTTCCTATTTCTATCCAGTGTTTGAAGTAATCGCCCATGTGGTATCCGCAGAAAGGCAGCATCGCAAACGGGTCATGTCTTAACTTGCCTACTGCTCCTGCCGCCGCAGCTGTTGTTTCAGATGCACATGCTGAACCCATATAAACTCCGTGATTCCAGTCGTACGCTTCGTTCACTAAAGGCACTACGCTTCCGCGTCTTCCGCCGAATAAGAATGCACTGATAGGCACACCCTTCGGGTCTTCCCATGCAGAGTCAATTACGGGACACTGCTTTGCGGGAGCTGTAAAGCGTGAGTTCGGATGCGATGAGGGTCTTCCTGATTCAGGCGTCCAGTCGTTTCCGTTCCAATCTGTTAAGTGCTTCGGCTTTTCATCCGTCATACCTTCCCACCAGATATCTCCGTCATCCGTGAATGCTACGTTTGTGAAGATTGAATTTTCTTCGCATGAAAGCATTGCGTTTGCATTAGTCTTCATCGAGGTTCCCGGTGCAACTCCGAAAAATCCGTATTCGGGATTGATTGCGTAAAGCCTGCCGTCATC
>CAZVCC010000120.1:0-3413 GCA_964626015.1 uncultured Ignavibacteriaceae bacterium
ATAGTTGATAGAAAGAACATTTATTTTAATCTTAGTTTACTTACTGATTCAATTACTTTCTCTACTACATACTTTATGTCTTCATCTGTGGTCTGCCTTCCTATACCAAACCTGATTGCAGACTTAATCATCGATTCATTTTTACCTATTGCCTTTAACACATAAGAAGGTTCTAAAGTTGCGGAACTGCAAGCGCTTCCAGTTGATAAAGCGATATTTTTCAAATTGCTAATCAGCACTGATGAATCAACACCCTCGAAGCTAATGTTTACGTTATTCGGCAATCGTTTTTCCTTGCTTCCGTTTAAGTATGAATAACGAATTCTGTTTAATAGATTCTGCATTAGAATATCACGCTGTACGATTTCCTTTTGAAAATCATCATACATTCTCTTTGAAGAAATTTCTGCTGCTTTACCGAAACCGATAATACCCGGTACGTTTAAAGTACCGCTTCGAAGCCCTCTTTCATGTCCACCTCCGTTTAACTGTGCTGAGATTTTATCAGCTGAAGTATTGCCTACGAACAAAGCACCGACACCTTTCGGACCATACATTTTATGAGCGCTGATGCTCATCAAATCAATATTAAAATCTTTAACATCAATCGGAATTTTACCGAAAGCCTGAGCCGCGTCGGTATGAAATAATACGTTTCGATTCCGGCATATATTGGCAATCTCAGGAATTGGCTGAATAGTACCGATTTCATTGTTAGCGGTCATTATTGAAACGAGAACAGTATTTTCATCGATGTTTTCTTCAACATCTTTAGGAATAATCAATCCATATCTATCCGGCTTTACGTATCTGATTTCTACACCGGATTTTTCGAGAGACTTTACCGTATCGAGGACTGATGTATGCTCTATTTCACTCGTTACGATATTAATCCCTACTTTATAATTTTTCTCAACTACACCTTTTATTGCAAGGTTGTTTGATTCTGTAGCACCGCTTGTGAAAATTATTTCATCGGGATTACAATTTACCAGAACACTGATTTGCTTACGAGCGTATTCAACGGCGACGTTTGCTTCGTTTCCATAGTGATGCTTCGATGAAGGATTACCGAACTTCCCGCAGAAATACGGCAACATAGCATCTAATACTTTCGTATCAACCGGGGTTGTTGAATTATAATCCATAAATATAAATTTCTCAGACAAAATCGGACACCATTTTAGTTCTTAATAGATTTTCAAATTCAGACTGCATTTTGCTTAACGGGATTTTGATAGTGCAGTTATCGCTTACATCGCAGTTGGACACATCATCATGCATACATTCAACTATATTTGTGTTGGATTCAATTAAACCGAACAGTTCCATTAACGGAATATCCGAAAGCATTCGTGACAGTTTATAGCCCCCATTTACGCCTTGAACTGACTCAAGAATGCCTTCCTTTTTCAGCTTTTGAAGAATTTTAGCGAGTAAATCGTGAGGAATATTATATTTTTCGGAAATATCACGTACTCTCGTCACATCGCTTTGCGATTGCGAAAGGTGGCTCAATGCAATTAAAGAATATTCGAGTTTTTTTGAGAATTTTACCATTTATATTAATACAGACTTTAAAATAGGACTATTATAGTCGTATTTAACAACAACGGATTTGGAAAATAAATTCCAAAGACTTAATATATAGAAATTTTAGATTAAATTTAAAAATACAAATTAGAAATAAGGATGGAGGCAAGTTTTCGGCGATATGGGTTAAGGGACTATTTAGCTATTTCAGTGAATGTTTTTGAGATGAAGTACCGAAATGACTTCTCATGCAGAGCTTGGTTAGGAGGGGGCTGGGGGGAAGTATTAAGAAAAACTATTTGTGCACTTGCTCAGAGGATTACGGTTTGGAAATCCGGATTTTCCTTTGCTTTTTCTGCTTTAATTTGTTTTTTTGTCTTAATGTTCTTTATTCTTGTGTGCTCATTCACGTCAGCTGCGTGAAGTTCCAAACCTTTAAGCAAGAAACCCAAGGCATTTGCGCATATAAGAGGAGAATTATCTTTGTATGAGACGATTGAGAAGAAAACCATTGCTTTGCTGAAATCATCAAAAACTTTTTTACAGTGATCGTCAAAATTAAATGAAAATGTATTGCCCTTATCCATGAACGTTATTGATTTTCCGGATTTTTTCAGAATTATGAATTTATGATTATCTTTAATCTTACCTGACCTTTTTTCAAGCGGATGCGAAAGATGAATCATGAGAAAGAAATCGCAATTAGTATTAGATTCTTTGAGCAGAATATCTTTTACATTAAATTCAAGTGCAAGAATATCTGAATCAATAACTATATTTGACACAAATATACTTCCTACCATGACGGGTGTAAGCAAAGTATCGATATCAAGAAAAGTAGTTGCAGATTTAGGATAGTTTACTGCTATAATTCTTTGAAAAGGTTCATTATCAAACTTTTCTGATAAATCAAAAGGTACACCATAATAATTATTCCATAAATCTTTCAATTTGTTTATTTTGCAAACTGCTGAAGCAAACCTTGACAGCAGTCCCATTCTTGTCATAGTAGCAGATTCGGGTTCCGTTTTCTCGTTTTTCCTTTTTCTGGGTACAGATGCAACAAAAGTCTTCCCCCTTCTTATCTTAAAAACATTCGACCCCATCTTGCCCTGAAGTGCGCCTAAATGATTATCTCTTACTTTTGCCATATTACAAAAGTAAACAATTAAAACAATAAATGAAGCTCATATAATTAAGGCTGCACTTTCGATGTGGAAGTATTGCTAAAGGGCTTCATGAGGGCTATTTAGCATCTTAGGTTGAATATAGGTGAAAGTTAGGCGGTAATTAGGAGGTAGTTAGGTATTTAATAGGCAATGGATAGGTTTTTAATAGGTAACCTAAATATAAATTATTGTTTTTACAAGATAATAGTATTTGTTCATTTTAAGTTTATTTTTAAATTCTCCCTCAAAAACAGCTTATTTTCAAGATTTTAAGGGTTTATCGCGTCAACTAGTAATGCAAAAACAATATTCATTTTTATACGATAATTATAGAAATATTTTACAAAAAAGTCAAGATAAAAAGAGAGAATTTCGAATATTTTTTTAATAATTCTAACTCCGAAAGAAAATATGTTTTGTTAAATACCGGGACAAAGCAACTGCTAATTAAGCAAAAGGGATTAGAACTTATTAAGAGATTTTCAGTGACGAGTACTGAGATCGGTTTAGATAAACCAGAATTTTTTAAAAAAAAGTAAATTGATTTCGCTCTTGAAATAAATTCAATAAATTAGTATCTTTATTGTTTATGTAAAATCCGCTCCCATCGTCTAGGGGTTAGGACACCACTCTTTCACAGTGAAAACACGAGTTCGATTCTCGTTGGGAGCGCAAAACAAAAGCCCTGCAGGTTAATTTCTTGCAGGGCTT
>CAZVCC010000121.1:0-3357 GCA_964626015.1 uncultured Ignavibacteriaceae bacterium
ACTAACAACTAACAACTAACAACTAACAACTAACAACTAACAACTAACAACTAATCAATAGTTGTCATAGTAAAATCCGCCGATTTCATTTCCGCCTTCACGGTTACCGTTTATGTTGTCGCCGTTTGGTTTAGGTTTCCTTGGACCTTTATCGAATGGCTTTCTTCCGTTGCTGTATCCGTTCTTATAACCGCTGGTTTTATTATATCCGCCCGTGTTTTTTGGTTGAAATTTCCCGCTCTTGTTTTTAACGAATGGTTTCTTCTTCTTTTCCCCTGTATTTGGGTTTGCAAGGCTTACTGTTAAAGGTCTTTCTTTAAAGTCCGAGCCGTTTAACTCTTCTATTGCTTTTTTCCCTTCCTCATCATTTGTCATGTCAACGAATCCGTAACCTTTAAGCATTCCTGTGTTTATATCCCTGATTAGCTTAAAGTTTTCAACTGCTCCGTACTTAGAAAAAAGTTCTTTTACTTCTTCCTCTGAGGATTCTCTTGAGATGTTTCCAACGTATATTTTCATGTTTTTATTTCTCCTGTCCGGGTGGACAATGCAATTTTAGATAATTGCTTTTAGTTATAAGTAATAGTTTTGATTAATGATTTACTCAAATTAAGGTAGTGCTGAATTTTGTAATCAGGATAAATTAAAGAATTTATTTATTAATATCAACAAAAAACTTTAAGCACTTTAATATTTTTATTTCGTGATTATCTCGTTTCTTGAGGGTCCTGTCGAAATGTATTTGACGCTGACACCTATATATTCTTCAATATACGATACGTAATTCCTGTATCTTTCAGGCAATTCACCGTACGATTTCTTATCTTTTAGCGATTCATTCCATCCCTTAAACGATTTATACACAGGTCTTACTTGAGCGAGTACATCAGGATTTGAAGGGAAGAAGTCAGTTTCTTCTCCGTTAAGTTCGTAATGAGTGCATAGTTTCACTTCTTCGAACGAATCCAGTACGTCTGATTTTGTAAGTGCTATTTCTGTGACTCCGTTTATTATTACAGCGTATTTTAAAGCAACAAGGTCAAGCCATCCGCATCTTCTCGGCCTGCCTGTCGTCGCACCGAATTCAACTCCGATTTCTGCTATCTTCTTTCCCGTTTCGTCAAACAGCTCTGTCGGGAATGGACCTTCTCCGACTCTTGTCGTGTATGCTTTTACAATGCCAATGACTCCGTTTACTTTTGTAGGTGGTATACCCGTTCCCGTACATGCTCCGCCGCTCGTCGGACTGGATGATGTAATGTAAGGGTATGTTCCGAAATCTACGTCAAGAAGCGCTCCCTGAGCACCTTCAAGCAGTACGTTTCTTCCCTCAGCTATGTATTGATTCATCAAATACTGCGTCTGTACAAAATATTCTTTTATCTGTTCAAACTGTGAATTCAGTTCTTCATAAATGGATTCGGGACTTAATCGTTTTAACTCATCCGATTCAGGAAATATTAATATAAGATATTGTAAGTTTTTTTCAATCTTATTCTTTAATACTGCAGGATTATCAAAATCAGAGAACTTTATGCCTCGTCTCGCGTATTTGTCAAAGTATGTAGGACCTATTCCTTTTTTAGTCGTGCCTATCTTGTCAGTTTTACTCTCGTTTATTGCATCTATAATCTTGTGATAGGGAAGTATTATGTGCGCGTCTTTGCTTATGTAAAGCCTGTTCTTAAGATTTATACCGTCATTAGTGAGAAATTCAATCTCCTTAATCAGTGCATCGGGGTCAATAACAGTGCCGTTCCCGATAACACAAATAATATTGTCAGTGAATATTCCGGATGGTATTAAATGCAAAACTGTTTTCTTACCGTCAATAATAATCGTGTGTCCCGCGTTCGCTCCGCCCTGATACCTCGCAACAACTTCGAAATCCTTGCTCAGTAAATCAACTATTTTACCCTTGCCCTCGTCACCCCACTGTAATCCGACCAGTACATGTATTTTATTTGCCATAAGATTTTACATTAAATTAAAATGCCATCTTACCTGCTGGTAAGACGGCAAACTGTAATCATTAATTATTAATTATTAATTGATGTCAAAAAGAGTGTCAAGTTTAGTTATCTTAAAGATATTCAAAACTCTGTCGTTCAAATTCAGGAGTTTCAGACTTCCATTTGATTCTTTAACATTTTTAAGAATACCTATTAAAACTCCTAATCCCGCACTGTTTATCGAATTCAAACTGATAAAATCCAGAGCAATGTTTTTATTGCCGGCTTTCAATTCGTTTTCAATATTTTGTCTCAATACCTGGCTGTTAGCTAAACCGATCGATTTATCATCGATTAATAATACCTTATATTCCTGTTCGTTTATTAACATTTGCTTTTATTAACTCTATTTTGATCTGCCTTTATTAACAAATTTTTTCTGCCAGTCAACTGCTATTGCACTCGCTATGAAGACTGTAGAATAAGTACCTGTCAGGATACCTGCTGTAAACGTGAATGCAAATCCTCTTAATACTTCTCCGCCGAAGAACAAAAGTACAAGTACGGTTATCAACACAGTTCCTGAGGTTATAATCGTTCTGCTTAATGTTGTGTTTACAGATTTGTTCATTACACCGACAATGTCTTCATTCTTGTACAACTTTATATTTTCTCTGATTCTGTCGAAAATAACAACTGTATCGTTGACCGAGAAACCAATAAGTGTCAGGAATGCTGCAAGCATAGTCTGGTTGAACTCAAGCTGCAGACCGGGAAATAATATGTTAAAGATTGCAACCAGAGATACTGTTATTATTACGTCATGAAAAACTGCGACAACAGCAGCTACAGCGTAAACAAATTGGAACCTAAGAGCAAGATAGATTAAAATACCAAGAAGAGAAAAGATTATTGCATAAATTGCATTTGTTCTAAGTTCTTCACCTATTTTTGGTCCTACCTTATCGGTTCTTAATACTTCAAATTTCTTGTCGGGAAGATTTTCTGTTATTCCCTTCTGAATCTTATCAGAGACGGTTTGTCCTTCGCCTTGAAGCGGTGTTCTGAGCAAATAATCAGATTCAGAACCCATTGATTTAATCTCCATGCCTGCAAATCCGGATTTGTCCATCGCTGTTCTGATATCACCGACATCTATCTGTGTTTCGAACCTAACCTGCATTTCCGTACCTCCCTGGAAGTCGATCCCTAATGGAATACCTTTATAGAATAAAGCTATCATTCCAAGAACTGCTAATGCTATGGATAAAAAATAGTATCTCTTTCTATTACTGAGAAAATCTATGTGCGTTTCATTAAAAAGTCTCATTTATATTAAATGTTTTTAATTCTAATTAGGGTTTACTGAAAAAGTATCGCATAACTCGGTTTAAAAATTTTTTCT
>CAZVCC010000122.1:0-3336 GCA_964626015.1 uncultured Ignavibacteriaceae bacterium
TCAGAGCACACAGAGAAAAGATTTTGTTTATTGCTAAGAGCTGATTACCACCAAAGCACTAAAACACTAAAAGAGAAAAAGATTGCACACTGAATAAAAATGAAGGAATATGATATCACTGATATGAAAGGAAAATATTCAGCAAGGAACGCAAAGAAAAGAGAGATTTTAACTGCTGATTAACTTAGTTTATTTAATTGCAATTTTAAATTTACCACGGATTTAAGCAGATGAAACAGATTCACGCTGATAGACAGACTTCTATGAACAAAAAATAGAATGAGTTTTGTCTTGTAGCTTTAATTTAAAATTCGTATTCATTAAGTTATGTTTTTGTTAATTTTGTATTTTGCTATAAATTATCAGGGAATTAGCACTCTGACATTTTGAATACAATAACCAAATAAATAGATTATGGAAAAACTGATATACAAAGAGGTAAAGAACTATATAGGGGGGGAGTTTATTTCCGGAAAAGGGAAGATTATAGAAGTAATCTGTCCGCTTGACGGGAAAGTTATTTCTAAGGTCCCTTTATCAGGAAAAGAAGAACTTGATGCTGCGGTAGAATCAGCGAAGAATGCATTCCCTGCCTGGTCTGCACTACCAATAAAGGAAAGAGTTCAGATATTCTATAGATATAAAACAATACTTGAGAAGAATATTGAAGAGCTTGCGTACGTCACACATATAGAAAACGGCAAAACGATTGGCGAATCGAGAGCAGAGGTAGAAAAAAGTATAGAGCTTACTGAGTTTGCCTGTTCGTTACCGCAATTAGTATCCGGTGAAATTCTTGAAGTTAGTAACGGAGTTGAATGCCGGATAGATTATCATCCCATAGGAGTTGTTGCATCAATTGCGCCGTTTAATTTTCCGCATATGGTTCCGCACTGGACGATACCGAATGCGCTTGCTGCAGGAAATACGATGGTTTTCAAGCCCTCAGAGCAGGTACCGATAACATCTGTTCATATTGCTGAAATGCTTAAAGAAGCAGGGCTTCCAGACGGAGTTTTCAATGTAGTTAACGGAGACCGCGAAATGGTGGAGGCTATATGCGACCATCCTGATATAAAAGCTGTATCATTCGTTGGTTCGACCAAAGTAGCGAAGATTGTTTATGCGAGAGCAACTTCTAATTTTAAGAAATGTGCAGCACTGGGCGGTGCAAAAAATCATATAATAGTAATGCCTGATGCAAATGTTGAAATGACAGCTTCAAACGTTGCTGTGTCAATGTCGGGATGTGCAGGGCAAAGGTGTATGGCAGCCTCAGCGATGGTAGGAGTAGGACCTGTTGACCATATAATAGAGAAACTTTGTGACGAGGCAAGAAAGATTATTCCGGGGAAGAATCTCGGTTCTGTAATTTCAAAAGAAGCAAAAGAAAGAATAGAAAAATATATTACTGATGCAGAAAAACAAGGTGCAAGGATTCTAGTTGATGGAAGGAATGCAATTGTGGTGGGAAAAGAAGGCGGTTATTATGTTGGTCCGACGGTAATTGATAACGTGAAGCCATCGATGGCAATTGCGAAAGAGGAAGTTTTCGGACCTGTGCTTGCGATAATGAGAGTGCAATCGCTCGATGAGGCATTGAACATTGAGAACAGCTCGGAATACGGGAACGCGGCAGCAGTATTCACACAGAACGGAAGCTATGCGAGAACAGTTGCAGATAAAGCATCCGCGGGAATGGTTGGTATAAATATTGGTGTACCAGTTCCAAGAGAGCCATTTTCTTTCGGAGGATGGAATGAATCGAAATTCGGAACAAATGACATAACAGGAAAGAGTTCGCTCGGTTTATGGATGCAGCCGAAAAAAACCAGCATTAAATGGAATGCTGAAGCAAAAACAAACTGGATGAGTTAATTTTAAAGAGGAATAAAAATCATGTATAAAAGTACAACAGATAAGAATGAAATATTGAAGAATAACCTAAGTTACACGCTAACTTCATGGTCGAAACAAACCGGATTAAAACCACTGAATATTAAAAGTGCAAAAGGGATATTTCTTTATGATTACGACGGAAAGAGGATATTTGATTTTTCATCACAATTAATATGTGTTAACATAGGACACGGACATCCAAAAGTCGCAGAAGCAGTGGCAAGACAGATGAGCGAAGTGAGTTATGTTTATCCGGGAATGATAACTGCGGCACGGGGCGACCTTGGGAAGAAACTTGCAGAGATATCACCGGGAAACATGAGTAAAACTTTCTTTACGCTTGGCGGTGCTGAAGCTGTGGAGAATGCGATAAAACTTGCAAGAGTTTACACGGGCAGGCATAAGATAATTACTTTTTATCAGTCTTATCACGGAGCAACATACGCAAGTGCAGCAGCTGGAGGAGACCCGAGGAGACACACGATAGACTCACAACAACCGGGTAATTTCGTACATGTAGAAAATCCTTACTTTTACAGGTGTCCATGGGGCAGCAAGACAGAAGAAGAATGCACTGATAATGCGATTGCCCACATGGAAAGAGTTATACTTTATGAAGGATCACAGAACATAGCAGCTATAATGCTTGAGGGAGAGTCCGGTTCTTCGGGATGCATAAAATATCCGATAGGTTACTGGAAAAAAGTAAAAGCTATTGCGGAAAAATACGGAATACTTACGATAGCTGACGAAGTAATGAGCGGATTCGGAAGAACGGGAAAGTGGTTTGGCATAAACCATCATGATGTTGTACCGGATATAATGCCGATTGCTAAAGGACTTACGTCTGCATATATTCCATTAGGCGGAATAATAGTCAAAGATGAAATATCAAAAGCATTCGATGAGAAACCTTTACCGCTTGGTCTGACATATTCTGCTCATGCGGTAGCATGTGCTGCGGCGAATGCAGTACTGGATGTTTATGAGGAAGAAAATTTAATAGAGAATGCTGCGAAGATGGGAAAATATATTGAAAGCAAAGTTGAAGAGCTGAAGAAAATACATCCTTGTATAGGTGATTTCAGAAACACAGGGCTGCTCGGTTGTCTTGAGCTTGTAAAGAACAGAGAGACAAAAGAACCCATGGCAAGATGGAATGCTCCAGCTTCGGAGATGGAAATAATGAATAAAGTTATGGGTAAGATTGCTGAACAGGGGATGTACACCCTGGGAAGATGGAACTTAGTATTTATTGCTCCCCCTCTTTGTATAACGAAAGAAGAAGCTGATGAGGGAATGGAAATTATTTCGAGAGCGCTTTCGATAGCGGATGAGTATTGTTGTTAGTTGTTAGTTGTTAGTTGTTAGTTGTTAGTTGGTAGTTGGTAGTTGGTAGTTGGTAGTTGGTAGTTGGTAGTTGGTAGTTGTTAGTTG
>CAZVCC010000123.1:0-3032 GCA_964626015.1 uncultured Ignavibacteriaceae bacterium
TAGTTGGTAGTTGGTAGTTGGTAGTTGGTAGTTGGTAGTTGGTAGTTGTTAGTTGTTAGTTGATAGTTAAAAATTAAAAAAGTAAAAAGAAGGAAAAATAAAAGAAACTTTTTATTGAGAAATGAAAATCTATAATTTTTACAACCAGTATGTCAATAATTAGCGTGATTGATACATTACGCAAATAAAAGGAGAACAAAAGGAAAAACTAATTTGTAATTAATGAAGGCTGAGAAAAACAATTTAAATGAAACGAAAATGAATGCTTCATTATACAGCGAGGATTTAGCTGCTATTCCAGAATCAAAAAGGACATGGAACACATGGAATTACACAGCACTGTGGATAAGCATGAGTTTATGCATTCCTACTTACATGCTTGCAAGTTCACTAATAGAGGGGGGAATGAACTGGTGGCAAGCGATATTAACAATATTTGCGGGTAACACAATTGTACTGTTACCTATGATACTAAACGGACATGCGGGAGCAAAATACGGGATACCATTCCCGGTTTTGGCAAGAGCAAGTTTTGGTGTTAAAGGAGCGAATATACCAGCTATCTTAAGAGCAATAGTAGCTTGCGGATGGTTTGGAATTCAGGCATGGATTGGAGGTTTTTCAATTTACGAAGCAATAAGAGTATGGGTACCATCATTTGAAAATTTACCGCAAATATTTCCTGCATTTCTTGGTTTAAAGACTGCACCAGCGATTTCATTCTTTTTATTCTGGCTATTAAACATGTATGTTGTGCATCTTGGTGTTGACAGCATAAAGAAACTTTTAGTATTTAAAGCATTCTTTCTACCTGCCGCAGCAATAGCATTATTATTCTGGGCTGTTTATGCGGGTAACGGATTAGGACCAATACTTTCACAGCCGTCTAAATTCAATACAACGGGTGAATTTTTTAAGTTCTTCTTTCCTGCGCTAACAGGTATGGTTGGTTTCTGGGCAACGCTATCGCTTAACATACCGGATTTCACACGATACGCAAAAAGCCAGAGAGCACAGGTGACAGGCCAAATACTCGGTTTGCCTCCTTCGATGACTTTGTTTTCATTCGTGGGGGTAGTTGTTACATCGGCGACTTTAATTATTTATGGTCAGACAATATGGGATCCTGTAGTACTTGCGGCGAAATTTGAGAATAAAATACTTGTAAGTATTGCGATGGTATGCATTGCAATCTCAACATTAGCGACAAACATTGCAGCAAACATAGTCAGCCCAGCGAATGATTTTGCCAATTTAGCTCCATCGAAAATAGATTTCAGAAAAGGCGGATACATTACGGGAATAATCGGAATACTAATACTTCCCTGGAAACTTATAGAAGACCCGAGCGGATACATATTTAAATGGCTTATTGCATATTCAAGCCTGCTGGGACCTATAGGAGGAATAATGATATCAGACTATTTTCTTGTGAAGAAGAAAGAGCTAATTGTTGAAGACTTATATAGTATTAAAGGAATATACAACTTTCAAAACGGGTTTAACAGAAATGCAATTATTGCGATGATAGCAGGAATTTTGCCAAATGTACCGGGATTTTTTACAACGATAGATGTTATAAGTATAAACAGATTTCCATTATGGGTATCTGAAATATATCACTACGCATGGTTCGTCGGTTTCTTTGTATCATTTGTAGTATATTATTTACTTGAAAGAAACAAATTAAATCAAAAATATAATGTCAATTCTAATTAAGAACGGAAGAATAATAACAGCGTCAGCGGATTATACGGCTGATGTATTTATAGATGGAGAGAAGATTTCTCATATAGGAGAAAACCTCAATATAAAAGCCGATGAAGTAATTGATGCAAAAGGTAAATTAGTAATGCCCGGTGGTATAGACCCGCATGTTCATCTTGATATGCCTTTTATGGGAACGTTTTCATCTGATAATTACGAAACGGGAACACTGGCTGCTCTTCATGGAGGAACGACAACCGTTATTGATTTCATTCTTCAAAAACAGGGAAACTCACTAAAAGCTGCTTATGATGAATGGACAGGAAGAGCAAGCGGAAATGCTTACGGAGATTATTCTTTTCACTTTGCAGTTACAGATTTCAATGATGAAACAAAGAAAGAAATATCCTATTTCATAAATGAGCTTGGTATAACTTCGTTTAAAACATTCATGGCTTACAAAGGTGCATTGATGATTGATGACAGACAGATGGTAGGTTTAATGAATGAAGTCAAAAAGCACGGGGGTTTAGTGACAGTTCATGCAACAAACGGAGATATGATAGATTACCTTGTTGCAAAACACAAAGCAGAGGGAAAGCTCTCCCCGCTTTATCATTACCTTTCACAGCCAGAGATAACAGAGGCAGAGGCGACGGGCAGATTTGCAGACATGGCATTTAATACGGGTGTTCCAGCTTATATTGTCCACATGACTTGCGAATGTTCACTAAACGCGGTAAGACGTGCGCAGTTGAGGAATCAGAAAGTATATGCAGAAACCTGCATACAATATCTTTTGCTTGATGCATCATTATATGAAAAAGATTTTGAGGGGGCGAAGTGGGTAATGAGTCCGCCATTACGAGAGAAAAAAGATCAAGAGTCATTATGGGGAGGAATAAATCAGGGTTCGGTGCAGATAGTTGCGACAGATCACTGTCCATTTAACTGGGAGCAGAAATTAATGGGAAAGAATGATTTCTCGAAAATACCAAACGGACATCCAGCAATTGAGAACAGAATGGAGCTGCTATTCAGCGAGGGAGTAAATAAGGGTAGAATATCACTTAATAAGTACGTTGAGATTTCGTCGACAAATTCGGCAAAGATATTTGGGATGTTTCCAAGAAAGGGTACTATTGGAATAGGAGCTGATGCTGACATAATAATCTTTGACCCGAATGAAGAGCACACATTATCAGTAAAGAACCATCATATGAATGTTGACTATTCCGGGTACGAGGGCTGGAAAGTAAAGGGCAAATGTAAACAGACGATACTGAGGGGAAAGCTTGCTGTTGATAGTGGGAAGGTGAAGATAG
>CAZVCC010000124.1:0-2925 GCA_964626015.1 uncultured Ignavibacteriaceae bacterium
AGTGATAAAGGGACGAGAAAGAGTTGAGAACTGCCGTTGATATACGTCAACGGCAGTTTTTTATATTTTAAAATTAGTCTTCCAGAGTAGAGATGTTACCAGGGTCTTGACCGAGTGCTTTTGCTTTAAGGAGTCTCCGCATAATCTTTCCGCTTCTTGTTTTAGGAAGTGAATCAACGAATTCTACATTCTCGGGTTTAGCAATGGGACCGACTTCATGACCCACGTGCTTAATCAGGTCTTCTCTCAGGGCTTCTGATTTTTCAACACCTGCTTTAAGAATTGCGTATGTATAGATTGCATTTCCTTTCACTTCGTGCGGAAGTCCAATGGCAGCGGCTTCGGCGACATCGGGATGGCTTACGAGAGCACTTTCAATTTCAGCCGTGCCGAGCCTGTAACCCGAAACTTTCAGGACGTCGTCAGTTCTTCCTATTATCCAGTAATAACCGTCGCTGTCGCGTCTTGCCGAATCGCCCGTTAAGTACATACCTTCATACTTGCTCCAGTATTTATTAATATATGCATCGGGGTCGTTATAAATCGTGCGCATCATAGACGGCCATGGAGTTTTAACAACAAGATACCCTTCTTCATTATCTTTTACGGGACTGCCGTCTTCATCGAGTACATCCATGTTAACACCAAAGAAAGGACGTGTGCCAGAGCCCGGTTTCAAAGGAACAACGGGAGTGGGTGTTATCATAAAAGCCCCTGTTTCTGTCTGCCACCATGTATCCATTATCGGGCATCTCGCTTTTCCAATAACATTATGATACCATTTCCATGCTTCAGGATTAATAGGTTCGCCGACAGAGCCAAGCAGTCTCAAAGAACTCAAATCATGCCTGTTAGGCCATGCATTGCCAAAGCGCATCAGTCCTCTGATAGCAGTCGGAGCAGTATAAAGAATCGTAATGCCGTATTTTTCAATTAACTGCCACCATCTGTTCGGGAAAGGATAATTCGGGGCACCTTCATAAAGCAGCTGAGTTGCACCGTTTAGCAGAGGACCATAAACAATATAGCTGTGCCCCGTAACCCAGCCCGGGTCTGCGGCGCACCAGTACCTGTCGTCGTCGCGGATATCGAAGACATATTTAAAAGTAGTATAAGTACCCGTCATATAACCGCCGTGAGTATGCAGGATTGCTTTCGGCTTTCCTGTCGTTCCCGAAGTGTAGAGAAGAAACAGCGGATGCTCGGCGTCAACCTTTTCAACTTCATTCTTTGAATTAATCATAGGCAGAGTAACAAGCTCGTGGTACCAGATATCCCTTCCGTACTCCATATTAATGGGTTCGCCCGTTCGCTTTATCACAAGCACACTTTCAACGCTTGCGGCTCTTTGCAAAGCCTCATCGGCAATCGCTTTAAGGGGAATTATCTTTCCTCTTTGAAAAGCACCGTCGGCAGTTATTAAAACTTTTGAATGACTGTCCTCAAGTCTTTCATGCAACGACTCAACAGAAAACCCTCCGTAGACGACTGAATGCACGGCACCAATTCTTGCACAGGCAAGCATACCAATAACGAGTTCGGGAATCCTTCCGAGATAAAGCGTAACCCTGTCACCCTTATTCACACCGAGACTTTTCAAAACATTAGCAAAGTTCGATACCTCGCGGTGGAGTGCGAAATAAGAAAACGACCTGCTTTCGCCTTTCTCGCCTTCCCACATAAGCGCGACTTTATTTTTGCGGTGAGTTTTCAGGTGAACATCAAGGCAGTTATAGGCAATGTTCGTCTTAGCGCCAGTAAACCACTTAAAGAACGGTTTTGAAGAATCATCGAGAACTTTATCCCATTTAGAAAACCACTTCAGCTCTTTAGCTTCTTTTTCCCAGAAACCCTGAAGGTCTTCATTTGCAAAGTTGTTTAGTTTATCCCAGTCTTTGACTCTCGATTTTCTTAGAATCTCTTTAGAAGGATAAAAAACATCGCCCGATAATTCTTTCATAGTATTGTTATTTAAGTTTTAAAAAATTTGATACAAAATAACATTTAATATAACAGAAAACAAAACAGAATTGATAATAGTTTTTGTTGCGTCCTCACCCACAATCATTGAGTCAAGGGAAATAGCAACTTTACTAAATGATTATAATCCTGATTACAATGGTAAGCTCATAATAAAAGAAATCCATTAGGGTAACTCAACCTTCCTAGGTTGAGAAAGAGCGGAGATCCCCGCTAAGATTCCGCCACGGCGGATGCCCCGATAAATCGGGGTAGACGCCGAACGCACACGCGGGGAGGATATCCCGACTCGCCGAGATCATAGATTTGCTCTACCCTAAGAGCTCTTAGTGTAACTAATGTTGCAGATGTGCCGTGGCGTACTTCCAGGTTGATTGAGTAACTCTATAAATTTTGCTTAAAGAAAAAGATCATTCACAGCAAGATCGCAGCCCTTCAAAATTTTATTAAGAAGTCCCGGACCGATTGTTTCTTTTGAATGAACCGGAACTGTAGTACAGCGACCATCCTTATGCTGAAGAAAATGATGACTTCCTCGTATACGAAGAGTATAAAACCCATGTTTACTTAGAAGCTTAATAAGTTCTTTCCAGAAAAGGAAGGAGTTTTAGGCATTATCCTAATATCATTTTTTGGATGCCAACAAACTTAGTTCTTTTATTTCTCTTTCCCATTACATCTTCACAAAGTTCAATAACTTCTTTCATTCTGACCATAAGCTGATCCATTGATTTTGCCTGACTGTGGCATCCTTTTAGTTCCGGAACTGAGCCAATATAAAACCCATCTGAATCTTTTTCAATGATTATATTATATTCTCTTTTCATAATTTATATTTATTAAATATATAAAATAATAAATCACTAAGAAATGTATTTTAAACCCTACCCTAAAAGCAATTAGGGTAACTCAACCTTCCAAGGTTGAGAAAGAGCGGAGATCCCC
>CAZVCC010000125.1:0-2892 GCA_964626015.1 uncultured Ignavibacteriaceae bacterium
GGTGTACCGTCATACTTTACCGCAAAATCTTTCTCGAATGAATGCATCTGATAATTTAATCCGAACGTTACTATATTAACGGGCTTGTAAAACAAACCCAACATTAACAAATTTTGCTTTCCGTTATCAGCCGTAAAACCCTGCGCATTTGTTCCCGGTTTATTCGTGTTCGGGTCAAACATATCATAACGCGCAACAAGCGAAACTTTTTCTTTCAGCTCTTCTATCGGAGGATTAAACTCCAGCCATGTGGAGATGCCCCTTCCGTTTACTGTCGTATCAAGTGCTGTAGTACTTGCTACTTGATTTGATGACACACTGAACTCGCCGCCGACCTTTATAAATCCTGCCTTATCGAAATTAAACTTGAAGTTCGCCATTCCTCCAAACCTTGTCTTTGCTGTCTGTCCTTCTCCGCCTCCAAGCTTTCCTATGTAACCAAAGCCTCCAAAAGTTAAATCGCTTACTCCGTTTATTCTTGTTCTTCCCGTTTTCTTTGCTGCGTCGGTTTTCTTTGCTATTTCACCCGCAAGCGGATAAACAAAAGCACTGAACATTACATCCTTGAACCTGTTGTCAAATGAAAGATTCCTGAAACCGTTGCCGTTGTAAACTGCAACAGATACATCCGCATAATTTCTCGGAAATACTAATTTTGCAATCAACCCAAGGTCTGCTGTCGGAAAATAAGAACCAGTCGTTCTTGTCACATCACCGCTCGTTGTGTTTACAGCCGCTGCCTGCGTCCATGTGTAGTCCGTTAAAGTCTTTACAGCGCCTCTGTAACCAAATGCTTTATCAATCTGTCCTACCCATAAATTTGGTACTAAACCCCCTGCAAATGAAAGCGCCAGCCCATCTTCAGTCTTTAAAGGTGTGTAATCTAACCAGGCAAATTTTACCTGATATGAATACTGCGTAACACCCTTTCCGTCGGTTATTGAATAAATATCGGGTGTAAATCTTGCTTTTATCTGCGGGCTGATTGTCGCAAATACGTTTATATAAGCCCTCTCAAGATAAAAACTATTCCTGTTAGTCTCGAATTGATTCTTTGCAGGCTTGTATCCAAACGGCTGGTTTGCATCCGGCGAACTTATATCCACACTGTTAATAAACTCGGAATTACCGATGTTGTACTCCCAGCCCGTAAACAATGTACCGCCTATTTTTACTTCCGGCTTGAATCCTTCTTTGTCCTGAGACATAATAGATGATGTTACTAAAAACATCACTGTAATTAATAATAATTTTCTCATAGCGTTTAATTAATTTATATTTTTCCGGTCACCCTTTTTAACCGGTTTTGATTGTAATATTAAACTAAATAATAAGTAATAAAAAACGTATCCATTATAAAATATAACACATATACTAACCCCTCTTGTCTGTGCGTTCTTTGTCGTAGATTCGCCGCGGAGAACATCCCGATGCTCTTTATCGGGACCCTTGTCCGTGCGCTCTTTGTCGTAGATTCGCCGCGGAGAACATCCCGATTCTCTTTATCGGGACTCTTTCTTACTGCAGCGTCTTTAACTTTTCAATTGCCTTCTTGCTTAGCGCATCGGGCAGCGGAGCGTAGCCAAGTTCCTTTGCAAACCTCTGTCCGTCTCCGAGTGCCCATTCTACAAACGTTTTTACCAACTTTCCTTTTGCAGGATTCCTGTGCTTCTCGTAAACAAGCAGATATGTGTAACTGGAAATCGGATATGCTCCTTTTCCTTTTGCGTTTATTACTGACATAGTTAGAGTCTCTGGCATCTGGTCAACTGATACTTCCGCTGCTTTTGTAACTGACTCAAGCGTTGGCGAAATAAACTCGCCCTCAGAATTCATTATGTTTGCATACTTAAGTTTGTTCTGTAATGCATAAATAAGCTCTACGTAACCTATCGAATACTCGAGCTGTTTCACAACTCCCGTTACTCCTTCATTACCTTTGCCGCCCTGTCCGAACTCAAACTTTGCGGTCTTTGATAATCCGATTTTTTCCTTTGCCTCAGGACTTACAGAGCTAAGGTAATCCGTAAAAATATACGTAGTACCGCTGCCGTCTGTTCTGTAAACCACGCTTATATCTTTATCGGGTAAAGAAGCTCCCTGGTTTTCTTTTACTATCTTCGGGTCGTTCCATTTCTTAATCTTACCAAGGTAAATATCGGCAATATTCTCTCCGGTAAGGTTTAGTTTTTCAAGACCGGGAACGTTGTAAGTCATTACGACCGCACCCAAAACAGTCGGTATATGATGTATCTTCGTACCGCTCTTTGTTTCTGCATTAACCTTTTCCTCCGAAGTCATTGGTGCATCTGTCGCACCGAAATCTACCGTACCTTCCGTCACCTGTTTAATACCGCCGCCGCTGCCTATCGACTGATAATTAAACTTTGCATCCTTGTTTATCTTTGAATATTCATCAAACCACTTTGAATAAAGCGGAAAAGGAAATGTCGCTCCCGCTCCGTTGATTTGAGGTGAACCGCCTTCCTCTCTATTTCCGCATGATGCAGCTAAAAAAGAGAATACTAACATTAAGATTGCAAGATATTTCATAATTTTATGTCTTTTAATGTTCTTAAAATATTTGCTTAAAAAGTTCTTAACAAGTTTATCATCTGAGGTTACGAAATTGTTACGCCAATGTAAACAAATTGTAAATAAAATTATATATCAGAAATATGTACCTTTAAACAAGCAGCATATTGGTCATTGTCAACATCAACAATATTGATATATAGTTTCTCTGAATAGATTAAACATTCTTCATCATTTATTACCATAATCAAATCAGCTCTTTCAGTGTGCGCTCTTTTTCTTTACTCTATCGCTTTATCACTGCTCTCAAAGCTCTTTGCAATAATTTAATCGTTCTTAATTTGTGTAATTTGTGAG
>CAZVCC010000126.1:0-2871 GCA_964626015.1 uncultured Ignavibacteriaceae bacterium
CTTAACACAAGTGGTAAGTGTGCAAGACTGAAGATCTTGAAATCCAGATTCGACCTCTGGGGGAGCCACCAAGAAGTAAGCCGCAACAGCGGGAATATGAAATGAGTCTTTACTAGCACCCTGGCCGCTGACGAGGGGCAACAGCAATAGCCTAAGACAACAGAGTTCAGCTACGAGAGTTTATATTTGGAGGTGTGCTCTTCGTGTGTAACGGACTTACACACACTTCTTGAATGGAAAAGTACCCAAGTTGGTGAAGGGGTACGCTTGGAAAGCGTATAGATCGGTGAAAACTGGTGCGTGGGTTCGAGCCCCACCTTTTCCGCAAGGTATGACTGTTATATTTTCATAGAAAACACCGGAAAGTGCGTAGAAAATAACATATATAAGTGTTGCCGAGCGGTCAAAGGCGCTGATCTCCAAAATCAGTACGAAAGTTTCGTGGGTTCGAATCCTACCACTTATGCGATTGATTATCAAATAATTATGTCTTCGTAGCATAAATGGAAGTGCGGTTGTAAGCGAAACGATGGCAAACTTGGCGAATTCGCGGAAGAACCTATAGCAACCTGAAAAGGTGGTGATAAAACAATTAGCAAGGGAATCGCGCTTATAGTCAAGTTCACTCTTAGGAGAATGTGGGTTCGAGTCCAACCGAAGATACAATGACTCCGTAGCTTAGCTGGTAAAGCATCGCACTTTTAATGCGGGGAGCGCGAGTCCGAATCTCGCCGGGGTCACACAAACAAATGCGTCATTATCCGTAGTTGGTCGAACGGTCCAGACTCTTAATCTGACGAATGAAAGTTCCATCGTAGGTTCGAATCCTACATGACGCACACGGGTTCGTATCACAATTGCGCAGTGAAACTGGCTTTTAACCAGTGCTATGAGAGTTCGAATCTCTCTGAGCCCACTAAATAAAAATTTAAACCAAATTAAAAATTTTTCATATATTTTTTTATGAGTGAATATAGAAATGCAAAAGAGGAATTTTTAGAAACAACAGCAGAATTTAAGGTAATTGCTGCTGATATTTCTTTTGGTGATAGTTGGACAGACAACGAAGAAAGATTCAAATTAAAACCTCTTTATACAAATGAAGAGTATAATGAACTTTTAAAATTTTTAGATCGTAACTATAATTCAGGCTATGGTGGTCAAGAATTATTTGGTGTTATTTATTGTGAAGATGGTGTTTGGATTACTAGGGGCGAGTATGATGGCTCTGAGTGGTATGAAGTACATAAATATCCAGATTTAAGAAACTCTTTTAGTGAAACAGATGTTTTGAAATATGAAAGAAATAAAAAATTAAAGAGGATAGAAGATAATATTTAATATATAATGAACTGGAAAAGTGCGTGAGCGGTTTAAACGGCTTGTCTTGAAAACAAGTGATCACCGAAAGTGATCCCGGGGTTCGAATCCCTGCTTTTCCGCATAAATGACTGATGATGAGTTACTTAAAGAACTAAAAACATTTTCTGTAGTAGATATATTAGATGTTTTGATTGATATTGCTAATGAAACTGGTGATAATGAACTTTTTGTTCAATGTAAGTTTTATTTGAAGCGTGGTGTTGGTATGCATGAAAATACTTTTTATGATTGGGCGAATACAGTAGTAGACAGGAATGGCTACAATTTTATTAAAAAGATTAGACAAAAGAAAATCAAGAAGATAAATCAGAATCAGAATCAGAATCATACAGATTAAGAAAAGGATCATCTTTTTCTTCGTAATCAGCATAATATTCTTCGGTTAATATCATATCTTCTTCAAGATCCATAATATCTGTGGCTAATGTATTAGCTTCTTCTGAGTTTAATGTTAATAAATCTTCAACGACCATATTTACATCATCAGCTTTATAACCAAGAATTTTCTCTGCTTTATCTAATAATTCTTGCAATTCTTCTTCTAAATTATTGATTTGGATATCAAATAATTCTGATTCATCATAGTTTTTCATAATCAAAAGATTATTTTCTACTATATATTAATATAATTAAATCACAAAAAACCTAAAATATCAACAAAAAAATTAAACTTTATATTATCATTAAGATATAAACAATAGTTAGTAAAATCAATCTCTGAATTGATTAAAAAATAAATTTAAAAATATGTTAGAAGAACTTTATGCTAAAATCGCAGAACAATGGGCAATTGTAGAGGAAAGACATGCAAAGTTTGTAGAAAAGGGCAACAAGACAGCAGAAGCTGATGTTCGTAAGGCTCTTGGTGAAATTAAGAAATTAGTTACACCCTACCGTGCTGCATCTGTTGAAGCTACAAAGAAGTAAGAAATTACTAAACAGATAAAAGAGGGAAAGAATTTTATCTTTCCTTTTTTTATTTTAAAAAAATTTAATATATTTGCAATATGATAGAAAATAAGACAATAGCATTAATTGCACATGATCGTAGGAAGTATGATATGATTGGATGGGTAAAACATAATGCTGAAACATTACTTAAAAATAAATTAATTTGCACAGGAACTACTGGTAGCTTAATTGAAAAAGCATTAAAAGATTGGATTAATAATAAAATAGATGAAAAATTAGATAATGCTTATAAATTAGATACTTTAGATATTGTAAAAATGAATTCTGGTCCAATGGGTGGAGATGCACAAATTGCATCTATGGTAGTTGAAGGTAAAATTGATTTATGTATATTTTTAATTGATGATTTATCAGCAAATCCGCACGAAGCAGATATTCAGATGTTATTAAGACAATGTAGAATTCATAATATTCCTGTTGCTTGTAATCGTCATTCAGCGGATTTAATGATAACTTCAGGTTTATGGGGTACAGATTATGTACCATCAGTACCAACATATAAAGAATTTAAAAGAT
>CAZVCC010000127.1:0-2827 GCA_964626015.1 uncultured Ignavibacteriaceae bacterium
TCTTTTACGAACGACTTTACTTCTGATTCGAGTTTTTTGTTGATTTCAGCAGGAGAGAGGTGTTTGTTTTGCTTTATGATGTTAATTAATCTCTCCATACCGAATTCTTCTTTATTCTTATTCATTGCCTCGTTTAAACCGTCTGTATAGAATAGTACGAGACTATTACTTTCAAGCTTAATTTCATGTTCATCGAGATGTTTGCTGAAAAGGTAATCCCTATCGAGACCGAGACCTATACCGCTTGTATTGAGCAATTCAACTGATCCATTTCTTGCAAAAATAGCAGGATTATGTCCTGCACGAATAAACCTTAGTATCTGTTTTTTAGTGTTAAAAAGACCGAGTGAGACTGTGACGAACGAATGCCTTTCAAACTTACCGAAAATCTGTTTATTTACTTCTATGATAATATCTTTCGGAGTACGGAATACTTTTGCAGCAAATCTGATGAGTGCCTGAACCTTTGCCATGTATAAAGCGGCAGGGAGTCCTTTTCCGGACACATCGGCAATTACAATAAGTACGTTTTCATCATCCAGACAAATGATATCGAAGAAATCGCCGCCTATAATTCTTGCGGGTGATGATGAACAGCTTATTTCAAGAAACTCACATTTGTATTCCTTTTCGGGCAGAAGGCCCTCCTGAATATTCTTAGCAACCTTTAATTCTTCTTCAATTTTATTTTTTCTGATTTCTTCCAAACGCAATTTCGAGTTTTCATAAACAACAGATATATTTGAGCAAATGGTTTTCAGAAGGTCTATATCTTCATCCGTATAGGGCGAACCCTCCGGTTTTTCGCCGAGATTTAAAGCAGCAACATATTCATCTTTTACAAAAACGGGCAATGAGAGAACATATTTTTCTTTCCTTATATAATCAGCGTAATCACGCGGGAAATTATTTTCAAGCATGTTTATATCGAAAAGAAGTTTTGGGTTTTTGTCATTTTCAAAGAGAAAGAAACACAGGTCGTTTTTAAGTCTATCTTCAGGATTGTCTGTAACACAGTATATACCTTTATTCTCCCAGAAATCAACATTATAAACACCCATAGTCTCGGAAAGTGTTTTCTTTAGTTTTACTGACACTTCCTCCATATTATTTAAATACGGAAGTTCATTTGAAAAATTAAGAAGGGATTTTCTATAATTGTATCTTGTTTTATAGAAGCGTTTATCCACGAAAGATTTAATCAATTTAGTTATATAACTAAAGGAGAAAATTACGAGAATAACGGTAACTACAGTAATCAACTGTTTGTTTCTGAATCTATAGTATTCAAAGATTGTTTCGAGCAAGTCAATAGCGAAAAGATAGGATATTATAGTAACCACAGCGGCGAGAGTAAAAACAATGCCGCGTTTAACGAAAAACTCAGTATCAAGAATTCTATATTTATAGATTGAATATCCGAATGTGACAGGAATGGCGAGCACCATTATTGCGGGTAATCGGAACAGCGGGTTCATACCGAGATTTAAAGCGAACAGAGAGAACACAAAATAATAGTATGCGAAACCGGCGAGTCCGATGACAAGTCCGATGAAAAGGACCCTAAGCGGTTCTTTTAGTTCCGGAGTTTTAATTTTAAAGTAAGATTTAACAAACACAAAGAAAGCGGCGATTATAATCAACAATGGAGAATAGCTGATAACTGCCATAGCGGCGGGGCTGCTGTCTACCAAAATCTCGAGAGTTTCAGACAAGACGAGCGGGAAGCTTAGAAGCATTGAGTAAAAGTAAACTAAAAATATAATAAGTTTTCTGTGTTTAATTTTCAGTAACACGGGATAGATTGTGAAAAAATGAAAGAGCAAGGGGTAAATGAAAATGTTAGCGATATAAAAATGAAGCATAAGAGCACCGCTATATCCAACATAATACCAGACTCCTCCGTATATCATGAAACCGATTGAAGATGCTATACCGAATAGGAAAAAAATCTGAGACGTCAGTTCCTTTGGTCTTGAAATGCCGACAAAGAATCCATTCATAAGCAATCCGAGACCAAGTAGAGCGAAAATATAAAATATAAGATGGAAATACCTGTAAACAGGAACGATGATACTTTTAATTTCTGACTGTCGTTCGATTGTATAAAGAGGCGGTACATGAGTGTCAACCTTAACGATAATGTTTAGAAATTCGTTCATCGAAGTAACGGGAATACCGTTTATTGCGAGAATTTTATCACCAGCTTTCAGACCAGACTTTTCGGCAACTCCGTTGGGAAAGAGACGAGTTATTAAAACGAAAGAATTGCCGTTTTCGTCAACGGACTGAGTTTTACTGCAATCGTCGAATGTGAGACGTTTTGTGAATATCGAATTAAAAATAGGAATGCCTGCAATAATGAGAGCATAAAGCGTCAGAATTACGATGAAGAACCTCAGTGTATTTTCTTTGTATTTACTAAGAAATTTCAAATCAAGCTGTAATAATTATAATTACGAGAAATTACAATGATTGTTTAGGTAAAATTATGAAAAGCAGTTAATAATTAATAGTTAATAATTTATGAGGGGGCAGGGGGTAGGTAGTAGCCCCCAATTACAGGTGTGGAATTAAGGAAGTAAGAAACTTATAGTACATGATTAGAGAAAAGATTTTCACCACTAAGTCACTAAGATCACTTAGAAAAATAGAAGATTTCAGGGCACTTAGTAGTCTAAGAACACTTAGAAGAAAATATTCTAAGCCAAAATCGAGAGATTTAATTTCGTTTATACCACAGGTATTAAAAAAATAGGTATTGATAAATCATGTATTAAGTCAAGTTATTTAGAAGGTGGTAAGTAGTTAAAAATTAATAATTAAA
>CAZVCC010000128.1:0-2696 GCA_964626015.1 uncultured Ignavibacteriaceae bacterium
GCTAAGAGCAAGAACATTTTACCACAGAGTTCACAGAGGGCACAGAGGAGAAATTATTTTATTGCTAAGAGCAAGAGTATTTTAACACAGAGTTCACAAAGCACACAGAATGCACGGTGCAGTAAGAACTGCGAATTTATTGCAAAGAGCTAATGCCGCAGAATAATGAGCAGGTGACCCACCAAAGCACAAATACACAAAAGAAGAATTACGGAGCAAAAAATACTTTTATGTGATGGTGCGTTTTTTCAGCTTTTGAACTTCATTGATAATCATTTGGATTACGTCTTCAGTTTCAAATGATTCGAAGTTTATTACGAGTGAATAAAGCAACGGGTTATCGATATCCTTGTTAAAATATTTCTTAATGTAGTTTTTTCTGTTTTTATCCTCTGTCTGGATTAATTTTAATGCCTGTACCCTGTTAAGCTTAAAATAATTCTGGACATTAATTATCCTGTTTTCCAGACTGTCTATTAAACGCAAATGGAGACCGTTTCTGCATTCAGCTGTTATGATGTTTGAGCCCCGACCAACGAATACAACGTTCCCGATATGTGACAAATGCAGGATTGTATCGCTTACTTTTTTAATTAACTTGTGTTCGTTAGGATGGAGTCCAAATAGCTGTTCGATAACGTCCTGAAATTCAGAGACCTTTTTCTCGGGCATAAATTTCTTTATCTCTTTCGGGAGGTTATGCTCTTCAAGGACCATTTCGAGTACATCCTTATCGAATATCATCCATTCATTTTCGGATTTACTTTCCTGCTCGTTAAGATGATGAATAAGTTTTTCAGGGAAATTAACACCTCCAGCACCCGTAGTACGCGAAATTGAAACAAACGGATTCCCCGGAAAGGCTGATTTATCGAGTGTTTTAAGCGATTTCGCAAACTTATGTTCGAAGTATTTTTTGAATATGTCTATTGAAGATTTGTATTCCATGATACACTCCTTTCTTTAAGATAAATTAGCAACAATTTAATATTGAAGTAAAGGATAATATTTAGGTATCATTTTAATATTTCAGATTGGATTATTATTGACTAATTTAGTCATTCATTTACGATAAAATATTTAAATACATACATGGACTGGAATAATCTATTTTCAGTTAAGAGACTTGAAGAAAAAAACACTGATTCTGCAAATATGACGCGGACGACTTTCGAGGTTGATTTTGACAGAGTTGTTTTTTCATCTGCCTTTAGAAGACTGCAGGATAAGACACAGGTAATTCCATTGCCGGAAAGTGATTTTGTGCACACAAGGCTGACGCACAGTCTTGAGACTTCATGCGTGGGACGCTCGCTGGCAAAAAAAATAGGTAAAGAGATAATAGGAAGAAATAGTTTAAAATCTGTGACTGTCGAAGATTTTGGTTCTGTGGTTGCGACAGCCTGTTTGGCGCATGATATTGGGAATCCGCCGTTTGGTCATTCGGGCGAATCTGCCATAAGCAATTATTTCAGAAAGGGTGCAGGCAAGAAATTCGAGAAAGACATTCCTCCGGAGAAATGGAGCGATCTTGTAAATTTTGAGGGGAATGCAAACGGTTTCAGAATTTTGACGAACAGGCATAATATACTAAAAGGAAACATCCGCCTTACATACAGCACGCTTGCAGCTTTTACAAAATATCCATGCTCTTCATTCAAAGAAGGAAAACAGCATCAAAACAGAATACATAAAAAGTACGGATACTTCTATGCGGAAACGGAAAGTTTTGAAGAAATCTTTAGTGAACTAAAAATTGTAAAGAATAAAGACGGAATATATTCAAGACATCCGCTTGCGTACATCATTGAGGCAGCTGATGATATATGTTACAGAATAATCGATTTTGAGGATGGAATCAGAATAGGACTTATACCTTTCGAGCAGGGAAGAGATATACTGCGTTCAATGCTTTCGGATACGTACTTTAAGCAATCGAAGTTTAACAACATAAAAGACATAAAAGAACAAATTGGTTATTTAAGGTCGAAAGTTATTACTTCACTTATTGAAGAAGTATCGGAAATATTTCTTGATAATGAAAAGGATATTCTGAAAGGCGATTTTGATAAAGCACTGCTGGAGGAGATTGACAAAAAGAGAATGAAAATACTGAAAGAAATTGAAGCACTATCGGTAAGAAACATATATAATTCTAAAGATGTTGTTATGATAGAAATTTCCGGATTTAGTGTAGTAGAGAAACTAATGGATTTGTTTATAAATGCAGTTAACAGTTTTAGAGACCTGAGAGACAGGATTCACAAAGAAGACGTATTGAGCGATAAGCTCATTGAGATTTTACCGAAACAGTATCTTGGAAACGACGGATACCCAGAGAAAGATTTGTACTTAAGGATTTTACAAATATGCGAGTTCATTGCAGGGATGACGGATAGTTACGCTATATCGCTATTCAGAAAGCTTACGTAATTTAGTAAAGCAGGAGATTTTACCACTGAAGCATACAGAGAGGAACATCGCTGCAAGAGAACTGCAAACAAATAAGAACTTTACCACCGAGGAGAAAAGAAATAATCACAGAGCACGGCGTAGCCGATGGTTATTCTCCGCGGCGAATCCGCCTCAGCGGACAAACAAATAAAAATTTACCACAGAGTTCACCGAGAATAATCACCGAGAACACTGAGAAAAAACATTAATTATTTCAAAGAGAATTTATCACAGAGTAAGAG
>CAZVCC010000129.1:0-2672 GCA_964626015.1 uncultured Ignavibacteriaceae bacterium
ATAAAGTATTGGGGTGCTGCCCTGCGGGAAGCAGGGATGCTGAGATTAAACCCTTAGAACCTGACGGATAATGCCGGCGTAGGAAATTACTACGATTTTGACGCTTAAATTTTTTCACTTTATCAGGTTCGGAAAAAGTTTAAGCGTTTTTTATTTGCAAGAAATTTAAAATGAAAAAGTTATTATTTATTTTGGCAGGATTGATTATCCTGAATTCTGTTTTGTATTCACAGTCTGATAAGCAGCAGACAAGCCTAAAATCGGGTGAGCAGGATACATTGAAGTACAATACTGAAACGATTGAGGTGAACGCACTGCTTGGAGTTGAGCGTGAGACGCCTATTACGTTTCAGAATATAGGGAGAGAGAAAATTGAAGAGAGGTTCTGGATGCAGGATTTGCCGATGTTCTTAAACGGGAACACGAGTGTAAATGCTTATTCGGAATCGGGTGCATCGGTCGGTTACTCATATTTTTCGATAAGGGGATTTGACCAGAGAAGAATAGCGATACTAACAAACGGAGTGCCGCAGAACGACGCGGAAGACCATCAGGTTTACTGGGTCGATTTAGCCGATATCACTTCATCGATTGAGAACATACAGATACAAAGGGGAATTGGTACGGCGCTTTACGGAACGTCGGGAATTGGCGGAGTTATTAACCTTCAGACGATAAATTATTTTGATAAGAAGTTTATAAATTTCAGTGCGGGTTACGGAGACTACAATTCTAAAAGGTATTCGATGGAATACTCATCGGGGC
The DNA here is from genome assembly GCA_964626015.1 of uncultured Ignavibacteriaceae bacterium. GTDB lineage: Bacteria > Bacteroidota > Ignavibacteria > Tepidaquicellales > Tepidaquicellaceae > CAIKZJ01. The sequence goes on from CAZVCC010000129.1 coordinate 766, forward strand.
TGACGGAGTCGGGATTTGGATTTTACGGAAAGCTTTCAAAGACGCAGAGCGACGGATACAGGGATTTATCATGGTCAGACCACTGGTCGTTTTTTCTGAGTGCCGGAAAGATGCTCGGTGCAAACACGGTATTGAAATTCAACGCATACGGAAGTCCGATTAAGAATCATCTTGCATACATCGGCGTAACGAAAGACTATCTCGACGGAAAGGTAACGGGTGATGCAAGAAAGGACAGAAGGTACAACTTTTTGAACTTTGACAATGAGACGGACAACTATTTCCAGCCGCATTATGAACTTGTGTTTAACACACAGCCCTCGAAGAACGTACTAATATCAAACACGCTGAGTTACATTAGGGGAGAGGGCTATTTTGTGACGAACTATCCTGTCTATTACGGATATGATTTTTCGTATTTCAGACTGAATCCTTTCTATACGAGCGATTCGAGCGCATACAACTCCTCATACTACAGGCGGAATCCCGACGGGACGCTCTACACGGAGCCGGGCAAAGGATACATGATTGACAAATCAGATTTAGTGACTAATTTATACGTGAACAATAACGATTACGGATGGTATCCGAAGGTTCAGATAAAACATAATGACGAGAAGGGAACGCTTGTGATAGGCGGCGAGGTGCGAATACACAACTCTGAACATTACGGAGAGATAGTTTTCGGGAGTGCGCTTCCGCAGGGAACGCCTGACAACTATCAATATTACTACTATGAAGGAAAGAAGAACACATTTTCTGTTTTTGCGAACGAGGTTTACCGCATAACTCCAGAGCTGACGGGAATGTTAGGGCTGCAATTCACATACATGAAGTATAAGATTGATAATGACAAGTTTAAGCCGTACAACTTTGACGTTGATTACAATTTTCTGACGCCGCGCTTAGGCTTGAATTATAACATAGACGATAACTTCAGGGTATTTGGTAATTTTTCAATGGCGAAGAGAGAGCCGAGGTTGAAGGATATATACAACGCCGAAGACCCTTACTCCAAGCCGAATTTCAGGGTTATAGATACTTTGAACAACAGGTACGAAGACCCGTACGTTAAACCGGAGGAGATGCTGAGTTATGAACTCGGGGCGGGATATACATCGAATGTATTGAAGGCGAATCTAAATCTTTATATGATGAATTTCAGCAATGAGATTGTGAGCAACGGACAGCTTGATAACGTCGGACAGCCGATAAACGGAAACGCGGGGAAATCAGTACATCAGGGAATAGAGTTTGATTTTGAGCTGAGACCGTTTGATAATTATGCGAGTTCAAATCTTATGAAGAACTTGTATTTAACGGGTAATATAAATTTATCGGATAATTATTTCAAGGATTACAGGGAAATACTTGGTTCTGATTCGCTCGGGAATCTTATATACGGAAATGATTATTCGGAGAATAAGATACTGCTTAATCCGTCAATAATAGCTAATCTGTCGTTGAATTACAGGACGGACTTCGGTTTGAATGTTTACGTAACGGCACAGCATATTGGCAAGCAATATCTGGATAACTCAGAGAACGAGAGAAAGAATCCTTCTGCAAGAAATGCGACGGGGTATGCGGATAAGTTTATAAATGCTTATACGGTTTTTAATGCGGGGATATCGTATGACGTTATGTCGTCGGTGAAAGATAAGAAATTGAAAGGATATTTGAGCAGTCTGGAGTTTTCGCTGAAGGTTAATAATATTTTTGACAGGCTTTATGAGACATCGGGGAGTGTGGACTGGACGGGGACGGCGTACTGGATACCTGCGGCGGAGAGGAATTTTTATGTGAATGTGAAAGTGGGGCTGTGACGGGAGAGCGCACAACAAAGAACTGATGGATTATGATTTGCACTGATTTAGAACTGAAATAAAAGAGATTTTACCACCGAG
>CAZVCC010000130.1:0-2630 GCA_964626015.1 uncultured Ignavibacteriaceae bacterium
TCACCGCTCTTAATAAATCCACTGCGTCCTATCCAGACTTCTGTATTGCACAGCTTCGCTGATATGTGCTGCCTGTATGTCCGGCTCCCCTGCCATATCCGCAATTGTTCGTGCCACCTTCAGGATTTTATCGTATGCCCTTGCTGAAAGTCCGAGCTTTGTGGTTGCCATTTTCAGTATGTCTTCCGAGGCTTTGTTCAGGCGGCAGTATTCTTTTATCTCCTTTGAATTCATCCCCGCGTTCGAGTATAATCCCTTGTGGTTCTTAAACCTTTTTACCTGAATTTCCCTTGCTTTTAAAACCCTCTCTCTTATTATTGAGGATTTCTCGGATTCTTTCTTCCCCGAAAGCTCGTTTATGTTAACGGGATTAACGTTAATGTGTATGTCTATCCTGTCGAGAATCGGTCCCGAGATTTTCGAAAGGAATCTTTGTATGTCATATCCCGAATACATGCTCATTTCTTTTTGCGAGCCGGCAGGAGTCGGATTCATAGCCGCAACAAACATAAAATTCGTTGGGTACTGTACGGAAATCTTTGCCCGTGAAATGGTAACTACTTTATCCTCCAGAGGCTGTCTTAAAACCTCGAGAACATTCTTTTTAAACTCTGTCAGCTCATCAAGGAAAAGTACTCCGTTGTGCGCGAATGATATTTCCCCTGGCTTTGCATCTGCTCCCCCGCCGACGATGCTTACGTCTGAAGCAGTGTGATGCGGCGATCGGAATGGTCTTGTTGTAATAACCGACTTCCCTGCCGGAAGTATTCCCGCTATTGAATGTATCTTCGTCGTCTCGAGTGATTCCTCTCTTGTCAACGGTGGTAAAATAGTCGGCAGCCGTTTTGCAAGCATTGTTTTTCCCGAACCAGGTAGACCTATCATGATAATGTTGTGTCCTCCCGCCGCCGAAACCTCCATTGCACGCTTTACTTCTTCCTGACCCTTTACGTCAGAGAAGTCTATAAGATAATCCCGTGATTCATTGAATATTTTTTCCTCGTCAACGGTATGAGGCATAACAGCTAAATCACCGTTCAGAAAATTTGCAACCTCTTCAAGCGTTTCAAACGGATAAACGTTAACGCCTCCAACAATTGCCGCTTCGTCGCCGTTTACTTTTGGAAGTATAATGCCGTCAAAGTTGTGCTTTCCCGCCTCGATGGCAATAGGCAGCACACCGGAGACACTCCTCAGCTTTCCGTCCAGCGAAAGCTCGCCGAGTATGATGTAATTTCTGATTTTATACGGCTCTATCTGCCCTGTTTCTGTCAGTAAAGCTACTGCTATAGGAAGGTCAAGCCCCGAGCCCTCTTTCTTAATATCTGCTGGAGATAAATTGATTGTGATTTTCTTTGCGATAGGAAATATGAAGCCCGAATTCTTTATTGCCGCCGATACCCTGTCCCGCGATTCCTTTACCGTGTTATCCGGCAATCCGACTACCGTAAAAGTACCCTTATTCATGTTCTCAATGTGGGTTTCTACGCGTATAGTATATGCATCTACGCCCACGGTTGCTGATGTGAAAATCTCGGCTATCATACTGTTTTAACAGTTAATTATATCTTATGTTGTTAGTTCTTTTTCTTAAAAACAAGTGTTATCGGCACGCCTGAAAACCCGAAATGCTCCCTGAGCTTTTTCTCCAGATAGCGTTTATAATTTTCCGTAATCAGGTTCGGTTCATTCGTGAAAAAACCAAAAATCGGTGGCGATGTTTTCAGCTGTGTAATGTAGTTTATCTTTATCTCCTTGCCGCGGGTTGCCTGTGGTGGCATTCTTTTAATTTCCTCAAGCATCTTTTCGTTCAGCTCCGATGTCTTCAGTTTCTTGCTTCTTTCGTCATAAACGGCTTTTGCCTCTTCAATAACTTTATGAATTCTCTGTTTTGTAAGTGCCGATATGAAAATGAACTTTAGAAATTTATAGCTTTTAAGATGTTCCGTTATTTTTGTTTCGAAAATGACGGAGGTCTTTGAGTCCTTCTCGATTAGGTCCCATTTGTTTATGACTATAAGCAGACCCTTCTTGTAGTTCAGCACGTCTTCAATTATTCTTATATCCTGTTTATCGAGCTTGAAGGAAGAATGCTTCAAATCGGATACATCACCCATGCCCTCCATAATAACAGTTGAGTCAATAACAAGTATTGCAACATTGCAGCGCTCCATTGCCTTGTATGTTCTTACAGCCGAAAAGAACTCAAGAGACTCGTCTCTTTTAGCTTTGCTTTTTTTCCGAAGCCCCGCCGTGTCAATAAGAACAATGGTTTCGCCGTGGTACTTAATTTCTGAATCTATTGAATCCCGCGTCGTACCGGGAATATCCGTAACTATATTTCTGTCTTCTTTAAGTATCGCATTCACGATTGAAGATTTTCCTGCATTCGGTCTTCCGATTATTGCAAACTTAATCTTATCGTTCTGAACCTCCTCCCCTTCCGAAAAATCCTTTGTAATATCGTCAAGAAGCTCCGCTACCAGCTTACCCGAAAGAGCCGATACAGGGTAGGGCTCGCCGAGCCCGAGAGAAAAGAATTCGTTCTTGTTTATTTCGTGTTTGTTGCTGTCAATTTTGTTGACCACAAGAAATATTTCCTTTCCTTCGGAATATTTTCTTAAATTATT
>CAZVCC010000131.1:0-2599 GCA_964626015.1 uncultured Ignavibacteriaceae bacterium
AACAATCAGTAATAATCATAAGTCAATCAGTAAAATCAGTGTGCCAATCTTGAAAACAATTCTTGCCCTAAATAATAATCATTAAATATCATAAACCAATCAGTTCTATCAGTGTGCAAAGTTCTTTAAATAAATTATCGTCTCAAATTAAATAATCAGTAAAAATCATAAGTCAATCAGTAAAATCAGTGTGCAAATCTCTACGCCACGCCCATTTCCTTCAGCAGCGCCACTATATTATTCACGCTGTCAAACGCCTCAGGCGTCGCCTTTGCATCAGGTATCGACAAATTATACTTCGTCTCTAAAAACACCTTCAGCGATACCATCGAAAACGAATCCACTATCCCGCCCGAAATAAGCGGCGTATTATACGTTACTTCTCTGTCATCACCGTCCTCTAAGTATTCATTTTTTACATATTCCAGAATTACATCTTTTGTTTCCATTTTTTTACTCCGTTTAAAGTTTATAAATTATTATTAAAATTTTACATATCATTTTCTAAGGTTGAAGTATCGCCGATCTCTTCTCCCCATTCCTTTGCCCTCAGCAGCCTTCTCATTATCTTACCGCTTCTTGTCTTTGGCAGTGAATCAACAAATTCAATCTCCTGCGGCATTGCCAGTGCGGATAATTTCTTCCTTACGAAATTCATTATTTCAAGCTCAAGCATCTTGTTCGGGTCATTTCCCGGTTTTAAAGTTATAAAAGCCTTTACAACTTCCATGTTTACAGGGTCTGGTTTCCCGACTACTGCAGATTCCGCTACCGCAGGATGTTCAAGCAGTGCCGATTCAATCTCGAAAGGTCCTACAAGATGTCCTGCCGTGTTAATGACATCATCGTCCCTGCCAACAAACCAGAAGTATCCGTCCTCGTCAATACTCGCCCTGTCGCCGCAAAGATACCATCCGTTCTTAAACTTGCTCTTGTATGTTTCTTCATTGTTCCAGTATGTCCTTATCATTGAAGGCCATCCCGGCTCTATTGCTATCATCCCGACTATACCCTTTTTTTCAATTGGCAGGAATGTTCTTAAATCAACAACCGTTGCATTTATTCCCGGAAATGGTTTTCCCATCGAACCCGGCTTTATCTTCATTCCGGGATAGTTGCTCACCATTATACTACCTGTTTCTGTCTGCCAGAATGTATCATGAAACATCATTCCGAATGCTTCCTGTGACCATATCACCGCCTCAGCATTCAAGGGCTCTCCCACGCTTGCCAAGTGTCTTAATGATGATAAATTATATTTCTTCACAACTGCCGTTCCTTCTTTCATCAACGAACGTATCGCCGTAGGTGCCGAATACCAGACAGTCACTTTTTGTTTTTCCGCAAACCTGTACCAGTTATCCGCCGTGAAACCTATTTCCGTCACGACTTGCGTTACGCCGTTTGACCATGGACCTATTATTCCGTATGATGTTCCCGTCACCCAGCCCGGGTCCGCCGTACACCAGTATATATCGTCATCTTTTAAATCAAGTACGTACTTTGATGATATGTATTGAGATATAAGCGAATAATGAACATGCTGCGCACCCTTTGGTTTTCCTGTCGTGCCAGATGTGTAATGAAGCACAGACCTAGACTCTGCCTTTGTCGGGAATATTTCAAAATCTTCAATCATCTTTTCTTTCTCAATGTTCAGCGCAAACTCTCTTTCTCTCAGCGGTTTGCTCCCGTCATCATCAACAACTATTATATATCTCAGGTATGGCATCTTCTCAAGTATGTTTCTGACTTTAGGCAAATGTTTTTTCTGCGTCATTATTGCAGTCGTTGTCGCATCTTCTAATCTTGTTAGAAGTGATTCCGAGCCGAATGCCGAAAACAGCGGCTGTGCTATTGCACCGAGTTTTAGCACTCCTAAAAATCCTATGTAAAGCTCGGGAATTTTGTCCATGAAAAGACATACTCTCTCACCGTCTTTTACTCCTAAGTTCTTAAGAAAATTTGCAATCGTGTTCGATATAAGGCGTATGTCGTTAAACGTGTATTTCTTCTCCTCGCATTTTGCATTCTCCCATATCAAAGCTAATTTGTCCGCATTGCCTTTATTGCAAATTCTGTCTGAACAGTACCAACCTATGTTGATAACGTCTCCGTCATTGTATTCTAATTCTTTCTTTGAGATTTCCCAAGAAAAGGTTTTTACTTCCTCTTCATAGGTTTTCATGTTTGAAGGTTTTGTAGGCATTTTTCTAATTCGTTTTATTTATAAATGTTGTATGTAATCTCATTAAAAATCTATGTTTTTCTCTATCTTGCAGTCAGCATTTTTCAATTAACATTATTTAATTAAATGGATTTATTATTGCAGAAGCAGGATATTTGAGTTTGTAAAAAACAGTAAAACGGATTTTTCCATAAATAAGGTATCACTTAAATTTACTCAAAATATATCAAATTTAGCGATAATTCTATTCATTTTTATTAATTTTTGATGTAAAATAAAATGCCCTTTTTATTTAAAAGGGCATCTATAATAAAAGATGTTATTCGCTCTTAAAACATAAGCTCGCTCTTTCCGTCTCTTTCCAGCGGGCAATAATATCAGTTCTTTATCTCTGTGATCTCTGTGCGCTCG
>CAZVCC010000132.1:0-2575 GCA_964626015.1 uncultured Ignavibacteriaceae bacterium
TATATCTTGACTTTTGTTTTCCTTTTATTGATTTTTATATAGATATAAGTCATTAAAAAAACAATTATATATTTTTTAAACTTTTAAACCCATAAAGAAATGAAAAAGTTACTTTTACTTTTTGTTCCCCTTTTTCTTTTATCTGTGTTTGCTATCATGGGGCAGACACAAATTGTTCCTCCTGACAGTGTTAAAGCTGTAGTTATGCTCCAACCAAATGCCAGTCCATTCGTAAAAGTAAGCTGGGTGCACCCTGTATTAAGTATGCGTTTCAATGTTTATAGAAAAATTGGCGCAATCGGTGATACTGGTGTTTTCGTTAAGAAATTCAGCAACGTAAACGGGAAGTTCGTCAACGATTATAACGTTCAGATGAATAAAACTTATTCGTACTTCGTAAAGGCTGTAGTTAATAATGTTCTGAGTATTTCTTCCGATACAGTACAGGTTACTCTCATTCCTCCGCCTCCGCCTGTTAAAGCGGTCGTTACAGGTATCGTTTACAACGATTCTACAAACCTCCCCGTTAAAGGTGCTATGGTGAAATTCTTTGCGGCTATTGCTGTACCTCATACCCACTGTATTGTGTTTAATACTGACAGTCTCGGAAAGTTTAAAGCTATTCTAAATGTCGGCCAATATTATGCTTACATCGCGAAACAAGGATATAGATTTGAATATTATAACAATAAACCAAACATTCAGACAGCTGATAAAATTATTCTTGCTGAAAATGATACAATTAATATTAATATAGGTCTTGCTCCTCTTGCTCCTCCGGTCATTTATAACATTACAGGCTCGGTAAAAGATTCATTGAACAATCCTGTCAGAAGTAGAGTTCATGCCTACAAAGTTAGGGGTAATAATGCTCACTTCTATTCATACGGGGCAATAACAGATTCCCTCGGAAATTATTCGCTTAACGTTAGAGGCGGCGATTCTGTGGTTGTCTTCGTTAAACCGCTGAATTTTGATTATCTGCCTGAATACTGGGATAACAAGAATACTTTGCTCGAAGCAGATAAGATTTTTGTCAACGGCAATATCGCAAACATAAACTTTGTTCTGCAGCATATTTACGTTTTCCCGAATGGTATCTCTGGTCAGGTAAAAGATACTGCAAATACAATCGGTGTGATGTCAAAAGTGATGGCATTCAGATACGGTCTTAATACTCCGGGTATTACAAACATTCATAGAAATTGTAACGTTCTTTCTGATTCGCTCGGAAATTATGTTATTAATAACATGCTCCCCGGAAAGTATAAGTTGTTCGCAAAACCTTTCGGTGAGTATAGACCTTCATACTTCAGGTACGACCACCTTCCTACTTTAAACTGGATGATGGCAGACTCCGTATTAGTAGATTCTACAGGCATTGTCAGTAATATAGATTTTAGAGTAATCCCGCTTCCGGATACCGGCATTGCTGTTATTAGCGGTACTGTTAAAACAAACTCTGGTTTAAACATAATCGGTGCCGTTGTTTATGTCATTGACGAAAATAATAACATCGTAAATTATGCTGTCTCAGACCAGAACGGTACCTACAGAGTAGAAGGTTTATTACCCGGTAACTATTCTGTTTTGTCTGATAAAATGTACTACATAAATCAAAGCAATCATAGCGTTGTCATAGACTATAACACGAATATGTTTAAGACTTTGGCATTCATTATGTCATTTGATAATTTAACCGGTGTCGGAAATGACCTTGAAACCCCGTCTTCATTCTCATTGCACCAGAATTATCCAAATCCATTCAATCCAACTACAACTATCAGCTTCAGCGTTTCTGAATTGAGAAACGTTTCGCTAAAAATCTATGATATCCTCGGCAAAGAAGTATCAACTCTTGTTAACGAAAACCTCGCTCCGGGTTCATACAGCGTAACTTTCAACGCTTCATCTTTGCCAAGCGGTATGTATTTCTATAAACTGCAGGCAGGTGATTTCACGTCTGTTAAGAAAATGACTCTTATAAAGTAATTATTAGTGAACAATACTGCTTCGGCAGTAATAAAAAGGCGATTCCTAAGAATCGCCTTTTTTATTCACAAATTAAGTTTGCTCTTGCTCTGCTCTAATTCAAAAAATCTCTATCCGTGTCAATCCGCTAAATCAGTGAAAATCCGCGTTCCATTCCAATCAGTGAAAATTCGCGTTCCATTCCAATCAGTAAAAATCATCTTCTTTCAGCTCTTATCAGTGTGCGTTCTTATCCATTCTTATCAGTGTCCGTTCTTATCCATTCTCATCAGCGAAAATCATCTTCTTTCAGCTCTCATCAGTGTGCGCTCTTATCCATTCTCATCAGTGAAAATCATCTTCTTTCAGCTCTCATCAGTGTGCGCTCTTTCTCTGCTCTAATTCTAAAAAACTCTTTCCTTGCCTATCAGTGTGCGCTCTTATCCATTCTCATCAGTGTGCGCACTTATCCATTCCAATCAGCGAAAATCAGCTTCTTTCAGCTCTTATCAGTGTGCGCTCTTGCTCTGCTCTAATTCTAAAAAATCTCTATCCGTGTCCATCCGCCAAATCAGCGAAAATCCGCGTTCCATTCTCATCAGTG
>CAZVCC010000133.1:0-2360 GCA_964626015.1 uncultured Ignavibacteriaceae bacterium
TTCTACGAAACTTAATTGAGTATATGTTTTATTAATATGAATATTAGTACTTTTTAGCATGCTTAATGATTTATAAACTATAAACCGGTTTCTGTCTTTAAAATAAATATAAATCCTCCTCAATTATTCTTTACTCTGCGTTACTATGTTTGAAAACTGTGTAATAAAAACAAACTTTTATAAAATAAAATACTTAATGGTTTTCTTTGCGTCCGACGTCTACCCCGAGACCTCGGGGCCTTCTTTGCGACCCTTGCGTTAAATTCATTTCATCTTTCGTATTTTAGAGCTAGTTCTCTGCGTTCTCTGCGAACTCTGCGGTTAAATTCTTTGTTAATGTTTGTCTTTATTTTGTTTGTAGCCATTGGCTACGCCGTGCTCTCTGCGGCCTCTGTGGTTAAATTATTATGGGTTTTATTCGCGCAGACCCGCCTGCCTTTTTGGTTGGGGAGGGTCAAGACTTCCGGCTCGAAGAACTCTTACTTTTAATTGCCGTCTGCTTTAGCTGACTGATACATGAAAGGAAATAATCAATTGGCTTTAGCCCAATAAATAAGCCCATGTTCCTTTATATCAATTCTTCCTTTCCTCTTCCCGAAACCCTTTTATCCCTAAATCTGTGATTATCCGATTCATCCGTGAAAATCTGTGTTCCTTTGTTCTTATTTATTTCCCCCGTCCCCTGTCCCTTTATATCTGCTCTTTCTGCACTTCATGGTCTTCCTGCACTTTTCAACTGAAATTGAGTTTTATTTTTCTTAAATTGTCACAATATTTAATTTAATAATAAGAAGGAAAAGCTAATGTCATACTTTTTTACGTCCGAATCTGTTAGTGAAGGACATCCGGATAAAGTTTGCGATCAGATCTCAGACGCAATTCTTGATGATATTTTAAAACATGACCCGACAGCTCGAGTCGCCTGTGAAACTTTCTGTGCTACAGGTCTCGTCCTTGTTGGAGGTGAGATTACCACAAAACATTACGTCGATGTGCCTAAAGTCGTTCGCAAAGTTGTCCAAGAAATTGGATACACAAAAGGCGAATACAGGTTCGATTACCATTCAATCAATGTTATGTCCGCTATCAATACTCAGTCTCCGGATATTGCTATGGGAGTTAATACCGGCGGTGCTGGCGACCAGGGAATGATGTTTGGTTACGCAACCAACGAAACAAAAGAATACATGCCTATGACACTCGTATTCTCTCATAACCTTGTGAAAAAACTTGCTGACATTAGAAAGAAACAACCTAAACTAATGCCCTATCTGAGACCAGATTCTAAATCTCAGGTTACTATAGAGTATGGAAATGACAACAAACCTAAACGGATTGAAGCTGTAGTAGTTTCTACTCAGCATGATGCCTATGTTACACAAAAGAGAATCAGAGAAGACGTTATTAAAAATGTTATTAAGAAAGTAATTCCTGCAAAACTTCTTGATAGAAATACAAAGATTCATGTTAATCCTACTGGTAAATTTGAAATCGGCGGACCACACGGCGATTCAGGTCTTACCGGAAGAAAAATTATCGTCGATACCTACGGCGGCAAAGCTCCTCACGGTGGCGGTGCATTCTCTGGTAAAGACCCTTCTAAAGTCGATAGAAGCGCTGCTTATGCTTCAAGACACATAGCAAAAAATATAGTAGCTGCAAAACTGGCAGACGAGTGCCTTATTCAGCTTTCATACGCAATCGGTGTCGCCCAGCCCGTATCCATTTTCGTGAACACATTCGGCACTGGAAAAATATCTGATGAAAAACTTGCAAACATAATCAGAAAGAACATCGACCTTACTCCTGCTGGAATTATCCGCAGACTAAATCTCAGAAGACCCGTTTACAGAAATACGGCAGCTTACGGTCATTTTGGAAGAAACGAAAATGGATTCACTTGGGAAAAACTTGATTTAATTCAAAAACTCAAAAAACTTGTAAAATAAAAATGTAATAAAGAATTTAATTATAAATCAAATATTCTACATTATAAATTACTCGAAAAAATATCATAAATTGTAAAGCCCGTTGCACCCAACGGGCTTTTCTTTTAGTGTAACCTTTTCCTTTCTCCCTTCTAAGAAACTTGACTAAGCTTACGTTTAATCATAACTAATACTCTCTGTTTTGCGTATTTACCAAAATTAAATTGCCGTCTGCTTTAGCTGACGGATATAAACAATAGATTTTAAAAGGGCTTTAGCCCAAAAAAACATTAAATGTTCTTAATCCGCGTAAATACTTATAATCCCGGAGATCCGAGTTCCAATAGACCCACAAGTTTCTTCCTTCCTTAATTCCATTTAATTATTAATTTTTAACTACTTACCACCTTCTAAATAACTTGACTTAATACA
>CAZVCC010000134.1:0-2210 GCA_964626015.1 uncultured Ignavibacteriaceae bacterium
CGGGATTAAAAAATCCCGCATCAATAAAATCCCTGATTACAAAAAAACTTAGCCCTAATTATTTTATCAAAACCATACGCTTCACATCCGAAAAATTCCCGGATTCAATTCTGTAAAAATACACTCCGCTTGTCAGTCCCGAACCGTTAAAATCTACCGTGTACGTTCCTGCCTGCTTTACTTCATTCACAAGCGTGCTTATTTCTCTTCCAAGTATATCATAAATCTTCAGTGCTACATGCCCTTGTTTTGGCAATGCAAACCTTATCTTCGTTGATGGATTATATGGATTGGGATAGTTTTGTATAAGCTCGTATTTTTCAGGCACAGTTTCCGATTCCAGAATTACAAGAACAGTATTCTCATACGCAATTGTCAATCCCCAGCTCACTAACGTCCCCGTAACTGCAGGGTCTGAGTCAAACACGGTAAGCGTCCAGTAGCCCTGCATGTTAATATTATTGAATCTCGAAAGACTTCCTGGTCCAAAGAAGTATCCCGTGTAAGGAGCAGTGCCCTGACTTATTGCAAGTACCGCGGTATCAGAAAAATTTGTGTTTATGAAATTCGAGCCGCTGCAATTGCCATGCATAAATAACCATGAAATTAAAGTGCTTCCTTTTCTTAATCCTGCCATTACTTCAGAATTATTAGGGTGGTTTATATTCAGAGTAACCCTTATGTCTTTTATATTGCCATCCTGGCCTATATAAATACTGTCACGGACTGAAGAATTCGCTGGTATTACTTTTGGCACTGTTATCGATACATACGTATTCGATTTTAAAACGTAATATACATGTACCGTATCAGGTGGCATACTTCCCGGCGGGTTTACTCCGCTGCCGCCAATAGGGGATGTGACTGTTAAACTTCCTGACGAGTCCTGCGCTGCTATGTAATAAGATACTTTTGTACCTGTTATCTGCCCGGGTATCATGAACTTGTATTTTCTTCCGTTTACTTCATAAGCATTAATCCAGTTATATTGTCCGTTGTTTATTTTATAGTATAATCTCGGTGAATTGCTCCCTGATGCAGCCGGAAAGGGCATTAGTATCTCCGTGCTTGCTGTCCTGTCAGTTTGCTCAAAGCTTGAAGAAAGTGGAGTATGTTGTATCTCACTGTAATAACCGGTTGCAAGACTTAAAAAAGTGACAATGTTTGCTTTTGCCATTTTCTCGAACATTGCCTGAGTGAGATTAAACCATCTGTCTGTTATGCTGTGATAGTGAGGAGTTAATTCTGCCATTAACTCTGAAGTAGTAATTGCCTTGAACCCTAAGTACCAGAATGCATTATGGTCAGAACCGGCACTAGTAGCTCTGTATGGTAATAAGTTCAGCTGATAAGTTGATACTGCCGAAAGAAATAAATTATATAATATCATCGAATTATCATTTGAAACTACTGTTACCTTGTTATCTCCGTTACCATCCCATCCGCACATCTCGCAGTTTAAAACTCCTTTAAGGCTGTCGCCCCTTATCTTTGCGCTGTCTGCATAAATCCAGCTTCCCGTACCGGATACTTCTTCCTCATTGAATGCTACAAATGCTATGCTGTAGTCTGTGTTTAATCCCTGTATCAGCCGTGCAAGTTCAAGCATAACGCATATTCCTGTCCCGTTATCGTCGGCACCGTAAATTGTATCATGAGTTGATCCATAAAGAAAATTATCGTAATGAGCTCCTATTAGAAAATACTGGTTCGGATATTTTGTGCCTGTCTTCCAGCCGATAACGTTCATTATTAACGTATCAATCATTTGATATCTCGTCGTTAAACCAAATGATTCAAACCTCTCTCGGATATACTGTGCAGCAAGTTTATTGCCTTGTGTCATCGAATACCTTGTCACAATCCTTCTGGGTATGCCGTTTATGTTTGCTATAGTATCACCCGTGATTTCCTTGTTGAATTTTATCAGCTGTTGTATAGAAACAAGATTCTTTATGGAATCAATCTTTTGATTATACACAACCTGTGAGCCTGCATCAGATACTATGTTTAGAATCATCAAAACCGATATTAAAATTATCTTATTCAAATATTTTCTTTCCATGTTATTTGATAATAACTAATCTTTTTGTACCGGCTAATTTATTATCCGTAAACATCGAATAGAAATAAACTCCGCTGCTTAGTCCCGTACCGTCGAAGGTCATTGCATATGTTCCGGGATTCAGCGTTTCATTAACCAACGTCTG
>CAZVCC010000135.1:0-2173 GCA_964626015.1 uncultured Ignavibacteriaceae bacterium
TGAATTTCGTGTAATCAGATGAGAGTTTGCATTGACTTTCCATATAAATAAAATTATTTTGCTGTTTGCACATTTTTAGCATACTTTTAATAAATAAAGGAATTTAAGCCGGAGATATATTTTGAAGAAGAATCTATTTAGAATAATTCTTACATTAGTTTTCATTACCGCCGCTTTGATGTACATTTATCCTACTTACCAGGATTACCAGATTAACAAGGAACTTGCGGGATTAACCGGGCAGGACAGTCTGGATTATGTAACAAAGAATGCGGACAGGATAAGAAGTGCCAGAGACGGAAGGTTGAAATTAGGACTTGACCTTAAAGGCGGTATGTACGTAGTCATGGATGTTGACGTCGTGAAGTTACTTGAAGACGTTTCGAAGAAGAAAGATGACCCAACACTAAAACAAATTCTGGATGAATTGAGAAACATCTCTGAAACATCCGCTGAACCTATTCTTGATATTTTCAAGATAAAACTTAGCGAAAAAGGATTGACCCTGAAATCGTTTTACGGCGAAGTAAGAGACAGCGAAAGCGACATTGAGAAAAAACTTTCATCTGAAATCGACAATGCAATTGACAGGGCTGTTGAAATAGTAAGGAATCGTATAGACCAGTACGGTGTTGCCGAGCCTCAGATACAGAAAATTGGCGGGAAGCGCATAATAGTCGAATTACCCGGTATCAACAATCCGGGCGACGTAAGGAAACTCCTTCAAGGTACGGCATTACTTCAGTTTCAGCTCTTAAAAGATCCTGAGACGGCTGTTAAAGTAATGCAGAATATTAACAACGTTCTTGTCGGCAAATCTATTACTGATTCTCTTACTAACAAATCTTTAAGCGGAAGCGACTCATTAAAGAAAAATGAAAGCTTAGCCTCAAAAGATACTACTAAGAAAGAAACTGCGGGTAAGAATGAAGTAAAGAAGGATACGACTAAAAAAGATGTTACTAAGAAAGATACTACAAAGAAAGATGCTACAAAGAAAGAATCAGACAAGAAAGATACATCAAAGAAAACCGACTCCTCCACATTAGCAGGCGATACGAGCAGCATGAGCGATACATCGGATGCTAATCTTTCTGAGGAAGAGTTTAAAGTCAAGTATCCTTTCTTCTATATGGTTAGATTAAACGAACAAAGCGGAACGGCTGATGGATATGTCAGAGAACAGGATAAAGAAAAAGTCGAACTTATTTTAAAAAGAGAAGACGTTAAGGCTGTTATACCTTCCGACGTAATGTTTGCATGGTCGCAGAAATCATTTGAAGCAAACGGCGAGAATATTTTCACATTATACTGTTTAAAAAAGGACGCAGAACTAACAGGTGCTGTAATTGAAGACGCAAGGTCAAATATTGACCCGCAAAGCAATACACCTATAGTATCAATGTCTATGAGCACTGAAGGTTCAGCAGACTGGGCAAGAATAACGGGTGCAAACATAAACAAAAGATGTGCTATAGTTTTGGACGGTGTTGTCTATTCGGCACCAGTAATCAGGTCAAAAATCACGGGCGGCAACTCACAAATTGAGGGTATGGGCAGTGTTCAGGAAGCCAAACTTCTTGAAATCGTATTAAAAGCCGGTGCTCTTCCAGCACCATTAAAAATAGCAGAAGAAAGGTCTATCGGACCGTCACTTGGTGAAGACTCAATAAGAAAAGGATTAATGTCATCTTTTGTTGCTCTTTCACTCGTAGCATTATTCATGATAGTTTACTACAGAACAGGCGGCGGAATTGCAGATATCGCACTGGTAATTAACGTACTCTTTGTAGTTGGAATAATGGCATCTTTCAAAGCGACTCTGACTTTACCCGGTATAGCAGGTTTGATATTATCACTCGGTATGGCAGTAGATACAAACGTTCTGATATTCGAGCGTATAAGAGAGGAAAAAGAATCCGGTAAACCGTTAAGAACATGTATTGAAATCGGATACAAAAAAGCCTTTTCGGCTATCCTTGACTCACACGTAACGAGTATCATCACGGGTATAGTTCTATACCAGTTCGGTACCGGACCGATTCAGGGATTTGCTCTTACATTATTATTCGGATTAGGTGCTAACCTGTTCACAGGTTTGGTAATCACGCATTTCATTTTTGATGCAATAGTAGAAAAAGGTAAAACAGTAAGTATTGGTTAAACTAATTAG
>CAZVCC010000136.1:0-2094 GCA_964626015.1 uncultured Ignavibacteriaceae bacterium
AGAAGCAGAAGTGTTACAGGTATCTTTTGTCGAAGGGGTTTTCGTATGATTTGATTCGAGAAGTAATGAGGATTGAGGATACGGTGTAGTCTTCGGCAGAGAGCCTCGATGATGAGCAAGAACGCACACTGATTTTCACTGATTTGTTTATGATTCACGCTGATGAAGAGCGTTGAATTTATTGCAAGGAAAGTTTACCACCAAAGCACAAAAGCACCAAATGAGAAATGCAAAAATGAACACTGATTAAGAGCGTTGAATCTATTGCAAAGAGTTTTTACCACCAAAGCACAAAAGTACCAAATGAGAAATGCAAAAATGCACACTGATTAAGAGCGTTGAAATTATTGCAAAGAGAGTTAGAACAGTGAACTGTAATCTGTAAACAGTGAACAGGAGAAATAAAAAATCAGCACACTGATATTCACCGATTTGTTTATGATTAACGCTGATTAGGAGCGTTGAATTTATACAATGAGAGTTTACCACCAAAACACAAAAGCACTAAAATGTTTGACATATATGCTGTTTGCGGGAAGGTGACGTCCACAGAGTAATAGGGATCAATAGGTAATGCGCTGGATTCCAGCTTTCGCTGGAATGACAGAAAAAAACAAGTTTTAGGCAAATTAATAGCTAAGATTCACAGGATGGAGGAGTATGATATAAAAGTAAATATACTATCTTGTGAATAATGCTTTTAAGACCTGCCCGGCGACGTTTGGATTTTCCTGAAAGCGTCTTATTGAATATTGGTACCATCTTTTGCCGAAAGGGACGTAGGACCTCATTCTGTAACCTTTAGCGACCAGTTCATCTCTTAGTCTTTCTCTTACACCAAGAAGAACCTGAAACTCAAATTTGTCTTTTTCGAGTTTCAGTTCTTTAATTATATCTTCAGCGCCTTTGGTCAGAAAATCGTCGTGGGTAGCAATACCGACGTAGGCATTTCGTTCGAGCATTATTCTTAATACTTTCAGGAAGTTGTCTCTGATTTCCTGTTTACCCTTGAAGGCAATGGCTTCGGGTTCGATGTAGATACCTTTGCAAAGCCTGAAGTTTGATTTTTCCTCGGTCAGTTCGATAACGTCTTTTTCGGTTCTTCTCATGTACGACTGAAGCACGAGTCCAACGTTGTCATACTTTGCACGCATTTCTTTGTACATTTTTATGGTAATATCTGTAACGGATGAATCTTCCATATCAATACGGACAAAGATGTTTTTGCTTTTAGCCGAATCTAGAATTTCAGTAAACAAACTTTTACAAAGGTCATAATCCATAGCAAGTGCAAGCATGGTAAGCTTTACGGAAAGATTGCCGTTAAGATTATGTTTGACTATTGTATCGAGCACTTCAAGAGACTCGTCTTTTGACCTGCGAGCTTCATCTCTATCTTTTATGCTTTCCCCGAGGACGTCGATAGTAGCCATGATGTTTTTAGAATTAAGCACCTGAGTGGTTTTAACTGCGTCTTCAATGCTGTCGCCTGCAATGTATTTATTCGCAAAGACTCTCACCAGCTTTTTGGGGAACAAGGGAAGAGTTTTAACTAAAATTGTATTAATTGGATTCATAATGTATAAGTTTAAATTTCATTAAGAGGCAATCTACCGGCGAATCCGCTGTACAAGCCATGCCAGAATTCAATGCGTTCCTCGCCGTGCATGAAGCAAAGATACACCTGCTCGCCGTTGTTTCTAATATGTGGAAAATCTATTAAACCTGTATCAAGACTTTTAATTTCAACGTTAAGAGAAGAGATGTGTTTAACGATTTCGATTAATTCATCCATTTCTTTCGGGAATTTACCTGTACCGTTGGGACCGCTACCGCCATAATACTGATGTTTGTAAACATCAAAGCCCATTTGGTCGAGTAACTTTTTCAGTTCGACCATTTTTTTAATCATTGGTTTCAGGGAAATAAGAAGTTCCTGTGCTTCTTCAACCGAATAGAATAATTTTTTGCTCATATTATATGCTGTAAATTAACTCTATTTAATAAATGTTTAAAGTCAAATTAATTGCCAAAACAGAAAGAGTAAAAGATTTGCAAACCTGTCTGCGCCAGGCAGGCTGATTTTTATAAAGA
>CAZVCC010000137.1:0-2011 GCA_964626015.1 uncultured Ignavibacteriaceae bacterium
TTCGGGTAGTTCTGATACAGCTGATATGTCTGAGGTATTAAACTATTTGTTGATTCCTTCGAGCTTTTCTTTCCGACTCCAAACATCTTCTTTATGTCATCACCGATATCACTTGGGTGAACGGGAAATCAGGGCTATAATATTTATTAAAGGAGGTGTAAAATTATTACACCTCCTTTGTTTATCAAATTCTATTTCACTGATAATATTAGAATTACTTTTACGTAACCTGTTGATTTAATTCTTACAAAGTTTGAAGTATAAAAACCATTGACGGGAATAATGAGCCATTTGCCAATCGTAATCTTTCTGTCCTTTACAATGAAGTATTGTGAATTTATGGTAATGAGTTGAATTGGGTCTTATATAAAGTCGCTGTGTTTTTAATATGTCACTTCAGAAAAGCGTGTAAGTTATCTAATCAGTACTACTCGTCGAACAATTATTCTGCTCTCTGTTGCAAGCCTTACAAAATAAACCCCTGATGACAAGTCGTTCATTATAATTGCGGAATTATTCTCGCCTGCCGGAAAGAATCCGCTTGCAGTTTCTTTTATCTCTCTGCCGGATATGTCAAATAATTTGATGGTGCAATACGCCTTTTTCTCAATATAAAATTTTATTATCGCTCGGCTGTTAACCGGATTCGGATATACTTCTGCGAAATCGTTTGCATAATGTTTCGAATTCTGGTTTTGTACGGCAGTTACAGTCAGGTCTGCGCAATTCTGCAGAAAAAGCGCATCCTGCGTGCTTAGTCCCGCAGTGTATTTTAGTCCCGCGGGACTCTCATTGAAAAGTTTTTTGTAAAACAGGCAGGCTGCAAGGTATGAGCCTTTCAGGGAAGGATGGCTTCCGTCCGAATCCCATAAATCTATTAAAGGATTAAGGGTTCTTGCAATTCTCCACGCTTCTCCCGCAGGAGCGGTAAGGGCGTTCACAGAATCGGCAATCATCCTGTACGAGGCAGTAAGAGAATCCTGCATGTGATAATAGTTTATGAAAACCGGACTGCAGTAAGAATTGATGCATTGCTCACCGCCCGCTTCTCTGCCCCATGTAACAAAAAAGACTGTCTGCTGTCCGTATGATTTAATAATGCTGTCCAGCAAGATTGCGTAAGGGTATGTAAAGTTAAAACGGTAATAGGGGATTACAGGCATCTGGCTCTGCTCCTGAAGCAGAACAAAGTTCCAGTTTCCCATTTTTATTTTACTTATTGTTTCGGGGTTTGAGTAATGATTCTCAAATGAATATCCTCCCGGTGCTGAAATATCCGTTACGGTATTTTTATTTCCTGATGCCGATAGGTTACTGAAAATTAACGGCAGGTTGTTTGCGTATGTATAACTGTTTCCTATGAAAAGTACGCGTGTTGTATCAGAATATCCGTTTACGGCTATAAAGAATATTATCAAAGCCGGAATTATTAATGTAAATCTCTTCAATTTAAGATATGTTGTCAGATTAATTATGAGGTTTTTTTTAAGGTATTTATTATCTCCTGCATTACCGTCGCCTACACTAAAAGAAACATATCAATCCTTATCGTTATAAAGTATTATTTTATTAACAAATATACTCAACGCAAATCAAAATTTTAATTCAAATTATACATGCAGAAAACAAATCGCTTTTTGCCCGTTAATATTCTCTTAAAAATCGACTGATTTTTCCGGTATTATGAAAACTGTTTTCCTGATGCAAGTGTAAATCTTCAGCATAATATAAAAGTTATATATCATTATTGAAAACAATATTTGTGATTAATAAAAAGAATATCGGGGAAGTGTACTCAGTTACCGAAGGCATTCACGTAGCTGGCACATACTAAGCCGGAATTAACCTTAACAAAATAAACACGCCTCTTTCAAGCGAAAGCGTATCAATATCGAAAAAGATGGTAACTGGGAAGTAGATATATATTTATTTCACGTACACCATCTTCTTCACCACAATAAAGTCTTTTCCTTCGTTTACAAGTATTCGGGCAAAGTAAACACCGCTTGCC
>CAZVCC010000138.1:0-1870 GCA_964626015.1 uncultured Ignavibacteriaceae bacterium
AGATACCAAAGAACTACGAACTTGCACAGAATTATCCGAATCCATTTAATCCTGTTACAAAGATTTCATTTGCATTGCCCACGCAGGGATTTGTATCTTTAAAGATTTATGACATTACAGGCAGAGAAATAAAAACACTTGTGAATGAAATTAAGCAGGCAGGTTATTATACAGTTAATTTCAACAGCTCTAATTTAAGCAGCGGAGTTTATTTCTACAGAATCCAAAGCGGTGATTTTGTTCAAACTAAACGTATGGTGCTTTTGAAATAACGAAAAAGAGTTGATCTTTTAAAGCTGTTCTGTCAAATAACAGAACAGCTTTTTGTTTGAATTTCTTTTCTGGTGTGTAAATTTAAATGATAGTTACGGTAGAAAAAAACCGCTGACGGTTATGTGGCAGCGGTTTTATAACATTAGATATAAAAATCGTTTATTCGGAACTAACTTTAATCTCTCCTGAGATAATTTTATTCATTATATCGTCAACTTTATTTTTTATTTCATCGGGTATCAGATCTTTGTTATTCTGGTCATAAACGTAACCGACTCCTTTTTCCTTCAGTCCAAGTGATTTGATACCGCTTTTGAAAGTACCGTTTTTAAAATCTGAGATAGTCTGATAGATGACTTCATCAACTATTTTCACCATGCTTGTAAGAATGAAACCGGGAGCTTCTTCGTACTGATTCAAATCAACTCCTATAGCAAGTTTCTTGTTTTCTTTAGCTGCTTTAAAGAGACCTATACCTGATAAGCCGGAGGCATGATAAATAATATCAGCTCCTTTTGAATACTGGCTAATGGCAATTTCTTCCGCTTTGCCGGGATTCTTAAACCCTTCACCCGTAACGGAGATATAAGTGACGATGACATTAATATCGGGTTTTACAAATTTTGCTCCCTGAGTATAACCTTTTTCAAACTTTCTTATAAGTGAGGATTCCATTCCGCCAATAAATCCGATAGTATTAGTTTTGCTTTTCAATGCAGCAATTGCACCGACGAGGAATGAACCTTCTTCCTCTTTAAATTCGAGTGCCGATAGATTATCGGGTATTCTGGTATCGGGATTAACTGAATAATCTATGCATCCGAATTTCTTATTGGGAAAATCCTTCGCAATCTTAGTGATATCTTCCGTAAAAATAAAACCGACTCCGAATATAAGGCTTATATCGTTTTTGCTCGCAAGTTTTCTGAGTGCGGATTCCCTGTCAGCACCATCGCCCGGGTCTATAACCTCAAAATCGATACCGAAATCCTTTTTCGCTCTGACGAGTCCGTTGTATGCGGCGTCGTTAAAGGATTTATCTCCTCTTCCGCCGACGTCGAAGACAAGTCCGACTTTGATTTTTGATTTATCCGTAACCTGCTGAGGTGCCTCCTTTTTGCCGCAGGAGGTAAGAGTTACGGCTAATGCCAATAGAGAAATTATGAATAATCTTTTCATGTGTAAAGTAATTTTCAATGTTAATCGGAAATGTTATGATGAAGTCTGCATCTTGCTTCATAATGATTCTCAGCGCCCACGAGTACACGTTCGGAATTTTTAGTAACTCTCTGAGTACGGTTAGCAGGAGCACCGCAAACGACGCAGATAGCGAGAGTTTTGGTAATGTATTCAGCAACGGCAAGCAGCTGTGGAATGGGCTCGAAGGGCATTGCTTTATAGTCCTGGTCGAGTCCTGCGACGATAACTCTTTTTCCTGAATCTGCAAGGTCCTGGCATATCTGCACAAGATTATTCTCAAAGAACTGAGCTTCGTCAATACCGATGACTTCAGTATCGAAACTTTTCTCCAGCATTTCTTCAGCGTTTTCTATTACTTCGGAAGGGTACGACTGCTCGCTATGCGAAACGATTGAAA
>CAZVCC010000139.1:0-1853 GCA_964626015.1 uncultured Ignavibacteriaceae bacterium
AACTCTGATCTTATACTCATTTTAAACGACACAGGAGAAATAATTAAGGTAAACCAACAGGTTACAGAAAAACTAGGATATGGGGAAGATGACATTATCGGTAAGTCGGTACTATTGCTCCATCCTCCTGAAGTGCGCGAAGAAGCAGCTACAATAATAGAAGAGATGCTCAATAATAAGAGAAATTCTTGTCCGTTGCCAATTATGTCAAAAAATGGGAAAAGAATACTTGTTGAAACCATTGCAAAAAAGGGTTTGTGGGATGGTAAACCGGCAGTTTTTGGAATTAGCAAAGATATTACCGAATTAAAATTGTCGGAAGAAAAATTCTCAAAAATATTCCACAACATTCCTGAAATTACAGGATTAAGTAGCCTGGACACCGGGGAGTATATCGAAGTTAATTCGGCATTCTATTCAAAACTGGGATTTTCACCTGATGAAGTAATTGGAAAGCAAGCCTATTCGCTGCTTAAAATAGAGAAAAAATTTCGTGATAAAATAATAGAAGAACTCAAAGAAAAAGGTTCTCTGCAAAATATCGAAACTGTAATTTACACTAAACACGGTAAACCTTTGAATGTGCTTCTTTCTGCTTCTCTTATTGAAATACTTGATAGTAAATACAATCTTACTATTGCCAGCGACATAACAGATAGTGTGAAAAACAAAAGAGAATTAATTCACGCTAAAGAAAAGGCTGAAGAAAGTGACCGTCTAAAATCAGCGTTTCTGGCCACCATGAGCCATGAACTTCGCACACCTTTAAACCATGTTATCGGATTCAGCGCTATGATTCCCGACATGACAGATGATGAAACAATAACGGAGTTCTCAAAACTAATAAATCAAAGTGGTTCAAACTTACTGAACATTATTGAAGATATCTTTGACCTTGCCATGATAGAACAATCTACAATAAAAATACGTCAACAAGAAGTCTTTATCCGTGATATTTACCTTGAATTAAAAAATCAATTACAGGATGTTATATCGGAATCACATAAAAACGAAAGTATTCAATTAGATTACAAGTTTGACAGCAATCTTGCAACAAAAAAGATTATCACTGACAAGCCTAAGGTAATGCAGGTAATGACGAATATTATAAAAAATGCTGTCAAGTTTACTAATAAAGGACGAATAGCCTTGTCTCTCACACTTGAGAAAAATTCGTATTTATCCCTAATTATAAAGGATACAGGAATTGGTATTCCCAAAGATAAAATAGAAATAATATTTGATTTTTTTAGACAAGTTGATGATTCTCACACTCGAAAACATGATGGCATAGGTATAGGATTAGCTATCGCACAAAAAATAGCTATTGCTATGGGCGGCGAAATTAAAGTGAAGTCAGAGCCTAACGTTGGTTCGGAGTTTTCTTATTCTTTCCCTATAAACTTCTGTGAAAATGAAATTGTAGATTCTAACCAAAATCCGGGCATTTTTATCACGCCCGATTTTTCTGGTATTAAAGTGCTTATCGTTGAGGATGATACCGTTGGATTAAAAATGATAATTAACATGCTCAAATCTTCAGAATGTATTACAATAAATGCTTCAAATGGAGTAGAAGCACTTGAAGCGATAAAAGCTAATCCAGATATTGACGTTATCCTTATGGACTTGAAAATGCCAATAATGGATGGTTTTGAGGCAACCATGGCAATTCGTAAAGATTTTCCCAACTTGCCCATTATTGCCTTAACTGCTTATAGCTTAATAAAAGATAAAAAGAGAGCCTTCGCGGCTGGTTGCAATGATATAATTACTAAACCTGTTAATAAAGAAATGGTATTTATGAAATTGAAAAAAAATTTGGGGAGGTAATAACAAAGCACGTTTTATAA
>CAZVCC010000140.1:0-1802 GCA_964626015.1 uncultured Ignavibacteriaceae bacterium
ATTTTATAAAAGTTTGTTTTTATTACACAGTTTTCAAACATAGTAACACAGAGAAGTGAAGAAATTGACGCTAAGAACAAAAAGGAGAGGATTGAAAAATTTTTAGTTTATATTTTTATATATTGTTTGAAAAACACAGTATTGAATATTATATTAAATTTTAAATTATAGTATGATGAAGATTTTAAGGGTTTTAGCATTAATGGTTTTAGTTGTGACTGCGATTGTGAATGGTCAAACGGAGAATCCGATAAAGAGCGTGAGGGGTACGTGGATAAATTTTGCATATATGGATGAACGGAACAAGTATATGAATCCTGCGGGTACGGATATGACCTCGCCAGAACTCTGGAGGCTGAAGATGAAGGAGCTTTCTGAAATAGGGATGGAGTACATCGTTATAATGTATGCGGCAAATGAAAGGAAGTCATATTATCCTTCAACATACATGGCTCCTGCATACACAACGGGAAGAGAGAGCCCTATTGATGCCGTGATGAATGCAGCGGACGAGTACAACTTAAAAGTGTTTATGAGTACAGGCTGGGCAGTAAATCAGGATGACAATATACTGACGCAAGAAATACTGGAGACTCAACTGAAGATTTTGCGAGAGACTGCGGGGCTTTATTCAAAACACAAGTCGTTTTACGGATGGTATTATCCCTGCGAGGGAGTGATAGTTCCTTATTTATCGCAAGAGCATGTGAATATAACGAACAGATTAAGTGCAGAGGCGAGGAGTTTAACGCCGGGTGCGAAGATAATGGTTTCGCCATACGGGCTGCGTTCGGTTGATTTTTCAGAGCGTTTATTTTCGGCACAGATTTCAAAATTGAACGTAGATATAATTGCTTATCAGGATGAGATTGGCTGCGTTGTAGAAAAGCTGCCACTGCAAAAGATGAAAGAGAACTTTGCACGATTAAGAGAAATGCACAACGCGAATAACATAGCATTCTGGGCGAACAGTGAAATCTTCACATGGGAGAAAGGATTAAACGTACGGAACTCTGCTCTAATACCTGCGCCGATGCCGAGGTTTTTATCACAGCTGGCGGGGCATACAAAGGCAGGAGTAGATGAGATAATAAGCTTTGCAGTATGCGGGATACTTGATAAGCCGGGATCCGAAATTCCTTTAGGTCATCCTTTATTCGCGGGGAGCGCTTACAGAGATTACATGGACTGGAAAAACGGTAAAGGAAGATGGAAGCTGCTGGGAGCAACTTTTCTGGGTAATTTAAAACATGAAGGAATTTCGAGTAAAATAACATACGGATTTACTCCTGCGGAACAAAATTCGAGCGGAAACCTAACGGACGGGCTTTTGGGAGCTGAGACTACATACGATAAGAACTGGCTTGGTTTTGACAAGAACGATTTGATTGCAACGATTGACCTTGGAACGGTACAGAAAATAAAAACGCTTGCTGCAAGGTTTTTAAATTACAGACCGTACGAGGTATATCTACCGGGATTTGTAAGGTTTTCGTTATCGAATGATGGTTATGATTTCAGGGAGCTTCCAGCGATAACGTTTGATAATTACACATACGATTATTACGACTGCTGGATTGATATAGCAAAGATTGACATTGACGAAGAGGCAAGGTTTATAAAGGTTTTCGCGGTTAACACGGCGAGGAAGTGGATATTTGCGGATGAGGTGATGGTGAATCCGGAGTGAGATAGGGTCCGGCACAGATTGGTTCAAGAGCGCACACCTGCCTGCAGAACGCACACTGAAAAAACTGATTTATTTGTGATTAACACTGATGAAAAAGGTAATTATTGCTAAG
>CAZVCC010000141.1:0-1781 GCA_964626015.1 uncultured Ignavibacteriaceae bacterium
TAAATTCTATTGTATCTTTTATCAGTGCGAATCATATTTTTACATATCTTATCAGTGTGCGCTCTAAAACCTCTTTATCTTTCATGCATAAATTCTATTGTATCTTTTATCAGTGCGAATCATATTTTTTCATATCTTATCAGTGTGCGCTCTTATAAAATTTTATCTTTCCGTGAAAATCTGCGTTCTATTCTTTAAACTCCTTATTCTTTTCTGATACTCTCAATTGAAAATTTAATCAATATTTCATAATTTTATTAAAAAATTAAATATGCCGTTAAACTTTAATAAACTAACAACAAAATCTCAGGAAGCTTTACAAAAAGCTCAGGACATTGCCGTCAATAATTCTAATCAAATAATCGAACCGCCGCATCTCTTTTCTGCAATGCTTGGCGAGAATGAAAGTATATTAAATTCTATATTAATTAAACTTTCTGCTGATAAGGAACAGCTGAGAAATCATACGGAAGAACTCATTAACGCTCTGCCAAAAGTTTCTGGAAGCGTCGCCGAACAGCTTTCTATTTCTCGTGAATTAAATAGTGTCCTCGAGAAAGCTTTTTCCGAAGCCTCGGATATGAAAGATGATTATGTCTCTATAGAACATTTGCTAATAGCTCTTGTTGAAACAAAAGGAAATGTGTCTATACTTTTAAAATCTTTTAATCTAACAAAGAAAAGTGTTTTAAATATTCTAAAAAATGTTCGCGGCTCCCAGCGTGTCACATCTCAAAATCCTGAAGATACTTTTCAGGCACTCGAACGTTATGGTAAAAACTTAAACCAGCTCGCTGCAAGAGGAAAACTCGACCCCGTTATCGGCAGGGAAGAAGAGATTAGAAGGGTTCTTCAGGTATTATCGCGCCGTACTAAAAACAATCCCGTTCTTATAGGTGAACCGGGAGTCGGTAAAACCGCAATCGCTGAAGGCATTGCCATCCGAATCGTTCAGGGTGATATTCCCGAAGGATTGAAGGATAAGCATATAGTCGCTCTTGATATGGGAGCTCTCATCGCAGGTGCTCAGTATCGCGGACAGTTTGAAGACAGACTTAAATCAGTCTTAAAAGAAGTCCAGAACTCCGACGGAAAAGTTATTCTGTTCATCGACGAACTTCATACTGTCATAGGTGCAGGTGCCGCATCGGGTTCAATGGATGCATCAAACCTTTTGAAACCTGCTCTCGCAAGAGGGGACTTGCGCTGTATCGGTGCAACTACACTTGACGAATACAGAAAGTATATTGAAAAGGATGCAGCTCTCGAACGCCGCTTTCAGCCCGTTCTTGTCTCAGAACCCGGCGTTGAAGATACTGTTTCGATTCTTCGTGGGCTCAAAGAAAAGTATGAAATCCATCACGGCGTTAGAATAACTGATGGAGCTATAGTTGCTGCCGCTCAGCTTTCTGATAGATATATTTCTGACAGGTTCTTGCCAGATAAAGCTATCGACCTTATCGATGAAGCAGCTTCAAAGCTTAGAATTGAAATTGATTCTATGCCCGAAGAACTCGATAACCTTGAACGCCGTATTAAACAGCTCGAAATCGAACGCGAAGCCCTAAAACGTGAATTGTAACTTGACTATTTTATCTGTGTTCAGGTTGAGTCAATCGTTGCATTATTTCTTACGCAATGCTTTCCCTTCATCACATATTTGTATATAGAAATTAACGAAGAAAAGGTTTAATTTTTAGAAATGAAATAACTGAGTATGTTTCCCAATATCACACATAATTAGAATTTTGAATTTTATGAAAAGACAAAACCGGCAGATA
>CAZVCC010000142.1:0-1763 GCA_964626015.1 uncultured Ignavibacteriaceae bacterium
TTGGAGTGCTCGGCCTTATTCTTTCTGACCACAACAACCCTGCGTGCATGATCCCTGATATACATTGGGACCATTTCACAAAACAATAGCTTGACAAGGAGGGGATATTTCATTACATTTATAAACAAATCTGAAATATTGTTATAGTAAACTAAACATAAATCATTGAATTTCAATAAACACTAAATAAATAATTATGGTTGTCAAATATGATAGCAATTGATAAACGAATCAGTTTTAAATTTTAAAAACTAAAAAGATGAAAACTAGAGATTTACTTTTCTTGATTTCCTTTATTATTATTAATAGTATTGGATTGACAAGTTGTAGCAAAAAACGCGTTTTAGTCGATGAGTGTACCGTAAAAGGGGATATCGTCTATTACGATTCTAAACCATTTAGTGGAATTCTTTTTAATGTCTATCCAAATGGCAATACAAAATGGGAACAAGAATATAAAAATGGGGTTAAAAATGGAACAAATAAAATATGGGATAGTGAAAAAAAGGATTTAGTAACAGCTGAACAAACATTTATTGATGGTCAACTTGACGGATTAGCTAAGGTTTGGTATTCAAATGGAACATTAGCAAAAGAAGCTAATTTTAAGAAAGGCGTTGAGGTTGGAGTTCATAAAGAATGGTTTGAAGATGGAAAAATAGCAAAAGAATACACGAATGATCAAGGTATACCTGGATATCTAAAATCCTGGCATAATAACGGAAAATTAGCACTTTCCTCCGAATGGAATGGTGACTACTCCGAACAATCAAATTTTGAATATTTTGAAGATGGTAAATTAGCGAAAGAAGAACACTTAAAACATAGCGAACGTGATGGAAATTATAAACAGTTCTATCCTAATGGTTCTTTATCAGAAGAAGGTTTATATAACAATGGCCAAAGGATATACTTTAAAACATATAATGAAGATGGCACGCTTAATAAAGTGACTACATATCAAAATGATAGGGAAATTACTTATGAAGAGCATTTTTACACCGGCGGCGTACACACCTACAGGATTCATAATTATAAAGAAAATAATGCTATTCTTTATGATGATAAAGGGAATATTTTACAAAAGGAAAAATATGCTCCCTATTAAAGGAAATATCGCTCAAAAGGCATACACAATCAGAAACGGAGGCTACTTTCGATATAGGGAATAAATAAGAAGTAGATACTAACCAAATATTCAATTCAAAAGAAGAAAATTACCGATTCCCTTTTGCACGATTATGGGTTTTGCACAACATTTGTATGGGGTTGGTAAAGTACACTTCTACTTTTCGACGAGGTTCTGGGCTTCCTTTTCTTTTATCCAATTACCCGGTAGCAGGACCGAAAGGTCGTCATTCTTTTTGAAGTAGGGTAAACGTTCGATCACATTTTCCAGCCAAATCACTGGATCAATTTGAAGCTGCTTGCAAGTACCTACAAAAGAATAGATCATAGCAGCTCGCTGGGCAGCATCATGCGAACCGGCAAAGAGATAATTACGACGTCCGATCGCAATTGGCCTGATCGCATTTTCAATCAGGTTGTTGTCAATTTGATATCGTCCGTTTATTCTACTCCCCATTCCTCAGACCAGGGGCTGCCTTTTCTTAATTTGATTTTTAATGAAATAAGTGTTTGTTGTTACTGTTAATATCGGGCAATAACTCGAAGAGTTATTCTCGATATTAACAGGTTTTTCTCTTTTGGTGGATATTCCGGTGATATTGACCCCCATTCCGGGATACTGACCCCCCTTAAGG
>CAZVCC010000143.1:0-1577 GCA_964626015.1 uncultured Ignavibacteriaceae bacterium
TAGTATTTGTTCTCTGCGCTCTCTGGGTGTCGAAGATCCGCCGCGGCGGACGGTTAAATTCTTTGTTATTGTTTGTCTTTATTTTGTTTGTAGACATCGATTGCGCCGTACCCTCTGTGATCCTATTCCGACAGGCGTGCAAAGCTCTTAGCAATATAAAAAATCTTTTCTCTGTGAGCTCTGTGCGACTCTGTGGTAAAGTATTTTCTTTGTTTGTAGCTCTCAGTGCGACTCTGTGGTAAAGATTATTCTTTGTTTGTAGCTCTGCGGTAAAGTTTTTTCTTTGTTTGTAGCTCTTGCTACGATATGGCTAATTGATTTTAGTGGTAAAATCTTTTCTTTTGTATATAGAATTACATACACCGCAGCCTTTGCAATCTCTGCGATTATATACCTATTGTGATAAACCGGCTCTTAAAATTATATCTGCTGAAACTGCCTTCTTAGTTCAATTACTTTGCCAATAATTGAAAAAGGTCTGTTCATTATTGCTTTGTAATTCGGATTGGCAGCTTCAAGATATGCTTTAATCTTGTTATTGCGCAAAGTTTTAACTGTTGCTTCATCGTCAAGCAATGCAATCACTACCTCGCCGTTTTCTGCCGTTTCCTGTTTCCTGACAATCACTATATCGCCGTCATAAATACCCGCATCTATCATGCTGTCGCCTTTTACCTTGAGTGCAAAATGAATGTTGTGTCCCTTTGCGCTCTTTTCAACCGCAACATATCCCTGTATATTGTCAGACGCAAAAATCGGCTCACCGGCTGCTACATTCCCGTACAGTGGTATGTAGTTCACCTCTGCTTTAGGTTTGACTTTCTCGCCTGATGAAGTTTTAACAACTCTGAATCCTCGTGCAGTATCAGGTTTCTTCATCAGATACTGTTTCCTTTGCAATGCAAATACATGGTCCTGAATCGTACCGACTGTTATCTTAAACTTATCGGCAATTTCTTTGAGTGTTGGAGGGTATGAATTATCCTCCGTAAATTTTAGAATAAAATCTAAAATCTTCTGCTGTTTTTTAGTAAGTTTCTTTTCCATACAATAATATGGCATATATTAATAAGAGATGCAAGAGAAAAATGATTCGGGTAGAAAATAAATTATGTCTTACTTAGCTTACGCCTTTATGCTTTTTGAGATTTCTTTCCACGCAGCAGGAGAATACAACCTGTGAACTTCTTTCCTGAATCCTGAAAAATAAAGCGAACCCCACAATGGCGTTGTCTCAAGGTAATATAAAGTTTCATTTATGAAGTCCATTACCACAGGAAATTCAAATGCCGCATAGTGTTTTGGTGTGTAAGTCTTGAGAAAAGCCACAAGTTCAAATGAAACCGAATCCGTTATTAGTAAAGGATAAACAATTAGCGATCCGCCCAGTCCGATAGGTATTCCTTTCCTGTGGTTGTAGGCATATTCAAACAGATTAGAACTGAATTGCTTCATCCAGTTGCCGTCGATTCCTCTTTCAACATATTTTACAAAAGAATACGTCGAACACTTCCCGAACATAGCAATGTCTGTTTTGTACCTCGAATAAATTCTGTCCATCCCAAGCGTCTCATCAT
>CAZVCC010000144.1:0-1551 GCA_964626015.1 uncultured Ignavibacteriaceae bacterium
GGGGGAACACCTTGCAAAAATTTTTAAGTTATTCTGAGTTTCTTTCTTACTTTTATTGGTAGATTTCTATTTTTGATGTAGTATCCCCTACATCTTATGCAAATTTTATTTGATTTGCACTCCATACATTGTAAAGTTTTCTTAAGTTTACGGCTGTGCATATCATAAGCCACTGTGTCTTTGCATTTTCAAGTCCCTTATATGTAAATTTTCGGAAATTATGCGCATGTTTTATTATCCCAAATATGGGCTCAACTATCGCCTTTCTTTGCTTGAGTTTTTCTCTCACATTTATATCCTTATTTAGTAATCTTTGCCGCTCTATTGATTCATGATATTCACTTAACTTTATTGTTCGGCTTGATCTGTTCTTTGAGCATAATGCTTTGACCTTGCATTGTTTGCAAGCATTAGTTTTATACAATCTCACCTTGTATCGTTTATTATAAAAATCTTTTGTCCTTATATATTTTAATTCTTTATTTTCAGGGCAATACATTACATCCTTTTCTTTGTCGTATCTGAAATTTGACGGATGGTATGGTTCATCTTCATTTTGTTTTAATTGGTTCCCTCCTGTTAAATTTACTATTGCATTATAACCCATTTCGTCTGCTTTTCCTACCTGCTCTGCCGTTGCATAGCCGCCATCTGCCAGATTATCTTTCGCTATTCTTCCTATTGTATCTTTTACTGATTCTATCATCGGTACAAGTTGTCTTCCATCATTGCTTTCGTTTACGACTTCTGCGCTTATTATTAATCCGTTCTTCGAATCTACTACTGCCTGGGCATTATATGATAACTCCTTTTTCCCGTTATTTGGCATTACACGGGCTTCGTGTTCGTCTGGATTAATTTGACCTTTGTCTTTTTTGGTTTTCTGTTCTAAAGCTTTTTGTATCTTTTCTTTTAGTTTTGTTTTATCCTGTAATTCTTTCGGTAAGCTGTAACTCCCCGTTTCTGTTTTCTCGTTTGTCTCAACTGTTTTCGTCATTTTGTTGATTGAGTCGTCTATTGCTTGTAACATTTCTTCCAGTTCTCCCTTCCGTTTCAATCCTCTGTTCGACGAATATGCTTTTATCTTAGTGCCGTCTATTGCATTTAGTACCATTCCTACCAAATCTAATTTGTCTGCTGTTATTACGGATTCTTTAAATATCTTTCTTAAGACTTTCTTATTTTTCTTCCAAAATCGCCATATTGTATTATGATCCGGGCTTTCCATGCCTATTAACCACAATAATCCCATGTTTTCTTTAGATTGTTTCTCCAGTTCTCTTGAACTGCGGACTTTATTAAAATATCCATACAACCAAATCTTTAACATAATATCTGAACTATAAAATGGGCGACCTTCAGCATTGCTTTCTACTTTGAATCCTAATTCTTTCAAGTCAAGGTTTTCAACAAACTCTCTTATAAATCTTACAGGATGGTTTGCAGGAACCCAATCTTCCAATGATGGGGGAAGAAGATATGTTTTTGAATAATCAGCTTTAATTTGTTGGCTCATGTGTTGTCTGTTTCCATTTAAAACAAACATTTTTT
>CAZVCC010000145.1:0-1502 GCA_964626015.1 uncultured Ignavibacteriaceae bacterium
CGGAGCATTGCGTTGAGTTCAAAGGTGTTACGCTTTGAGAAACAATTGGTATAGTTGGTAGCACATTAACACTAAAATTATTGTCGTACAATAACTGTGCAAGTACGCTTAGCCTCTTCAGCATTGTCACCGAGTTTTTATTATCACTTCCCCTTTGTACAAGCTGTGATAGTACTATACTCTGAGTGTCACCCGGCATAACTTTAAAATCATAAGCTCCTGAATTCATTATAAATCGCTTATCACCGGGATAGCTTACCGGCAGTATGTTACCCGTTGTGTCACCGTTGCAGTTCTGCATGTAGCCGTTGTACTCAGTCCAGCCGACTCCTGTTTCAGGGTCGCCGTAAAAAATATATTTTGTCCTTTTTGGAGGTACTTTAGTTATATCCATGAAAGGTGTACGGTCTTTCTTTAATCCCTGAAGAAAATGGTATGCTGGAATCGGCTCGCCGTTTGCCTCCGTTTCGCATGACGGAGATGGGCTCGAATGTTTCTGAGCTGTTATAAAAGATGTCATTCCAAGTGTATCACCTGTAACTTTATTAATCGGGGTTCTAAAGAAATCTATACCAAAAGCTGGAGGTGAGACCCCGTATGTTGGAGGACCACCCCAACCATCTTCATTATCTGCATTATAACAATATCCAAGACTCAAATTTGTATCGCATCCGATGTAGTCATCACTTGGGTCTCCAAGATCAGGATCAACGTATATTCCCGTAAACGTTGAATCCCATCTTACTGTTCCTTTATTTATTACAGTATAACTAATAAACTGTACATCTTCAATTCCGGGAGTCGAGTAAGCCCATGAAATAAAATGTATCTCCGCTCCAAGAAGCGGCGAAGTAATACCTCCTCCGAATCCTTCACCCGGATACCTTTGTGATGGATCTCCGTCACCCATGCACTCAAATATCGTCTGACTTGCATTTGGCATTCCGGGTATGTCTATTCCGTCATCGTACTGATGATTACCGTTAACGTCTTTGTATGGCGCGCCGTAAGGCACCATCTTGTACCAGTTTGCATAGTCGGGATTGTTCGAAGCATTATCACCAATCCGCACTGTGTACATCTTAAAATCGTTATTTGTCGTCCATGTCCCGTTTTGAAAAGTCCCGGGAGCATATTCGCCTTTATATGAAGCCATAACCTGCGCATACTGTCCGTTTATTCCACAACCTATACTAAGTCCTGCAGTGTAGCAGGCAGTCCTTCCCGAACCCTTTGGCCATTCTAAACCTGCTGTGTTACCCGATGCAGTGTTCTGGTCAAAAATTCCCGTATTCTGAAAATACGCCGACACATTATTCGAGTTCAGTATCACCCTTTGAATAATAATCGACTCTGGCAAAAGTCTATAAGGATTCTCTCCAATAATAATTCTCGGTTTTGCATCTGCATTTTCTATTCCCATTAACATGCAGATAACCAATGCTGACATTAGAATAAACTTCTTCATACAAGAATTATTTTACTTTGTTATTAAAATTATA